>NZ_JBEPRQ010000004.1:0-400394 GCF_040548425.1 Bradyrhizobium sp. i1.15.2 | reverse complement strand
CCCATCAGCGAAGTGGCAGCACGCCTCAGTTTTATCGGACAAAGGGCAAGCGTCCGATGGCATCAGTGCAACCCGGAAATGAAATAGCTCCAAGCGGTGGCCGGTACTATACTGGTGCTACTGGAAGTGCTGTTTCAAGCGTTCGTGGAAAGATTGCTACGACCAGTCTGGGAGGAACATCTGATGACGACTATGTTTGTTAGACACACGGTTTCCGACTACAAGACTTGGCGGAAAGTTTACGACGATTTTGCTCCGGTTCAGAAGGCGAAGGGCGTAACAGCCGAGGCTGTCTACCGAGCAGTCGAGAATCCCAATGACATCACAGTAACTCACGAGTTTGCCACGATTGAAGCTGCGCAAGCCTTCGCGGAGAGTGCTGAATTGAAGAATGCCATGCAGAATGCGGGAGTGGCGAAAGCTCCAACGATTTGGTTTACAAAAAAGGCGTGAAGTATCGATCCCGGCCAAGTGCCGGGATTTTTTTGCTGTGGTGGTACCATGTCGCCTGTTTGCCCATTGAGACATGCCGAGGCGGTCTGACGATATCCGAACACAGGGGTAGACCGGTAGAGAACGGCACGCGGCCAAAGTGACGCGATTGACCCTGGCTGTGTAAAAACGCAAAAGATCGAAACGCGACGAGAATGACATTCTGGCTTTGCGGGCCCGCCGCCCTAGAATTGCGGCGATCAGGATGGGCGAAATGCAGTATGTTTGCGACGCGCCGAAGGGTAAGACCTGGTTCCGTATCGAGACGGAAGGTGAAGCGGTGCAAGAGTCGCGCCTGATGCGCCACACAGTCGAGAAATATTTCTGCCGCGAGCGAGAGAAGGCAGTCCAATCCTGGCGTCCGGAGCAGCCCAACGCGATCGAGCGAGACATCGGCCTCGAGGCCCATGTACAGCGAGAGATGCCGCTTTTCCTCACGTTGCGTGACAGGGAGGGTAATCCACTGGCTACAGCGATGCTGCCACCGGGTGGCAAGGATCGCGGCGGGTTCCGGATCATCATCGTTGCCGCATGCAATGCCGATCCTTATCCTGAGCAGGATGCGGCCATCGCTGCGCTAGGAGCGCATTTCGGTCTCACACTCGATCGCCACCGCTGCTTCCCCTACGGCCGCTAAGGAGCCTGACAAGTATCGCTGCTTGGAGCGATGTCGGCTCATGGCCCGAAGGCGAAGATCGCCATCGTGTCCGGCACGTCGGCAGTCGGGGCCAGAGCGGACATCGAGAAGACGCGGGCAAAATCGACGCGAATGGCCCAACTCCGACTCTGCCGAACGATTGCGTTGATTTACGCGACGCGATCCTTGTCGGACTGTTCCTCGACTGCCGTCACGGTTTCTTCGAATCCCTTTTCGTAATTGCCCGCAAACCTTTCGATGCTGTCGGCCCACATCCTCAGAATTGAGACCTGAAAATGCATAATTGGCTTCAAGGCAATCATACCGATTTCTGTCGCTGCGGTTGTGCGCTTTTGGGCGTCGCGCGCGAAACGGCCTGAGTTAGAGATGTTGTCTGCCATGGCTGCTTGCTCCTTCTGCTCGGGTGATTAAGCCCAAAGCGACCTGCCAGGTTGTGCACTGCGTGATGCTAACCCCTCGGCTAAAGCCTGATCTGCGGCGAGTCTCGCATGTCGGTCGTCATGCAGTTCATCCAGCTTTTTCAGGTAAGCGACCGCTGCTATTTGCAAGAGATCGAAATCATATTCGCCAGCATCGCGAAGATTGGTGACGTAGCGAAAGAGGGCGGAACGCCTGTTATCGTTCTCACTAATACCACTATGGAGCAGCAAGTAGTTCCGCCAAGCGAACGCACATGCGCCTTCTATGGCTTGAGAAGTCATGGGCACCTCCCGAAGGTCAGAGAAACACTGATGAGCCGTTTCGTTCCGCGAATGTCTCCGATGTAATGCTGTTCCGTAGGTGCGCCGCAAGGTGTTTCGCGAAGAGGTCAGTGCTGTGGTAGTGGCGGTGTGCACGTCATCGTGCGCTCTGTTGCGCCTAAAGCCGGCGATCTCCTTGTCGATTTTAAACGCAAATGACAAGGTCAAAGAACCTACCGCTCGCGCGGCGTTAACGTCGCAATGCGATGGCTTCCGGATTGATCACGAAGTCAGCCCCATCTCGGCTTGAACGAAAGGAGAGGACACGCAACTTTGGGCGGAGCGGGGGATTTACGCCGTGGACATCGATCATGATGACTTCCTCGTTAATGAGGTTGGCCATTCTCAAGCCGATAACCTTCCGAACCTGCGTCGGCTTTCAGACGATTGGAGACGTAGCGCCCAAACGCGCCCGCGCGGTAACCCGGATTGGATCAGCAACACCGTTCGGAATGATTTCTGGTATTGGCCCTTTTCGTCCGCGCTAGACGCTTGGCTCGACCTCGGCTCTCGGGGCAATCCGGACGTTATCGGCGCTGGTTCAAATCGACATTCATGACCCGGAGCGGAACTCAGAGCCGAATTGGATTGACGCCAATGGGCGCTACAGATCGGGTGTTAGACCAGTCGTCCGGCCCTACGTGCTTCGCCCTCGCGACCTTGTGTTGTGGAATTCCTGAGCATGAACCTTGTCCCGGGAATTCTGAGCGACGGGGCTCGATCAGCGGTCCTCTAACATCGGCGCAGCTCGTCGCCTCAAGCCGATTCGCGACCTTGTCCATCTCCCGGATGGTCTCGCGGATCACCGCGAAGGCTGACCGACCTTGCCTGAATTTCTTGACGGGACATCTAAATATGACCAGTGCCCTCGAACGCCTCCCGACTTAAGGTCAACGAGCAGATCAGCGGCCGGGATTTTCGGCCGCTGATTTTCGCTCGAATTAAAATCAGGCTGCTCGCTTCATGGTCTCGGTCATGTGTGTTGCGGCGTCATCCACCGCCTTCACCGAAACGTCAGCGATCCGGCGACTGCTCTGTAGCGTACGCTCCAAACTTTCCCGCAGCAAATCAGTCTGCATCGCTGCAAAGTCGTGAGGCGTTCGGCACTGCCAAAGTTCGCTCATTCCTTTCATGCTCCTCTCGATCTGATATCGCGCAAGCTCAAGGCACTCTCGAGAAGCATCGTTCAGACCTTTGCTCATTGCTGTGGCCGAATAGAGGATGCTCTCAGCGTTCCGGGCAGATCTCTTGGTCGCATCCTGAGCTTCATCTCCAGACACACCAAGGGCTCTGCCCATGTGATCTGCTGAACGCCCCATCATCGCCGTCATCATATCCAGGCCAAAGCGCCACGTGTTCTGGAACATCTCTGCATTCTGCTGTACAAGATTGGCGCCTGTCTTCACTACTTGCTCGTTTGTCTCAGCCGCGGCCAATCCGATGCGCCGGGTCTGCTCAGTTGCTCTCTCGGCAGCGCGAGAAGCTTTATCCTCTGGATTATGGGTAGCCCTGTTCTCGTGGCGTTCGTGGGCCATTGTCCTTCTCCATCTCTCACGGGCATTTTCGGGGTGCTTTGCGGCTCCCTAATCAGAGCGGCATCCTAAGCAAAAAAAACGTGGTCAGTTTACGTCCGTTCCGGAAGGAATGAGATTTCACGTGCGGCTCGGCCGAGCGTGGAGCACCAATGGATCCGTGGAGTTGGTTACAGCCAGCCGGTGCGATGGACCATTGCCTCAAGTGGATAGGCGCGCTGCCGTGCCACAGTCAGGAGAACTGACGTTTCGCACCTAGGCTCCAATCGGGCGCGTGCTGCTGACCAACCGCGAGCACAGCGCCATGGACGCCAGTTTCAGACGCTGCCGGACGAGATTTGTGGTCAACGGCGGACGGCAGGCGGCTGCTGACCGGGTCCGCCGAAATGAAGTGGATCACCGGCTGGTCTACGGCCGCAACCTTCGAAGGGGAGTTCTCCAACGTGACGCGCAGCTACGCCCGATATGCTTGGTAACGTCGCGACTTCCGCTGTTGACCCACAGCGCCAGTTGCGAAGTGCAGCGACATGTCCCGACGCAGGCGAGGACCGGAAGTCGGTCGCTCAGCGGGAAACCGGACATCATCCGTCCGGCACCTCCGCCAGCCGCAGGCCCTGATACACACGCTCGCGTTTGGCGAGGTAAATTGGGTTATCGCTGCAAGCTCCATCTCGGAAGCGGCGGATGGTGAAGCTTGGAACCAGCGCAAATATCGCCTTTGCAGCAGCTTTCGCCTCGTCCAGCGAGCCAAGCAACGCGAGCGCGGCAGCCAACCCGAAATGTGCGTTCACGTCATTTCGATTGGCCTCGATGCTGCGGCGGAACCAGCAGACTGCTTCAGCATCCTCGTTAAGCTGCAGCTTGGCAAAGCCGGCTATCATGAGCCATCGATGGCCGAAGATATCACGAGGAGACAGGCGAAGTGCTTCGTTGATATGAGTCACCGTCTGCGCTCCGCGCCCCATGTACAACTTAGCGCCGCCGATTTGCGCGTGAGCCTCAGCCAAATTGTGATCCAACGTCAACGCCCTCTCGAACTCAGCGATGCCCTGAGCCGCGCGGTTCGTGCACATTAATGCGCAGCCCAAAGCCAAGTGTGCGTAAGCATGGTTGGGCGCGAGGCACAGCGCCCTTATTGATGTCGCCTCGGCCACTGCGTAATGCTCGCTCGTGGCGTCATCCAAGTAGCTCGCTCCAAGCATCAGATCGGCGCCAGCCATCCACACCATCGCGTCGACATTCTTGGGGTCGAGGGTCACCGCCCGTTCAAAAATCGTGCGCGCTTGTGGCACACCTTCCAACGTCCACCCCTTGTGCAACAAAGCTTTGCCTCGGAAATACAAGTCCATCGAATTGGGATGCGGAGATCGCTCTGATCGCCTGGCCTCTTGTTCAGTGAGTTGGGCGTCCAGTGTGTTGGCGAGGCGCGATACGATCTCGTCTTGCATATCAAAAAGATCGGCGACGGGTTTGTCAAAGCGGTCGGCCCATAGATGCGCGCTGGTTTCCGCATCCACGAGCTGAACGTTTACGCGAAGTCGATCGCCGGCTCCCTGCATAGAACCCTTTAGCACGTACCGAACATTCAGTTCGCGGCCAATCTGCTTGAGATCGATCGCTTTGCCCTTGTACGCGAATGCGGTGTGTCGGCCGATAACGAACGAGCCGGAGATGCGCGACAAATCTGTGGTCAAACTCTCGGTCACGCCATCGACAAAGTAGTCCTGCCCAGGATCGTCACTGAGGTTAGCGAAGGGCAACACAATGATGGAAAGGCGGGGCGGTGAAAGTGCGCTTGATCCCGCCCCCGGAGATAGCGCCGCCGTGCCGAACCCATCCAGAACCACAGCATAAGCTCGAACCGGACGGCCGATGTTTTTGAGGTTCTGTTCACCAATATCGGCGAACCTGTCGCCAAACTTGCCCTGGACCTGATCGTAGACAGCCGAAGAGATGCAGATGCCGCCGGGTGCTGCGACGCTCTCAAGCCGTGCGGCGATATTCACCCCATCGCCAAAGATGTCGTGGGGCTCGACGATGACGTCACCAATATTAATGCCCACTCGAAAAGCGATGCGCCTGTCTTCCGGGGCGCCGGCGGTAAGTTCGCGAACGCGCGCTTGGAATACCATCGCAGCCCGAAGAGCTTCGACGGCACTCGGAAACTCTGCGAGAAACCCGTCGCCGGTATTCTTGACGATCCGGCCGCTGTGTTCGGCGATTGTTGGATCAACAGCCTCCGCCAAGAGAACTGTCAGTTTGGTATGCGTGGTCTCTTCGTCATGGTGCATGAGCCTCGAATAGCCAGCCACCTCGGCGGCCAATATAGCCGCCAACCTCCGTTCGATCCGTCCTAGCCGCTCCTGTGCCATGACCCGCGATCCAATCTGAATGCCATTCTACGCCGGATCGGAAGGAATGCCCACGCGGACCGACAATCGGTTATTGGCCCTAAGAAGAGCGGTTCAGCCTCCCTGACGTCCGCTGTCGCTGGATAAACCGGACGCCGAGCTGCGCGTGGCTCGCCAGCTGCTTTTGACCCACAGCAGACCTTCCCGGCCCCCTCGCTCTGGCGGATTTCCTCTCTCACAGCTAGCCTTGGCATTTGTTTGAACGCACCCGGTCATCTGCTGAGAGGGAGGAAGATATGGTACTTCTCCGTGTGCTCGCTGCTGCTATTGTATGCGTCTGTTTTCAAGCTGGATTTGCCCTTGCGGAGGATACAGCGGGGCAACTCGCAGGTAGTTGGAAGCTAAGCTCATGGACAATTCAGATTATCGGTGGAGAGGCGACTGAGCCTTTCGGTCCCAATCCCAAAGGCAGGGCGGTCTTCGCGGCAGACGGATACGTGACATTCGTCATCGTGGCGGCAAATCGCAAACCGGCAACGAGCAATGAGGAGTCGGCAGTCCTTCTGAAGTCACTCCTCGCCTACTCCGGAAAATTTATGATCGAAGGAGACAAGTTTACGACCAAAGTTGATATATCGGGAAATGAGCTTTTGACCGGACAGGACCAAATACGATTCTTCAAGCTGGAAGGAGATAAGCTGACCATTCGAACGGCGGAACAAGTCAGCTCCGTTTTTCCCGGAAAGAGAGTGGTAGGAAGCCTGACTTGGGAACGCGAGCGCTAATAGCGCTGGGGTGGCACCTGTGTTCTGCTCCGCCCCGCGTCGATCAGGCATGAACTAAGAAACGACGACTTCCGTTATCGGACCAACGGAGCCAATATGCGCCGCAGGAAAGCTGCGATGCCAATCACCCTTTGAACCTTTATGGTCGCAACTTTGATTTACATTCATAAATGCGAGCAAATTCGCAGCGCTTGGATAGCGCGGGCTTCGGCCGCCACCGCGCGTGACAACATTAAGCAGTCAAGGAGGTTGAATGCTTTCACGCCGTCGTCTCCTCACCGGCACCGTCGTGACCGGTGTCGCGCTGTCAGTTCATCCGGCCACGACATTTGCGCAGCCAAAACGGGTGATCGTCGATTCGCAGGTTCACCTCTGGCCGGCGAGCACTCCGGAGCGACCTTGGCTACCCGGTGCCAAGCCGCAGCTTCCCGAGCCCTTCATCATCGAGCGGGTCATACCGCTGATGGACGAGGCCGGCGTCGATCGCGTCGTCATCGTTCCGCCGGCATCACTCGAAGGCGAGCGCGTCGACTATGCCCAAGAGGCCGTCAAACGGTATCCGAACCGCTTCGCGATCATGGCGCGTGTGACCCTCAACAAGCCCGAGGGCGCAGCGCGGCTTGCGACGTGGCGCGACCAGCCCGGCGTTCTGGGCGTGAGATTGAACTTCGGGCCCGACGAAGCCGCGTGGCTGACTGACGGGACCGCGGACTGGTTCTGGCCGGCCGCGCAGAAGGCTCGTTTGCCTGTGATGTTTCTCACATCGGGCCAGACGTCGCTGTTCGCACGTATCGCCGAGCGACACCCCGGCCTTACGCTTATCCTCGACCACATGGGCGTCGGCGCGGGTCTTCGCCCTCGTGCTGATTCATCACAATCCGGGAAAAACAACCAAGTGGCGGAAGCTATTGCCGAGGCGGCCGAGCTCGCAAAATACCCGAACGTTTCGGTGAAGCTGTCCTCGGTGCCACTGATCTCGACCGAGTCCTATCCATTCCGCGATACCATTCCGCATATTCAGCGCCTTTTCGACGCGTATGGACCGGAGCGCTGCTATTGGGGCACCGATATTACCAATTCGTTCGCCCGGGCCACCTATCGGCAGCGCGTGACGCAATTTACGGAGGAGCTTCCATTCCTCACCGAAAGCGACAAGGACTGGGTCATGGGTCGGGCGATCTTGGCGCGGCTTCGCTGGGCATGAGCTAACCTTGCGGCGATGCGCGAGTCTGCTGTTGGCCCTTCAGCGACCTCGGCAGACGTCCGCTTTCCCGCCGCTGGTAGGGGGTGAGCGGACATAAGGCGGCCAGCTGCTTAATGAGTACACAGCCTAGGAGGGTCCTGCTGCCAGTTAAATTCGGCGACTGTTCGCGATTCCTCGCCGTGCGCAGACGCCGCCCCTGCACTGGCGGTGATCCACAGGCGATGCTTGCGCTATTCCCGCCGCGGCATGCGGCACGGATCCGTAGCCCGCACATCGCCTGTTTCGTCCAGCCGTTTGCACGCAAATTCCCTGTTCACTACCGATAAATTCCCTGTTCGGATTCGGCGGATCGCGCCCCGGATGCGCTGAATTTCAAGGCAAATGTTCGCATTTCCATGGGATAGCGGCCTCACCGCAGGCGCGCTTTCCCTGTAAAATTCCCTGTTCGCAGGGAATTCGGACCGCATGTTGGCGCAGAGCGAAATGACAACCATCCAGTCGCGCACGAGCGTCCATTGCACGTCCCAGGAGAGATGGCCCGCGATTGGGACCACCCCTGAGACTAGTCAAATTGGGCCATCGGGTCTGTTCGCTTTCGCACTCGCGCGAGAGCCGGACCAGGGAGTCCTGATCGTCTCCCATGATGGTGCGTGCATCCGAACCGCCGATGAAATGGCGGCGGTCGTCGGATTGAACCTAACGATATGAGTTGGCGCGTCGGCGCCATTTGCCTGGACGAAAGCCACCGGGATCTCCTGTTGTCGCGTTGCGAATACAGCTCTTGGCTGCACTGCCGCGAACCCCGGGAGCGTTACTCATTCGACCGGGCGCACAGGTCAAATGCAGAGGAATGCCAGTCCTTTCTGCGGCAATGTTGTTGCTCATCTTGCGGCCAAATTTGTGGTGCAATCGATAACTGGGAACTTCAAGCGAGCGAGCGGGCGGCCCGGCACCGGCTCTCGCCCAAAAGCGACAAATCAAAGCCAAATGCATGAAGGGGCACGGCAATGAATCATGGCGAAAGAACGCCCATTGATCGCCGCACCGGTTACGCTAGAGCCAAAGCCGAACGGTCGATGCCAACAACTCTGCAGGAACACCTTGAACAGGTTGAGCGCGACATCGAATTATACGCAGAGTTTGATAAGGCCGAGAAAGCTCGGTTCAATCGCGAGTCTTACTTATGGACGGCAGAAGAACGCATCGAGTGGCAGGAGACACAATCTGACAATGCCAAAAGAGTTCGTGAATTGCTCGAACAGCGCGGCGCCTTGCGCCGGCAGCGACCAGTAAAGTGGCTGTGAAGCGGAGAGTTGAAACTGTCATTCTAAGTACTTCCGCCATCTTTAATCCGACGGGTCGCCTCGCCACTTTTCTGCACATGACATGTTGGTATTTGGGTTGCAGCGGGATTATGTTTTGCGGGCGTCCGCCGCAAGTTTTTTGGCCTTCTCGTTCTCCACCTGCTCTTCGACGAACATGAGGATCCTGCGGCGAGTAGCTTCGTATCACATGCTGAAAACCGCAGCATCCAAAGGCCTTCGATAGTGTTCGGCCGGGCTAAAGCCGCAAGCGTGATAGGGCTCCGCGAGCTCACAATCGAGGTGCGCGATCGAGGCGTGTGGCTGCTCGGCGCCAGTTCTCCGGGCAACAGTTCGCCGCCGCTCACGACATGCCGACCCGTGCTGCGTTTTCGCGGGTGAAGCGAATGACCGATTAAGGCTTCTGTCGTGTCGCCCGCCCGCGCCAGATCGATTTTCGTCTGTGAAATAGCCTGTGCGGACCGTAGTCTCTTCAGCCCTCAACACGCGGAGTCTAAGGCTCTGAAGTTCGGCAAGCTCGGAACGGGCGCATCGCAATGCTGTCTCAGCAAAATTGCGTGATTATACGCCGCAGCAGGTTTACTCGTTGCACGCCCCTAGAAATATACGTTGATCAAAAAAGCGGCAACAACATGCAATAGAAATACAACCTATGAGGTTACAATAGTCAAGATGCGCCGCGGCGACGTGCGTGAACCACCTCGAAAAGAACTTCAGCAGCACCGCGCTCTTTGGCGAAATTCTGTAGGCGGCGGCCAGTGCAGTTGACCCAAATCACGACGATGGCGGCCGTTACGGTGACTGGGTTTGCGCACTCAAGCGCGACCGGAGCGGCCGAGGGCAATCGCGGCACCGGAAGGAACTTCCTGCGTCTGTGGTGGATTTGCTGTTCAAACAAAGGGAGATCATCCATGATCAGAAAATCTGCACTCGTGGCACTTGCATGCATTGCTCTGTCCTCACCGGCCTTCGCGCAAGGAGGTGGCGGAGCAGGAGGAGCCGCTGGAGGTGGCAGCGCGGGGGCGGCGGCGAGTTCCGGCGCTGGCACCGGCACCTCGACGAGCAGCACTAATTCCGGAGCCTCAGCTCCCTCAGGCATGGGAACGCAGGACACCACGATTGGCGCCAGCCACAGCAATGCATCGCAGAACAATCCGAACGTCCAGCCGCCGACGCCAAACGGAACATCGCCGACCGCTGCACAGGCGGAGCGAAATAGCGGCGTAGGTCATGCCGCCAACGGGTTGCCGATCGGTAGTCCCGGTACGGGCACCAGCAACGAAGACCAAAAATAGCGCTTCCCTGAGACTAACGCCCGCAAGTTTTGTGGGCCTCTTTCGCGCGCATGCGGCGCGCACTCCGAACCGCGACTGGTGAGGAGCCTTGAAAGTAGGTAGGCAAGACGCTCCTGCATTGATGGGCACCTCCAACTCTATGGCCCGCCGAATGGCGGCAGCGAGATTCTTGAGCGGCAGACTTGAAGTGTTAGCCCGCCCAAGGGAAATGTCTTGGAAGGAGCGAGATCGGGCAGGAAAGCGATGGCGTCTCGACGCAAACTCGGATCACTTGTTCGGTCGATCGCTCATGCGTAGGCTCGTGTAGTCGCCCTTTTGCTTTGGCGCTTTTGCTGCGCGAGGCCCGCTTGCGGCCTTCTGTCTCTGCTTGGCATGGTTGAGACGAGTCTCATCTGCAATGGCCGTCGACAGACAGAGCTCATAATAGACGCTCCGTCCCGGGCGGCCACGCTTGGCCTTCAGCTTGCCACGGACGGCTTGCATGTCCTTTGACGCTTCGGGCGAACAGTCCGTGAAGCGTCGCCTCGTGCGGGTGTAGCTTGGTCGTTCGCCTGTCAAGCTTAACCTCAATCGGCTGCTCCAAAAATCTCGTAAGCTTCGACGGCCGCGGGAAGTGGGCGCTCTTCGGCCGGCCGCGCCGCTGAGGCTGTGGCCGGACTCCAAAGTGCGTTGCTTTAGGCGGCTTGCCGTAGCCGACCTCGTACGGACGTTCCTCGTGCTGCTTCGCAAGTTTGCGGCGGTCGGTGCCACCGCTCTCATCAGCTTCCATCATCTCAACTCCACTTCGGCATCAGCGCCTCGGAGTGAGAGGTCTTGCAGCAGAAAGCCACGAAGACGCCACACGCCCAGGCGCGACAATCGCGCATCTAAAGGCTTGATGACACTTTTTATTTTGACTTGGTTAGTTGGGATCAGCGCCGAATTTGCTTCATTTGCCCTGCTAATTCCCGTTCGGGCGTTCGCCTAAGATGATCGATGGTCGCCCGGCGCGCGCACCACTCCGTTTGAAGCGCTCCGAATAGATCGGACAGTCTGCGGCCGGTGTGTTAAAGGCGGGGATGAAAAAATTCATTTTGGCGACGCTGCTCATTACGACGCCGGCATTGGCGCAGACCGAACCGCCAGCTCCGAAGGCCCCATTGACCGATCGCGAACGGGTTCAGGCCGATCGTGCGCAGGCCGCCACGCAGGAGAAGGACGCCCCAACAGCGCGCCCTTGGGACAGAGGGACGGACGGCAAGCGGCCCTGGGAGCGGGGCGCGTCGCCGAAGTAGCGGCCCTCGCGGCAATCGGCGGTCCTTCCTGACGGAGCGAAGTCTTATTTGCCTGGCCCGCTGGCGGTGTTCGGCTTGTGCCCGACCCTGCAGCGCGAGCTGCATGACCAGCTCAAGGCCATCATTCAAAGCCAACACTCAAGGCCAGGGTCAAATACAAGGCTCAAGGCCAAGACGCGCATTCGTGCGCGAGCGCATTCTCAATGGGATCCAAACGAAAACCGCCGCCGCTGGTTGCCCAGTCGTGCGGCGGTTCATTATCGGAGCGCAGCTCGGCTCTTGCCAAGCGCGCACATATCTAGCGGACGTACCAATATCCCCACCAACGCTGGGACACGGGCCGCGCTTCCGCCTTCATGGCCGCGACGTCCTCGACGGAGCGTAGCTGCGGGCCATAGATCGCGGGCGGATAGACGTCATCCCACAACACGACCCCGGTTCGGATATAGGCGGCGTGATGATGTGGCGGAACGAGTGTGAGCTCCGCGGCAGGGGCGGCAGTCGTGGTCAAAGCGAGGCCAAGGGCAGAAAGAGCAATGAATGTACCGGGAGCGCGAAAGTTCATTGGATTGAATCCCTCTCAAAATGCGGCGTGAAAATAATGCGACGGCTTCGGAATGGTTGCAAGTGTCTTCCTGAGCGTCGGCTCATTCCCGAGGGGGATAGTTCGCAACCGAACCGGCTTGAGCAACGCCGCCTTGGAGGCCGTCCGCGCCACTTGCGAAAGCTTGCGCCTCGACGGGCAGAAAGAATGCCGGAGCACCGCTGCTTCCCGACAGAGCAGGCCTGAACAATCTTTCGGCGTCCTCAATCATCGCGAACCATGATGTCGACACACTGCGTGCTCTTGATGGGCATCGCACCATCCAGGACGGTTTCCATGGCTTCTGGATTGTTGGCGTCGTCCCCGGACCTCAACCTTCCGGCATTCCGACAAGCGTTTCGGTCTCATGGGTTCGCGTGACGGGATCTCGTTCGGATAAGACGTCAAAAGAAGGTACAAGGGCATGACCAAGGCGAGGAAGGATGCTCCGAGGCGCTACATCGTAGATGGAGCCGGACAGCGTGTCCTGGTCGGGCTGACGAGTTCGGAAACCGTCGAGTTCGAGAGGCTGGATAGTCCGGAAGGGTCTCTGGGAGGCCCTTCTTTGCTCCAGGAGCACCTTCGCCTTGGTCAGAACAACAGCGATGAGCGCTGGTTGGAACTTTACCTCAAGCACGAGCGGGCCTGGAGCGTTTGGATGGCGGAAAGCCGAGCACGCTCGCATTCGCTGTGCATGCTCAATTAGGTGTCGGTTGGAGGCATATTCGCCCCTCCTCGTAGAGCTCGCCCCGGCCGATCGACAGCAGGCGAATGCGGATCGTTCACACCGCGAGCATTCGGCTTCCCTGGATGCTCATCAGCGTGAGATTGCCCGTCGCATAGGCGCCTGTGTCGATGTTGGCGCGATTGTTTCGCACGTCGGCGCTCCGCACCGGCGTGTGACCGTGCACGATATATTTCCCGAAATGCTTCTCGCTCTCCAGGAACTCCGCGCGAAGCCACAAAAGATCGTTTTCCTGCTGTTCGGACAACCCCACGCCCGGTCGGACGCCCGCATGCACGAAGAAGAAATCCCCGCACGTAAAGCTCAGCCGCAGATTGTCCAGAAATTCCAGATGTTCAGTCGGCATTGCGCGAATCAAATCGCGCAAGATCGATGTTGGCTCATCGCGCTTCAGATCTGCCGGAGCGAGTCCATAGGACATCAATGTCTGGGTTCCGCCGACGGCAATCCAATCCTCGAACAGTGAAGGGTCTTCGAGCACCTCCACCAGAAATGCCTCGTGATTACCCTTGAGGAAGACCGCATTTCCTCGGCGACTCCGCTCGACTAGGATGTCGAGGGTGGCGCGCGTGTCCGGACCACGATCGATGTAATCGCCCATGAAGACCTCGATCGCATAGTGCGGGCGGCTGCGAGCCATGTCGGCGTCGATGACCCGCAACATGGGCTGCAGCAGATGCGCACAGCCGTGGATATCCGAGATCGCATAGATGCGAACCCCCTCGGGCAAGTGCGGCTTTTGGATTGGCCGACGTCGTCGGGCGAGAGATATCATGGCGCACAATCGATCAGGTGGTCGACAAAATCTCCCCAAGTCGCCGCACCTGAGAACTCTCCATCTGACGCGAACAGTGTGCGGTGGATAGAGTGACGTCCTCATTCTCCGGTGATCACGCCAAAAGAAGGGCGGAATTCTTTTGTGTGGTCCGCCGGACAACAGGGCCGTGGAAACTGCATTACTGAAGTGCACCGCGCGGCAAAGATGCATGCCTAATGCAAATCCGGGGTACATCCGTAGATAGATATCCGCCGGAGTTCGCGCAAATGACTCCAGTAGCAGTCTCGCAACACGATGGAAACGTCGCAAAGATGAGCGGACACCGCTCGCGCGACCATTGAAGCATCGTGTTGGAATGTGGAACTTGGTTCAGAACAGGGCAACGCGTCACCGATATGTCAGCACTGTGACGAGAGCTTTGAGCGCCACAAATTCGATGCGCATTTTCGACGCGACGCATATCCGGGCATCGTAAATTTGCGTGCGGCGCCACACAATCGCTGCGATCACTTAACACCCTCTGCTTGGGAAGCGGCAAATCTTCAGCATCACAATGACCGCCAGGCACCCTCCACACTTCGAGGATCGAATGGTTGTTGCAGCTTATAGCTCTGAAAGCGCTTATGCGGTGTCCTCCGCACGGGGCACGGCTCTTCAGAGGCCTTTTCAGCTTTTCGTTATCGCGGCCGACCTTTTGCAGATTTTGCTCTGCTACGCGCTAGCGTCGGAGCTTTATAACCTCGCCACGCCGTCATCCAGAGACGGAGCGCCCATCGGCGCCGGATTGATCGTCAGCACAGTGTTTGTTGTGATCGCCTATTCGCAGGGTGTGTATGCAACGCACCGTCTGCTAAATCTGGTCTGGCAATTGCGCAAAGCGGTGATCATCTGGCTGGTGTCACTGACAATCCTTGCGGTCGCGGCGTTTCTATTGAAATCGTCGGACAATCTGTCCCGCGGCACGTTCCTCATCTTTACCGGCGTTGGCGGTGTTGGGCTGCTCAGCCTGCGCTTTGCGTGGCAGTGGGCGCTTCAGACGAGCTTTGCCAAGGGCCGATTGGTCGACCGCAAGGTTGCCCTACTCAGTCTGAAGCCGCTTGATTTCACCTCGAGCCGTTTCAAGGACCTGCGCAAGAATGGGTTCGACGTGGTGCGCCATTTCGTGCTTCCCGCTAATAACGATGGGAACGGTTGGGAGAGGCAAATCCGCGATGTCATCCACCAAGCCCGTGCAGCAGATGTGCAGGAGTACCTGCTGGCGGTTGACTGGAACGAGCTACCGTTGTTGCAGCAACTCGAACTGCACTTGCGCGCCGTGCCACAGCCGATCCGGCTATTGCCGGATAATTCGATCGCCGATCTGGTATCGCGCCCGTTTTTGCCGGTCAGCGGCACGGTGGCAATTGAGATTCAACGGCCACCACTCAGCGTGTTTGAACGTCTCCAGAAGCGCTGCCTCGACATCGGTCTGGCCTTGTTTTCGCTCGTGGCCTTGGCGCCGGTGCTGATCACGGTTTCCATTCTAATCAAGCTGGATTCGCCCGGGAGCGTGATCTTTCGACAGTCGCGCCGCGGCTTCAACGGCAAGCCGTTCGACATTTGGAAATTTCGCAGCATGAACGTGTGCGAGGATGGTCACTCGATTACTCAGGCGACCAAGCGGGACGCCCGCGTCACGAGGATGGGGCGCTTCCTTCGCATGACCAGCATTGACGAGTTGCCCCAGCTCTGGAACGTGCTGCGAGGCGACATGTCGTTGGTCGGACCACGCCCACATGCGCTTGCCCACGACAACTATTATGACGAGATCATCAGCAATTATGTATACCGCCATCACATGAAGCCAGGCCTGACAGGCTGGGCCCAGGTTAACGGCTTTCGGGGCGAAACGCCGACCATCGACCTGATGGAAAAGCGGGTAGAATATGACGTTTGGTATGTAAGGAATTGGAGCATTTGGCTCGACCTGAAAATCATGGCGCGCACGGCGGCTACCGTCATTTCCCAAGAGGCCTACTAGGTCAGCGCAGCGGCTTTGGCGGCTGGGGCCGTGGACTCATTAGCGCTGAGCTAGCTGTGGATTGAGGCAAGCAGGCTCAGCGGAGAAGTTGCGTGTGAGCTTGTCGAAGCGGTCTGGTCGTCGGAACTGTTTACGCTTGCAGAAGAAGCGTTCGGTTTAGGTTGCCCTGACGGCACATCGCAGACCCGCAGATTGGATGTTGGGCTGAGCAACATTGCTCCCGATCGGATCGACCACGGCATTGCTGTCCTCGCCGGCGACGACCCTCGTGTGCGTAGGCGGGCCGGCGAGAGGTTGAGGTACTGCGCTTGG
Source organism: Bradyrhizobium sp. i1.15.2 (assembly GCF_040548425.1). Classification (NCBI taxonomy): domain Bacteria; kingdom Pseudomonadati; phylum Pseudomonadota; class Alphaproteobacteria; order Hyphomicrobiales; family Nitrobacteraceae; genus Bradyrhizobium; species Bradyrhizobium sp. i1.15.2. The sequence goes on along the minus strand of NZ_JBEPRQ010000004.1, from coordinate 384,303 downwards.
ATCCGAGGCCTGTGAGCGCGAGAGCGGCAATCTCATGGACCAGCCATCTTGATCCACAACAGCGTGGATTTTTACACCAGTCCTCCACGAGAGCGGCCAATTGCGTGATCTATCAGCCGCCACTCCGCCTCGGTCAGACTCTCGCGCGCCATCGCAATGCTCCTTTTGGAGCTCGCGCCAATCACCGACCTTCAGGTTTTATGCCTCCCGCGCATCTTGTTCCACAGCCCCACGATGGCCTTTCTCAGTGCGAGCAGCCGGGGCATCAGGACGAAGAAAACTCCCGTTGCAAGTGATCCGAGAGCGTGGCGAAGGGAGAATTGTTCGTTGTGATCGAGCTGGTCTTGATGCTTTTCGATCGGGACCGGCGCCAAGATTGTTCCTGATCTGTTGAGGCGCGATCGCGACCCGCGGGGAGGAACCACGATGAGCACGAATAAAACGTTGAGCAGCAGCCAGATGCTTACTATGGCAAGTACCGTCATCCAATCCCACCGAAATGCAAGCTCAAATATGGGGCTAAATTAACCTTAGAAACCTCGGAACGGAAAGGCGCATAGCGCGCCTGGAGCGTAGATCGGCTCGTTCCGGCCAATGACGTCCCAAGATACTCTATCTCAATCACCTCACGGCTGCCTTCATCAATCCGTGCAAAATCGGCTACGACAGTGAGGGGCGTTTGTGGACTCCGTACGAACTACGGTCGGCGCTGGAGCCATGGATCGCGCGAGCGCTATGCCACAACGAAGCTCGCGTAGAACCGCTCGACATTCGAGGCGCAGCAGATGAGTCGGAAAGATGATCGAGCGGCAGCTCTCGGAGTGTCTTGCGCAACGGCGCTCGGCTCCCGCACTGCCATGAACCCCGTCTGGATGGGCATGACAATATGTCGGGCTACGGTGGAAATCGTACGTATAGCGCAGGAGAACTGATTATGAAAGGCAAACGCGCAGCGACGCGCCACGCACAACGGTTTGCCTGAACGATGGACGACCTGAAGCTGTGACGAAGCGGTAAACTCGGGCATCACCCCAGATCGGATCTGGTGAGGTTGAGAAGACCTGGTCAACTAGGTTCGGGCGACTGCAGCGAAGCGCGCCCACTAAACGCCACGAGGTCAACCGCGCAGTGTCGCTAGGAAGGACGAATCGATCGATCCAACGGCATCTTCCAGGAAAGTCTTGCCCAGTTTTGATGCCCGCCGATAAGCGGACACGAGTGCTGATCTCGACCCGGGTCGGCGAATTAGGATGAGCCGAACGTCACTGCGTACGAGGTCCTTGACGTCCGGAAGGGCGAGTGCGTCGAAGCGGGTCGCCATGTCGATCCGCGCCGGCATCAATCGCGCGTCGTTTGGTGCGACGAAATATGCCATCTTCAGGGCCTCGACCACGACCGGATCGTGCGGGTCGCGCTGGACCTGAAGCAGCGCCAGCGCCAGCCATAGTTCAGGATTGTAAGGAGACATCGACAGCGTTCGCCGGACCCGGCTGAGAGCGTCGGTATGCGCTATGGATCGCAGGATCGTGGCCCTTTGCCGACCGGACTCAATTGTCTGCAGCGCGGCGATCAAGGCATGATTGCTCTCCAGCTCCGATCCAAACGGCGGGCGCGTTTCCAGCAATGAGGGCGCGTCTCCAGTCCACCGCGCCCCAATCTCGGCCGCATCTGTAGGAAATGTCGTCCGACCCAGCGCCGTCACCTCCGTTACGGCCGACACAATCGCATAGGATCCGACCGTCAAGGTCAACGCCATCAAAAGAATGCGAAATGTGCTCGATGAATTCATTTTCGATGCATTGTTCATACAAAGCCAATGTTACGGCGCGCGCGTCATTCCGCCGAGCGGTCGGCGCCACTGGTCCGTCCTACCGATTGTGCAAGTCCAACTCCGACCATCACCGCCACGATCGCCTGAATCGTGGGGTTTGAGAGGCTTGAATCAAGAAAGCTCTCGCAGAGCGCGACGACGACGACGGCCGCCGCGGCGGCGGCGAAAAAGGAATCGCGTCCTCGCCGAACGGCGCCGCGAAAGCTAACGAGGAAGAACTGGGCGGCGAAGGCTGCCAGGATGGCGCTCGCCAATCTTCCTGCCTCGACAGCCATCAAGACTGCGGTGGAAGGAGGATCTGCCAGAGCAGCGCCGAACTCCCGATAGGCTATCGAAGTCAGCCTAAAGGTTCCGAGACCATTCCCCCACGTCGGTGCATCAGAGAGCAGGTGCTTTGCCGGCGTAATTGCTTCCGGGGGAAGGCTGACGAATCCAAGGAGGCCCAAGCCGCCGGATAGAGAGTGCGGCACAACCATCGCGCTGGCGATTGCTGCAAGGCCCGAGAACAACAGCGCCGAAGGCCAAAACCGAAATCCCAAGCGTCGCACAGCGGCTATGAAAACAAGGACCATCAATCCGCAGCCAGTAACCGCCACCAATGTGTGTTGTTCGAGGGCCATAAGTGCGGCGAGCGCTACGGTAATTCCCAACAAGCCCCAGAAAACGCCGACCCACAGTTGGGGCGAGGCCAGATTGCGGATGTCCTGCTGGTGCAGGTGGCGTTCGACGGCCCGGGCGACGAGTGCGCCATTTATCAACATTGCAAGAGCGGCTGCTGCCGGAAACAGATTCGTCGCCGCGCCTGTCTGGGGAATGAATCCAGCGAATGAATCGAGCTGGCTGAGTAGGAACTCGACTGATATGAGGGTCGTCACTGCGCTCAATACGTACAGGATCGTTTCGGCCGTGCGGCGATCCCTGGTGATGACGACAGTCGACACCAGGAGCGACACATTGACCAGATAGAGGAACAGGCTTTGCAACGTTGCGCCCGGATCAACGCTGATGCGGCCCGGCAACGATGGTTGATTCAACGCGATCGAAGTCGCCGACCAGATCGGGTTCGCAAGCGATGACATTGGAAAGATTTGCAACGTCATCCAGACGACCGGAAGCAAGAATATGAGGAGAAATTGCTTCAGCAATTGCGCGGCAGACGCGATTTGCGTCTCCGGACCTCTTGTTATCACGGCCACCATCACCGCAGTAGCAAGTGAAATCACATGCTGTGCGGAGGAGCCGTCTGTGATGGCCAATATCGGAGTCGCGGCCAGCAATGCGATCAAAAGCCGGGACGCCACGAACAATCGGAGAACCGTGAGACGAGGAAGCGGGAATAGAGTGCAGCATTACACGAGTGGGACATTGATATGCGCCGCATGGCCAAGAAGGCGACGCCACCCTCGTCTCGGTGATTGCCACTATGACCCATCATCATTACGCGCCCTCCCAACTGGCCCCAGCATGCGGTTGATTTGCGGCATTCGCGCGGCATGACAGTTCCGGGCCAAATTATCGAACGTAGCAGTACTGCGACAAGTAACGGAGAGCCGTCGCCAGTCCAGCCATCGGCACCGCTCCGTGGATCGCACTCGGCGCGGTCCCAATTTCAACCGCAAGCTCGTTTGCGTTTTGCCAGTCGCTGGCAGCAAGCTTCGAGGCGTCGGCGGGTAGTAGGAGCGCCACGCCGCTCTGGATCACAGATGCCTGGAACTCTGCGCGCTTCTCTCCTGCTATGAGGGCTACGTTCGGTTGCGCCGAGCGGGACAGTGGCTCGAGTACAATGAGTACAATTTCGATACCACCTTTTCCACATTGCAGGCTCAGGCCAGCAAGGCCCGTATCCGACTTGGCACTATCGACGACATGCATCACTGAAATGGCATCGGCGCCACCGTCCGGATTTTTGCTCTTCACCAGTCGCCATCCGCTCTCAAGCTGTGTCGATTGGCTGCCGGACTGGATCTGCTTGAACGCCTCTTCGTCGCAACGTCGACGCTGCTCGGCGGTGATCCCAGACCCGCAGTTCACAATGCCCGGACTCACCGGCTCGGCTCGGCCGGGAGTTGTCGTCATCAAGAGACCAACACAGAGCAGACTTGAGCGCACCATCAGAAGTCCCGAATGCGCTAGCGCCAAATCATTCATGTTGTACCCAACGGCCCTGTCAAATATCGGGCAAGCGCTGCCCGCAGCTCCGGATCAAGCATCGGATGTTAATCGACGTAACCGTACCTCTTGTAGTATCGATTGCGATAGTAGGTCGCGCCGTACGTATCGTAGCGGCTCATCACTGACACGTTCACCTTGTTGAGAACCGCACCGAGCATACGCTCGCGTACAACCGGCGTTTCGCTTAGCACGCGCTCGACGATATCCACTTTGGACTTCGCCCATTCGATGACAAGGATATAGGAATCAGCCAGCCCCCTGGTCGCCCGGACGTCGACGACGGGCGCCAACGGGCTAAGATCAAGAACGATACGATCAAAGTGCTGCCGTAGTTCCTGGAACAGGTCTTCCATCTGTTTCGAGGCCAGCAGGTCGCTCGAATTCGAGAAGCGCGATGTGATGGCACAAGGCAGAAATTGTAGATTCGTCTGCGGGTCTATCCAGACGACATCCCTCCAGTCGGCTTGGCCCAGGACGACATGGATCAAGCCGCCCTGCGCAGCCGGAGTAAGCCTCGCCGTGAGGCTTGGGTTGCGAATGTCGCCGTCCATCAGCAGTGTACGGCAGCCGCTTTGCGCCAAGGTTTGGGCCAGCGCTTCGCTGATGGTTGACTTTCCCTCGTTCGGAAGAGCGGAGGTAATCCCCAGGACCTTGCTGGAGCCTGCACCGAAATTCGCAAAATCGCTGGCTAGCTTAATCGACCGAAATCCCTCTGCGAAGCGTGAAAACGGGGCATTGATCACGTGCCGCCCGACGCTCTCTTCGGTCGAAAGCAGACGGTCGCGGTGGGACTGCTGGTGGCTGAACCCGGGCGCGGATCCGTGGAGTGGCAACGTCGTGCCGGATCTTCCGTAGTTCGTGGGTGCCTGCTGCAGATTGGGCTTGTCGCGTTTGCCGAATCGCCAGGCCGCTTTGCCGGATTGAGCGGAATTCGCTTTGACGGCGCCCCGCTCTATCACCGGAATCGAAGCGAGACAGCGGGTATCCACGAATTGCTCGACCTGCGAAACGGTACGGAAGACGCGATCCATCATGTCAAGCAGGATTGCAACGAGAGCTGCGAGAATCGACCCAGCCACGATCGCCGCAAGTAGGATGAGTGTCGTTCTTGGCGACGTCTTGTTGGGCAGAGTCGACGCGGCCTGGCTGATCACCCTCGCTTCGGTAATGGGAAACGACTGCTGCTGAACCGAGACCATGTAGAGTTGCAGGAAGTTGTCAGACAATGCGCGAGCGCTCTGAGCGTTGCTTTCCAGATCTCTGAGGACGATTTGGGCCTGACCTGTATTATTCGAGATCGCTATCGTATCGTTCAAGCTCTTCTGGCTGGACTCTTCGCGCGCCTTGGCAATTTCAAGGTCACTCTTGTAGACCTCGGCGGTGCGCCGCAATTCGTCAATGATCGAGCGTCGGAGTTCCCGCATCTGGTTGCGCAAATTGACGACCGCCAGATGTGTTGGTCCATATCGGTTCGACCAATCGGCCTGCTTGGCCGCGTACTCGAGATAGGTCTGGCGCAATTTGGTGATGACCGGGTTGGCCATCGTCTCGCTCACAGTCGCGAGGTCATTCAGAATGACCTTAGAATCGTCGCTGTCCGCATTCAATATCGCGGTGATGCGTTCGAGCTTAGCTTGTGCCTCCGCACGCTGGCTACGCGCAGCCGTCAGCGAAGTATTGATTTCAGCGAGTTGCTGCTCGGTGAGCAGTCGCCCGCCGGCGTCGATGATGTTGTTCTTGGCCTTGAAATCCGCAACAGTGCGTTCGGCAGAAGATGCCTGCGACCGCAATTCCTTCAATCGGTCCTGCAGCCAGACCGCCGCCCGTCTCGATGACTGATATTTCGATTCCAACGAGTCCAAGATATAGCCGTCGGCAACTGCGTTGGCGATCCGCGCTGCCAGCTCCTGCGATAATGCCTGAAAGGAGATCTCGATAACATAAGTCACGCCGACGCGCTTGATGCTGAGGCCGCTCGCAAAGCGAGAGAGTGCTGCGCGCAGTATTTGCTCTTCCGTGGGCGGGGTCGATTCGGAGAATATTCCGGTAATCGCGCCACTGATGCTGCTGAGCAATCCGCCACCATCGCTCATGAAGTCTGCCGACCCCACAAGTTTTAAGTCCTTGATGACTTTGGTGGCGATCGCTTCGGACTTGAGAAGTTCGACCTGACTGTCGACCATCGCCGAGTCGATCGGGTTATCTCCGCCGCTCGCGGGCGCTTGTGTCTGCAGGCCCTGCATCTTACGGCTGTCGATCATCAGGATCGCCGTTCCGGTATATCGCTTCGGTGCCGTGAACACGTAGATGCCGGCAAGACCGATGCACAGGAGCAGCGTGAAAATCATCACAGGATACTGCCGGCTCACCAGCGCAAGCACGGAGGAGATGGTCTGCTCCAGCGATGGAGCCTCCGGCGCGGTGGTTTCGATCTCTCGAGATGTGATCTTCTGAAGCATCCCGCCCGCCTACCTAAATCTCTGTGAATGCGGCAACAGGCTGCCTTGCCGCCGCGCTGATTCTTGAATGGTAAAGTGCCGCTTAGAAGTCATGCCTTGGCAGAACTCGACACGCCGGATGTGGTGATCGAGATCGCGGCGCTCGAGGGTCGACCAATGCCATCGAGGCTCCGGCGAAACACCTACTTGGATCGTCCGACACGCTGTTTGGTCAGACAGGTTTCGGCAACGCTGCCGGGCCAACGTCGGTGCCGATCGCCGCAAAATCGTCACAATGCCTCTCCGCCAACTCTGCCAAAAAAAGGGACCTTCAAAACTAACGATTTACGCCGCCTGAGAAGATCAGGGGTTGCCCATGATCTGGGCAGACAGCTCGACCCGCCTGGCGCCGCGGTGGATTACGCGCGACCAGCATCGAATTCTGCAATGCAATATCGGCCTCAGTGTGACGGACAAGCATGAGGATCGAGCAACTCCCAGAGGCAAGGGATCCGGTCCGGAGTTACGTCCGAGCACGAGATGCCGGAGTGCGAACGAGCCGGGGGGCTTCGGAGCATCCGCTGTAGTGGCGAGGGTCGGCTTTGGAGTTCCACCGGTGAATCTCTGATCGGCCGGGCACTTAAAAATTAAGCCAACGAGACCTCAATCAAAATCCTTGGTCGAGGATTCCCGATGCCAATCGACAAGCGAGCTTGCCAGGTCGTAGTCGAATTTGAACCCGCTTGCGATCAGATGCTTCGGCAGAATGTTCGTAGAAAACCACAACTTCTTGATCCGGTCACGATTGATGCCGGTCTTGATGCCGACGGCCTGCAGCACCTCGAATGGAAGCACGGCGAGATCCATCAGCCATACCGGAATCGTTATCGTCGGCTTGGGGTATTCGGCAGCTTGAGAGAAGGCGGAGCAAATCTGGCTGATGGTGTAACGGTGCTCATAGCAGAAATTGTAGATCGACAGACTGTCGTTGCGAGACGCCATGAAGAGCATCGACGAGACGAGGTCCTTCACGTAGCCGCACGACTTGATAGTGTCGGTTCGGCCGGGATAGATGAAGGCCCGCCTTTCGAGAAGCCTCGACAATCGCGTGAAATTGCCTCGCTCGTAGCGGCCATAGATGACGGCGGGACGTACGATGGTCAGCCGCCTGTCCGGGTGTTCGGACTGCCATAGACGATGGATCGCTTCGGCCGAGAGTTTGGAGCGTCCATAGGCACTGACAGGGACTGGCGTCGCATCTTCGGTAAGTGGGGTTTCCGTCGGACCGTAGACCGATATCGAACTGGTAAAAATGATGTTCCGGCTGCCAGTGTCTTTCGCAAATCGGCAGACGTGCACCGCCCCCAGCACGTTTGTATAATAATAGTCTCCGTCCGGATGACCGGGGGTGACATGGATCGCAGCCAGGTTGAAGATGTCGGCAGGCACCCCGCCACCCAGCTTCGGGTCGATTGGCTCACGGACATCATGATGGACATATTCGACGCCTTCGACGTGCGCCCTAGGCTTCCCGATATCCACCGAAACGATCCGGTTGTAGCGCCCGGAAGCGAGCATCCGCGTCATCAGATGTGTACCGATGAAGCCTGCGCCTCCAAATACAATAGCCTGGGTGAGATTGGACATGTGCGCGAGGGTCAATGTGAGTGAAGGTGCCGAGTTAACTGCGATGAACTTCGGTCAAGGCTCCCCGGTAATCGAGCGCGCGCATCAGAGAGCTGCACGGCCCGCCGGTGCAAAAATTGTGCCCGCCAAAACCGAGATCGCTTGACGTGTGGTGCCCCCGCCGGCGAGCGTTGTTGCTTCTGCAGATCAAGCATGCGTGGCTCATGCGGCGAGAACAACATCGTTAGCGGGTGTGACATGCTCAGCGTCATCGGTTCCATTTAGGTGATCCTGAATGCGGTGGCACTGGTTCGATCGGCAACGCGAGTAGATGGGAGGATGTGTTCGCCACGGGTATGATCGTAGATGTCTTGTGAAGGTATCATTTCGCGTTCAACCAGGTTGCTCGTTTGGTTCAGCAGCTCAATAGAGCTCGCGATACTCAAATTGAAAATTCGTTGATCCGGCCGCGATCCCCAACAGCCTTTGCAGCTTCTGGTATCCTGCGAGTGGCACGTCCATGCAATCGGAACTTCCCGCGTAGCAAACCCGAACCCGGATCGATTGACCGCAAATGTTTTGAACCAGCACAATCTGCTCGATGATCTTGGGGTTGTTGGCTTGGGGGTGCGTCAACGGATTGACTGATATGCAAAGCTTTCCGTCTACTGTCGTGTGATTTGGAGCGAACGTACCTTCCATCGGCCGAACCGAACTCGAAGGCCGAGTGGAAATGCCGGAGCCGCCATACATCGGAGGAGACGTGCGACCGAAGCCTGAAATTTGAGCATCGGCTGTCGTTGCGACGAGCGATGAAGCGATCACCACAGAGATCGCCAAATAACCGTCTAAGTGCCTAGATAGGTTATCATGCATCTTCACTGCTCTGCACATCCATGATGGTTGGAAGCCGCGGTTATCGGCGGCAGGATAGAATTGCAGTTGCGGCAACAGAATGACGGGTAAAATAGTTCCGTGGAATTGCGGGCGAGGAACTTGCCTCTTCCTTGCGCTTGAAAACACGTGCTAAAGGCTGCACCTTCCTGGATTGGTGTCTGACGTCCGTTGAGTGTGATGTTCTCTCGGCCGTCATGCGACGTACTTACAACGCGAGTATTCTAGGCGGCGAATGTTGAAGAGACCAGGACACGCTGTGTTGTCGGAAGTCGAGCTGGCGATCCTGCCGCGCCTCTCGGTCGTCATTCCGAACCACAATTACGCAGCTTACGTGGGATCCGCGATCCGCAGCGCGCTGGATATACGATGGCCAAACGTCGAGGTGATCGTCGTCGATGACGGGTCGACGGACCATTCACTCCACGAGATCAACGAATTTGCAGACGAAGTCACAATCATCAGCCAGGCGAACGCCGGGCAAATGATGTCCTGCGTGAATGGCTTTCGCAGGTCGTCCGGCGATATCGTCATATTTCTCGATTCGGACGATGCCTTGCACCGTGATGTGATGACGGAGATCGTATCCGTTTGGTCCAAAGCCGCGAGCAAATATCAGTTTCAGATGCGCGTGATCGATGCCGAGGGGCAGCCGACCGGAAACCTCCTGCCGCAGTACTTCTCCTGTCCAACCTCGGAGGACGTCCGCAAGTGGATGGCAACCACCGGCGCTTATCCGACCCCGCCCGGGTCTGGAAATGCCTACCCGAAATGGTTTGTCGAGCGTATTTTCGATTTTGAGTCCGACTTCGTTGATCGGGCTCCCGACAGTTATCTGTTGGCGGCCGCTCCCGCCTGTGGCGAGATCGTGACGATCACCAAACCATTAGCATATTATCGGGTGCACGGCCTCAATCACGGGGCGTTCCTTCAACTAGACGATACCCGCTTTGCCAGAGAGATCGACCTCACGCAGAGGCGGTACGGATTCTTTTCCGAGATCGCACGCACGGAGAAGCTGCCGGTTGCGCCCGATGCGCTTAAGAGTAATTTGATATTTCTTTGCTTGCGGATAGCGTCGTTCAAGCTGCGGCCGGACCTTCATCCAATCGCGGCGGATAGTTCATTGAGCATCGCTGTCGATGCCCTTGGAGCGGCTGCGTCGCCACAAGGCTTCTCAAGGTCGCAGCGTATATCGCTGCTGGCGTGGATCTTCTGCATCCTCATCAGTCCGCGGTACTTTCGTCGTGCCCTGGTGAGTTTGCGGTACGTGCCCGCCCAGCGGCCGAAATGGTTGCGTGCGTTGCTCGGTCGATTCCGCATCATTCGATGATGGGGCTGGCTGGGACACTTCGGTCAGAGAGCCTGAGGACGGATCGACCTCAGGGCAGCGCCTGGCGATTGCGACCATACGCACAGCATTGCCATCAAGATCAGGAATGGAGCCATGGCGAGGTTGCCGCCGCCGAGCTGATAGCAGGCCAGCATTGTCAATGCGAGCATCGAGTTGTCTTTTCTGAATATCGAGAGGACGAGATAGAATAGGAAAATCAGTAGCCCGACAATTCCGTAGTCCGCAACGAGCTTGAGAACGGGATTTCCGCTGCCGCCGAAGTAGGCGGGCGACCGTTCCAATCCGCCGGGCCCGGAGCCGATAAGCACTCTGTCGGTCTGAAAGAGATAGTCCCAGGTCTGCAGTTGTGCGACGTAGCGGGCATAGCCGCTCGACTTGGTTGAACTGAATTCATCAAGCCTACTAACGATGGGATCAAAAGGCTCCGGTGCAATGAGGTACGTTGTACCGATCATCAAGGCAACGGCCGCCCCGATGGCGATAACCCGTAGTGATTTGAGCGGAGCAATCAGGGGATAGACACTCAGGGACACGACGAGCACCAGGAGGCCTGATCCGGACCGGGTGAGCACGTACGAGATGGCGTATAACGGAAGATAGGCAAGTCGCCGCAAAATGAACACATCGACGACAACTCCTATAGCGAGCAATTGGGACAGCGCTCCCGGCTCCATCGGGAAAAACCCGTTCGCGCGCCGATTCAGCGAGCCATAAAATTCCACCGCATTTTGATTGTAGGCGGACTCGACGAGGACGGGATCGAGCGCCGGGATTGTATCCTTGAACGAGAAGATCCGTATTCCGCCGAATTGAAGAACGATCTGGACGATTGCCAGAACGGCGCACAGGCGAACATAGAACAGGAAGACGGGAAGGACCGCCTCGTTGGAGAATCTCGTCGAGGGTCCGAACAGGAAGATCGAATTCGTGACAAGAACCATCGCAAGCGATGCCGAGCTGATCTCCACGCCGCGATCGGGAGATTCGGCTGCGGCGACCGCGCTGAAGAGAAACCAGACGACGACGAGTCCGAATGCGAGAGTCTGCGGCCCGCGAATGCTCACCAGACCAACCCACCATCCCCACGCGACGAGCGCGAAGAATCCGAACAGCGAAAAGAAGATCTGTCCGGTTCCAATGAGGAGTCCGAAGCGCTGCATGCAAATGCACAGAATGAAGGCGATGTGCGCGAAAATGACGCTATTGGTCTCGTCGCTTGACGCTGCTGCAGCGCGCTTGTTAGACGAGGTTCTGGCTGGGAATGTGTCGAGGCTCACCATGTTGGGACTCGTCGATTACTGTTTCGTGGCGCCTCGGTTGGTGGGTGCGTCTGGGCACAGGGTAACGATCGCGATCCACCTTGGTCTCTCTCGTGAGGCTGTTCACCCTCTATACTAGAGCCTGTAGCGACTTCCCACATGGAACACAACGCGAGCGCAAGAATTAACCCTTACGTTCATGGTGCCAGAGGTTTGTTTTGCCTCATGGTATTCGTCTATCACGTCGTTCATTCCGGATTACCCACGTTCGATCTGTTTGCCAGAGGGCTGTTGGGTGAAGCGCTGCAGTCCGGAAAATTCGGTGTCGAGTTCTTCTTCGGCATCAGTGGAATCGTGATTCTGCCAAGCCTTTATCGAGCATCCTCGGTCGTGACCTTTATTCTTGATCGCTATGCGAGGATTCTTCCTGTGCTCTGGATGACCGTGATCGCGATCGCGATTTCTGGCTGGCTTTCAGGAAAGGGTCCAAGTCTGCTGTTGGTTGGTGCAAATCTGTTGGCGCCGCCGCCATTTATTGACATCATCCAGATCAATCCCGCGGCGTGGTCGCTCGGATACGAATTCCTGTTCTATGGAGTATGTGCCGTCGTTTTCCTAGTCAGCGGCGTCAGTCGGCCGCTGGCGCTGACGTTAGCCGTCAGTTCGCTGGTCTTGCTCGTGTACTATCCCCGCGCGCTCCTGATGATTGGTGGCGTGCTCATTGCGGAGAAGTACCTATCGTCGACGTCGTTGCAATCGCTGGCGAAGTACCCGGCGATCTTCTTCGTGCTGTTCCTGACTGTCTGGAGAGGCCTCGAGCTTGCCAGTGCAACAGACTACGTTGGCTTTGTCACGCCGGCATATTTGCCATTCCATGACTGGATCTCTGCTTTTCCATTTGTTGTTCTTGGTGGCGTCTTCGGGACTATTTTCCTGCTTGGCATGTCCCGAGGGAACGGCCTGTTCGGAAGAATGCTGCGTTGGCAAATGATGCAGTGGCTTGGAACGATCAGCTTCAGTTTCTATCTCTGGCCGCCGATCGTCATGGCCGGGGTCAAGCTGATCATGTATCGAACGGGCATGGTCGATGCATTGGGGAGCGGATCGCAACTGTTTTTTCTCCTGGCCTCGCTTCCGCCGTCGCTTGTCGTTGCAACGATCAGCCATCGCCTGCTTGAAGTGAAGATGACGGGACAGATTCGAAGCCGGCTTGACCGCGCCGCGAACCGGCAGTCCGGCCGATCAATCAAGCACTCGACGGCACTCAAGGAGGGAACCTGATCGGGGAACAGTCAAATGTTCTTGATTGTTCGACAAGTCACCGCCCCAAAACGATCGCAAGTTGCACGTCTACTTGCGAAAAAGCCGCAGGGCCGTGCGCTTGCGTGTGCCGGCTCGCGACGTGGCAGCGTCACCATTGCCAAAGTCTTTGCGCATTGAGCCGGCACAGCGTTTCTCAGCCGGCTAACAGCCGTACCGAAAGGATCTCGTTGATGTTCGCAGCCGTGCGCAGGCAAGTCCTTTGTGTCGCCTCGATAGTCGTTGCATTCGGATCCGCAACGCCGGCCTGGTGCGCTGGCTGGGAGCTGGTGTTTTCGGATGAGTTCAACGGCGACAAGCTTGATCGAACCAAATGGGCGACCCGATACATCTACAACAACGAAACGATGGATCATTTCAACGATGAAAAGCAGCGCTACCGCGACAACCACGTGGTGTCCGAAGGTACGCTGAATCTGACTGCAAAAAAGAATGAGGGGGCGGACACGTTCGATTCCGGGATGATCCGGAGCCATCAGACATTCTACTACGGCTACTATGAAGCGCGGGTCTTTCTTCCGAATGCGCGGGGATCGTGGCCGGCATTCTGGCTCGAAGCCGACTACGATATCGATGGAAAGTTCTGGCATCCGCCGGAGATCGACATTTTCGAGTACGTCATCAATGGTGTGGAAGACAAGCCGAACATGCTGCACTCGAATGCCATGACTAAAGATAAGTGGACGCCGCAGTCCTACACGTATGTGGACAGCTCCTTCGTGCTCAGGTTTCAGGACATGGTCAGCAAGGAGGATCTGAACAAGGACTGGCATATTGCCGGCTTCGTTTGGGCTCCTGACCGCATTTCGTTCTTCTGGGATGGCCGTCTCGTCTACACGCGCATGTACCAGTGGCTCAGGAAGGATGGCCAACTGGGACCACCGGCGCACATCGATCTCAATTTTGCTGTCGGCGGAGCAGCCTGGGCCGGCCGGCACGGGATCGATGATGCGGCTTTCCCGCAGGCGTTCAAGATCGACTACGTTCGCGTCTGCCAGTTCACGCCCTCCGAACGGGGAAGCCGAAAATGCGGTCCGAGCGACGTGACACCGGATCCGAATGATTTTGGATATAGGGCAGCGCTCAACGACATGCCCAAGCCGACATTCCTCAACGTTACGAACGTAGTAGCGGATAAGAAGCCGAACGCGGGGGTATTGTCGCTGGGCACGACCGATCCGCTCAAGATCGAAATTCCGATCAAGATTCCGGACGACTATCCGACAAATCGAACGCTTCACGCGTACGTCTTCGACGAAATAACCGGCGCTATGGTCGCATCGGCAAAGAAGCCGCTGCAACAGGACTCTCGCAAGGAAGGGGAAAATGGCGTCAGCGTGATCGAGTTTGCGCTGCCGGCCGTGCGGCGTGAAGGGAACTATCTGCTGGGCAGCAAACTGACGGCCGAAGTCGCGGGCGAGGTCGGCCCCAAAGAAGTCCCAGTTGCTTGCGACACCACGGTGATCCAACCAAAAAAAGCCAGATCTTGCCGTCTACTGTCGCTGCATGTGCACCGCTGATCGGAGGGGTGCACATGCAGCGTGAGCACAGCTCCGTGTGATCTGAATCAAGCCGAGTACCGCTGATTGCGCTCGGCACGCTATCCGAAGGTCGGTCTGAATTTTGCTTGGCTGTGGCAGGTGAGCCGTCATGCGGGCTTGCCTGTCACGGTCAGTGTCTCTTGCATTGGTAGTTGTCCATGAACTCAAAAGTTCGCGCCGTCAGGCAAATCCTCCGTGGTACATTGCGCGGCAGCCCGAGCCGGCTTTGTGATCATCGCACGTGGCGAAGTGAACATCCGCATACGTGGGTCACTGCCGTCGAGGAACAGGTCCTGACCCGGAAGGCACCGGTTCGATTCGGCAGCCGCGACGCAGGTTTCGGTGAAAGCGTTGACAACAGAATGCCCGAGCTGGGCGTTCTCCGCCTGGACAAGGCCCGCATCCTCGGTCCCGACGGCTGGCTCGTGACGGAGGATGGATCGCTGCTCTACGAGAGCACTTGGTACGGATCGTCGTTCTCGCGCCATCCGCGATCAGTTGCCTATGGGACGCCGCTGCCGCTAAGCGGCACCTGTCTCTCGCTAGCGAGTGATTTCGCCGGAGGGAACTATGGGCACTTCCTGCTCGATTGCCTGGGACGCTTGGCGCTATTCCAGAAAAGTGGCCTGTCGCTCGAGGATGTCGACTATGTCTATTTGCCCAAGCCTGCGTCCGAAACGGCAGCCAAACTCGTTCGCCGGCTTGGAATTCCAGTGCACAAGTGCGTGTGGGCAGGCCAGGAGGACATCCAGGCCGATCTCGTGATCGGCACTTCGTTTCCAGGCTTGCGACGGAATTATGCACCATGGCTTACGGAGTTCTTCCGCTTGCCGGTCGCCAAGTCGCCGCTTCGTCACGACAGGCGCGTATACGTTCCGCGCAAAGGACAAAGGAAGGTTGCCAACGAACAAGAGCTGATGCCTGCACTGAGAAAGTTCGGCTTCCAGATCTACGATTTTGATGACGTTGAGGATGAAGCGGCGTTTTTCTCGGAATGCGCGATTGTCGTTGGCCCACACGGTGCAGGGCTGACCAATCTCGTATTCTGCTCGCCTGGAACGAAAGTCCTGGAGCTGATCCCCTCAGACCACGTGCATCCCTATTACTACACGATCGCTACGTCGGCCGGCGCGCACTATTCTTACATCGTGGGAGACAGCAAGGGAACACGCCCGCGGGGAGCGTTTGGGCCAAGTCCATTCGATTTCGAGGTTGCGCCTGACATCTTCGAGCGCGCACTGGAAACCATCTGTCAATGAACGAGCATTGAAAATGGTCGCTATTGGTGCGCGTACGGCGCTCCCTTTGTCGAAAAATTCAATCGCCATCGGAGCCGCCTGGATCGGCGTGAGCCGGCTGGTGGTTGCCAGTCTCGGCTTGCTGAACACGCTCATATTGGCGAGAATGCTCACGCCGGAAGATTTCGGCCTGGTTGCCGTCGCGACGGCCATCATTGCTGTTCTGACGTCGATGACGGAACTGTCCCTGGCATCGGCGCTCATTCACCACAAGGATCCTAGTGAGGATCAATTCCACTCCGCGTGGACGTTGAGCCTGGCTCGCGGCTGCTTGCTGGCACTCTTGCTCTCGCTGCTCGCTTATCCGGTGGCATTGTCGTACGGCGATGGCCGCTTGATTCCGATCCTGTTGGTGCTGAGCTGCTCGATTGTGATATCTGGGCTTCGAAATCCGATGCTTGCGATGATGCAGCGTCAACTCGTCTTCTGGCAGGAATTTGTGACGAGCAGCAGCCGGGCGCTCGCAACCATCCTCGTCTCATCCGGGATCGCCATTTGCTTCAGGAGCTACTGGGCGCTTATCGCAGGAGCCGTCATCGCCAACTTCATCGATGTCGTCGCCTCTTATCTCATCCATCCGTTCCGGCCGAAATTCCGGATAAGGGGGAGCCGCTCCCTATTCTCGTTCTCTGTTTGGCTATCACTCGGACAGGCCGTCAGCACGCTCAACTGGCGTTTCGACCAAATCATCATCGGATATTTTCTCGGGAAATCCGCCCTGGGTGCGTATGTGCTGGGCAGCGACTTGGCCGCCACGCCGACAAGAGAAGCAACAAATCCACTCGCCGGGACACTGTTTCCCGCGTTTGTGAGGCTGAGGGACGACAAGGCCGCCCTTCAACGCGCTTATCTGTCGGCGCAATCAATGCTGTGTGCGATTGCCTTTCCGGCTGGGTTCGGCTTCGCGTTGATCGCCGATCAATTCGTTCCGCTCGCACTGGGTGAAGCCTGGGCAGGCGCGACAATCGTGATCCAGCTCCTCGGTGGTGCAATTGCGTTGCATACGCTCAGTGCGACCGTTCAACCCCTTGGTCTGGCCCTTGGGCAGACGCGCAGGTTATTTCATCGCGACGTTGCGATCCTGATCGTGAGGCTGCCTGTCATCGTGGCGGGCTTGTGGGTCGGGGGGGTACTTGGCCTGCTGGTCGCTCGCGTGGCGGTTACGCTCGGCGGTGTCGTCTACAACATGGTCCTGGTCCGCGAATTGATTGACACTTCTGTCTCCCGACAATTTCTCGTGAATCTGAGGACCGCTTTGTCCACCTGCACGATGATCATTGTCGGTCTTCTGACCAATTGGAGTTTCATCACATCGTTTGGCCATGAGTCTCACGTCTATGCTCGGTTGATCGCCATTGTTCTCGTGAGCGCTCTCGCTTATGTCGGGTCCCTCTTTGGAGTCTGGCGAGCGACAGGCGCGCCGGCCGGGCCAGAGCGTGAGATCCTGCGAATCCTCGGCGCAATTGCCAACAGGTTTCGGGAAACTGGGAAAATCGTCGATGATAACCGAGGAGTCGGGTGAGTAATATGGATGAAAGGTCGAAGCGCCGCGTCGCGCTGGTTACGGGCGTCACCGGTCAGGATGGTGCCTATCTCGCCGAGTATCTGGTCGGGCTAGGCTACACCGTTCACGGCATCAAGCGGCGATCGTCCTCGTTCAACACCGCCCGTGTCGATCATCTTTATCAGGATCCGCATGCCGACAATGTGCGGTTCCTGATGCATTACGGCGACATGACGGATTCGACAAACCTGATCCGTCTAATGCAGCAGATCCGACCAACCGAGATCTATAATCTGGCTGCACAGAGCCATGTGGCGGTTAGTTTCGAGAGCCCGGAGTACACCGCGAACGCCGACGCGATCGGAACGCTGCGGCTATTGGAGGCGATCCGCATTCTTGGCATGGAGAAGGAGACACGGTTCTATCAGGCGTCCACCTCCGAGCTCTACGGCCTCGTGCAGGAAGTGCCGCAGAAGGAAACGACCCCCTTCTACCCGCGCTCCCCTTACGCGGTGGCGAAGCTTTATGCGTATTGGATCACCGTGAACTACCGCGAGGCCTACGGCATGTTTGCCTCGAACGGCATTCTCTTCAACCACGAGAGTCCGATCCGCGGCGAAACCTTCGTCACCCGCAAAATCACGCGTGCCGTTGCCCGCATCGAGACGGGCCTCGAAGAGACGCTGTATCTCGGGAATCTCGAGGCCAAGCGCGACTGGGGCCACGCCAGGGATTATGTCGAAGGCATGCACATGATCCTGCAGGCCGACCGGCCCGATGATTTCGTACTGGCGACCGGGGAGACCCGCTCGGTGCGCGAGTTCGTGGAGCTCGCCTTTGCGGAAGTCGGCCGCAAAATCGAATGGCAAGGCAGGGGCGTCGAAGAAACCGGCCTCGACAAGGAGTCAGGCAGGATCGTCGTGCGGATCGACCCGACTTATTTTCGTCCCACCGAGGTCGATCTCCTGATCGGCGATCCCAGCAAGGTGCGCGAGAAGCTCGGCTGGAAATCCAGGACCCCGTTCGCGCAGCTGGTCAAGGAAATGATGGCTTGCGATTTGCTCGAGGCGAGGCGAGAGGTTGCCAATGGCAAGTACTCCATTTGAACTGGCCGGCAAGACCGTCTTCGTCGCCGGCCATCGCGGCATGGTTGGCTCCGCGTTGGTGCGGCGACTCGCTGAGGAAAATGTCGAACTGCTGACGGCCTCGCGGAGCGAGGTCGACCTGCGTGACCAGACCGCCGTCGATAAATGGTTCGCTGCTAGGCGTCCGCAGGTAGTGTTCCTTGCTGCCGCCAAGGTCGGCGGTATCGTCGCCAACAACACGCTGCGGGCGGAGTTCCTCTACGAAAATCTCGCGATCGCGACCAATGTCATTCACGCAGCGCATGTCAATCGATGCGAGAAGCTGATGTTCTTTGGCTCCTCCTGCATCTACCCCAAACTGGCAGTCCAGCCGCTGCGCGAAGAGTCGATGCTGACAGGCCCGCTGGAGCCGACCAATGAACCCTATGCGATTGCCAAGATCGCCGGCATCAAGATGGTCGAAGCCTATCGCAGCCAGTACGGTTCAAACTTTATCAGTGTGATGCCGACTAACCTTTATGGTCGCGGCGACAATTATCATCCCGAATACAGCCACGTCGTCGCGGCGTTGATCCGCCGCTTCCATGAGGCCAAAACGTCGGGGGCGAAGAACGTCATGGTGTGGGGCACCGGCACGCCGCGGCGCGAATTCCTCTTTGTCGACGATCTGGCGGACGCCTGCATCCACCTCATGAAGACCTATTCGAGCGGCGAGCTCGTCAACGTCGGTACCGG
Organism: Bradyrhizobium sp. i1.15.2; assembly: GCF_040548425.1. Taxonomy (NCBI): domain Bacteria; kingdom Pseudomonadati; phylum Pseudomonadota; class Alphaproteobacteria; order Hyphomicrobiales; family Nitrobacteraceae; genus Bradyrhizobium; species Bradyrhizobium sp. i1.15.2. Next base: position 365,246 of record NZ_JBEPRQ010000004.1, on the reverse strand, counting down.
CACGGACATTGCGATCGCCGAATTCGCCCGGGTGGTCGCGGCGACCGTCGGCTATTCCGGCGAGATCAGCTTTGACAGCTCGCGCCCCGACGGCACTCCGCGCAAATTGCTCGACGTCAACCGGTTGGCGAAACTGGGTTGGCGGGCCAAGACCCCGCTCGAGGATGGGCTCAAGCTGGCCTATCAGGCATATCTCGGCGAGAACCGGCAGTCCGGAGAGTAGGAAGCGCACTTCCGCCATTGCGAGCCGACGGTCGCGCACCCGATGTCCGCGGCTGGCGCGATTCATCGGTGGGGCCACGGTGGCGATCACCCCGGAGCGAACCAGCATTTCGGCAGCACGACATCATCCCTATTGGCGACGTTTCTCCTGTCGAGGTCGTGAGGAAACCTTCTGGCAGGCGCTCGGCGAGAAACGCGATCCTTGCGCAAGAACGAGAATTCCATGATCGGCGGGACCTTGAAGTCCCTGTATTCGATGGGTTTGAAGTAATTATTCGGATGAATGTGTACGACGTCGAAGTGCTTGGTGATCTTCTTGAAAACAGCGCCGATCAGCTTGAGACCGATAGGATTGAAAATTCTGTCCAAGGAATGGAACTCGATGATCATGATCCTGAAGCGCTTCAGGTCGTCGCAGCTCGTTTCGATGATAACCTCGTATTCGCCGCCTTCAACGTCCATCTGGAGGATGAGATCGCCGGTCCGAGCGCCCTTTCTCGACATCCAGTTCTCTAAAGTCATGAACTTGGCGTTGTTTTCGTTTCCGAGGAATTTTTTTTCGAAATCGAGCAGGTCATTTTGGGTCGCGGGTGCATCCACCGAGAAGTCGGCGAGGAAGCACGGGATGCCGCGTTCGGCAAGGCCGAGCTCGAAGTCAGAGACGTTGTAGACGCCCGGCGAAAAGCAACCGACGCAGCCTTCGAGGTCATCCGGAACCAAATAGCCGCCATCAGCGGATCCGCCCAGTCGAACTAATTTCTTGTCCGTAACGACAGGGAAAAGGTCCCGGAAGAATTCCCTGAGCTCCTCCTCCTTTGAGGTGCCGGATATCATAACGTCGCTGTTGAGCAGGCGTGTCTTCACGTAGTCTTTTAATAAACCGATCATGCGATGACTCCGAGCTCGCTAACGCACCTGGGTGCAAGACGTGCTGCAAGAATCGGCATTCCTGCAGGCTCGCTGCCTATGTTCGTTGCGATCAACACATTTGCCTGCCTTAAGACTCCAATAGATTCGATTCTTGTCATGAATATGTGCGGTGGTATCGCTATTCGGCAGTGTTGCCGAGACTTGCCTTTTGGCTGCTAAGCCGATCTATTCCGTGCTCTGGAACCGGTCGGCTTCCGCATCGGCGAGGGGACCGAGTGAGGCACGAGAGCGTAGAGGCGGAAGCGGCTGAGCGCGAAGATCGAATGACAGACGCGGGAAGCTCGCAGCGCAAACATCCGGCGTCCGCGCTGGTGGCGCGCAGATGCGTTGTTTGCACAACCGTTGCGGGTGCTTGGCGCAATGGCAGAAGTGGATTAGTCGAATGGGAAGTTTTGCCGATGCATCGAAAGCCATTCGATGCTGTGATGCGACCGATGGGACCGAACTCAGGACGATGGCCGAAATTCCCATGAAGGATTCTCGTACACTGATTGCAGAACTGCAGGATGAGATCGAAAAGGTCATCGGGCCCCATCTGGTGGGTGTCGAGAATTTCGCGCTGGTGGATTTCCCCAACCACTCCAATGTGGGCGACAGCGCCATATGGTTGGGTGAAGAGACCTATCTGCAGAAAAAGCTAGGTCGAGCACCCTCCTATGTCTGCACCTATGACACCTGGTCAAAGAAGGAATTTGAAAGAGCCGTTCCTGTTGGACCGATCCTTATCCATGGTGGGGGCAATTTTGGCGACCTGTGGCCCAGCCATCAGGAGTTTCGGCTCAGGCTTCTGTCGGAGTTTCCGGATCGCCCGATCATTCAGTTGCCACAAACTATACACTTCTCCTCGAAGGCAAGTCTCAAGCGCGCCGCGGAGATCATCAACTCGCACAAAAAATTCCGGATTCTGGTCCGTGACGTGCAAAGTTTGAATATCGCGACAGCGGAATTTACTGCGCCCGTGGATCTCTGTCCGGACATGGCGTTCTGCCTGGGGGCGCAGAGCTCGCCAGCGGCAGTAACCAAGAAATTGTTGCTGCTGCTCCGAACCGATCACGAGAAGGTAGAGCAAAAGCATTTTCCGCCGCTCCCAAACTTTGCTGTTGTCGAGGACTGGCTCAACGAACAACGAGGCTTGGGAAAGTGGTTGTTTGTCAAGGCGCTGCTCGAGACGGCGCTCCTCTTGCTCAAGGGCAGGACGTCGTCGGAGCTCGACGTGCGCATTCGGTGGTTTCACCTGCTGGCGTCGAATCGTGTAGCCCGTGGAATGAGGCAGGTTGGATCGTCGGCCTACGTGATCACGGACCGGCTTCACACGCACATCTTTTGCGTGTTGCTGAATCTGCCGCACTCGGTTCTTGACAATAATTATGGGAAAATCAGCACGTTCGTCGATGCGTGGAGCAAGCCCTTCGAAAAGTTGAGCCGGCCACTGAGCACGAGTGTGGACGGCGCCCTCGCAAAGTTTCTGGATATCTGCCAGGGCAGTTCGGCGCCGACGGATCAACGTTGAGGGTCGAGCATCATCCTCCGTACGGGCGGTTCGCCGGCTCGTGCGCGTGGACGGTGAACGTTGTTGTGCTCTTTGTGGTCTGGCCCGCATTGTTCGCGCAGGAGATTGTTAGGTTGGCGACCCCTGCCGCCGTGGGAACGCCATTGATCAGTCCGGTGGAAGGGTCAAAGGCGAGCCCCTGCGGCAGTCCTTTGACGGACAAAATCTTCGGCATCATGACGCCGACATCGCACTCCCCATAGATATCGTGGTGATAGCTGTCGCCTGCGGCGGCTGAAAGGGGGGGCGTCGTCACGCGCGGGCCGCGATTGATGGAGAATCGCAGGGGCTCCATCGTTGAGCCGTCAGGCTTGTAGCCGTAAACGACGACATGGGACCGCCCGGGATTTCCCGTAGCGGTGGTGAAGTCCGCCTTGATCGTGCGCGCCGCCGCATCGTACGAAATTCCTTCCGGGAATTGCGTAAACGTCGACTGCTCCGCCATGCCCGGTTCGGAGCTGTCGTAGGGTACGACCTGGACGAATTCGGTGACGCTTGCATCACCCCACAGGGCCTTGGCGCTCGGGAGCACGACCTTGCCGCTGCCGTCATAATCGACATTAAGGTCTTCGACCGAAACCAGCGGCTTCCAATGCGCGACGCCTGCCGTCCGCCAGCCGCGAATCCAATCGACATCGAGATAGGCCCCGGTCGTGGAGCTGGCCCACGCCGCGGCGTCGTACGCCTCGCCCGCGAACGTATTGTTGAATATGTGTGACGTCAGCAGCAGAAATGAGGGCATATTCTTGGTATTGGAGTCCACGCCAATAAACTGGGACCGAAGGGCACTATCGACGTAAAGCTGGGTGCTTCCGCCGTTTCGAAAGACGAAGCTGAAGACGTGGAACGTATCGTCCATATAGTCGAACGGTCCGGCGCTGTTGTCGGTCGAGATTGCCCCCGAGGTGTGGACGATATTGCTGAAATGCATCCCTTGAGAGTTGCACTCCAGATCCCACTCGTTGCCGGTTGGGTTGAGCACGGGTGCAACGGAATAGGTCCAGAATGCTGGATGAAAGCCAGCCGGATTCGTAAGCCTGGAGCTGAACCGAGCACGTATCTCGACGATGACGGCATTGGTGCTCGGGTAGTATGCAAATGCCCCGGCCGTATGGATCATCGCGGAGAGGTGCGGGCGGACGCCTCCGTTGATGGACCGGTCGGTCGGTGTAAGGAATGCCTGCTCGCGCACTGTTGCCTTGCGCGCCCCGAGCCGCAGCACCGAACTGGAAACCGACATGTTGTCGAAGTCGACCGCGACGCCGCGGTTCCGGTCTTTGTAACCTGTCGTTAGCGGGTCGGCATCAAAGCCTGTCCCTAGCGACGTGGTATTGCCGCGGATGCCTGGATGATAGGCGCCAGTCGGGAAGAACTTGCCGCGCGGGTTTGCCGGACCAACGATATCGAGGGCGTCGAAATCGTCACCCCAGGACAGCGTATAGCCCGCATACAACCCGCTGCCATTCTGGCCGACGACGGCGCCACCGACGATCTGGCTGCTTCGCTTGGAGGGCGTGATGGATCGCAGGCGCTGTCGCACACCATCGTTGCTCAGGCCTAGATAAAGTGCTGAGCCAGCAACAGCCAACGATGCGACGAACAATGCTGCCATGGTGCCGTTGATTCGACGCTTTGATGGCATCCACGCCTCTCTTGCCTAACCGTCATCATTTTTGCGGCGTACACATTCACTCGCAAGTGTGGAAACCTTCGGTTTGCACCAACGCGTTCGAATGCGGACCATTTCAGTGTGTAGCCGCAGATTTCGTGCTGACGGGGATAACAATGTGAAACATCGTCGCGAACATGGCAGCCTGGGCGCTTGCCTCCTCCTTGTCAGCAGAGACAAGTTCGCGCTAATCCTTTTGAGATCATGTGCAATGCGGTTCCAAGTTGACAGCGCAGGACTGACTAATCAATGGGCAGCGATCTCAGAGTTGTGGCGATTAGTTTGGACGGTTCCGTGCGCCGCGAGCGCGCGAGTGCAAATCTGGATTCGCTTGGTATTCCCTGGACCTTCTTTGATGCCTTGCGTGTGCCAGCCACGGGGCTCCCGCAATATGATGAAGCGCTGGCCATCCGCTTTTGGGGCAGGGGCCTTTCACGAGCCGAGATCGGCTGCGCAGCGAGCCATATGAGCATCATGGCGCAACTGGGGGCATCGGACACCGACGATTCATGGACACTTGTGGTGGAAGACGACGTCGTTCTCGATGCCGGATTCAGCTTTCGATCGCTTCCGGATATCTGCAAGGCTGCCGAGATCGGTTATCTCCGGCTGTATGGGCGACACATGGCGCCGTGCAAGCACGTGGCCTGGCTGGATCAGCGGGAATTGGTGCGGTTTGAGCGCGCGCCAATGGGAACGCAGGCCTATCTGATCTCCAGCGGCGCAGCGCGTCGATTTATCCACAGCGTGACGACGATCCATCGGCCAGTCGACTGGGAGATGGATCGCTTCTGGGCAAATGGGCTGTACAACTATGGCTTGTTTCCATTTCCATGCCTTGAGCTGACGCTGCCATCCTCGATTGCAAAAGCGGCGGAGTCGCTCCGCGAGCCTACTGCGCTTGACAGGGCGGCATGGTTTGCGTGGAAATCGAAGGAATACGTTCTGCGCTTGTCGGAAAATATTCGCCTTCGCCAGTCCGACAGGCGGATTCGCGGCCGCCTTGCCGGCGTAACCAGTCTTTACGGGCCAATGCCGGGGACAATTCGCGGGGTTCGAAAGCCTGTGATTGATGCCTGAAGGGCGTGCGACGAGGATCTTGCGAGGTGGGTTGGCTTTGCGCCATCGCGCATTCAGGCGTGCTTGCGTCGGATAACGCTGCCGAACCTCAGGAGCGGCCGAACCTCAGGAGCGGCCTCAGGAGTTCTGCCCTGTTGAACCGGAGCATGATCAGCCGGTATGCAAACCAGGAAGGACTCAAGAATAACACAGTGAACCAGACGATATGAGAGGCGGCGGTCCGCCATTGTGTCGTCTCGGTCAGAGCCAGCCATATGCCGCGACGCAGGAGCGAACTCGATGTGTCCATCTCCTGGGCGACATACCTCAGTCCCAATTTTCGGGACGCTAAGCGATAGTTGATAAAGACGATCTCGTTATCGATTGGCCTTGCCGATTGCACATGTACCGACTTCCTGTCGCAATGCGCCTTCAGGATATCGAACTCGGCGACGCGAAACCCGATTTGCCTAGGGAAATCGGGAAAGCGCTGGGCGCGGCCCTGCGCGTCGTTCCGGCTGATATTTCGACCGTGGAGCCGATATTGCCCCAAGATTGCCTGCACCGTGACGACGTCCCCGTAAAGCGGCGCGATCGTGTTGAGAGCGCCATCGTATCCGACGGGCGGATTGAGAGGGATGACCTGACGAAGAAACTCTCTGGAATACGCATTGCCCGACATGACCGGCCAGATGTACGTTCCTGACCGGATAAATTCTGCATGCACGTCCTGTAACGTATACGACGTCGGAAACGCACAAAATGACCGTCCAAGAGGCGTACCAGCGCCGTCGATGAGTTCCAGATTGAACTGAACTTTCGAGAGACCCTCGCGCCAGTGTGCGGCGACATTTTCCACTGCTGTCGGCATCAGGATATCGTCCGCATCAAGGAACAGCAGCACATCGCCTGTCGCTTCGCGATACCCAACTTCGAATGCTGCGATGTTGCCTTGATTTGCCTGAAATATGGCTCGAATCCTGTCACCATACCCGGCGATGATCTGACGGGAACCGTCGATCGAGCCATCGTCGACGACAACAATTTCATCCGCTGGACGCGTCTGATTCAACGCGCTGTCGATTGCGAATCCGACATACCGTTCGTAATTGTAGACTGTTATGACGATGCTAATCTTCAACGCGTCTCGCTCAGGAAATCTGCCAGTGTCATCGAAGGCTATCAATCCATGCGTTGATGAGCCAGAAGTAATTTCACAGTCCGCAAGCATGGTTGGTGAGACAATCGCATGAAAATCGCTCTGATCGATCCGTCACTGTTTACCTGGCCGTATGATCTTAAATTAGCCAAAGGATTGACCGATATTGGGCATGCAGCCAACATTGTCGGGCGCCAGCTTGGGCAGAAGCCGTCCGTCGACGAAGTGCGGTTTCTTGACCGACATTTTTATCCTGGGATGCAGTCGCGCTTTTTCAAGAAACTTCCGCGCAACGTGCAGCTGGGACTGAAGGGTCTCAGTCACGCTGAATCAATGGCTCGGCTGATCAGGCGCTTCAGGAGAGCGCCGCCCGATGTGATCCATTTCCAGTGGGCGCCCTTGGCGATTGTTGACAGCCAGTTCGTTCCCAAGTTCAGAAAGGTCGCGCCAACGGTTCTGACCGTTCATGACTCGAATCCGTTCAACAACAATCCGAGCTCGCGGATACAGCGGATTGGCGCGCTCAAGATTCTGCATTGCTTCGACCATCTCATCGTTCATACGGCCGTTGCACGCGATCGCCTTCTGGGCGTCGGTATCCCGGACGAGAAGATATCCGTTATCGCGCACGGATTGCTGACGGATCATATCGCCCGACCGGCGGACGAGCCTTCGGCCGGTGGCGGGCGCGTTCAAATACTCCTGTTCGGCAAGATAAAGCCCTACAAGGGCGTCGACGTTATGCTTCGCGCACTTGCATTGCTTCCCCGAGAGGTCAGGGCACGTTGCGTGGTGAAGGTCGTGGGCTGGCCGGAAATGGCGATGGAGCCGTTGTTTGCGATGGTGAAGGATCTGCAGCTCGACGACCATGTCGAATTCGACCTGCGGTTCGTTCCGGACGATGAAATGACCTCGCTGGTCGCGCACGCCGACATCCTGGCTTTTCCGTACCGAGACATTGACGCATCGGGGGTGCTGATGCTGGCGATCGCGGCGGGACGTCCGATTGTCGCGTCGAACATTGGAACCTTTGCCGAATGGCTGAACGATCGGGCAGAGGGAACGCTCGTTCCTCCAGATGACCCCGCCGCATTGTCCCGGTCACTCGAGCGGCTAATTGATGATCCTGATTATCGAAACTCCAAGGGACAAGCAATGCTGGATCTGCGCGACTCCGTGCCGACGTGGACCTCAATTGCCCGCCTGACCGAGGTCGCTTATGCGAAGGCGGGCCGGCATGCAGACGCACTGGTCAGCGCCCAGGTTCTGCAGGATTCAGGAAACTGAAGGGGTCATCTGCCAGGTGGTCTGGCGGATCGACAGGATGCCCCAGAAAAAGCCAAGTGCCCACGCGAAGTGCATCACGACAGCGGCCGGCAGCGCAAGCAACCCGCAAATCGAGCGATGCTTTTGTGCAATTGTCACTGCAGTAAGCCCAAGTATCGCCAGATAAGCCATCGGCAATGTCAACAGTACAGGTGCGAATGGAGACAGAACGATGGCGCAGAACATCAACGCGACGTGAGTCGGTACCAGGAACTGGCGCAGTCGCAACGATCCGGGATGCCGTCTCACGGTTCTCGATCGACCGCGACCATAGTTGAAGTACTGCTTCGCCAGGCTCAGAAAACCCGACCTCGGTCGATATGAAAGGCGGATGTCCGAATCCAGAAATATCCGGCCGCCGATTGCACGCAGCCGGCAGTCAAACTCTGCATCTTCATTGTGAGTGAAGGTTTCATCGTAACCACCGGCCCTGCGAAAGGCGTCGATGGTCATCGCTGCGTGATGTCCATGATCGACAAAGCCGCTTTTCTTTCCGCCGCGATGTGCCGATCCGCCCGAACCGACCTTTGTGTCCGATACCCAGGCGACGGCCTTTTGCAGGCAGCCGTCACCGCGCGAGTCCATAGGGACCACGACCGAGTCGGCTTGGCGCTCGTCCAAGGTCTTGAGGAGGCGCGAAATATAGTCCGTCGGATATTGGCAATGGGCGTCACACCGCACCAGGACCTGCGCTGCAGCACCGTAGACTTGTACGGCCAGATTAACCCCGGCGCTCTGCAGCCGCTGCGGATTGCGCAACAGATGGACGCCGGCAATCTCCTCGGCCAGCTGGCGCACAATGTCAGCCGTCTCATCGGTGCTGCCGCCATCTGCAACCACGATTGTGCGATCTTCATGAACGCTGTCGCTAGCGAGGTTACGGACAACGGTCTCGATGTGGGGAGCCTCATTCAATACCGGTACGACGATCAGGACTTTTCTGGACACGGTTTAGCTACCATCCTGCGGTTCTTTGCTCAATCCGTTGGCAGGCACAGCATTGTTCTCTGATGCTCGCCAACGGATGTGTCGACGGTCAAATATAACAATGGCCAACTCGTGACCTGCCGCTCTTTTGTTGCCTTGATCAGCCAGTATGCTCAGCTACCAAGCCATAAAATGGCGATATATTTTGGTGGATACTGTGTGGCCGATCGCCTGAAGATCCGGCATCAAACCTGACCGGAGCGATATGTGAAAATTGTTGTCGCCGTCTTCGCGTTGTTGCTCGCGCTATGTCATCCTGCATCAGCTGATCCGATGACACTTGATTTTTCATGGGGCGGGACACGCGGCTGTATCACACTTTTCCCAAATCCCGAGATCCGACTGAGCAATGTTCCCGTGGGCGCCACGTCGATGTCGCTCACACTAGCGCAAGGCACCCGAGAGATGGGAGGCCAGGACGTTCCGGTTCCCCGTAACGGCGTTGTGCCGTCTGGGACGGTCCGGACATTTGGTCCTTGCAAGCCTGGAATGTACGAATGGACCGCTCTGGCGAAATCATCGACAGGGCAGGTTCTCTCGGAAGCGCATCAAACGCGGTTCTATCCCGCGGACGAAACCGCCACGAGGCAATAGTTTCATAGCAATGCGCGCACCAAGGACACCGCTCGCGGCTGCATCCGACACGAGGGGCCGCAGGGGCGCATTTGTCGATTTTGTCAGATGGTTGCTGACCTAAATTCGATGTGACGAAAGTGTCGAGGCCTTGCAACTGCGCGTTCCCGGTTCCTGCGTCCCACCTGCGGCTGCGTCGGAGCCACGCATCGCACCAACTCAGGCCACAATTGCTTTAGATAAGGATCAGCTGGAATTTGGAAGTCGGAGAGTTGACAACAAGAATTTGTGACGAGGAGTAAATGTTGGCGCGAACGAGGCGAATCCTTGTAACGGGCGGTGCCGGCTTTTTGGGTTCGCACCTCTGCGAACGGTTGGTAAGCGCCGGAAACGAAGTTTTGTGTGTCGATAATTTCTACACCGGCTCAAAGGATAATCTGACTGGATTGCTTTCCAACCAAAAAGTTGAAGTAATCCGGCATGACATCACATTTCCTCTCTATGTGGAAGTCGACGAGATATTCAACCTCGCGTGCCCGGCCAGTCCAATTCATTACCAGCACGATCCTGTTCAAACGACCAAAACGAGCGTGCATGGTTCCATCAACATGCTTGGGCTGGCCAAGAGGATACGCGCAAAAATTCTGCAGGCGTCGACTTCGGAAGTTTACGGTGATCCCGAGGTTCATCCGCAAGACGAAACCTATTGGGGCAGGGTCAATCCGATCGGGCCGCGCTCGTGCTACGATGAGGGAAAGCGGTGCGCGGAAACACTGTTTTTCGACTATCGGCGGCAACACAAGCTTTCGATAAAGGTTGCCCGCATCTTCAATACTTACGGTCCACGTATGCGTCCCTATGACGGGCGTGTCATTTCCAATTTCATTGTGCAGGCACTAACCAATCAACCAATCACAATTTACGGTGACGGGCAGCAGACACGCTCATTCTGCTACGTCGATGACCTGATCGACGGTCTGGTCCGGCTGATGAACACATGTGATGACGTCGTCGGTCCTATGAATCTCGGCAACCCCGCTGAGATCACAATGCTTGAATTGGCCGGGATGATCGTGGACCTCACTGGATCCAGATCGGCTATCGAATTCATGCCGCTTCCGATCGACGATCCCAAGCAACGCCGACCCAACATCAGTTTGGCCCAGAAATCGTTGGGATGGCTTCCATCCTTCTCGTTGCGCGACGGCTTACGCAAAACCATTGCATATTTCGAGAGCCTAATGATTGCGCGGGGAGCGGAAGCGGCGAGATGAAAAAGACTGTTCTTGTCACTGGTGGTGCTGGCTACGTCGGCTCGCATTGCTGCAAGGCGTTTGCGATGGCGGGCTGGAACGTCGTGACGCTCGACAATCTTTCCCGAGGCTGGCGCGATGCTGTGCGCTGGGGACCGTTGGTCGAGTGCGATATTCGCAATTCAGCCGGCGTACGCGCAGCGCTGGAAACCTACAAGCCTGACCTCGTCGCGCAGTTTGCGGCACTGGCTTATGTCGGCGAATCGGTGGCTGATCCCGCCATTTACTACGATAACAACACGAGAGGAACGCTTGCCCTCCTGGATGCCATGCGGGCGGTCGGCTGTTCGCGCGTGCTCTTTTCCAGCACGTGTGCCAGTTACGGAGTACCCACGCGCACCCCGATAGACGAAACGCATCCGCAGGCGCCGATTAGTCCCTATGGATGGTCCAAGATGATTATCGAGCGTATGCTCGAGGACTTCGGTCGCGCGTACGAGATGTCGTCGGTTTCGCTGCGCTATTTCAACGCGGCGGGCTGTGATCCTGATGGCGAGATCGGCGAGCGCCACGAACCGGAGACGCACGCCATTCCGCTGGCGATCGAAGCGGTGCGCCGACCCGATCGGCCTTTCACCATTCTGGGAACGGACTTTCCGACGCCGGACGGCACTGCAATAAGGGACTATATACACGTCACTGACCTGGCGCAGGCCCACCTTCTGGCAGGTGACATGCTGGTGGCTCGAGGCGGTACTCATGTCTTCAATCTCGGTACGGGGGTTGGCACGAGTGTGCTCGAACTAGTAGAGGCGGTGAAGCGTGTCTCCGGAAAGGACCCGGTCGTCCGCCGCGGCCCACGCCGCCCAGGGGACCCGCCCACGCTCGTCGCCTCCTTTGCCAAAGCCAAGCGGGAGCTCGGTTGGAGCCCGTGGCAATCCGAGATCGATTTCATTATCAAGACCGCACTGAGGTGGAGCGATAGCCACCCGCCGGCATGATTGCGCACGAAGATGATCGACACCTCATTCGCAAGAATTGGATTGGGAAGAGGCGTGACGCATGTCTCCGTGACGTCGGCGTCCGATGTTGCGGAAACGACGTTGAGCGAGGGCATGACGGTGTTCTGGCGTGCCAACCAACCGATCGGCCATGTGCTGATGCATGAAGGCCAGATAACGGACGCCAGGATCGATCATATCAACGACAGCTTTCTGTCAGCTGTCGACTCCAAAGTGCGAACCCCGACGAAAGTGAGGCTCTCGGCGAGCGTGGTGATCTGCACGCGCGATCGTCCGGACGAGCTGAGCAAATGCTTGTCGTCGTTGCCGCGGCAGACCCATCCTCCACGAGAAATCATTGTGGTGGACAATGCATCGCGCGATCGGAGGACGCGGGATGTCGCGTTGGCCGCGGCAGCAACTTATATTCGCGAGGATCGCCCCGGTCTGGATATTGCGCGCAATGCCGGCGCGCTCCAAGCGACCGGAGATATTGTCGCCTATACGGACGACGATGTGCTGCTTCACCCGCGCTGGCTGGAGCAACTGACATCTGCGTTTGACTCTCCCGAGATCGGTGCAGTGACTGGGCTTGTGCTTCCCGCCGAGCTCGCGACCGAGGCGCAACGGCATTTCGAGACGTATTGGGGATTTGGCAAGGGCTATCGCGAACAGGATTACGACCCCGCAGTTTTCCGATCTCATCGCGGCCAGGTTCTTGCCGCGTGGGAGATCGGCGCCGGAGCGAGCATGGCGTTCCGGCGCGAGGTGTTTCAGGCCGTCGGGCTCTTTGATGAGCGCCTGGACGTCGGTCAGGCCGGTTGCTCGGGCGACTCGGAGTACTGGTATCGATTGCTCGCGGGCGGCTACACGTGTCGTTATACTCCGGCGTCAGTCGCATTCCACTTTCACCGCAGTACAATGGATGGACTGGCCAGCCAGATCTATCACTACATGCGCGGTCATGCAGCCGCACTTTTGGTGCAGTATGAGCGAACGGGGATCTCGGCGAACCGGTGTCTGGCCTACTATTACAAGCCGCGTTGGTATCTCTATCGGCTGCTCCGGAATGCAATGGAAGGAGGGAGCATTCGCGACCGCTTCCTCAAAGAGGAGGTGACGGGGTATTTCGCCGGATTGCTGTTCTATCATCGCCGAAGGTTTCGAAGATGACGGCCCATCCGCGTACGTCCGTCGTGGTGGCCGCCCGCGATGCTGCAGGTACCATTGCCGAAACGCTTGACGGCCTGCTCGCGCAGCGCGACCTCGACTGGGAAGCTCTTGTCGTGGATGACGGTTCGACCGATGCCACGGCCGCGATCGTCGCCGAATATGCGGCGCGGGATTCCCGCTTTCGGGTTCTGCAGTCTGGCGGAGTAGGCGCTTCAGGTGCCCGCAATAAGGGAATTGCAAGCGCGCGCGGCGAACGAATACTGTTCCTTGACAGTGACGATTGGATTGATCGGTCCTTCCTTGCCCGAATGAATGATGCGCTGGATCTCGATCCTTCGGCGGTGGCTGCCTATTGCAACTGTTGCCGGGTCATGCCTGACGGCAGTGAATCTCCCGTTCGCTGCGATCCGGCCATCCAGGACAACGCCTTCGAGCGGTTCGCTCGTACGTGTGCCACGTTCATTCATGGCGTGCTCGTCTTGAAGAGCGCTGTTGCAAAGGTCGGCGGCTTTGAGGCCAGCCTCCGCACGTGCGAAGATTGGGACCTGTGGCAACGGATCGCCCGCTGCGGCGGCAGGTGGATCCATGTTGATGAGAAATTGAGCTATTACCGGACAAGCGACCGTTCACTGACGCAAGATGTCAAACGGATGCTGGCCGACGCGCAGGTGGTCGTTGCTCGCGGATTTTCGAGTGATGATCGCGTTAGCGCGCCGGCACCCGCACATCGGGCGGGAGCGTCAACTGCATACGGCGGCGCCGCGGCGGCGTACGCGTACTTCGCGCTCTGGTGTGCCGGATTTGAATGCGGGCGCAGAAACGCCAGCCATCCAATGCTGGAAACGCTCAGGGACATTCCAAAAGCCCAGACGGCGGCGGACGAGATCACCAGCGTCCTGCTCGAAGCCGTCGTGGTCGGCGCCAGAACGGTGCCTGCCAAGTTGGCGGAACGGTGGTCGCAGTACGGGGACGGGGTAACCGGCCTCATCTTGGCAATCGGCTGTGCGTGGAACGACCCCGCGGCGGGGCGAAAGTGCCAATACAGGTTTGAGCGGAAAGTGCTCGAGTATGACGACCTTTCGGCACCCAGGGTGCTCACACTGACGCTCGGCATGCGCGTTGACCTTCGCCGTATCGCCACCATCAGGCCGATCGGGACCATTGATCGATTATACGTCTATCTCTGCGACGGCCCTCGCATCCTGGCGCTGCTGGATATTGGTGCCCTCGGCACTATCGACAGCCGGTTCTGGATCGCGCTGGCCTCCAATGGCCTGGTTCATTCCCAGATCAGAGCACAGCTCGGAAATCTCGTTCGTGCAAGAATCGAACTTCACAAGTGGACCGGAATGCTTCGTCGTTTCATGCGAGACGGCCGAGATACTCACCGGGCGCGACTGCGCGAGCTGGCCTCGCGAGCTTCAGGCCAGGCGCGGCCGCTGGCCATTTCGGGTATACCCGATTCCAGCAGCCGGATTCGATGTGCCGAAAGGTCTCGACACACCGCGCGCAAGCAATTTTGGGAAGGTCTGTTCGAGCAGGAAGATCCCTGGAACTACGGTTCGCCGTATGAACAGGAAAAGTACAGCCGGCAACTTGAACTCCTTCCAGACCAACCAGTGGACGACGCGCTTGAGCTTGCCTGTGCGGAGGGACATTTCACGCGGCAATTGGCTCCCAGGGTCAAGCGCCTCCAGGCCACCGATATTTCGAATAAGGCGCTCGATCGCGCCCGTGTCCGGTGCAATGGGCATCAGAATATCGAATTCTCCCAACTGGATTTGTCCGCCAATCCGCTCCCGCAGGACATCGATCTGATCGTCTGCTCCGAGGTCCTTTACTACCTCGATGACGAGGCTGAACTCCAATCGGTGGCGAAGCGACTGGTGCAGGCGCTGCGTCCTGGCGGTTACCTGGTGGTTGGGCACGCCTTTGTGCTGAAGGACAACATGTCGCGAACGGGGCTCGACTGGGAGAGTCCGTATGGGGCGGAGACGATCACGCGAATTATCCAGAGCGTACCCGGACTTGCCCTGGAGACGTCGATCGAGACGGAGCTGTACCGTATCGATCGATTCAGGCGGTTACTCCCGGGTGAAGCTGCCCCTGACACACAGGTGAAATGCGCGGCTATCGACGCCCCGATTGAAGTCGAGGTTGTGCGGTACATCGTGTGGGGTGGTGCCGTCGCGCGCAGGTCTGACGTCGCGCAATCCGAAAGACGCGCGCACGCTCCGGTCCTGATGTACCACAGAGTTGCGGTTGAAGGACCACGTGAATTGGCGCGGTACCGGCTGTCTCCCGATGCGTTCCGGCAACAGATGCTGTGGCTTCGCCGCAATGGATACCATACCATCAATTCGGATCAGCTCGCCTGGTTCGTGGCAAGCAATCATCCGTTCGTCGGCAGGCCGGTGCTGATCACCTTCGACGATGGGTACGAGGATTTTGCCGAGCATGCATGGCCGATCTTGCAGGCAAACGATTTCTCGGCAGAGGTGTTCGTTGCGACCGACTTCGTGGGAAAGCGGGCGGAATGGGATGCTCCGTTCGGAGAGCCCGCTCCACTGCTCGACGCGGTCAGGATCGCCGGGCTTGCCGCCGAGGGCGTATCCTTTGGTAGCCATTTGGCGAGCCATCCGCGCGGCGAGGAACTTGCGACCTGGACTCTCGCCGAGGAATTGACGCGATCTCGTGCACAGTTGGAACGATGGCTTAGGCGACCCGTAACGTCACTTGCCGCGCCTTTTGGCTCCACAGATCAGCGGCTTGGAATTCTCGCAGCCGAATGCGGCTACAAGACGCTGTTCAATACTGTCAACCGGGCCGCCACACTAAGGGACAATTTGTTAGACCTGCCGCGAATTGAGATCAGAGGCGATTTTACGCTGGACACATTCGCGCGCTGCCTGGAGCAGTATCAATGAATATGGATGCGTTTCTGGTCGGTGTAGTTATTCCGGCCTTCAACGCCAGTGCAACGATCGACGAGACGCTTCGCAGCGTCAGATCCCAGTCGCACCGGGAGCTGGAAATTATTGTCGTGGACGACGGCTCCACAGACGACACGGTCGCAGTTGTGCAGCGGCATCTGATTCAGGATTCTCGAGTAACAATCATAGAACAAAGTAATGCGGGGGTGGCGGCCGCTCGGAATGCGGGCTGGCAGGCGGCGCGCGCGGACTTCGTCGCGTTCATTGATGCTGATGATCTCTGGACGCCCTGCAAGATTAAACGACAGCTTCAAGCCTTGCTTGATGGAGGAGAACGGACTGGTCTTGTCTACAGCTGGTATGACTGGATCGATGCCGATAGTCGCGTAAGCGCCAGGTCCGATCCCGTGTTTCATGCGGGCGAGGTGCTGGACTATCTCTGTCAGGGAAATTTCATCGGCAACGGCAGCTCGTCACTGGTCCGCCGAGAAGCCCTCATAGTTTCAAAAGGATTCGAGAGTGGACTCAGGGCATCGGGGGCAGAAGGCTGTGAAGATCTGCTGTTCTATTGCCGTGTCGCGGAAGCGTATCGTTTCGCGGTCGTGCCCGAGTACCAGATTGGATATCGCTACCTCCCGAACAACATGTCGAGCAACAAGACCCGGATGTTCCGGTCGTGGATGCTGGTCGCGGATGAGATCATGATGCGGCACCCCGAGCGCGCGGCGCTCCTTGACCTGGGCTTCAGAAACTATGCGCGTTGGTTGCTTCGGAGAGCTCTGACGGGCGGTGAGTTGTGGTACTTCGTTTCAATCTTTGGACTCCTTTTCAAACGGAATCCCTTGCTCGCGCTCAGGGTCGCGGTGCACGATGTGCCGCGGGATACCGTCTCGGAAATCCGGTGGAAATGGCGTCATCGGCGTCGCAGGGCGGTTCGACCCCCGGCTTCGTTGTTTGCCATCGGCGATCCCAGTCAATCGCTATGACACAACACGCGAACAACGCACGAAGACCGAGAGCTGCTCGCCGCGCTGCATTGGTCGAACTGTTCAAGCTGCTCAAGCTTGCTCCGCTGCCCGGTTGGGTGACGCCCGCACTAATTGTCCTTGGCTTGGCTACATCGTTGGCGGAGACGGTCGGGATCACCCTCGTGCTCCTGTTCTTCTATTTCGCCATGGGGCAGGTGGAACTTGCAACGTCGACCAGTGGCCTCCTGGGCGAAGCGCTCCGATACGCGGCGAATTGGTTTCAGAGCTCGACCGAAACTGCTGTCGTTCTGCTCCTTCTCATCATTGCTCGCGGTGCTCTTTCCTTCGTCAACACACTAGTCAGTGCGCGTGTTGGAGAGAAGATCAATGAGGTCGCGCGCAACCGCGTTCATCTGCAGTATCTGTCAACTTCCTATTCGTTCTTCCAACGCCATGACGAAGCATATCTCATGGAGGTGTTGGGAACCGAGACGTGGGTGATCTCCGGGGCATACGCGAGTCTTACCCGCATTATCGTGAGCTCGTGTTCGGTGTTTCTCTTCGCGTCCTTTCTGTTGGCGCTCTCAATCAAGGTAACCGTCCTCGCCCTCGTCGCTTCGATGATTGTGTCGGCCGGATTGCGGCATCTTTCGTTGCCCATGCAGCAGTTGGGTGCCGGTGTAAAGCTGGTTCATCAAAAGCTGGGTGAGCATATGCTGATGACACTCCAGGGTATGCGCACGATCCGCGCGTATGGCCAGGAGGAGATTCACCAGAAACGCTTCGAGCAGGCCTCGACGCAGGCCCGACAGGTCGCACTGCGGCTTGCGCGCCTAACCGCTATGATCTCGCCTCTGACGGAGGTGGGATATCTTGTCGTGCTGTTTCTCGTAGTCGCGTTCGCTGACTTATGGGGAATCGGTTTCGCGACGAGCCTGACCGCGGTCGCGTTGCTCTATCGATTGCAGCCGCATATGCGAGATTTGGAAGGGAACCTGCTGTATATGGCGCAGATCGAGCCTCAGCTTCGGTCCATCAGACACATGCTGTCGACAGATGACAAGGAATATCCGAAGGCCGGGCACGTGGCGGTGGCTAAACTGGAGGACGGCATCTCCTTTCGCAACGTGACGTTCCGCTATGATGCCGGTACGGAGCCCGCTCTTTTGGATGCTTCGTTTGACATTCCGGCGGGGAAGACCACTGCGCTCATTGGAGCCAGCGGAGCGGGCAAGACCACGATCGTAAATCTATTGTTACGCCTGTATTCGGCCAGCGAGGGTGACATACGGGTTGATGGCCGATCCATCGAAGACGTTCGTCGAACCGATTGGCTCGGCATGCTCGCGATTGCGGGCCAGGATGTCGACCTGGTCGAAGGCACGGTAATCGAGAACGTTCGGATGGCCAAGAACGACGCCTCCGAGGAAGAGGTTCGGCAGGCGCTGCGGGTCGCGGGCATTTCAGAGGTCGTCGAGGCCTTACCCGACAAATACGACACCTGGATAGGACAGCATGGCCTGCGCTTCTCGGGCGGTCAGCGGCAGCGTCTTGGTCTTGCACGAGCGGTTGTGCGCAATCCGAAGTTCCTCATCCTCGACGAAGCGATGAGCGCGCTCGATCTGACGCTTGAGGACAGCATTCGACGCGCTATCCAGCTGCAGTTCAAGAACCGAACCTTGTTGCTCATAACGCATCGCCTGGATTCCGTGCGCGATGCGGACCACGTGGTGTGCATTGAAAACGGCCGGGTTCGTGCTGAGGGCCCTCCGGCGAAAGTCCTGGTGAGTCGAGGAGCGTGCGTAACAGGAATTTCGCAAGATGATGTGGTTACCTACCGCATGCGGAATACGGTTCCCTAGTCGGAACCCAGGGTGTCGGCGCCCGCCCGTGAATGACGAGCCCTGCACTGAGCCTCCTGTTGCAAAGCAGCGCGGTTCACACGAGCCCGTAGCATTACGGTGTCTGTGCAGAAATATCCAGCCACCAGCCGATTCGCTCGTCATGCGTCAAATTGCGTCGAATCCATAAGGCTCTTTTGAACGCATGCATAGTTGTGTGCCACGTAAAAGGAGCACGCAATCCATCATGACGATTATCAATGGAAGCGCCGGTGCCGACGTTCTGTTTGGCGGTACTGGAAATGATGTTCTGACCGGAGGAACAGGCAGCGATACTTTCGTCGTCTCGAAGGGGTACGGCTCCGATACCGTCACTGATTTTCAGGCGGGCTTAGGCGGCGATGTGTTGCGATTGCAAAACTACGGCTTTGCGACGTTCGCCAGTTTCCTGGCAGCGGCCGCCCAAATGGGCTCCGATACGGTTGTGACGCTGTCATCCACCGAAACCTTGACGCTGCAGAACGTCGCGCTTTCGACCTTGGTTGCCAGCAATGTCGCACTGGACAGTCCGCTGCCAGCGAGCGGAACGGCATGGAACTGGGCGGGTACCGTCCTCGCGGGCGGCACGCTGACGACCGGGCCGACAAATGACGGCATGGAGGCCGGCGGCACGGGGGTCACGCTTATCGGCGGAGCAGGGGACGACACCTACTATGTCTATGACCACAACACCAAGGTCGTGGAGCAGGCCGGAGAGGGTATCGATACGATCCGTGTCTGGAACATCAACGGATACAGCCTGGTCAATGCGCCGAACGTCGAGAATCTTGTCCTGACGGATAGCGTTCCGTCTCCCGCCACCGGTAACGACCTCAACAACATCATTGTCGGCAATGCCGGCGACAACATGATCGACGGCGGGCGGGGCAACGATGTGCTGACCGGTGGGGCCGGTCGCGACACCCTTGTCGTCACCGCGGGCAACGGCAACGACATCGTCACCGACTTTCAGGCGGGCGCCGGCGGAGATGTCCTGCAGCTCAACAACACAGGCTTCAAGACGTTCGCCGACGTTACGGCGGCCATGAAGCAGGTGGGCACTGACCTTGTCCTGACGACCGCCAACGGCGAAACGATAACGCTTGAAAACACCAGCCTCCAGAATCTCACGGCCGCCAATATAAGCATCGTCAGTCCCCCGACCGGACTGGTCCAGACCTTCAACGACGACTTCAACGCGCTCTCCGCGGGCCAGGATCCGAGCCTGACCTGGCGCACGAGCTATGCCTGGAGCGGAGCCGCAGGGTACGGGCTGGCCGGCGAACAGGAAGTGTATGTCGATCCCAGCTTTTCCGGGCTGCCGGCCACTCAGGCATCAACGTCGCTCGGGCTTAATCCGTTCTCGATTCAGAACGGTCACCTCGTCATCACGGCGCAACCGCTGCCTGCGAGCGCAACGCCTTATACGGGCAGTGCCATATTTTCGTCGGGCATGATCTCGACTCAAAACAGCTTTACCCAGACCTACGGCTATTTCGAGATGACGGCCACGCTGCCCAGTACAAGCGGCGCGTGGCCGGCGTTTTGGATGTTGCCGAGCACTGCCAATAACCTCAACACGGAAATCGATGTGCTCGAAGCCTTTGGTCAGGACCCTGACCAGGCGCATTGGGCCATTCACTCACCGTACGCGCCTTCGACGAACGGGGCCTGGGCCAATACGGCCAACCTGACCGCTGGAGAGCACACGTTTGCGCTCAAATGGACGCCCTACGACCTGACATTGTCCGTCGACGGGAAAGAGGTCGCACAGCAGGCGACACCCTCCGACATGAACACGGCGATGTACATGATCGCCAACCTGGCAATGGGCGGGAGCTGGCCGGGCAACGCCACTGCAGGATCGACGGCGACGATGACCATCGATTCCATCACGGCCTATCAATTGCCGGAGTACACGCTTGCGAACTACACCCTGCTCACGAGTGGCGCGCCGACCAACACGATCGCGGGAAGCGCGGCAGCAGACACACTGACCGGCACATCCGGCAATGACCTGATCGGTGGTGCAGGAGGCGCCGATGTCATGACCGGCGGCGCCGGCGATGACACTTATGTCGTGACCGATTCCGGTGCGAAGGTTATCGAGGCCTATGGCGGAGGCATCGACACCGTAAACTCCTCGGTGACGTATACGCTTTCGAGCTACGTCGAAAATCTGACGCTCACCGATTCGACGGTCGTCAATGCCACGGGAAATATTCAGTCCAACATCATCATCGGCAATTCCGCGGCGAACGTGATCACCGGCGGGCTCGGCAATGATATCCTGACCGGGGGCGGCAGCGCGGATACCTTCGTATTTAACTCCGGCGACGGTTCGGACATCATCACCGACTTCTCGCCGGGATCGGGCGCCGGACACGATGTTGTCCAGTTGAACGGCTTCTCCTTTACCTCATTCGCCGACGTTCAAGCGGCTATGAGCCAGGTCGGAAGCGACGTGTATCTGAAGCTGACGAGCCAGGATACCTTGGTGTTCCGCAACACGACGGTCTCGGCGTTTACCGGCGACGACTTTCAGTTGCCTGCGACGCCGCCGGTCGGGGGGACGATCACATCATGGATCAGCGGGAAAGCGAGCAGCCGCATGGTGTATGGCACCGCGGCCAACGACAAGCTCTCGGCGCTCAATATCGATGACACGCTCATCGGAGGGAACGGCGACGACACCTACGTCATCGGAAGCGCAAACCAGAAGATCGTCGAGAATCCCGGCGGCGGCATCGACAGTGTGGAGGCATGGACGTCGCACACGCTGTCCACGAACGTCGAAAACCTGACGTTGATGATGGGCGGGCTCGCGGGTGTCGGCAATCAAATGGCAAACCGTATGGTCGGTTCGAGCGGCGACGACATCCTGGACGGCGCCGGCGGGAATGACTGGCTCTCCGGAGGAGCCGGAAACGATACGTTCATTTACAATGGAGGCAGCGGCAACGATACGGTCGCCGATTTCCACGTCTTCACGAGTGCGACTGCCGAACACGACAAGCTGAGTCTGAAAGGTTACGACAGCGGCGCCTATTTGACCCATGTGAACGATGTGTGGACCGTTCACTACGCTGGTGGAGCGGATACGCTGCGCATTGCCGGCGTCACCAGCTTGACGTCGGCGGACTATTCATTCATTTCCGCGACGAATTCGCCGATGGCGATGAGGTCTATCGCCGTGCCGACGATCTCGGCGGTCAACGACAGTGGCTCGATCGTGTCGGGCCTCATCAATACAAATCATCTGGTTCTCACGGGTCGCGCGCAACCAGGTTTAACCGTCAAGGTTTTCGACGGGGCAAATCAGATCGGCACGACGATCGCCGACGGCAACGGTAGCTGGAGTACGGCGACGGCATTGCTGGCTGAAGGCGGGCACGCTTTTGCCGCCTCAGCGATGGATGGGGTCGGAAACCTCACCGCGCTTTCAGCCGGGGTCAATGTCACCATCGATACGCTCGCCCCGAACGTGCCCAAGCTCGCGTCGTTCTCGCCAGACAGCAACGTTGCCGGCGATGGCATCACCAATGTCAACCACGTGAATTTGACTGGAACCGCGGACGCCGGGAGCACCGTTCAGGTCTTCGACGGAGCGACGATGATCGGAACGGCGATCGCCGATGCCAACGGAGCCTGGTCTTTTGACACAGCAACGTTGGCGGACGGTAATCACACCTTTACCGGCAAGACCGCGGACGCCGCCGGAAACGTCAGCGCTTCCTCCGGCGCGTTGAAGGTCGCGGTCGATACGCGTGCGCCGGTTGCACCTATCCTGACCTCGGGCGCACCTGGAGCTTCGGGCGCGATAATCGTTTCCGGCACGGCCGAGGCCGGAAGTACTGTCCGCCTGCACGAGGGCTCGACTTTGCTCGGCACGGGCGTCGCGGCGACGAGTGGGGCCTGGAGCGTCACCACCGGGGCGCTCACGGCGGGGCAACACAGCTTCACCGCGACCGCCACCGACATCGCCGGTAATTTGAGCCTGCTTTCGAACGCTCTCAGCTCCGCCGTCGGTACGGTGATCGAAGCGGCGGGCACGACATCGCTTATCAAGTCGGGAAGCAACTTTTACCTTTCGACGGCCGGCTCATCGGTGATCCTGAAGAATGGCGGAACAGCGGTTGTCGCGGGGCAGCTTGGCTCATGGGTGCCAGTGGCTGCGGAAGCGTCATCGAACGGCTACCTCGTCGCGTGGAAGATTCCCTCGACCGGCCAGTTCGCAGTCTGGAGCACCGACAGCAACGGCAATTTCGTATTCAACTATTTGAACAAGCTGCCCGGCACCGATCCGGCTCTTACATCGAGCGAGACCCTCTTTCATCAGGATCTCAACGGGGATGGCGTGATTGGTCTTCCACCAGCGCCTCAGAAGGTTTCGGGCACGACAATCGAGGCGTCCGGCTCGACCAGCCTGGTTCTGGTTGGCTCGAATTACTTGTTCGACGCGATGGCCAGCGGCGCGGGGCCGACCTTGAAGTACGGTGGCGTAGCGGTTGTGTCAGGACAGTTCGGCGCCTGGACGCCGGTGGGCGTGGAACAAACGACCAGCGGCTATGATGTAGCCTGGAAGATTCCGGCCACCGGCGAACTCTGTGTGTGGACCACGGACAGCAATGGCAACTATGTATCGAACCTCCTGAACAAGATGTCCCCGACCGACCCTGCTCTTAAAGCAGTCGAGACGACTTTTTATCAAGACCTCAATGGCGATGGTGTAATCAATACGTCATCGACCATCCTCAAAATCTCCGGAAATGTCGTACTGAATCTGGGCAATATGTCACAGGCCGTGACGGTCGACCCGGGCGCCACGCTCGAATTGTCTGGCGCCGCTTCCGGGTCGATCACCTTCAAGGCGTCGACCGGCAATCTGGTGTTGGACCACGCGTCACAATTTACGGGAACGCTCATCGGTCTGACGGGTGACGGCACCGCGTCCAATTCCAACCATATCGACCTGAAGGACATCGCGTACGGAGCGGGAACGTCGGCGTCCTTTTCCGGCAGCACAGCCGGTGGCGTGTTGACCGTGGTCGATGCTCAAAATCACACGGCACATATCTCGCTTGTTGGCGACTACACCAACTCGACCTTCAATCTCTCGAGCGACGGATCCGGGGGCACGCTGGTCATCGATCCTCCGAAGGCCGGCTTCGACTTTTCGGCGGTTGCGCCGTCGCAGCCGCCTGCTGCCGCACCGGCCGTCGGCCCCGCGCGCCTGGGGGACGGTGGCTTCGTGTTCGAGCAGTCCGCTAGCTCCAACGGACATGACATAATCGGCCAGGCGTTTGATCAATCGACCGGGGCAGTGTTCCTCTCGGCGACCACTTGGCCAGGTGTTGACACAGGCGTTCATCAGGTCGACGCCGTTCACGCGATCGCCGCGATCGATGTCCATCTAGCCGCGTTGCACGGCTTCATCCTTCACTAAAGGCCTTTGCCTTTCGAAAAACGTTGCGCAATACGCGTTTCGCCAATGCCCGTTTTCCCGCGAAGAAGGTCATGGGGAGGAGATATGATGCATAGGCAAGCGCCAGCAGCGCAGCCAGCCCAGCGAAGGAGTTTCCATCCAATGAGATGATCGAAATGCTTGTGACGGCCGCCGCAACGCCACAACCGATCCAATGCGGGACAGTCGTCTTGATCAAGCTCCTTGTCGTCACGGGGCCATGACGACCGATCGATATGGCGTAAAGCGGCAGCACGACCGTGCAGTTCACCAGCGTATACGCCGCGGCGATTCCAAGCGCGCCCCAGGGAAGACCGATGAGGAATGAGGTCACGTTGATCAGGGCGGTCCAAACGCCGAGCCTGAAGTACTCTTGGCCACGTCCTTGACTGAGGAATAGCCAAGCTGCCGTCGCGGTCGCGACCTGGATCAAGCCCGCGACGCCAAGCCAAGAAAAAATCGGGGCGGCACCCACCCAATGCTCGCCAAGGAGAACTCTGAAGAGCGGCTCCGAGAGCAGGATGGCGAAGACGATGCCCGGCTGACATATCAGCATAACCATGGAAAGGGCATCGTTGTAGGTGCTCAGATATCTCTCCTTCTCGAAACGAAGCCGTGAAAGCAACGGGACAATCACCTGGCCGATGGGGTTGTGTAATTGGATGATCGGCAGCAGCAACAGCTTATAGGCCCGATCGTACAGGCCGAGTTCGTCGCTCCCTCGAAATCTGCCGATCAGAATGTTGTCCGCATTTCTCGAGAGATAGTTGGCCAGATTGAACCCTGACACGTGCAGGCCAAATCGCGCCATGTGCCGCGTCTCGCTGTCCAGACGGGGATATCCAGGGCGATAGCCAGAGTACGCCCAGATCCCGACTGTCGAAATGAGCGTGAGAACGAGCGTGGACAGGTAAAGTGCCCAATAGTCTCTCAAGATGATTACGGCGACGATCCCTGCGGCAACGGAAGCGGTTGTCGCAGCGACGTCCAGGATTGCCAGGGGCTTGAACCGGGATTCTCTGGCAAGTAGCGCCGCCGGAACGGTCGGAAGGCCAGCAATGAAGCTTAGGCCGGCAATTGCGATCATGAGCTGTTGAAGCCTCCTATCGCCGTAAAACAGCGCAGCCGGATGGGCGCACAACGCCAGAACGAGAGCGGATGCCGCGGAAGCGAGCACCGACAGCCAGAACAGCGCATCGATCTGGCCCTTGGCGATTTCCGTGCGTTGAATGATGGTCTGTCCAATGCCGATGTCCTTGATGAGCCCGAGGAACGTTGCAGCCGTCGCAGACATGGCCAGCAGGCCGAAGTCTGACGGGGCAAGATTTCGCGTCGAGAATATCATCAAGACAAAACCGGCCGTCAGTTTCCAGGCCTGGGAACCGCCCGTTATGAGGATGTTGGTTACGGCCCGTGACTTGCTATCTCTGTCCAACGAGCTCACCCCCGCCACCTCAACAGTCTTGCGCGGTCTTGCGCCTGCCAGCAATGCCGCGGGAAATCCAGCGCGCTGAACGATGGCGGTTCCGATCGTCTCCGGCTTTTAGCTTGGCCTTGACACGAACGGAAGACGTGATCGGGCGATGTGGAATCGGCTACCTGGGCGAGCCTGGTCGAAATAGATTTCAAACGAGGGCCTGACCATCACCAATGTCAATGCCGAGATTTGTGGTCCAATCGATGCCCGCAGTGTGTCCTATTTCAATTCGCAGTGCTGAGGTTCCCGTGAGATGATTTTGTGAGCACTCACGCCAGGGGAAAGGCAACATGCGCTTGCGATGTTTGCAGACCGCTGCTGATTCTATATGTTCGGTTGATCTCGATGGCGAAGCACCGGAGTTCGAGACGGGATGACGTTGTATACCGTTGCATCACGGCAGGGAACCCGGTCTGGCGTCACGTCACTTGCGGGACCTCTCTTCCTCCTTGCAGTAGCCGTCATTCTTTCGGCGATTTCGCGGCGGGCCGTCACGCATCTCGCGCGCTGGTCTGACATTTACGCACTGGTGCTGGTTTGCTTGGCATTTGCCGGCGCGCTCGCCTTCAACTCCATTCGCTACCGTGATTTCTCGCCGCCATTGCGGATCACGGCCGTCGCGATCGGAATGGCGATCTTCGTGCAGTTGTTGTTCGATTCATTGGGGCCTTTTGCGGGGCCTCCCAACATCCTGTTCGGCTCGAGCGACAAAACACTGTTCTTCCGCTACGGTGCGGTGCTTGCGGTTGTGGCAGGAATAGCCGCGATCTGGCGACCTTCATTTCTGCTGCCGCTGTTTTACTTCTATCATGCATGGCGCGAAATGGTGAGCGTCGTGTCCAGCATCTTCGTGACCGAGACCGATTATCTCGGCATGCTCGACATCGGTAACTTCGTCGTCCTTGGCGTGCTCGGCACGATCGTCCTCACCAGCGCCCCGGTGATCGATCGCGTGCCGCGGCTGCGCACACTGTTCGCTTCCGCAGACAACGTGACGCAGCTTCGCGATCGCACCTATGGCTTGATTTGGGCGTGCGCCGTCGGGGCGCATCTCGGCAGCTATTTTTGGTCGGGAATCTCAAAGCTGCTGGCTGGTGGCGAGAAGCCATGGACCTGGCTGCTCGCAAATCCCACGCAAACCTCAATCCTGATGGGACTGGAACGCGGCGACGCCCCTCTCGGCCTATGGCCGGGCGCGTTGCAGACGATCTGGGACGCGATCGCGAGCAACCAGCTGATCTTCAACGTCTTCGTGCTGGGTGCCCAGCTCCTGTCGCCGCTGGGTGCGATCTCGACACGCGTGCTGTCGTTCTTCTGCCTGCTGTTCGACATCTTCCACATCGGCGTGTACTTCACGCTCGGGGCTCTGTTCTTCTTCTGGATTGCGCTCAACCTGTTCATCGTAGCCGCGGCACGCACGCTGCCACGTGGTGGGTTTACCCCGGCGATGAAGGTTGTGATGGTCGTGACAATCATCTGTGGCCGGCTCTTCTTCTACACCAATTACCTTGGATGGCTGGACGGGCCGAAGCTGGCGAGCCCGCGGCTTTTCGTCGAGACTCGGGATGGTCGCCAGATTCTCGCGCCTTCCACGTATTTCGGTATCTACTCGTACATGATCGGAACCGGAACCATGTACATCCCTGAGAATCATTTCCGGGCTCGCGTTGGCGGCAACAACCACGATCTTGCGACTTGGCACGACGCGACTACCTGCGGCCCGGAGATGCTTCCGCGTCAGGACACAGGCGTAGCCATGGAGGCGGTGGAAAAATTAGTGCGCGAGACGGATCGCTTTTTCCGTGTCT
The DNA here is from genome assembly GCF_040548425.1 of Bradyrhizobium sp. i1.15.2. NCBI lineage: Bacteria > Pseudomonadati > Pseudomonadota > Alphaproteobacteria > Hyphomicrobiales > Nitrobacteraceae > Bradyrhizobium > Bradyrhizobium sp. i1.15.2. The sequence goes on along the minus strand of NZ_JBEPRQ010000004.1, from coordinate 337,815 downwards.
ATCCCTGGGTGAAGGACAACAACAGCTTCTATGCCTATCCGCACCACATGCTCTCCAATCCATGGCTGTATGGAGAATTCAACAAGCTGACCATGGACGATATTGTCGCCTATCACTATGTGGTGGACTCAGTATGCCTCGGTCTGGTGGAGGGCAAGCTTGTGCGCGACGTTCGGAAGCGAACGGATTATCGAATTGCCCCATAGCGATGACGATATCTGGGTGGTCTATGACGGCGAATGCCCGTTATGCAGTCGCTATGTTCTGCTGTACCAGTTGCGGGAACGTGGGCAGCGCATTCACCTGATCGACGCGCGTTCGGAGCATCCAATCATAGGCGATATCCGCGCGCGCAACCTCGATTTCAATGAAGGCATGGTGGTTCGCTGGCGTGGGCAGCATTACCATGGGGCCGATGCAATGCATCTGCTGGCAACGCTTGCCGGCAAGGCGACAGTCTTCAATCGCCTCAATCGACTCGTGTTCTCCCGGCCACGCCTCGCAAGCGCACTTTATCCGGCGCTGGTGCGCGGAAGGAAGCTTCTCCTTCGAGTTCTCGGCCGCAAGCTGATCGTTGAAATCAATGCTCCAGAGCAGCGGATACCGGTCGGTCCTTCCGACGAAGACATCAAGCACGACGACGGGGTCCGGTGACGATTGGAGGAAGGCTCCAGCGCGACTCCTGTGCGTCAGGATTATCGCATCGCGGCCTGGTAGGCCGGAGAGAGACGCATCAGACCGCAGCGGACAAGATCGTCGGATGATTGGTAGATCAGGCTTTTGGGATAGATGAGTTCGAATGACGGATTCTGATCGAGCCGCTCCGCGTAGCGTTGATACTCGACCGATCCGAGATAGTAGTTCCCCTCACGGACCGCGATTGCGACCTTATCGGTGAAGTCGTGGAGAAATTTGAAATGGAGCAGGGCGCCTGTGACGTCGCCTGGCTTGCCTGGCGGAGCCATCAGGTGACCGGCGGCGATATAGCGCCGGCCAGGCAACCAGCGCGCGAACGGCACTTTAGTGAGCAGCGGTGGCTGCCAGCGCGTGATGTTAACTGCAGGCAGCAGCCGCGCCAGCCCATATGGCTCAAGCAACTGTACAAGTGCGTCGTAAAGCGCGATCTTCGGCGGCATCGGTTCGTCATAAAACAGCCTCGCTCGCGCACCACCCACCAGGTAGCTGGTCGGAAAGCCGCGCCGACGGCGCTTCACATAGGTATCGGAATCGAAGTAGGAGGAGAAAGCGACGAGGCTCTCGCCGGCATGGTAGCGCTCCGGACCGCCGAGCCAGCGTGGATACATATCGACCATCTCCGCGGTCATGCAATCAGCGCCGACGCTCTCCAGATAACGGCACAGCCATCGAAGATCAAAATTTTCGCAGCCGGGGTAGACAAAGAGTTCGTCGGCGTCGAGCGTCAGCGCCCACCGTCCTGGCGCGAATTGGTCGAGCACGGCGCTGGTCCAACGCGCGCCACCACTTGATTCTGCAAAGGGCTCCCGGATCTCGAACACGTGAACGTCCGGCTGATCGAGCAGGAATGCTCGCGTGCCGTCATCCGAACGGTCGTCGATTGCGAGGAAACGTCCGACCCCGAGCCGGCGATGATGGCGCAGGAAATCGGGTAATCGCAGCATCTCGTTCCGGAGCTTGCCGACAGCCACGATCTCATCGGCGCCGAATTCGAGCGGCCGGGTGTCGATCCGGTGAATGACCGGATCGGGGCGCTGCTTGGTCCGTGATCGCGTTGGCGTCACGACAGCCGCTTGACCCCTTACAATCGACTGTTGTAACGCGTTCTGCGCGCGGTTCCCGCCCGCCGCTGCTCTCGCCAGCAATTCCATAGAGTGTCCAGCCAACCGATCACATCTGCATTATTTACGATAAAAGAAGGCGAATATAGGTGCTATGGACGGTCACGATGTCCCAACGGGTTGATCTAGCCTCATAAGCCGTGGTGAGGGACAATGTGCGCCTCTTCTTTGCAATCGAGGAATATCGGCCGGCGGCTTCGCGCCGGTTCTAAATAAATTGCATCGCCATTCGTTCCCAAACGTCTTGAGCATACAGTGATGTGTCGCGGCAGCTTGTTGCGCATTCGTCTCGTCCGAAAGCATTTGCGCCAGTTGATTTTGTGCAACACAGCCACTGAAGTTTCAAGGAGCTGACATCAAAGTCAAAGGAAGGAGCCTCCGCCACGCATTCACACGCGTATTCAGTTGGGTGCAGGAGATCTTTCGGTTGAGCAGATTAGCGCTTGGCCACCAGCTTGTGCGGAGCATCACTCGTGCGCGGGATCATGCCGCGTAAACGAAGCGCGCTCACAAGCACACCACCACGAATAGGGCCTGCGGGATGATCTACATGGTAATTAATCAGGTGCGGAGCTTCTACAGGAGGATGTGTCAATGAACCGGCTAAGAGCACAACATCCTCGCTGGCCGCTTATGATAGGGGCTGACTAGAAGGCAATTTGCGATTCAGGCATCTGCGGTGATGCCTCCGACTGCACCTGGTTGAGCACCGAGAGGTTCGCGATGAGCAGATAGATCAGCAGGCTCGCGCAATAGACGACTTGCAAAATCACCGCGCCAGCGACGAATGCTATCGCGCCCGTGGCGAAACCCTGCTCGAGGCCCAAATACCACGATGCAACTAGGATCAGCGCCGTTGCGGGAATAAGCGCGTATGCGCGAAGAAATCGCCCCAGAACAACTCCCGCCACGGCGCTGGCAATCATCAGCACGATCAAAATCTGCCCTCCTGCTCTTGCACCAGAGATGTTCCGGACGCATGACAGGCCGTATTGTAGCCACAGAACCGCTAAACACATACCACTTTTGCGCAGCGGACGCCAGTCTTTGGTGCGCCTGCCGCTGCGCTGCGGGCGGGCGGTTCTTTCCCGGAACGTGTTCGGCCATTGACCCGGTTCCTTTGACCCCAGTCTCTCCGAAATCTGGTGCTTTGTTCCAGGGGTTTAATTCTTCGACGCGAAGTGGTCGACCTGGCAACGGGCCGACCCGCAGATGCCGCAAGAGACTTGTGACCAACACGCCCCGGGAGGGCGAGCGGCCTACCTTTCCTGTTTTTTGCGCAGCAGGAGCCCGACCAGTTCTTCGAGGCTCTGCTCAATCTCCACGGACTCCAAAGATCGCGTGTCGGGCTTAGACAAAGGAGGCTCGATGAGACGCAAGTTTGCGCCGGCAGGCCGGGCGGGTTTCACTGGGTTCGGCTCCCCGACGGATATGCCTTGAAACGACTGAGGCATGTCATGGCTCGTCCGCTCAGGCATTGCGGGATGGGATGAGGCGGATCGCGTCCTGGTGCTTTCATCCGAAGACGGTTGCCTGGTTCTGAGCACGGGGGAAACGTAGGGTTGCAAGTTCAAGTACTCAGTGTGCCGCTTACGAGAGATCAGCTCGCGCGTGGCATAGCCGGCAGCGAAGCCAATCGCGAGCAGAACGAATATGATGAGGAGGCCTCCCATTAAACTATACGTGTCCGCTCATAATTCTGCCTCACAGTCAACCTGCTGCCGTCTTTATCCTATCGTTGATAGCTGCCGTAATTGACGATTTGAAGGCACGTCGTTCGCCGAGTCCGAGTTGGGCTGTGCTCGCCTGAGCCTAGTTGCTGGTCAATGTGCCCTCCGTCTGGCATCGCCCTCGAAAGTGATGCGACAGCCATTTATTGACAGCTCGCTCAACGTAGCGAGCATCGCAACAGGAAGCCACGAACATTGAGATCGCCGTCTTGTCATTGCAATCCCCAGGTTCCACCATCATAGCCGACAGCCCCGCGCAGAAAATCGGGGCCGTCAACGGTTTTCGCGGACTCGCCATCATGATGGTGATTCTTTTTCACTTGCTTGTTCCGTTCACATCCAGCGCGCCGGCGTTTCCCGGAGAACTTGATCCGAACGGTTTCCTAGCCATTGTCGCGAAGCACGGCTTCCTCGGCGTAAATATCTTTTTCGTGCTCTCCGGATTCGTTCTGTACCTGCCCTATCGCACAAAGAAGCGAACCATCGATCGGCTCGCCGACTTCACACATTTTTATTGGCATCGCGCAGTCCGGTTGCTTCCGCTTTATTATACGGTCGTCCTGGTGACGGTTGCACTCCATGCCAAGTCGCCTGCTGGATCGCACGCGTGGTATTTGGAGCTCGGCGGGCTTCTATCTACGCTTTTCATTTTCGTGCCGCATGGGTTTATGCCCCCCTCCAATCCGGTATTGTGGTCCGTAGGCGTTGAAATCTGGTTCAGCCTTTTGTTTCCGCTGCTGATTCTTCTGATCGCGCGCATCGGCCTTGGATGGCTGTTGCTGTCGAGCGTCGTCATCTGCTCAGCTTTCGTGGTGGCTGGGCATCTTATCGCGGTGGATCGGATTGGGATGTTTCGCCCGTTTGTGGGCGGAATATTCGGGTCGTGTTATCAGTTCATTTTCGGAATGTTGGCTTGCGATCTCTACGTCAAGTCCAGGGACAGCGTTTCAGCCAGGAGATTTCAGTCGCGCGGGCTGCTGCCCGGACTGCTGCTGATGATTGCCGCCATATATCTCAAGGATAACGGCCCCTGGGCTGTGAGCATTCTCTATGCCACGATCTTTTGCGCCGGGTTTTCCATGCTGCTGCTGGCGGTCTTGTGCGGGGCCTGGTCCGCAAATCGCTTGTTCGAAGCATGGCCAGTCCAAGTCGTCGGATGCATGTGCTACAGCATCTATGCGTGGCATTCGGCCATTATGGTTGAAATGATCCCGCCTGATACCTCTTCGTTAAAAGACACGCTTCGATTATCATTGCCATATCTCACGATAGTGATCGCGCTGAGTGCTTTGAGCTACCGCTATATTGAGTTTGGCCATCAGCGTGATTGGAGGGCTTTGTTCTTGTTGCGCAACACAAAATCCAACGAGGTCCCCGGCAATCAGGGATTCATTGGTGATCATGCCGACTCTAAGGCCTCTGCATCGTCCTGAAAGACAATTTCTATTGGAACACGTGCGATGCCGCCATTGGCATATCGGGTTCGGGTCGCTAATTTGCTATTTGGTTTCCACTTCTCGCGGCCGGTGTCGTCGTTGCGCTGCCTTTCGTAGCCTTCACTAGATCTGGCTTACTGCGGCGGAGTATCGCCAGCTGCCATCGAAATCGCGCTGCCCTTGCTGATGTTTTGACTGTGCGGAAACCTCAAGCTGCACTTCCTCTATCAGAGGTGGGCGTGAGTACTTGATTGCTGGTAAGCGCGCGTTTGTGCGCTTGGATCAGCAGCGAGCCGGGACGTTGGCTTTCTGGCTAGAAATGTAGGTGGCGACAATCACGGACATTGCTCGGGACCTGAAACGATGGCTGAGCAAGGTTGGGAAGTTGCTGAATTCGGGCGAGACCTCGTTCGAGCGGCACGAAACCGCGGTCAAAAGCTTGAGGCGAGGTCTCCCTTGAGGGGCTTGAGGCGAGGGCGTCGGAGCTGATGGGCAGCGGACGTGGCTAAATCGGCTCGTGACAGATGACTTTGATCCGGATCTTCGAACAATCGCGCGGTGGCACGTCGTAACTGCGGTGATGCAATAGCTCTCGCTTATGTCACACTGGCAAAATGCGAGGGTCCATCCGCTGGGGTTGGCGCCACCTTGGATTCTGCAACTCTTGGAATCGACACCTGGTGGCTCGCGCAGACCCGGCAGGTCCGCTAGCGCCGGGAATGTCTTCTGCGACTCACGCCTTTGGCGCGACCTCGACTTTCACGCCTTCTCTCTTTGAGCCGTTGCACCCGGTGACGGAGTCTCTGCAGCTCCCTAAGGAGAGTGACCAGCCTCTGAACTCTCTGACGCAGAATAGCCGAACGACTATAAACTTGACTTCGATTACTCATAGCTGCCTGGAAATGACTACCTGCTGAAAAAGGACGAGCAAAATGGGGAGTCTGGGTAGCGGGCCGGAAAACAACCGCTCTAGTGCTTCAGTTATAAAGGTTGTCCCAGTATCAAACGAAATGATTTGATCGATTGCAACCCGATTTTCTTCGCATTTTGCGATAGTCAGCTCGGAACCAATATGAGGGCCGCAGGCCCTCCAAACTGGCGGCTCGGCTCCTCCAAAAGAGTATGCGTGTTGCCGAACAGCTGCCCCATTTCTTTCGATCGAATTGGAGCTGAGCTCAGCTGCACAGTCACGGTTGCTGCGTCGCAGTCGCAAGCGGAACTGATCTTTGTGCGCTCGCATTATCCACCCTCGGCAAAGTCCACGCGAAAGGTATGCCTCGGGTGGAGGCCGCCTTCCCGGATCGGGTTCGAGCGTGAGATGATTTGCTCATTAATTCGCAAGCAACTGAGCAAACGGGACGACGGTTACGGTTCTATCCGGTCCAGAGCGGCGACGGCGGTGGACAAGTGCCGAAAAGCTTCGGATTGTGGAGGAGAGTCTGGCGCCTGGGGCCACCTGTTGTCGAGGTCGCTCGGCCACATGACGTTCACCGCAATCTGGTTACGGCTTGGCGGGGGCAGGCGCGCACAGGCGGCCTTGCGGCCCGGAGCCGATGCAGCGGCAGGATGGCGAAGTCCGTTTTGCGGCAGTGTCCATTGCGCCCGACCGGCGATCGTTGACTGCGCCCTCCGGAAGCTGCGGTGCGATCGAGATTGAGTTCTCGGCCGGGGCTCGGATGCGGATCACGGGCGCAGTTGACGCGGCGACGCTGAGCGCAGTCGTGGCAGCGCTGACTGATGGACGGCCACGATGATCCCGTTGCCGGCCGGCGTGCGGGTATGGCTCGCAGACGAGCGAAAACACCCACACGATCCGCAGCGGCGGGCTCACCGCGACCATCAAGGCGCAAGGCGCGGAGATGTGTTCGCTGGCGAGCGATGCCGGCCTCGAGTGCGTCTGGCAGGCAGAGGCGGCCTGGCCGCGCCATGCGCCGCTGCTGTTTCCAACTGGGATCGGGCGTTGTGGATTTCGAAATGCTCTGCGCTGTTGGGAATATCGGAATGTCCGTTTTCGAAAGGCCAAGCATTGCAGCCAGTTCATTGCGAGAAAAGGCTGATACGGTCGCGATCGTGGCCCGGCGTGCAAGCAGGCAACCCATCGTTCGGTGGACGGCCAAATAGCGCCAATTGAAGAAATCGGGCCGGCGGAAGACCTGTGCGTCGTGGATGACGACGATATGATCGCGATGAAAGACGGGTCCGGCATTGGCTAGACTGATCAGGCGACCTCCAGCGGCAGCGCGCGCGAGTTCAATCTGATCCCAGGCATGTCCGCTCAGCCGTCCTATCTTGTGGACCTTGATGCGGGTGAGTTTGATCGCTTCGCTCGTCTCGCTCGGCACGAGCAATTGCCACTCGGCTCCTTTGAGGGCAGCGGGCGATTGGTCGGACGCAAGCAGGGCATCGATCGCTTTGACCAGTTCGGCGGCATAACGCTGAACGCCGGTCAGCTTTTGCGAGAGAAAGCGGCCGTTGATGAAATGCTTCAATTTTGTGCCGTTCGGGTTGTCGATGCCATAAAGCGTGGTCGCGATGTGTGCTTTCGAACCAAATGTGAGCACGGAAAGAAGCAGCCCGAAGGCACGGAATTATGACGACATCGGTCGCGTGATCGCGCTGTTCGTTCGGTGCTCCCGGGGAACACTTGTTGAAAGTCTTGCCGGGCAGCGGGCAGCCTTTTATGGACGCGCGTCCGATGTTGCGTCCGCAGGCAAAGGGCGCCCCTTCTGGTTAATTGGGAAGGCTGACAACCGAAGCGCCCGGCATTAAGGTTGCCGATGCGAGGCGGCTGTTCTCCAATGCTGAACCCTTGCCTCTACCGGTTCAGTCTGGCAATGCGGTATATGAGGACGGACAACGGAGTTTATTTTGGCCCCCGTGGTGGTTACCGGCGCTGCCGGCTTCATCGGCATGCATGTCTGCGAGCGCTTGCTTGCGCGCGGGGAACGAGTTGTCGGCATCGACGCAGTAACTCCCTACTATGATCCGGCGCTCAAGCGCGCTCGCCTCGAGACGCTCAAGCATGACGCCTTCACATTCCACGAGATCGATCTTGCAGACTTCGCTGCGGTGGCGCGTGTGTTCGACGAGGTCTCGCCCGACCGCGTGGTGCACCTTGCGGCGCAGCCCGGCGTGCGCGCTTCGATCGACGATCCCATCACCAGCATCCGCGCCAATTGTGATGGCTTCGTCACCGTGCTCGAAGCCGGCCGGCGCCACGGCCTGGCGCATCTCGTCTACGCCTCGTCGAGCTCCGTGTATGGCGCCAATCGCACCTTGCCATATTCGACCGAGCATTCGGTCAATCATCCGGTCAGTCTCTATGCCGCGAGCAAAAGGGCCAACGAGCTGATGGCGCACACGTTCGCACATGTTCACAAGCTGCCGGTGACCGGTCTTCGCTTCTTCACTGTCTATGGTCCATGGGGCCGGCCCGACATGGCCGCCTGGCTCTTCACGCGCGCGATCTTTGCGGGTGAGCCGATCAAGCTTTTCAATAATGGGAATATGTGGCGCGATTTCACCTACGTCGACGACATCGTCGAGGGCGTGATCCGCACCCTCGATCGGCCCGCGACGCCGAATCCCGCGTGGAACGCCGAGCAGCCGGAAATCTCGTCGAGCTATGCGCCGTATCGCGTCTACAACATCGGCAACAATTGCTCGGTCAATTTGATTGAGTTCGTCGAGACACTGGAGAAGATCATCGGCAAGCCCGCGATCCGCGCGCTTTTGCCGATGCAAGCTGGCGACGTCCTCGAGACGCGCGCCGACATTTCGGCCCTGCAACGCGACGTCGGCTTCACGCCCTCGACGCCGCTGGCGGATGGCTTGGGCCGCTTTGTCGAATGGTATCGAAATTATCACCGCGTATAAACCCCTCTCTCGAGTAGCTCACACGTGTCCCAAAAAGTCATCCCCCTGATCATGTGCGGCGGTGCCGGAACGCGGCTGTGGCCGGCTTCGCGAGAGGTGCGGCCCAAGCAGTTCCTGCCGCTGTTCGGCACGCGCTCGACCTTTCAGGACACGCTGTTGCGCGTCTCGGAGGCCTCGCTGTTCGATCGCCCGATCGTCATCACCAATGCGTCCTATCGCTTCATGGTGCTGGAGCAGCTCGCCGAGATCGGCATCGAGGCCGACGTGATCCTCGAGCCGATGCGGCGCGATTCCGGCCCGGCGATCGCAGCCGGCGCGGTGTTCGCACAGAACCGTTCGAGTGAGGCGATCGTGCTCGCGCTCGCCGCCGACCACGTGGTGCAGGACAATGCCGCCTTCGTCGCGGCGTGCCGCCAGGGCCTCACCGCCGCGAGCGCCGGGCGCATCGTCACCTTCGGCGTCAAGCCGGAACGGCCGGCGACCGAATACGGCTATATCAGCCCGGGCGAGGTCATCTCCGGCGAGGTACACGCGGTCGCGCGCTTCGTCGAGAAGCCGGATGCGGTGAAGGCGGCCGACTACGTCAATTCGGGCTATCTCTGGAACAGCGGCAACTTCATGTTTCCGGCCGCCGTCCTGCTCGACGAATACCGCAAGGTCGACGCGGCGAGCGTGGAGGCGATCTCCAATGCCGTGACCAATGCCGGCCGCGATCTCGGCTTCGTGACGCTGGAGCCCGAGGCGTTCGGCGCCGCCAAGGCGATTTCGATCGACTATGCGGTGATGGAAAAGACCGCGCGCGCGGCGGTCGTGCCGGTGTCGTGCGGCTGGTCCGACGTCGGCTCCTGGCACGCGGTGTGGGAATTGTCGGACAAGGACGCGCAAGGCAATGCTTCGCACGGCGCCGCCGTGTTCGAAGATAGCCGCAATTGCAACGTCACCACCGATGCCGCGCTGGTCGCGCTCGAAGGCGTCGACGATCTCATCGTCGTCGCGACCGCGGATGCAGTGCTCGTCTCGCGCCAGAAGGATGCCAACGGGCTGAAGCGGCTGGTCACAAAACTCAAGGCGGTCGCACCGAAAGTCACCGAGGAGCACCTCAAGGTGCATCGGCCCTGGGGCAGCTACCAGTCGGTCGACAATGGCGAGCGCCACCAGGTCAAGCGCATCGTGGTGAAGCCGGGCGGACGGCTGTCGCTGCAGAAGCACCATCATCGCGCCGAGCACTGGATCGTGGTCCGCGGCACCGCCCGCGTCACCGTCAACGAGACCGTCAAAAGCGTGCACGAGAACGAGTCGATCTATATCCCGATGGGCGCGGTGCACCGGATGGAGAACCCCGGTAAAATCATGCTGGAGCTGATCGAGGTCCAGACGGGAAGCTATCTCGGGGAAGACGACATCATCCGGATTGAAGACGACTATCAGCGCTCTTGAGCAGAGTGTCGCTCCAACATTCCGCGAACATTTAGAAATTGTCCTGCGAACTGCGATGATCTGAACAGGCTGTTATGACCGACGACACGCATACGATCCGCAGCGGCGGGCTCACCGCGACCATCAAGGCGCAAGGCGCGGAGATGTGTTCGCTGGCGAGCGATGCCGGCATTGAGTTCGTCTGGCAGGCGGAGCCGGCTTGGCCGCGCCATGCGCCGCTGCTGTTTCCGATCGTCGGGCGTCTCGCCAATGACGAATTGCGGCACCGGGGCAGGACCTACCGGATGACCCAGCACGGCTTCGCGCGCGACAGCCGCTTTGCGTGGGCGGAACGTGGCGAAAGTCGCTGTGTCCTGGTGCTCGAAGACAGCGAGACGACGCGCGCGCTCTACCCCTTCGCGTTCCGCCTGACGGCAACCTATGCGCTCGACGAATCCGGTCTCGATCTTTCACTCGTGGTCGCGAACACCGGCAAGGAGATATTGCCGGCCTCGCTCGGCGGCCATCCCGCTTTCAACTGGCCGCTCCAACCGGGACTGGCGAAGGAGAGTTACGCGCTGAGCTTCGCGAACGCAGAGCCATCTCCCGTCCGCCGTCTCGACGGCGGCCTGCTGCGTCCGGCACCGGAGCCGAGCCCGATCAAAGGCTCCGTGTTGCCTCTGTCCGAATCCCTGTTCGTCGACGATGCAATCATCTTCGATCGGATCGCGAGCAATTCGGTCCGCTATGCCGCGGAGCGGGGCGCGTCCACCGGGCCGTGGTTGGAAATGTCATGGCGCGGCTTTCGCGAGCTTGGCGTCTGGTCGAAACCATCTGGCGCGCAGTTCCTCTGCATCGAGCCCTGGCGCGGCTATGCCAGTCCGGCCGGCTTCGACGGCGAATTCACTGACAAGCCGGGCCTGATGCACATCGCGCCTGGGACGGAAGAGCAATTGTCATTTCGGGTTGAGGTTGGATCGTTCTGAAGTCGGACGGTCTTCGCGCATCTCGAGTTTTCAGACCTCGATCCGGGTGAGGTCCTCGCCGAGCACGACAGGACCCGAGTAGTCCCGCCTGACGTCCACGAGCAGCGCGTTCAGCATGGAATCGTCGGTGCGAGGCCGGTGATGGGTCAGCGCGAGCTTCTTGACGCCGGCCTTGGCCGCGACTTTGCCGACCGTATCGCCACAGGCCATCGTGAATTTCGCAAGCCGGCGCAGGTGCTCGTTGTCGATCTCCGGCGTGGCGAGGAAGCAGCACTGGACCAGCAGGTCGGCCCCCTCAGCCAACCGCTCGAGACCGGGGCAGGGCACCGTGTCGCCGGAAATTGCGATGACCTTGCCCTCGGCCTCGAAGCGGTAGCCGAGACACATCCAGCGTGCGAGGAAGGCCGGTGACATGTCGAGGCCGTCGCCATGCGAGACGAGTTCGGCGCTGATCTTCCAGCGCCCGGTGTCGAGAACGGGGCCCGCTATAATGTCGGTCGCGACGACAGGTTTCCAGCCGCCGAAGCTCGGCTCGCCCTGATCGCGCCAGGCGATGTCCTTGTCGTAGACCTGCGTGACGAGCGTATTGACGAGCCGTTCGGTATCCGGCGGTCCATAGATGCTCAGATCGTCCTTGCGCCCGTGCAACCATGAATTGAGCATCACATCGTAGAGGTCGCCGATGTGGTCGAAATGGTGATGGGTGAGAAAGACCGTGTTGATGGAGCCGAGCGGCACGCCCGCTTTGCTGAGCTGCACCATGACGCCGCGGCCTGCATCGATCAGGATGTTTTCCTCGCCGAGCCTGATCAGCGTGGTCGTCGCCATGCGGCGCGGGTCCGGGCGCGGGCCGCCGGTGCCGAGCAGGATGACTTCCATGGCGCCACCTCCTGGGGCAGACTTTTCGGGACGCCACAGTAGATTTGAAGCTCTTGGCGGGGCAAGTGGCCGCGGGATGGGCGTCAGCCCGCACAACAGCCGCTCGTGCGGGGCTCCCGAACATGATGCTCGGGATGAGAAGTGTGGGCCAATTCATACTTAATGCGGCCAGATCGTGACCAATGTTGTTTGGGCGCGCTAACGCGCCTAGTATTGCAGCAGGCAATTCGAGGGGGCTCGAACAGTCGTGAATGTACGTTCACAGGACGGCGCGCTCGGCGACCTGAGCTTCCAGGTCGGCCCGCAAGCACACAGGACATCCAACATCGTGGCTGATTCCGCAGTTCAGGAATTGCGTGTCGCTGGCCGCGAGCGGCTGATCGTCGTCGAGGACGATCCGGTGACGCGGACGATGCTGGTCGGTTATTTCAGCGAGAACAATTTCGACGTGGTCGGCGCCGGCTCCTGCGCGGAATGCCGCCAGGCGCTGCGGATGCGGACCGATCTCGTCTTCCTCGACGTGCAACTGCCCGACGGCGACGGTTTCGATCTCGCCAAGGAGATCCAGGCGACCAGCAATGCGGGCATCATCTTCGTCACCCGCCGCGACACCGACGTCGATCGCATCCTCGGCCTCGAGGTCGCGGGCGACCACTACGTTACCAAGCCGATCAATTTGCGCGACCTGCTCGCGCGCGCGCGAAGCGTGCTGCGGCGGCGCTCGATCGACCGCAAGGCGGCGCGCAACCACAATTCGATCGCCTTCGGCGACTGGATCATCGACCTGACGCGGCGCGAGCTGCTCGGCAGCGACGGCAAGCCGGTGGCGCTGACACGCGCCGAATTCGACCTGCTCGCGGCGCTCGTCGGCGCCGACGGCAGGCCGCTTAGCCGCGACTATCTGATCGAGGTCGTCAGCAATCGCCAGGCCGAGGTCGACATCCGCACTGTCGATGCCTTGGTGGCGAGGCTGCGCCGCAAGCTCGTCGGCAGCGGCACGCCCGTCATCACCACGGTCACCGGCGTCGGCTACAAGCTCGCGCTGAGCGAGCGGCTCTAGACGGAGGCGCAGCACGACATGGTGCCGGCGGCGCCAGCGGGTTCAGCCACTGAAACCGACCAGGAACCGAATCGCGAGAAAGGCCGACAAGGCCACGGCGCCGGTCGCGACGATTGCGAATAAAACTCTCAAACTGTTGTGCATGATCTCTATTCAGGTTCGGTTTCAAAGTTCGGTTTCAAAAATGTCGTTCGTCTAACCGCTGCTCGTCTCTGGGCAGGCAATTCTATTGGCGTGATGCGACCCGTTTCCACCTGGCTTCGACGCGAGCCTTGATGAGGCGGACCCGGGCTTCCTGTGCTGCCCAATATGCCCTGCTCGCGACCGCCGTGCCTTGACGGTAACGCGCGTAAACGTCCTTCGGCTGTGCCGGGGTTTTTTGATTGTGCGCTGACTTCGAGATGGTGGGCGCCGGAGTTGGCGCCGGTGCCACATCTGGGATTGCGGCAGCCTGGCTTCCCACACTCGTCGAGTTCATAGAGACAAGACGATTGCGGGCGCGGTGACAATAGACCTGGGAGCGCGGAGTCATGGACTCCTCGTCGTGACCGGCTCGATATTTCATCAGGGCTCGGCAAAGGTCCCCGCCGGCCAGGCGCCATGCGCGGCTCAGATAGAGAACGCCGTAGTGGATGTTGATGTCGGGCTCTGCGAGTTCTGCGTTATTTCCCCGAAATCCGAGCATCGCTGCCGTTTCGGGCCGAACCTGCATGAGGCCGATCTCGCCGACGGCGCCAATGGTGCCCGGATTGTATCCGCTTTCGACGAAGACGACGGCCTCGGCTATGCCGGCGGGCAGATTGGTCTTGGCCGTTTCTCTTTCGATGATTTTTCGGATCGCCGCCCGCGACGCCGGCGTCTCTCCAGCGCCGAGATCTGCATCGCGACCGCCCGCCGCCAACGCCGGTTCCACGTCGTTCTGGGCGTGCACGGAGGTGGATGCCAACCAAAGCACAGCGATCGCAACGTGTGTCCACGTTGCGCGGGCGTTGATGTGTGTTCGATCCCACAGCATGGACCACGTATTATATCTTTCGAGTTAATAACCGATTTTCTGGCGGCTCGGGGTGCGGCCCGGCTCGGACGGCGCGAGCGGCCGGCGGCGCAATGAAGCTATCGCGACCGCGAGCTCTGGTCGGTTGATGTGCTTGGCGCAGCCCCGGCCAATTTGTCGTCGACTGCATAGAGCGTGCAGGCAGACGACCATTTTGTGCAGGCGGCAAGTGAATCGCGCTGGGCGTCGTCGGCCGTCGCCCGCCCCGAACGCCAGCCGTAACCGCCGTTCGGCGACACCGCAAAAGCCTTGTGCGGCATCGTGCTGGCGAGATAGCGCCCGAACTCGGCGCGCGCGGCCTCGCTGAGCTGGCCCGGCGGCGGCAGCGGATCGGGCGGGCTCAGGACATCGTGGCCGAGACCTCGCTCGCGCAGGAAGGCGTCGAGATAGGGCGTCCATTGCGGACGGCTCACGACCGAATAGAGATAGTGGCCATCGTCGCCGTAAGGCGGCGCCGCGATGAATTTCGCGTTGCCGCCATTGGCGCGAAATCCGTCATGGAGGCGGCGCGCGAGGTCGGGACCGAAGTAGGAATCATTGCTGGCATAGACCCACAGCATCGGAGCGCGCGAGGTTTTGCCGAACGTGGCGAAGGCCTGCACCAGCCCGTTCGGATTGCAGACGTCGTCGTCATCGCGCGAGCCGCGCCCGCCGGCAAAGCTGATCGCGGCGGCGAGACCCGCTGGCGCCTGCGCGGTCAACGCGACGGTGGCGAACCCGCCGGCGGAATGGCCGGCCGCGATCATGCCTGAGGTGGTGACGTCGGCCCTCCGCGCCATCGCCTCGATCGACGCGCGCAAATCCGCCACCGCGACCGCCGCGGCCGGCAGATAAGCGGCATTGGCGCAGCCGCCGACGCTGTCGACGCGCCCGCCGGGCGAGGTGCCGTAGCCGCGCCGCATCACGATCAGCGCGGCAAAGCCGCGCCGGGCATATTCGAGAGCGATGCCGTAATATTTGTGCGCGGACATCGTCGCGCGATCGTCGAAACTGCGCGGCGAGCCGTGGCTGAGCAGCGCGAGCGGATAGCGCCTGGTCCCGGCCGGCCGGACCAGGAACGCCTCCAGCCCCTGCGGTCCGGCCTCGACCATCGGGATACGCAAATCCTCGGTGTAGAACTCCGCGGCCATCGCATCGGGCGCGATGCCCGCCATCAGAACAAACAAGAGCCTCTGAAACAGCGTCATGCCCCGACTCGAAAAGCCCCGATCGAAAGACCATAGCATGATCTCAGGAACGGCCGCCCCATTGCGGGTGTTGTGCTCTTGGCGCGGGCTTGGCCGATGCTATGGTATTGCGCAATCTCTACGACAGGACGAGGTATATCCAGTGGCTGATGTTCATCCCGCGGCGGGCAAGCAGGCCTCGCCGGACGCGCTCACCAACGTTCCGCGGCTGGTGACGGCCTATTTCGCCGGCAAGCCTGATGTCGCGGATCCCGCGCAGCGGGTGGCGTTCGGTACCTCCGGCCATCGCGGCACCTCGTTCAAGACCAGCTTCAACGAGGGCCATATCCTCGCGACGACGCAGGCAATCTGTGATTACCGACGTGAAAAGGGGCTGACCGGTCCGCTCTTTATCGGCATCGACACCCATGCGCTGGCCGAGCCGGCGCTGGTCAGCGCCGTCGAGGTGTTCGCGGCCAACGGCGTCGACATCATGATCGACAAGGACGGCGGCTATACGCCGACGCCGGTGATCTCCCACGCGATCCTGACCTACAACAAGGGCCGCACCTCGGGCCTTGCCGATGGCGTCGTCGTCACGCCCTCGCACAATCCGCCCGAGGACGGCGGCTACAAATACAATCCGCCGCATGGAGGACCGGCCGACACCGATGCGACCTCCGTGATCGAGAGGCGCGCCAATGCCTATCTCGCCGACGGCCTCAAAGGCGTGAACCGCATCGACTACGCCAGGGCACGCAAAGCCGCGAACGTCCACGCCTATGACTACGTCACACCCTATGTCGCCGATCTCGGCAACGTCATCGATCTCGACCTGGTCAAATCCGCCGGCGTCAACATCGGCATCGATCCGCTCGGTGGCGCCGCCGTGCACTACTGGCATCCGATCATCGAGCGCTACGGCCTGAAGGCGACCGTGGTGAACGAGGCGATCGACCCGACCTTCCGCTTCATGACGGTGGATTGGGACGGCAAGATCCGCATGGACTGCTCCTCGCCTTACGCGATGGCGAGCCTGATCGCGATGCGCGACCGCTTCGACGTCGCTTTTGCCAACGACACCGACGCGGACCGCCACGGCATCGTGACGCGCACCGGCGGCCTGATGAATCCGAACCATTATCTCGCGACCGCGATCTCCTATCTGTTCGCGCATCGCCCGAATTGGGGCAAGGACGCCGCGATCGGCAAGACCGTGGTGTCGAGCTCCATCATCGACCGCGTCGCGAAAAAACTCGGCCGCAAGCTGGTCGAGACGCCGGTTGGGTTCAAATGGTTCGTCGACGGTCTCCTCACGGGCGGCTTCGGCTTCGGCGGCGAGGAGAGTGCAGGCGCCTCGTTTCTGCGCCGCGATGGCACGGTGTGGACCACCGACAAGGACGGCATCATCCTCGGCCTGCTCGCGGCCGAGATCATGGCGAAGACCGGCCGCGATCCGAGCCAGCTCTTCAACGACCTCACCGCCGAGTTCGGCGTGCCCCATTACGCGCGCATCGATGTCGCCGCCACCACGCCGCAGAAAAACATCCTGAAGTCCGTCACGCCCGAGCAGCTCGGCCTGAAGGATCTCGCCGGCGATCCCGTCCGCGCCACCCTGAGCAAGGCGCCCGGCAACGGCCAGCCGTTCGGTGGCATCAAGGTCGAGACCGATTTCGGATGGTTCGCCGCGAGGCCCTCGGGCACCGAGGACGTCTACAAGATCTACGCGGAGAGTTTTCGCAGCCCCGAACACCTGAAGGCGATTCAGCAGGAGGCTCAGGCAGGGTTGGCGAAGGTGTTCGGGGCATAGGACACTCCAGCGGCAGGTGCCACTTCTCCGGGGAAGCGCGCCGTATCCTAGGTGTCATCGCCCGCGCAGGAGGGCGATCCAGTACGCCGCGGCGGAAGTTGTGTGAACCCAACGTCTGCCCCGGCGTACTGGATTCCCTGCTTTCGCGGGGAATGACCGCGGAGCTATGTATGTATACACGATCTGGTATTAAGGTATTATAATACACCATATCCGCGCTTGAACGATTCCGTTCCTCCGCTATTGTATACATAGCGTATCCATAAGCCTTGGGAGTGAGACCGGTGACAAAACCCTTCCCGATGAACGCCTGGTATGCCGCCGCCTGGGACGCCGATGTGAAGCCGGCACTGCTGCCGCGGACGATCTGCGGCAAGCACGTCGTGATGTACCGCAAGGCCGATGGCTCGGTCGGCGCGCTGGAGGATGCCTGCTGGCACCGCCTGGTGCCGCTGTCCAAGGGCCGGCTCGAAGGCGACACGGTCGTCTGCGGCTATCACGGCCTGAAATACAATGCGCAAGGGCGCTGCACCTTCATGCCCTCGCAGGAGACCATCAACCCGTCGGCCTGCGTGCGCGCCTATCCGGTGGTCGAGCGTCATCGCTACATCTGGCTCTGGATGGGCGATCCCGCGCTGGCCGATCCTGCGCTCGTGCCCGACCTGCACTGGAATCACGACCCGGCCTGGGCCGGCGACGGCAAGACCATCCACGTCAACTGCGACTACCGCCTCGTGCTCGACAATCTCATGGACCTCACCCACGAGACGTTCGTGCACGGCTCGTCCATCGGCAACGAGGCGGTCGCGGAGGCGCCGTTCGACGTCACCCATGGCGAGAAGACTGTTACGGTGACGCGCTGGATGCGCGGCATCGAAGCGCCGCCGTTCTGGGCGAAACAACTCGGCAAGTCCGGGCTCGTCGACCGCTGGCAGATCATCCGCTTCGAGGCGCCGTGCACCATTGCCATCGACGTCGGCGTGGCGCCGACCGGCACCGGTGCGCCGGAAGGCGACCGCTCGCAAGGCGTCAACGGCTTCGTGCTCAACACCATCACGCCGGAGACCGAGAAGACCTGCCACTATTTCTGGGCCTTCGTGCGCAATTATCAGCTCGGCGAGCAGCGCATCACCACCGAGATCCGCGAGGGCGTCTCCGGCATCTTCCACGAGGACGAGCTGATCCTCGAGGCGCAGCAGCGCGCAATGGACGAGAACCCGGATCGCATCTTCTACAATCTCAACATCGACGCCGGCGCGATGTGGACGCGCAAGCTGATCGACAAGATGGTGGCGAAGGAAAACCCGCCGCAGCATCTCCAGGCCGCGGAGTAAGCCGACATGGCCGAGCGTGAGGTCGACCGCTCCGTCTCGCAGACGGTGAAGGCGCAGCTCGCGCTGCGCGATCAGCTCCTGTCGGGCTCGTTGCGCCCCGGCGAGCGCATCTCCGAGCTGCAGGCGGTGGAGACGACCGGCGCCTCGCGCACCCCGGTGCGCATGGCGCTGGTGCGGCTGGAGGAGGAGGGCCTCTTGGAGGCGATTCCCTCCGGCGGCTTCATGGTGAAGGCATTCTCCGAGCGCGACATCTCTGATTCCATCGAGCTGCGCGGCACGCTGGAAGGGCTCGCCGCGCGCTTTGCCGCCGAGCGCGGCGTCTCCGCGCGCGAGCTCGAGCCGCTGAAGGAGTGCCTCGCCGCGATCGACGAGTTGTTGCGCCAGGTCCCGATCTCGGTCGATGCGTTCTCGTCCTATGTCACTCTGAACGCGCGCTTCCACGCCCTGCTCACCGAATTGTCGCGTAGCCCGCCGCTGATCCGGCAGATCGACCGCGCCTCGTCGCTGCCGTTTGCGTCCCCAAGCGGTTTCGTGATGGCGCAGTCGGCGCTGCCCGAGGCGCAGCAGATCCTGATCATCGGGCAGGAGCACCACCGCGTCGTGATCGACGCCATCGAGAATCGCGAAGGCGCCCGTGCCGAAGCGGTCATGCGCGAGCATGCGCGGCTCGCGGTGCGCAATTTGCGGCTCGCATTGCGCAACCGGACCCATCTCGACCTGCTGCCAGCGCTCGCGCTGATCAAGTCCGCAACCGATTGAGGGCCGTCACCATGCGCTTCATCGAAACCTGGATTCCGGCGACGCTCGTCTCGACGCGCGATCTCGCGCCCAGTATCCGCGAATTCCTGATCCGGCCGGACCAGTTCGATGGCGCCGCCTATGCGGTCGGCAGCCACATCAATATCAGCGTCACCATCGACGGGCAGCCGGAGACGCGGTCCTATTCGCTGGTCGGGGAAGCGTCGTCGCAGGGTTTAAGGATCGCGGTGCGCCGCGCCGAGGATTCGCGTGGCGGCTCGCGCTATATGTGGTCGTTGCGGCCGGGCGCGCGGCTCGACATCACGACGCCCGCCTCGCTGCTCGCGGTCGACTGGGCGCGCCAAAACTACTGCCTGATCGCCGGCGGCATCGGCATCACGCCAATCCTGGGTGCGGCACAGGCGCTGGCGCGGCGCGGCGCCGATGTCACGCTGCATTACGCGGTGCGCTCGCGCGCTGAGGCCGCCTATCTCGACGATCTCGCCGCAACGCTGGGTGATCGCCTGGTCGTTCACGCCAGCGATGAGGGCACGCGGCTCGATCTCGACGCTCTGTTCGCCTCGCTGCCCAAGGACGCGCTGGCGCTGTTCTGCGGCCCGATGCGCATGCTGGATGCCGCGCGCCACGCCTGGATCGGCGCCGGCCATCCGCTTCCCGATCTGCGCTACGAGACTTTTGGTTCGAGCGGCACGCTGCCGACCGAGACATTTCGCGTGCGCCTGAAAGGCTCCGATGTCGAGCTGGAGATCCCACGCGAGCGCTCGATGCTGGACGTGCTCAACGCCAGCGGCCACGACGTGATGTACGATTGCAAGCGAGGCGAATGCGGCCTGTGCGCCATCGATGTGGTCGCCATCGACGGCGAGATCGACCATCGCGACGTCTTCTTCAGCGACCATCAGAAGCAAAGCAACCAGAAGATCTGCGCCTGCGTCTCCCGCGCACGGGGCACCATCACGGTGGATACGCTGCTGCGTGCGGATCCGGTCTAAACGAATTGCAGCGGGATCCATCTGGCGGAATGGAAGGCGCCGCGGGCTCCACCTCGCCCGCTTGCGGGAGAGGTCGCGCCGAAGGCGCGGGTGAGGGCTCTCTCCTCTTGGGGATTCCCTCTACGGAGACACCCTCTCCCCAGCCCTCTCCCGCAAGCGCGAGAGGGGGCTCACCGTCCTTGTGGTCGGCATACGGGCCCATCTGATTTCCACCTACGCCGCGTAGGTTGCCCGCAACTTCTTCGGATCAAGCAGCGCTAGAACCTGATCCGCCGACACAGGCCGGCTGATGAGATAACCCTGAACTTCGTCGCAACCAATCTGGCGCAGATATTCGAGCTGGTCGGCGGTCTCGACGCCTTCCGCGACCACGCCGATGCGCAGATCGCGCGCGAGCCCAATCACGGATTTCACGATCGCGGCGCAGTCCGGCTGCACCAGCATGTCGCGGATGAAGGATTGGTCGATCTTGATGCGGCTGAACGGCAGCTTGCGCAGGTAGGTCAGCGAGGAGAAGCCGGTGCCGAAATCGTCGAGCGCCACGGTGACGCCGAGCTCCAGCAGCGCGTTCAGCACCGACGCGGCGGAGGCGTATTTCGACAGCAGCATCGATTCCGTGATCTCGATCTCGAGCCGGTGCGGGGCGATCTTCGCGTCCGCGAGCGCCTGCACGATGATCTGGAGCAGGCCGTTGTTGTGAAACTGCGCGGCCGAGAAATTCACGGCGACCCTGATCTCTTTGGGCCACTGGGCGACCGTCGCGCAGGCGCGGCGGACGACCCATTCGCCGATCTCGTGGATCAGCCCGGTTTCCTCGGCGATCGGAATGAACTCGCTCGGAGGCACCAGTCCGCGTTGGGGATGCTGCCAACGCAGCAGCGCCTCGAACCCGGTGATGCGGTTGCCGCCGAGGTCGAGAAAGGGCTGAAACACCAGGAACAGCTCGTCCCTGGCGATAGCACCTTCCAGATCCGAATGCAGCGCCTTGCGGTCGCGTGACGAGCGGTCGTCGGCCTCCTCGAAGAAACACACCGTGCCGGGTCCGGCCTTCTTGGCGCGGTAGAGCGCGGTGTCGGCGTTCTTCATGATGTCGAGTTGCGTGCTGCCGTCACGCGGCGCCAGCACGATGCCGACGCTGGTCGCGCCGACGATCTGGCGGCCCTCGATCCGGAACGGTTCGTCGAAGGCCGCGACGAAGCGCTCGGCGATCTCGAGCGCATCCTCAGGCCGCGCCAGATTGGCCATCACCAGCGCGAACTCGTCGCCGCCGATGCGTGAGACATGCTCGGCCGCGCGGGTGCAGCGTTGCAGGCGGCTCGCGATCTGGACCAGAAACTCGTCGCCGGCGGGATGGCCGAATTTGTCGTTGACCTCCTTGAAGCGGTCGAGGTCGAGCAGGAGCACCGCGAATTCCTCGCCGGAGAGGCTGAGCCGCTTCAGAGCGGCGTCGAGCGTTTCGTTGAAAGCGACGCGATTGGGCAGATGGGTCAGCGGGTCCTGCCGCACCGAACGCTCGGCCTCGATCTGCCGCATCACGCGCCGTGCGAACGAGGCCGAATTGACGAACACGCTGCGCAGCAGCACCGATCCGTAGACTACCACGAGGAAGGCGATCAGCAGAAACGCCGGATCGCCATTCCTGCCGAGGCAGATCGCGATGCCAGCGAAAATTGGAGCCGTGAATGCGATCGCCGCGATCGGGATCGTGGCGAAGGCCAGCGCGCCCCCGGCCAGCATCCCCGAACAAAGGCAGGTGATGACGAGCTGCCCGCCCGTTGAGGCATTGGCAAAGAATGCGACCGGAACGGTGCCCCAGGCGGCGCCGAGGATGAAGGCATTGCGCACCAGCCGATGCATGGCTCGGCGCGAGACGAATTGTGGTTTGGTGATGCGGCGCGCGGCATGGGATTGCAGGCCGAACGCGATCGCGGCGCCCGCCACGATGGCGGCCCAGATCAAGGCCAGCTTCAAGTCCGGCGAATGCCACAGCGCGATGACGAGCACCGCGGCGTTGCAGACATTGGCCAGCATGATGCCGACGGAATAGCCGAGCACCAGCGACATCTGTTCGGCGCGGATATGGCCGGCGACGGCTTCGTCGGTTACGGGACCGCCAAAGGCCGACAGATCGCCCGCGAACAGCCGCGCGAAATAGCTGGTCGTTTGAGTCTGCATTCCATAGCCCAGCAGCATGGGCCGTTTGTCCGGCCCGATCCGGAGAATTCGCTGCAAACCTTTGACGAACTATGAATTATCCCCGCTTGCGACGATAGCCGCGACCACTTCTGCGTGTTCGTCACGTCGTATCGATAACAAATCGATACAAATGCGCGCCGGCGAGGTTACGGTCACGGAGCTTGGGGCGCTGAAGCTACTATGGCGCCATGGCCGGGCTAATCCGTTCGAAGGACAGCGTCGCGTCCGCTCGCCTATGTCCCGGCCATCGACGCCTTTGAGGCCACGAGGGAACGTGCGTCCAAACAGCTTCGAGCCGGCGGTCGGCTCGGTGCTGAGACTTCCGATCACGCGATGCGGTTAGGGCGGGAGCGCCTGGACTTGGCACGGCACCCGGCTGCAAATAATCCTCGGCGCCATCTCACAGCTTGTTTCGGTTCTTGCTCGCTCCCTTCAATTTTGGAGCGTCCGAAGTCGATTTTGCCCAATCTGCCATTTGCATGCAGGTCAGCAGGTCGACATAGCTGTCACTGCCGCCAGCCGTCGCTTCGCCTTCGCATCGGGTTCGAAGGCTGTCGGAATTCGTGAGCCAAACGGAATGAAGTTGTTGCAGCGCGGAATTTTCGTCGCGCATGCAATCGTCGTAGGACTGCGCCAGATCCAGGCCCATCGCCTTGTCAGTGGCTACGGTGGCCTTGCAGGTCGCCTCGACATTGAGTTGAGGGACGCGTTCGCTGACTGGAATTGTTGTTTGGCCGCCTATCATCGCCAAGGTCAGCAATACAATCTTCATGCAGGACTCCCCGTTTGAGATTTCACTGAAGCAATTTCATCAGGCGACCGAGCGGGCATCGTATTGATCTGAATCAAGGGGAACGAAGGAGATTGTCTCTCAATATTGTGCGAGTAAACACACCGACCAGCACCGAGACAGTTTCGGGCAACCAGCCCGATCGCGCGAGCAAGAACACGAGGCAGATTGTGATAGTAGTGGGGTATTGAAGACGCAGACGATCCCTGCTGGCCCAAACGTTCAGGTTGTGCTAAAGTAATTCTAGAGGGCCCGTATTGCGCAAGCGACCGAAGATGCCCCTCAAGCGACGCTAGTTCGACCAGGCTTTATATCTCTGTTTCTAGCAATTTGTTTCGAGTTCTGCAGACGCCGTGCGGCGTTTGATGCGGTCGGTGACGCACGTTATCTTGCAAGCAATAAGCGCCCCTCGCGCTGGATCGAAAATACTTCAATTCATACCGCCGCGAGCGGTGTGAACGCATCTGACATCGGCTTTGCTGCCATTCTTCTCTTCGTGCTGAATTCCCGTGGCGCCACGCTGCAAGGCAATACGCTGAGACCTTCAATGCTCAGACCCTCGAACGCGGTCATTCCGACGGTACAAAGTGAATTGAACGAAGTCGCAAATCAGAGGTCACCAAATCAGAAGAGGAGGATTCGACATGTTTCGAGGAATTCTGACGCTGACAATTTCTCTTTGCCTTGGTGCGGCGGCCGTGCCTGTCGCGCAGGCGCAGGGCACTGCACCGGCCATCACCGAACAAGAGGCGCATGCCATCGCAGTGGATGCCTATGTCTACTTCTACTCGCTCATGTCGATGGACATCTCGAGAAAGCAATTCACCAACGGCACGACCGATTTCAGAGGTCCGATGAATACCTTTGTCAACGTGCCGGAATACCCCCCGGCCAATTTCAAGGGCGTGGTGCGGTCGAACTTCGACACGCTGTATTCCGTCTCCTGGCTGAACATGACCAAGGAGCCCGTCGTCATCTCCGCACCAGATACAAGTGAGCGCTACTATCTGCTGCCAATGCTCGACATGTGGACCGATGTCTTCGCGTCGCCAGGCTGGCGAACGACGGGCACCAAGGCCGGCACGTTCCTGATCACGCCCCCGGGCTGGCGGCCCGATCTGCGCGAAAGATTCGCGGAAGAATTCAAGCTTCCGAGCGACACCCAGCGCATCGAGGCGCCGACGCCCCATGTCTGGGTGATCGGCCGCACCAAGACGGATGGCCCGCCCGATTACGATGCCGTCCATAAGATCCAGGCCGGTTACAAGGTCACGCTGCTTTCCGAGTACGGCAAGACACCCAAGCCGGTCGAGTTCAAGCCGGACCCAAGCGTCGACATGAAGACGCCGCCGAAGGTCCAGGTCGATACCATGTCGGCCGGCGTGTACTTCGCCAGCGCCGCAGAACTGCTCAAGCTTCACCCGCCGCATGCTACCGATGAGCCGATCATTGCGCAGATGAAGAAAATCGGCATCGAGCCCGGCAAGAGCTTTGACATCGGCAAGCTCGATCCGGTGTTGCAACGGGCGCTGGAGACCGCTCCGCACGACGGCCAGAAGCTGATGGCCTGGAAAGTGCCGACACTTGCGCGGGTCGCAAATGGCTGGTCGATGAACACCGATACGATGGGTGTCTACGGCAACTACTATTTGAAGCGGGCCATCGTCGCCCAACTTGGGCTGGGCGCGAACCTGCCTGAGGATGCCATCTATCCGCTCAATCTCGGCGACGCGACCGGCAAGCCGCTGGATGGAGCCAACAAGTACACAATTACGTTCGAGAAGGGCGCCGCCCCGCCGGTCAACGCCTTCTGGTCGATCACGCTATACGACCCGGAAGGTTTTCAGGTCGGCAATGCGCTCAACCGTTTTGCCGTGAGCAGCTGGATGCCGTTCAAGTACAACGCAGACGGGTCGCTCGATATATTCTTCCAGAATGATAGCCCGGGCAAGGACAAGGATGCGAACTGGCTTCCGGCGCCGAAGGGAGCCTTTAATCTGACCATGCGCCTTTATAGCCCGAAGTCCGATGCGCTGACCGGAAAGTGGAATCCGCCGCCGGTCGTGAGGACGGAGGCCGGAACAGTGGGCTTGGCCCAATAAAGTTGATTTGAGCGCCGGCGCTTCGGCGCCGGCGTTCGACCGCATGAACACAATGGCGATGCGGCTCCACTGGCCCAGGACCGAAGCACAGTCGATCCTGCCTTCGGGCGAAGGGACATGGTACCTGCCGGGCGTGAAGCTGGTCTTGTAGAGACAGTCAGCGGCTCAGCGTCCCAACTGCTTGGGGTCGTAATAAAAGCGTTCCTCGACGAGTTCATCCCCCCGCCATGTCTGCCATGCGATCTCATCCAACGTTCGGATGATGCCCTCGGCGGTGGTGAAGCTGAAGGTCCAGCGCGTCGCGACATGATCGCCCTCGATCAGGCTCGGCCCGATGCGCACCGCCTTGACTTCCCTGGAGGCCGCCAGCACGCCGCGCTCCTTGGCGACGAGCTTGTCGCGGCCGACTGTCGGTGCCGCGTTGTTCTCGTAGGTCGCGGCCTCGGGCGTATAGAACTGCTCGATTGCGCCGATGAAATCCCCGGTCTCCAATCGCTTGGCAAAAGCTTCGACGACGTCACGGCTCGGCATGGCACACCTCACGAATAACCGACTGATGGTCGGTAAATACCGACCGATAGTCGAAAAGTCAACTGGCCGCTTGTGCCGAATTCGATTAGACGAGACCCATGGCAAAACAGGCGGAGCGACGGGCGGGGACATCGGAGGCGATCCTGACGGCGGCGCGTCGCCTGTTCGGGGCGCAAGGATTTGCCGCGACGACGATGGACGAGATCGCCGAAGCCACCGGCGTCGCCAAGGGCGCGGTCTATCATCACTTCAAGACAAAGGAAGCGGTGTTCGAAGCGGTGTTCGACAACGTCTCGCGCGATCTCGTCGCCGAGATCGACGGCGCCGCGCGTTCCGAGAAGGATGTGCTCGCCGCGATGGTCGCCGGCAGCCAGCATTATTTCGCCGCAACCGCGAAGGGGCCGACCGGCCAGATCATCCTGCGCGACGGCCCGGCGGTGCTCGGCTGGGAGCGCTGGCGAGAGATCGACGCCAAACATTTCGGCGGCAAGCTGCCGCGCGCGATTGCGGCGGCGATGGAGGGCGGCCTGATCGCACGGCAGCCGGTCGAGCCGCTGGCCCGGCTGCTGCTCGGCGCGGTCACGGAAGCGGCGGTCGCCTGCGCCGGACGCGCCGATATCGCAAGGGCGGGTGCGGAATATGCCCGTGCGTTCAGGTCGCTGGTCGAGGCGCTGCGCGTCGCTCCATGTCGTGCTAAGTGACGATTGGAAACGCCCACACCAACAAAAAGAACAGTAGCGCATGAACGCAACTTCCTCCCTGACGCCCTCCGACCCTGAGTTCGACTACATCATCGTCGGTGCCGGCTCTGCGGGCTGCGTGCTCGCCAACCGGCTGTCGGCCGACGGCAAGCACAGCGTGCTGCTGCTCGAGGCAGGCCCGAAGGATTCCAACATCTGGATTCACGTGCCGCTCGGCTACGGCAAGCTGTTCAAGGAAAAGACCGTCAACTGGATGTACCAGACCGAGCCGGAGCCCGAGCTGAAGGGCCGTCAGGTGTTCCAGCCGCGCGGCAAGACCCTGGGCGGGTCGAGCTCGATCAACGGCCTGCTCTACGTTCGCGGCCAGCACGAGGATTACGACAGATGGCGTCAGCGCGGCAACGCCGGCTGGGGCTATGACGACGTGCTGCCCTATTTCAAGAAGGCCGAGAACCAGTCGCGCGGCGCCGATCAATATCACGGCAGCGGCGGCCCGCTGCCGGTGTCCAACATGGTGGTGACCGATCCGTTGTCGAAGGCGTTCATCGATGCCGCAGTCGAGAGCGGTCTGCCCTACAATCCTGATTTCAATGGCGCCACCCAGGAAGGCGTCGGCCTGTTCCAGACCACGACGCGCAATGGCCGCCGCGCCTCGACGGCAGTGGCCTATCTCGGCCCCGCCAAGGCCCGCGGCAATCTCAAGATCGAAACTGGCGCGCTCGGCCAGCGCGTGTTGTTCGAGGGCCGCCGCGCCGTCGGCGTTGAATACCGTCAAGGCGCCAATTTGCGCCGCGCCCGCGCGCGCAAGGAGGTCGTGCTGTCGAGCGGCGCCTACAACTCGCCGCAGCTGCTTCAACTCTCCGGCGTCGGACCCGGCGACCTCCTGCGCAAGCACGGCATCGACGTCGTGCTGGACGCGCCGGGCGTCGGTCACGACCTCCAGGACCACATGCAGGTCCGCATCGTGATGCGCTGCTCGCAGAAGATTACGCTCAACGACACCGTCAATCATCCGCTCCGCCGCACCATGGCCGGCGCACGCTATGCGCTGTTCCGCAAAGGCTGGCTGACGATCGCGGCGGGCACGGCGGGCGCGTTCTTCAAGACCAGCCCGCGGCTGGCCTCGCCGGACATCCAGGTCCACTTCCTGCCGTTCTCGACCGACAAGATGGGCGAGAAGCTGCATGATTTCTCCGGCTTCACGGCGTCGGTGTGCCAGCTCCGTCCCGAGAGCCGCGGGTCCTTGCGCATCAAAAGCGCCGACCCGACGGTGCCGCCGGAGATCCGCATCAACTACATGTCGACCGAGACCGACCGCACCACCAACGTGGAAGGCCTGAAGATCCTGCGCAAGATATTGCATGCACCGGCGCTGAAGCCGTTCGTGGTCGACGAGTACGATCCCGGAGCGAAGATAGCCACGGATGCCGAGCTGCTGGATTATTGCCGTGAGCGGGGCAGCACCATCTACCATCCGACCTCGACCTGTCGTATGGGCAATGATGCGCTCGCGGTGGTCGATCAGCGGCTGAAGGTGAGGGGCCTCGAAGGCCTCCGAATCGTCGACGGCTCGATCATGCCCGATCTCGTATCGGGGAACACCAATGCGCCGATCATCATGATCGCCGAAAAGGCCTCCGACATGATATTGGAGGATGCGCGGTAATCCGTGCGTTGAAAGGGACCAGGGCTTGGCTACGCGATTCAAGATCGGCACACGCAAGAGCGCGATGGCGCTGGCACAGACGGAAGAGATCGCGCGCCGCCTGACCGCTGCCATGCCCGATCTCGACGTCGAGATCGTCAAGTTCGACACCACGGGCGATCTCGACCAGACCAGCAAGCTGTTGCCCCATGGCGGCAAGGGCGGTGCCTTCGTGGCGCAGATCCGCGCCGCCGTGTTGTCGGGCGAACTCCAGGCGGCGATGCATTCGCTGAAGGACATGCCCGGCAACGAAGACACACCCGGTCTCGTGATCGGCGCCACGCTCTCGCGCGATCCTCCCAATGACGCGCTGGTGCTGCGCGATGGCGTGACGCTGGAGGCGCTGCGCCAATCTCGTGGCAAGGGTTTCAAGATCGGCACCAACGCCGTCCGCCGCGCCGCCTATGCGCGGCGATTGTTTCCCGACGTCGAGATAATCCACTTCCGTGGCGCCGCCGACACGCGCGTGCGAAAACTCGACAATGGCGAGAAGCAGCGCCTGCCGGATGGCGGCGCGGTGGGGCCTGCCGATGCGCTGATCATGGCGCGGTCCGGCCTCGACCGCGTCGGCCTTTCCCATCGCATCGGCTACGAATTCTCCGCGGCGGAAATGCTGCCGGCAGCGGGGCAGGGCATCGTCGCGGTCGAATGCGCGGCACAGGACTGGCAGACGCGTCGCATTCTCGCATCGATCGACGATCCCGCTGCTCACGCCTGCGCCGATGCCGAGCGCGAGGTGCTGTGGGTGCTGAACGGCCATTGCAATTCGCCGGTGGCGGGCTTTTCGACCATTGCGGGCGATCAGATGTCGCTCACCGCGTCCGTGCTCGATCTCTCCGGCAACACCATCATCGAAGCCTTGCGTTCGGGTCCCGCCAATCGTCCCCGCGAACTCGGCCGTGCGGTGGGACTGGATCTGCTGGCCAAGGGCGCCGCCGAGATTATCGAGCGCAGCCGGCCGCGCTAAGTCGGCCGCGAGGCGGGCATCGGTGTGATGATGGCATCATGCGCCTGTTTTGCCCGACGGGTCAAATGTTGGTGCGATCCGATGCGATGACGGCGCACCTGATTTCCGTCCGCCCTAAGTCATTGATCGGGCGTGGCCTCTCTACTGTGCATGGGGTTGTTTTCGTGCTTTTTTGTTTTCCCACTCCCCAGGCGCAAAATAAATCAGCCCCGCACACGCTTCAGCATCTGCTCAACATGGGCGATCGGCGTCTCCGGCTGGATGCCGTGGCCGAGATTGAAGATGAACCGCCCCTGCGCAAAATTCGCCAGCGTGTTGTCGACCGCGCGGTCGAGCGCGGCGCCGCCTGTGATCAGCACCAGCGGATCGAGATTGCCCTGAACCGCAACCTTGCTCTGCACGCGCTCGCGGATGAAGGCCGGCTCCGCGGTCCAGTCGATGCTGACAGCGTTGACGCCGGTCGCCTCGACGAACCCGGGCAGTTGCGCACCGGCACCGCGCGGAAAGCCGATGATCTTCGCATCCGGCACCTTGGCGCGCACGCCTTCGACGATGCGCCGGGTCGGTTCGATCGACCAGCGCGCGAACTCGGCGGGTGGCAGCACGCCGGCCCAGGTGTCGAAGATCTGCAAGGCGTTGGCGCCTGCCGCAAGCTGCGCCAGCAGATATTCGATCGAGTTCTCGACCAGCACGTCGATGATCTCAGCGAACGCCTCCGGATGCCGGTAGGCCATCAGCCGCGCCGGCGCCTGGTCAGGCGTGCCCTGGCCGGCGACCATGTAGGTCGCCACCGTCCAAGGGGCGCCGCAGAAGCCGATCAACGCGATCTTGGGATCGACCGCGCCGCGCACGATTTTGAGCGCCTCGAACACCGGCGCGAGCTTGCCGAAATTGGCGTGCTTGGCCAGTGTCGCGACCTTGGCGGGATCATCCAGCGGCTCGAGCCGCGGACCCTCGCCGACCTCGAAGCGCACGGAGCGTCCGAGCGCATAGGGGATCACCAGGATGTCGGAGAAGATGATCGCCGCATCGAAGCCGAACCTCCGGATGGGCTGCAGCGTCACCTCGGCGGCAAGCTCCGGGTTGAAGCAGAGGTCGAGGAAGCCGCCGGCCCTGGCGCGCACCTCGCGATATTCCGGCAAGTAACGGCCGGCCTGCCGCATCATCCAGATCGGCGGAATGACCTGCCGCTGGCCGGAGAGGACGTCGATGAAAGGCTTTGTCGCAGACTGGGGCACGAACGGTCCTGAGGATGGTTAGGGCTCCTGATACACCGCCGCGGCCCGAAGCGGAACAGGGGAACCAAGCGCAATTCGACCGCGTTGACCAGCCAACGGAGGACGAGACCATGGCTGAGACATTCAACCCCGCGCCGCATGACAAGCACGCCGACGATCTGCACGAAGCGCTCGCCGCCGACCGCCACGCCAAGCTCGACGCCGGGCTGAAAGATACCTTCCCGGCGTCCGATCCCGTGAGCGCCGCCCAGCCAACGCCCTCGAAGGCCGATGCGGAGGCCGACAATCCCTCGCTCTGGGACAAGGTTAAGGCCATCTTCAGCTAGCCGCGGGAGCGCCGGATTCCGATAGGTCTGCTAATGCCCTGTTAGCGATGCGCTGATTCCGGTGTCCGTACGACTACGGGAACCGCCGACATCGCCGCATATTTCTGCGGGCGTTTCAGAGTTCAATAACAGAAGCAGCAGAGTTTCCGATCTTCGGAGAATTCTGCCGCATGAGTGCTGTGACCCAAAGAGCCGGATTGAGCCGCCTGCCGCTGCGGGCAGCTGCGTTCGTCGCGCTGACCTGCGTGGCCATCCTCGGCGTCAGCGGCTGGCGGGAATGGGCGGCCCGCGACGCGGTGCTCAAGGGCGCCGAGACCGAGATGGCCAACGTTGCGCGATCGCTGACGCAGCATGCCGATGACAGCCTCGATCTGCTGGATTCTGGCGTCGTCGGCGTCGTCAGCCGGCTGGAGATGGACGGCACCGAGCCGGCCACGATCGCCAAGCTCAGAACCCTGCTGGAGGTGCGCAAGAAGGCGGTAGAGCGCATCCACAGCCTCGCCATCATTGACGACCGCGGCAACTGGTTGACCTCGCCCGGTACGATCGGCTCGACTCTCAACGACGACGCGTTCTTCCGTTATCACCAGCTCTCGCCGAAACGGGAGCCCCATGTCGGCCGTCCCGTGAAGAGCCTGCTCGACGGCGAATGGGTCGTCACCTTGTCGCGGCGGTTCAACAAGCCCGACGGCAGCTTCGGCGGCGTGGTGCTCGCGACCATCAGCTCCAACTATCTCTCGCATTTCTACGAACAGTTCGAGATCGGCCGCAACAGCTCGGTGGCGTTGACGCACGGCGACGGCCTGATCATCGCGCGCTACCCGAGCAACGAGAAATACATCGGCCGCAGCGTTGCCAATACGCCGCTGTTCCGCGACGCCGCTCTGCAGCGGCCGGGCGGCGTCTATCATTTCAAGTCGCCGCTCGATGGCGCCGAACGCGTCAGCTTCTTCAAGCGCTCTGGCCGTTATCCGCTGGTCCTGCTCGCCACCGTCGACAAGGACGAGCTGCTCGCACCCTGGCGCGCTGCGGTGATCTCCCGCATGCTCTACGTGCTCGCGTTGGTCATGCTGATCGCAATCATTGGTGCGGTGCTGGTGCGGCAGTTGCAGCGGGGCCAGAGCATGGCGGCCGCGCTGGTCGAGAAGGAAGCGAATTTCCGACTGCTTGCCGAAAGCTCCAGCGACATGGTGACGCGTATGGGGCTCGACGAGCGGCTGCGCTATGTCTCGCCATCGTCGATTGGCGTCGTCGGCTGGCGCGCCAATCAGCTGATCGGAACCCTCGCGCTCGCCGGCATTCACGCGGACGACCGGCCGCAGGTCCAGGCTCTCGTCGACGCCATGAAACGCGGCGAGAAGGAGGAGGTGCGCGTTACCTATCGCAACGCGCACCGGCAGAACGCCGAAGTCTGGCTCGAATCGACCATGCGGGTGACCCGCAAGGAGAGTGGCAGCGTCGACGGCGTGGTCGCGATCTCGCGCGACATCACCGAGCAGAAGAAGCTCGAGACCCGGCTCGAAACGCTCGCGATCGAGGACAGCCTCACCGGGCTTGCTAATCGCCGCCGCTTCGATGAACGACTGAAGGAGGAGTGGGCGCGTGCCTATCGCGAGCGCTCCAGCCTTTCCCTGCTGATGATCGACGTCGACCACTTCAAGTCTTACAATGACGAATACGGCCATCCCGCGGGCGATGCCTGCCTCCGGCAGGTGGCGCAGATCATCGCCGCCGAGATGCATCGTTCCGGCGATCTGGCGGCGCGTTACGGCGGCGAGGAGTTCGCCATGCTGCTGCCGAACACCGACGCTGCCGGCTGCGCCCTGATCGGCGACCGGATCCGACGGGCGATCCGCGATGCGGGCCTCGTCCACGCCAGCAACCATGCGGCTGGCTGCGTCACCGCTTCGCTCGGCGGTGCTGCCTGCCGGCCGGCGCTGGAGCGCACGGCCGGCGTCACCTCGCTGATCGAGGCCGCCGACCAGGCGCTCTATGCCGCCAAGGAAGCCGGGCGCAACCGGCTGATGATGTCGGGCGAGGTGAGCAACCTTCTTCTCAAGGCGTCCGGTCAGTAACCCCGCTCAATAATGCGGGGGGCGCTCATTGGCGGCTCCCGGCGCATTCGCCTCGGCCTCCTGCAGCCGCTCGCCGAGCTCTGCGATCCTTCGCGTCAGCGCGTCGATCTGCTTCCACTGCGCGGTGATGGTCTGGTTCAGCGTCTCGATCGCGTCGTCCTGATAGGCGAGGCGCGTCTCAAGCGTGTCGATGCGCTCGCCGAGCGTCTGGATCTCATTCGTCACGTGCCGCGTCCTTATTTCGTTCGGGCGAGCCAAGTTCTTGCAAGCCGAGTTGTTGCGCGCCAAGTTGCTGCAAACCATGACCGAGCGCGACCCGTTCGTCGAACACGAAGCATTCGCCGCGCCAGCGACTCTGAGCCTCCGGCACCTCTTCCAGATATTTGAGAATGCCGCCCTTGAGGTGATAGACCTCGGCAAAGCCGCGCGCGAGCAGATGCGCGCTCGCTTTCTCGCAGCGGATGCCGCCGGTGCAGAACATCGCGATTCTGCGGTGTTTGACAGGATCGAGCCGTTCGGCCGCAAATTCCTTGAACTGGCCAAAGCTCTCGATGCCTGGGTCGAGCGCGCCGTCGAACGTCCCCATCGCCACCTCGAAGGCGTTCCTGGTGTCGAGCACCAGCGTGTCGGGCGCCGCGATCAGCGCGTTCCATTCGCTCGCATCGACATAGGTGCCGACCTGCCGGGTCGGATCGGCGGCTTCGTCGCCGAGCGTGACGATCTCCTTCTTCAGCCGCACCTTGAGCCGGCCGAATGGCATCGCCTCGGCGGTCGAGAACTTCAATTCGAGATTGTTCAACCTGCCGCTGAAGATGTCGCCGTGCGCGAGCTCATGGACGAGAGCGTCGATCGCCGCGCCCGCACCCGCGACCGTGCCGTTGATGCCCTCCTGCGCGAGCAGCACGCTGCCCTTCACCGCCAGGCCGGCGCAGAACGCGCGCAGCGGCTCGCGCAACTCCCGGTAATCGGGCAGGGCGGCGAATTGGTAGAAGGCGGCGACCTTGCAAATCATGGCGCCCGTTTAGCAGGCGGGGCGCGCCCGGAAAACCCGCAAGAAGCAGCTCTATTCCCAGCGGATGGCAGCCATTTCCCTGGTATGCCA
Source organism: Bradyrhizobium sp. i1.15.2 (assembly GCF_040548425.1). Classification (NCBI taxonomy): domain Bacteria; kingdom Pseudomonadati; phylum Pseudomonadota; class Alphaproteobacteria; order Hyphomicrobiales; family Nitrobacteraceae; genus Bradyrhizobium; species Bradyrhizobium sp. i1.15.2. Next base: position 303,767 of record NZ_JBEPRQ010000004.1, on the reverse strand, counting down.
GCATTGCCCCGGCGGGCCGGAATGTGTCATGTAGGCGCGGCTTTTTCCGAAACGACACGCCATCCGCGCCAAACGCCCAACGAGAGCAAGAATTCGATGAGAAACTTCCATTTCCCCGGCAGGTCCACGGTCCACGCCACCAACGCGATGGTGGCAACCTCGCATCCGCAGGCGTCACTCGCCGCGATCGAGGTGCTGCGCGAGGGCGGCACGGCGGTGGACGCGGCCGTTGCGGGCTCGGCCATTCTCGGCGTGATCGAGCCGCAATCGACCGGCATCGGCGGCGACTGCTTTGCGCTGATCCAGCCGCGCGGCGAGGGCAAGATCATCGCCTATAACGGCTCCGGCCGCGCCCCGAAGGCGGCGAACGCCGACTGGTATCTCGAGCGCAAGATCAACTCCGTGCCGCTGACCTCGGCGCATGCGGTCTCGATCCCCGGCGTGATCGACGCCTTTGCGACCGTTTTGCGCGATCACGGCAAGTTCGGCTTCGACCGCCTGCTCCAGCCCGCGATCAAGGCCGCCGAGGAAGGCTACGTCGTCGCCCCTCGCATCGCCTTCGACTGGAAGAACCAGTTCGAGAAGCTGAAGGGTGGCACCAACACGGAGCGGTATCTGTTGCCGCACGGCAAGCCGCCGGTGGCCGGCGACGTCATCCGCCAAGCCGAGCTCGGCAAGACGCTACGGGCGATCGCCAAGGACGGCCGCGACGCCTTCTACAAGGGCCCGATCGCCGAGGACATGGTGGAGACCCTGCGCGGAATCGGCGGCCTCCACACGCTCGACGATTTCGCCGCGCACACCACCGAGACGACGACGCCGATCGGCACCATGTACAAGGGCTACGACGTCTGGCAGTGCCCGCCGAACGGACCCGGCCTCACCATGCTGCTGATGTTGAACATCCTGTCGCGGTTCGACCTGACGAAATACGCGCCGCTCAGCGTCGAGCGCTTCCACCTCGAAGCCGAGGCCGCGCGCATCGCCTACATGCATCGCGAGCTGCATGTCGCCGATCCCGAGCATATGCAGATCGAGGTCGCCAGGATCCTCGCCAAGGAATACTGCAACGAGCACATCGACAAGATCCGCATGGACGGCATGCTCGACCTGCCGAACGTCGCGCCGCCGATGAATCCCTCGACCATCTACATCACCGTCGTGGACAAGGACCGCAACGTCTGCTCGTTCATCAACTCGGTCGCGCATTCCTTCGGCTCCGCCATCGTCTCGAACAAGACCGGCATCCTGCTCCAGAATCGCGCCGGCGGCTTCCGCATCCAGCCCGGCCACCCGAATTGCATCGCCGGCGGCAAGCGCCCGCTGCACACGATCATGCCGAGCCTGCTCACCAAGGGCGGCCGTTCGGTGATGCCGTTCGCGGTGATGGGCGGACAATATCAGCCGGTTGGCCAAGCCCATGTGGTGACCAACATTCTCGATTATGGCTGCGACGTGCAGGAGGCGATCGATATGCCGCGCGGCCTGCATTACGAAGGACAGTACCAGCTCGAGGACAGCGTGCCGGCCAATATCGTCGAAGGCCTGAAGAAACTCGGCCACAAGACCACCAGCGTCGTCGGTCCGCTCGGCGGCGCGCAGGCGATCTGGATCGACTGGGACAAGGGCACGCTCACCGGCGGTTCCGATCCGCGCAAAGACGGTTGCGCGCTCGGATACTGACCGCCGCGCACGGGGTTCCCCGCGCAACATCAGCAAAATTTGACGAAGGGCGACGCGGCATTTGCTGCGTCGCCCTTTCTCGTTCGGAACGGAGTTCACTGCTTCAGGTTAAGGGCCGATGAGCGGTGCAGGCGTGCGCTGCTCTTGCTCGAAGCGGCGGAGGCCCTCCATGTCCGAAAAATCAGGTTCCGGACCGACCGGATTCGATCGGCGCGCCTTCATGGCTGGCGCTGCCGGCAGTGCGCTGGTCCCCATGACAGCGCGTGCGGCCGCGCAGGATGCGAGCGTGTCGGCCGCGCAGGATCCGGCGCTCCCCGTCGATGTCACGCTGCGGGTCAACGGCACGGACAAGCGCCTGCACATCGACGCGCGCACAACGGTGCTCGACGCGCTGCGGGAGCATCTCAAGCTCACCGGCAGCAAAAAGGGCTGCGACCACGGCCAATGTGGTGCCTGCACGGTACTGATCGACGATCGACGCGTGGTGTCGTGCCTGACGCTCGCGCTCGCGGCCGAGGGGCAGGAGATCACCACGATCGAGGGCCTTGCCACCGACGATCATTTGCATCCGATGCAACAGGCCTTCGTCGACAACGACGCGTTTCAATGCGGCTATTGTACGCCGGGCCAGATCATGTCCGCCGTGGCCTGCGTCAAGGAGGGGCATGCGGGCAGCGAGGCCGACATCCGCGAATACATGAGCGGCAACATCTGCCGCTGCGCCGCCTATCCCAACATCGTCGCTGCCGTGAAGCAGGCCGCGCCCGAGATCATGAAAGGCTAGGCCCATGCGATCGTTTTCCTACCAAAGGGCAACAGACCCCGACATGGCCGTGCAGGCGCTCAGCGCTGCCGCAACTGCGAACAATCCGCTGACCAAGGCTACAGCACAGCCGCTCGCCGGCGGCACCACGCTGATCGACCTGATGAAGCTGGACGTGATGCGGCCCGCGGCAATCGTCGATATCAATCCGCTGGCGCGCAGCTGGTCGGCGATCGAGCCCGGCAGTGACGGCTTGCGGCTCGGCGCGCTCGCCAAGATGTCCGACGTGGCCGCGCATGCCGAGATCCAGCGCAACTATCCGGTGATCGCGAATTCCCTGAAGCTCGCCGCCAGCGCCCAGCTGCGCAACATGGCGACGCTCGGCGGCAACGTGATGCAGCGAACGCGTTGCAGCTATTTCCGCGATGTCTCCTATGAGAATTGCAACAAGCGCAATCCCGGTTCGGGCTGTGCCGCCATGGACGGCGTCAATCGCATGCATGCGGTGCTCGGTACTTCCGATCAGTGCATCGCAACCTATCCCGGCGATTTTGCCCAGGCGCTGATCGCGCTGGATGCGGTGGTCGAAATCACCGGCAGGTCCGGCACGCGCAGCCTGCCGTTCGCAGATTTGCACAAGGCGCCCGGCACGACGCCCGAGATCGAGACCACGCTTCGGCCCGGTGAGCTGATCTCTGCGTTCTCCATTCCCGGCCGCTGGCCGCGCTCGGTGTATCTCAAGGCGCGCGACCGTCAGTCCTACGAGTTCGCGCTGTCGTCGGCTGCGGTCGCGCTCGATGTGCAGGATGGCACGATCAGGGACGCGCGTGTCGCGCTCGGCGGCGTCGCCACCGTGCCGTGGCGGGCGCGCGAGGCTGAGGCGCTGCTGAAGGGACAGAAATTCGACGACGGTCTGGCGCAGCGTGTGGCCGATGCCGCGTTTGCCGACGCCAAGGGCCGCCGGCACAACAGCTTCAAGATCGCGCTCGGCAAGCGCGTGGTGGCGCGCGCGCTCCAGCAGGCCGTAACCATGGAGATCTGATCATGACCGCTGCAGCTCCCGAGCCGAAAGCAAACATGGGCCATCCCGTGCCGCGCTATGACGCGGCCGCAAAGGTCACGGGCCGGGCGACATATGCGTCCGACATGCCGCTCGACAATCCAGCCTACGCATTCCTGGTCACCAGCGCCATCGCCAAGGGCCGTATCGACGGTTTCGATCTCGACGATGCCAGGCAGGTCCGCGGCGTGATCGACATCGTCACGCACGAGAACGCTCCGAAGCTGAAGGAATCGAAACTGTTCAGCAATGGCGGCTATGCCGGGACCACGATCCAGCCGCTGAAATCAGCCGACGTCGCCCATGATGGCCAGATCATCGCCGTCGTCATCGCCGAAAGTTACGAGGCGGCGCGCGAGGCCGCCAATCGCGTCAAGGTCAGCTACACGGCCGTGGCGCCGAGTGCGAGCTTTGAGTCGCCGGGGACCACCACGGCGGCGGCAAAGGGACAGAACGCACAGTTCAAGGAAGACCCGGAGGTCGGCGATTTCGCCAAGGCGTTCGACGCAGCCGAGGTCAAACTCACCGCCTCCTATGACACGCCGACCCAGCACCACAATCCAATGGAGCTGTTTACGACGAGCTGCGCCTGGATGGGCGACAACCTCGTCATCTACGAGGGCAGCCAGTATGTCTACGGCCTGAAGAACGGCGTCGCCGAGCAGCTCGGCATCGACGCCGACAAGGTCCGTGTCGTCAATCCCTATGTCGGCGGGGGCTTTGGTTCGCGCGGCTCGATGACGCCCCGCACCGCCATCATCGCCGGCATTGCCAAACGCCTGAACCGGCCGATCAAGCTGGTGCCGACCCGCGACCAGGGTTTCACCATCGCCACCTACCGGGCCGAGACGCGCCACGAGATCAGGCTTGGTGCGGGCCGGGACGGCAAGCTGGTGGCTTTGAGGCACGACGGCGCGGAGGTTTCGTCGCGTCCGGATGCCTATTGTGTCGGCGGCACGAAGACGACGACGCGGCTCTATGCCTGCCCGAACGTCGCAAGTCTGGTGTCGATCGTGCGCGCTGACCGCAATACGCCCGGCTTCATGCGCTCTCCGCCGGAGGTGCCGTATCTCTTCGCGCTTGAGAGCGCGATGGACGAGCTTGCGGTGAAACTGAACATGGACCCTGTCGAGCTCCGCCGCATCAACGACACCACCGTGGAGCCGATCGGCGGCAAGCCTTATACGTCGCGGTCCTTGATGGCGTGCTTCGACGAGGCCGCCAGGGCGTTCGGCTGGTCGCAGCGTTCGCCGCAGCCGAAATCGATGTCGGACGGCGACTGGCTGATAGGCTATGGCTGTGCCGCCACCTGCTATCCGACGCAGATGGCGCCCTCTGCCGCGCGCGTCCGCCTCCAGCGCGACGGCCGTACCCGGGTCGAGATCGCCGGTCACGAGATCGGCACCGGCGCGTATACCGTCATCGCCCAGACCGCGGCCGAGCGGCTCGGCGTGCCGCTGGAGAAGGTCGCGGTGTTCCTGGGCGACAGCGATCTGCCGCCGGCGCCTGTTGCCGGCGGTTCGAACTCGACTGCCAGCACCTGCTCGGCGGTGATGATGGTGTGCGACCGAATTCGTCAAAGGCTGTTCAAGGCCGTGATGCCGAGCGACAGCCTAGCCGACAAGGCCAAAGAGACCGTCGGCATCAGCCAGGCGCCGAGCACGCAGGCGGCGCAGAGCGATCGTCCACTCGATATCGAAAAGGCCTTCGACGCACTCGGTGTCGGTATCGTCGAGGAATACGGCGAGTGGAAGCCCGAAGGCGCGCCGCTGGATTCATTCACGGCGATGCACAGCGGGCACGCGCGGCTCGTCGGTGGCCATCAGATGAAGGACAAGATCGCGTACGCCTTCGGTGCCGAGTTCGTCGAGATCCGCGTCAACCGCTTTACCCATGAAATCCGCTGCCCCCGGCTGGTCGGAGCGTTCGCGGCGGGCCGCATCATGAATCCGCGCACGGCGCGCAGCCAGCTCATGGGCGGCCTGATCTGGGGCATGTCCTCGGCACTGCTGGAGGCCACCGAGATCGACGAGCGCAATGCGCGTTACGTCAACGACAATCTAGCCGACTATCTCGTGCCAGTGAATGCCGACGTCCCCGGTGTCGAGGTGATCCTGCTTTCCGAGCAGGACGACCACATCAACCCGGCCGGCGTGAAGGGCCTCGGCGAGCTCGCCAATGTCGGCACCAATGCGGCGATCTGCAATGCGATCTATCACGCCACAGGCCAGCGCATCCGCAAGCTGCCCGTGCGGCTGGAAAATATCGAGGCCTGAGGGGGTGGCAACGGCGTCGGCGTTGCGCTAGACCCCTTCCGCCTCAAACGTAAGGTGTCTTATGCAGCGTTTACAGCGCGTGCTCCTCGCCATCATGTCGGCACTCGCGATCACCGTGATCGCCGGCGTGTCCGATTTCGTCTCCACCACGGCCTCGGCCCAGACCGCAGGGAAGACCATGACCACAGCTTCAGGTTTGCAGATTACCGACAGCGTCGTCGGCACCGGCGCTTCGCCGAAGCCCGGCCAGATCTGCGTGATGCACTACACCGGCTGGCTCTACGAGAACGGCCAGAAGGGCAAGAAATTCGACTCGTCGGTCGACCGCAACGAGCCGTTCGAATTCCCGATCGGCAAGGGCCGGGTCATCGCCGGCTGGGACGAGGGTGTTGCCTCCATGAAGGTCGGCGGCAAGCGCACGCTGATCATTCCGCCGCAGCTCGGCTATGGTGCCCGTGGCGCAGGCGGCGTGATCCCGCCGAACGCAACGCTGATGTTCGACGTGGAATTGCTCGGGGTGAAGTAAGCCCGCAAACAAAAAGACCGGCCTCTCGGCCGGTCTTTCACTTTGAGTGCGATGCCCGTTATTCCGTCGCGCGCTTGGCCGAAGCCGCAGCGCGATCGACCGCGTCTTTCGCGGCATCCTTGGCATCGCCCATGGCCTGCTGGCCCTTGCCCTTCACTTCCTGGACCGCACCTTCGCCCTTCATGCGCTCGGAACCGGTGGCTTCACCGATGCCCTGTTTGGCCTTTCCCATTGCCTCGTTTGCGGTGCCCTTGATCTTGTCGGTCGTGCTACCCATGAAATCCTCCTTGCGGTTTGCTCGTCAGGACAACGTTCGACGGTTATGAGGGTTCCGATTTTGGTATGGCTCGATGTCGCGGCTTTGGGTTAGTTTGCCGCGCACGGAACCAACAGAAAGCAAGTCTCATGACCGGTCATGACCATTCGCATTCCCACCATGACCACGATCACGATGATCGCTGGAAACATGACGGCGTGCGCGTCATTCCCGGCAACCAGCTCGATACCAACGTGCCGTCGACGGCGGGCATGGACCGCGCGGCCGCGATCAATTTCGCGCGCGTCGGTGCGCAGAAATTGTGGGCGGGCACGGTCAGCATCAAGCCCGACGCCAAGACCGGCGCGCATCACCACGGCCATCTCGAAAGCGTCATCTACGTCGTGAAAGGCAAGGCGCGGATGCGCTGGGGCGAGAGCCTCCAATTCACCGCAGAGGCCGGCCCCGGCGACTTCATTTTCGTCCCGCCCTACGTGCCCCATCAGGAGATCAACGCCAGCCGGGACGAGGTGCTGGAATGTGTGCTGGTGCGCAGCGACGGCGAGGCGGTGGCGATCAACCTCGACATCGAGCCGGTCGAGAAGCCCGAGACCGTGCTGTGGGTCGATCCCATTCACCGCGATCCGAACGAGAAGAAGTGAGGAACACCTGAAAGCCAGCGGGTTCTGTGCGACAGAACCTCGCAGGCAGGGGTCCAAAAAAGATCCGGAAGCCGTGTCGGATCGCCGCTTGGCCATCCGTCCTTGGGCAGAACCCCGCCCAAGGAGCTCCGATGCCCAGGATGATTTTCCTCAATCTGCCCGTGACCGACCTCAAGCGCGCCACTGCCTTTTACGAGGCGGTCGGTGCGACCAGGAACCCGCAATTCAGCGACGAAACAGCGAGCTGCATGGTCTTTTCCGAGACCATCTATGCGATGCTGACGACCCACGAGAAATTCCGGCAGTTCACGCCGAAGCCGATCTCGGATGCAAAGACCTCAAACCAGGCGCTGTTCTGCCTGTCCGCCGATAGCCGGACCGAGGTCGACGATATCGTCAGCAGGGCCGCGGCTGCAGGCGGGGTGGCCGATCCCAGCCCGAAGGACGAATACAGCTTCATGTACGGCCGCAGCTTCGAGGATCCGGACGGCCACATGTGGGGCGTGAACTGGATGGACATGGCAGCCTTCGCGGCGCAGTCCGAGATGGCGAACGCCTGATCTAGCGCGCGAACATCACAACTGAAGAGGAGCATTCACGATGTCGAAGGTCGTTCCCTGCATGTGGTTCAATGGCGATGCCGAGGAAGCCGCGAAGTTCTACGTCTCGCTCGTGCCGAATTCGGCGATCACGCATGTTCAGCGCAACGTTTCAGATGGCCCGTCCGGCAAGGAAGGCTCCGTGCTCGTCGTCGAATTCTCGGTGGCGGGACAGCCTTTGGTCGCGCTCAACGGCGGCATGAAAATGGAATACACCCATGCGATCTCGCTGATGACCCATTGCGACGATCAGGCCCAGGTCGACAGCGTCTGGAATGCGTTCCTGGCCCATGGCGGCAAGGAAGAGCAGTGCGGCTGGCTCAGGGATCGCTGGGGCGTGGCCTGGCAGGTCGTGCCGAAGGTGATATTCGAATTCCTCTCGAGCCCCGACAAGGCGGCTGCCGCACGCGCGATGCAGGCCATGATGAAGATGGTGAAGCTCGACGTGGAGACCTTGCGCCGCGCGTTCGAGGGCAAGTCGGCAGCGTGATGTGGAAGCCACAGTATCGTAGGGTGGGCAAAGGCGCGCTTGCGCCGTGCCCACCATTTTTTCTCGGCGAGAGAAAGTGGTGGGTACGCTCCGCTTTGCCCACCCTACGAGATTGAGCCCGCCGCTAATAATTGATCCGCAGCCCCACGCCGCCATGGATGGTGTTACCCACTGGCTGCGGGCCGAGCGTGCCGTTGGCGAACAGGTCCACGATCCAGCCCTTCTGCATGCGGAAGCCGAGCCGGCCGCCATATTCGAACCAGCCCTGGTTGCCCATGGTCGGCACCACCACGCCGTCGCCGGTCACGGTGGCGACGATGCCGCTATGGCCAGCGAACGACTGCACCCAGCCGCCATTGATGTTGGCCTCGATATTGCTGCCGTAGAGATGCGTCCACTGGCCGCCGATCTTGACCAGGCTGGTGCGGTCGGTGCCGGTCGCGATGCCGGCATCGAACGGATTGAACGCCACTGCGCTGTCGGTGTAGCCCGAGACGCGCTGCCAGAGCTGCCAGACCTCGATCGAGGCGGCGACCTCGTCGCGGGGCGACACGCGGCTCATCCAGCCGGCGCGGCCGTAGACGGCGTAGTTCGCGGCGTTGGTCGAACTCGTGACGCTCACCGGGCCGAGGCTGGTGTTGTAGCTGCGGGTGTAGCGCGCCTTCTCCCACGGCGTCAGGATCGTGCCGATGTCGAAGAACGGACGCGACGAGCCCCAGTCGGTGAAGTCATAGCGTAGCGCGAATGCGCCGATCGGCGCGCTGGTGATGTTGTAGCCGCCTTCGCTGTATTGCGTGTAGGCGATGCCGGCGAGCAGCGACAGATTGTTGGTCAGCTCCTTGCGGCCGTGGATGCCGGCCGAGAACGAGCCGGCGGAGCCGAACGCGCTGACGCAGTTGCTGCAATTGACCTGCTCGTTGACGCCGAGCAGCACCGTGCCGAGCACTCGGTTGGTGATCATCTGGTTGAAGCGCTGGTTGGCGAGGTCGCCGATCGAGCCGCCGCTGGAATCCGCGCCGGTCGGCGTCGGTGTCGGCGTCGGGCTCGGCGAAGAGGACGGATAAGGGCTCGGCGACGATGACGGGTAGGGGCTGGGCGCGGGCGAGGGGCTGTAGGTTGTCGTTGGAGAGGGTGAATATGTCGGCGAAGGGGAGGGCGTCGGCTCTCCGCACCCGGATTCGCACGTCGCCCCCTGGGCTGCCGCCGGACGGGCATCCAACGCGACAAACGCAAACACGGCGGTCAGCACGCTCGCGACGATGAAGCGCCTGACGTTGAATACCGCCATCTTCAGCGTCCGCACAGCATGCCGTCGTCGTGGACGGCAGGCGTGATGGTCGGCGAGGCGTCCGCATATTGGTTGACCGCGCACAGTCCCGCGCTCGCGGCGCAGGTCGCGGCAAAGGTCCAGGGCGGCGTATTGGTCTTACTGATGGAGACCTTGCCGCCGGTCGAGCTGATGATTGCGGTGTCGCCGGGCTGGGTGAGCTGCACGCACTGTTGGCTCGTCGTGCAGACACTGGCGGCGCCGTCCTGCAGCACGACGACCGAGCGGCCGCGCTGGGACAGGATATCGAGTGTAGTACCGCGCACGCCGATCGTCGCAAGCGGGGTCGTGATCTTGTAGGCGGTCTTCTCGGAATGTCCGGTGACGAAACGGAATGCGCCGGTCGTCATGCGGATCGCAACGTCACGATAGCTGTGCTCGTCGTTGAAGACGGTGCGGTCGAGCTTGAGCGTGGCGCTCGGACCGAGCGACAGATTGGTGCTGTCGGCCATCACGAAGCGCGCTGCGCTGCCGGCGCCGGTGCGCACGGTCTCGTCCCGCAGCATGCCGTCGCCGACGCTGATCGGCGTCGTGGTCGCGGCCACGCGAACGACTTCATTCTGAATCACGACGGCTTCACCGACGCGCGTCTGCGCCTGCGCGCAAGGGGCCACGCACAAGGCGATCGACAACAGCGTGGAGAAAAGCCAGAAACGCAAATTCATTTCGCAACCGATCGATTTGTCCCTGATCGTACCGGATCGCGCGCGCTTGCGATGTGGCGAAATTATCACATGCAGTGCGAGACCTGCGCTATGCTTAGTGACAGTCGCGGCAGAATGCGTTCAATGAAAACCGCGACCTCTATTATTCTCCGCGGTGACGCAAATTTGCCACGCAAAACATCCCCACAAACGCGACTGGACTTGCCCGCGGTTCCGAAGGTGTCGCGGAGCGCAGTGATTGCTGTCGCGATTTTCCTGGTGGCCCATCTCGTACTGCTGATCGGCCTGACGACGCCGGAGAAGTTCGTGTTCGACGAGGTGCACTATGTGCCGGCGGCGCGGCAGATGCTGGCACCATCGATGTCGCAACCGATGCTCAATCCGATGCATCCGCCGCTGGCGAAGGAGCTGATCGCGCTATCGATAGCGACCTTCGGCGACACCGCGCTGGGCTGGCGCTATCCCGCGACATTGTTCGGCGCGCTCGCGATCGTCGCGATCTATCTGTGCGGCCTCGCACTGTTCGCCGCGCAAGGGCCTGCGATCGCCGCTGCGCTGATCGCCGGCTGCAATCAGATGCTGTACGTGCAGGCGCGCGTCGCGATGCTCGACATTTTTGCGCTCGGCTTCGGCCTGCTCGCAATTGCCGCCTTCATGCACGGTTTTCGAAAGGATCGTCCTCATGCGTTGTTCGCGGCTGCCGGCAGCCTGTTCGGCTGTGCTGCCGCCTGCAAATGGAGCGGCCTATTTCCACTCGGAATCTGCATCGTCATCGTCGCAGTGATCCGCCTGATGCAGGGCTGGCACACCCTGTTTGCCGACGCGAAGCCGGGGGATTGGTACCGGCCCGACCTCTGGCCCGACTTCAGATTACATCACGTCGTGCTCTGCTTCACCGTCCTGCCCGCGATGACATATCTTGCGGCCTTCGTCCCGCTGTACGGCGTGTCGCTGCCGGATCTGGTCGAGGCGCAACGCCGGATCTTCGCCGACAACACCACCACTGCCATCGCCGGCCACACTTATATGAGCGCGTGGCCGTCATGGCCGCTGCTCGCGCGCCCGGTATGGTTCCTGTTCGACAAGACCGCGGACGGCAATGTCTCCGCGATCGCCTTCCTCGGTAATCCCCTGGTGCTGTGGCCGGCGCTGCTCGCGCTCGCCGTCGTGCTGCGCGACTTCGTCGTTGCGCGCCGCCGGGATGCGTTCCTGATCGCGGTCTTCTATTTCGGGTGCTGGCTCGCCTGGGCGTTGCTGCCGCGCACGCTCGCCTTCATCTATTACTATCTGCCGGCTGCGACCCTGGCGTCGCTCGCGCTGGTCTATGTGCTGCGCCGGGACGGACTGCCACGCTGGCTGCTGTGGGCCTATGTCGGGGTCGCCGCGATCGGCTTTGCCGCCATGCTGCCGATCTCGGCGGCCTTCATCGGCACGTCGATGCAGACTTTCAACCGGCTGATGCTCTTCCAGAGCTGGATATGATATCGCCGCCTGCCGGGGAACGACAGGCGGCGCCTTTATGGGCGATGACCTGGGAATTACTTTGACGCGGTCTGGGTGTCCATGTTCACGACCTGGACGCGGCGGTTGATCGGGTCGGCGCCGTTGGCGGCATCCTTCAGCTTGGTCTTGCCGTAGCCGACGGTGACGAGATCGGTGCCGGTGAGTCCGTAGTTCTGCACCAAATACTTCTTGATGGTGTCAGCCCGCCGCTCGGAGAGCCCCTGATTGTACCCCTCGGTGCCGACCGCATCGGTGTGGCCGGCGACCACGAAAGTCGAGCCCTTCAGCGAGGGATCGGACAGCGCCTTGCCGAGCGCCTGCACCGACGGCACCGACGTCTTGGCAATGTCGGCCGAGTTGTAGTCGAACTGGATCTCCAGATCGATCTTCGGCTTGGTCGCGGCGAGCTCGGCAATCTGCTCGCGCTCGCCCGTCGAAAGCGACCGGGTCGAGCGGTTGCGCACCGTGTTCAGGAACGTCGATTCCTTGGCCTGCGCCGCCGGATCGACCTGCGGACCTGCGGACAGCCCGCGGGTCGCGGCCTTCGGCTTCAATGCATCCAGGATCTGGTTGGTCGAGACATTGCCGTCGCCGGCCATAGCCAAGCCGGCCGTCATCGAGAGAAGTGCCGAGAGGGTCATCGCCTTCAGTGCAAAAGACTTATTGAAACTAGTCATTGTCGTATCCTCGTTGTGACGCCTGATGGCTATTTGATGCTGCAAGCATAGGGCAGGTTCAAAACCCCTGGTGTGATCTTGGTCACGGTGGAAACGGGGCCCTCCAGGGCCATGGCAGCGAATTTCAAGCGGTTTCGGGTTCATGGAGGGCCGACCCGCGGTCCACTCCGAGGGCCGACGCTGACGTGTGAAGAGAGTGGTCGCACGCTGCCCCGCGAGCGTTCGAGCCGTCGCAGTCCTGTCGTGATCCGCATCACTGAGGACCGCCGCGCCCAAGTGCCGCTCGGGGGGCCGGGTTCACTCAGGGAAACCCGTGCTCACCGATTGTCGCAAAGCCGTCGCGTGTTGGCCTGTCTGCGGACAATTTTTCGGCCAGATGGACGCCTAGCAGGGCACAGCCTCCGACAAGCGCAAACGAAGGGAGCCGAGTTCCAGCCAGTGCCGAGGCCAAGTGATTATCAGTTCTATCGCAGTGGCCCGCCGGATCGGACCGTGTCCCTGAACTCCATGCCCATTTACATCGGCGCGGCGATGATCGCGGTGGCGATCCTGCTGTCGACGCTGACTACGGGACTGACCTCCCGCTATGTCGGGCTTCAAGCGCCGACCGACGAGAACATGTGGCTGGTCGATCGCCTCACCGGCAACGTCTATCGCTGCCAGGCGGAGGAGCGCGGCAAGGCCTCGTGTGAACCCGATGTCGCCACAGGCAGCGTTGGCGACCGATCCAAAGCCCCGAAAGCTGCGCGCTGAGCGCTCCGCCTTCGCACCGCAGCAAGAAAATTGTCTTCTCCACGAAACGTCTTCGCCGGAGAATACGTAATGCGAAGGCCGGTATGACGCCGGTTTCGTTTTACGGAGGAGACCTTTCGATGAAAATATTGCTCACAGCCGCAGCTTTGGCCGCGTTCGCCGTTTCCCCTGCATCCGCCGCGATGATGGCGTGCACCAGCGATAATATGATGAAGTCCGCCGCCATGATGGGCGGCACGGCGGATACGCCAGCCAAGACGGCCATGAACAAGGAAATGGCCATGGCCAACACCGACATGAGCAACGGCAAGATGAAAAGCGCCTGCATGCATTACATGAAGGCGCAGAAGGCCATGTCGATGAAGTAGGCGCGGGTAGCGCACCTTCCGACCGCGCTGTCAGCAGATGGCAGCGCGGTTTTTCCTTGTCCGCTCCTTGATCGGCTTCTTGCCTGGATGCGAATCCCGCTACACTGCATTCCGCAATGTCCCGCGCGCCCAAACCGATTCCACTCACCACGACACAGGCCCGGCAAATCTGGCTTCATGCCCAGCGGCTGGACGAGCGCGCGCCGTTCGGTGACGGCGCGCAAGCCGTCGCCGACGCGGTCGCCCATCTCGGCTATGTGCAGATCGACACCATCAACGTGATCGAGCGCTGCCATCATCACATCCTGTTCAGCCGCATCCCGTCTTACCGCCGCGCCGATCTGCGCCACGCCCAGAGCGTCGACAAGAGCGTGTTTGAATATTGGACGCATGCGCTCTCTTACGTGCCGGCCGGCGACTTCCGCTTCTTCCTGCCGGCGATGCGCGAGCACCGCCGCGAGGGGCACAAATGGTTCGCCTCGGTGAAGCCTGCCGACATGCGCAAGGTGATGCGGCTGGTGCGCGCCGGCCCGCTGACGATCCGCGACATCGAGGACGACGTGCTCACCGAGAAGGAGCATCTGTGGCAAAGCCGAAAACCCTCGAAGCGGGCGTTGCAGCTCGCTTTCTATACGGGGGCCGTGACCGTCAGCGAGCGCCAGGGCATGCTCAAGACCTATGAGCTGATGACGCGCCATTTCGGCTGGGACAAGCTGCCGAAGCCGGCCTCGGCAAGGGACATTACGGCCTATCTGCTCGATCGCGCGCTGCGATCGCAAGGTGTCGTGAGCCTCGATTCGGTCTGCCATCTCGACGCGCCGCGCAAGCCGGCGGTGGCTGCCCTGATCGGCTCGCGCGTCCGCCGTGGCGATCTCGTGCCTGTCGCCATCGAGAGTGCCGGAAAGCAGGAGCACTGGGCACTGCCTTCTGCGCTCGAGCCGGGCGAGCGCGCGCCACCTGACCTCGTCCATATCCTCTCGCCGTTCGATCCGCTGATCATCCAGCGCAAGCGCACCAATCTCATTTTCGGCTACAACCATTTGTTCGAGGCCTATGTGCCGAAAGCCAAACGCAAGCTCGGCTATTTCGCGCTGCCCGTACTGGTCGGCGACGAGATCGTCGCGGCGCTCGATCTGAAGACCGACCGGCAAGCGAAGAAGCTGCTGATGCGGAAATGGACCTGGGTCGGTGAGGGAAAGAAGGCCGCGGGGCGCAAGGAGCTCAAGCAAAAGATCGAGGAGGAGCTCGATCGGTTTGAGAAGTTTCAATTGGCGGAGTGAAATGCGCCCTCGTCGGTCTGTAGGGTGGATTAGCGAAGCGTAATCCACCTCTTTCACTTCCGCGGAGACAAACAGTGGTGGGTTACGCTGCGCTAACCCACCGTCCGCACCCTGGCGAGCCGATCAATCCAAACGCCGAACGCAATCCCAACCGCATACGCCAGCAAATTCCATGGCGAGAAGATGCGCCCGAGCAGCAGCGCCCCGGCCGTGGTCAGCCGGAACGCGTCGAGCCAGGGCATGTGCACCAGCCGGGAGAATTCGACCACGACCGCTATCGCGATTGCGATGGCTGCGATCTGCGCCCGTGGCAGCCGCGGCAGCAAAACGCCGACCAGCAGAAACACCATCGTTGCCCATAGCAGCGAGCCGCCGTACTTCACCACGAAGGCCGGCAGGCCGATCGGAAAGCCGTACCAGCGCAGCGACAGTCCGCAGGCAATAACCGCCAGCGCCAGACCGGCGCGGATCAGCGATGTCCGAAGCGGTGCAATGGGTTTGACCGGTTGTGCCTCGTGCATTGCTTGCTCCATTGACTCTTTCGCGGCGATGCTCAAAACCCCGGATCAGCCCATAAAAGCAACAACCCGGGGGAAGCCATGAGCCAGACCACGACCTATGCCGGTTCGACCGGCGCAGCCAAGTCGGAAATCGAGACCTCGACGATCCGCGCCATTTCCTGGCGACTGATCCCGTTCCTGGTGCTGGCCTACTTCTTCTCCTATCTCGATCGCGTCAATCTCGGTTTCGCCGCGCTGACCATGAATGCCGAGCTGAAATTCACGCCGCTGATCTTCTCCTGGGGCGCCGGCATCTTCTTCATCGGCTATTTCATCTTCGAGGTGCCGAGCAATCTGGCGCTGGAGAAGTTCGGCGCCAGCCGCTGGATCGCCCGCATCATGGTGACCTGGGGCATCATCTCGGCGCTGATGGCGCTCACGAGCGGCGTCACGAGCTTCTACGTGCTGCGCTTCCTGCTCGGCGTCGCCGAGGCCGGCTTCTTCCCCGGCATCATCCTCTATCTCACCTATTGGTATCCGGCCGAATACCGCGCCCGCTTCCTCGCGGCCTTCGCCATCGCCGTGCCGGTCTCCACCTTGATCGGCGCGCCGGTCTCGGGCCTGCTGCTCGGCCTCGACGGCGCGATGGGCCTGAAGGGCTGGCAGTGGCTGTTCATCATCGAGGGCATTCCGTCTGTGCTGCTCGGCATCGTCACCTGGTTCTATCTCACCGACAGGCCGGAGAAGGCGGATTGGCTCTCGGCCGAGCAGAAGGCCTGGCTCAAGACCAAGCTCGATGCCGAGATCGCGGCCAAGCAGGCGGTGAAGCATTTGTCGCTCAGTGAGGCGCTGACCTCACCGAAGGTGATCATGCTCGCCCTGGTCTATTTCGGCTTCGTTGGCGCGCTGTATGGCATGCAGTTCTGGTTGCCGCAGATCGTCAAGGCGTTCGGCCTCACCAACGCCCAGACCGGCTTCGTCACCGCCATCCCGTATCTGTTCGGCACCATCGCGATGATCCTGTGGGCACGGCATTCCGATGCCACGCGCGAGCGCGTGATGCATGTCGGCGCGCCGTTGCTGCTCACCGCCGTCGCTCTCGGCGTCTCCTCCTATCTCACCGACCCCACCCTGACGATGATGGTGCTGACGGTGGCCGCGATCGGCGTGTTCTGCTGCTTCGGGGTGTTCTGGACCTTGCCCACCGCCTGGCTCTCCGGCACGGCGGCGGCCGGTGCCATCGCCTTGATCAACTCGATCGGGAATCTCGCCGGCTTCGGTGGGCCCTATCTGATCGGCTGGGTCAAGGAAGCCACCGGCCAGACCTCGACCGGACTGCTCGTGCTCGCGGTGCTGCCGCTGATCGCCGGCATCCTGGTCTTCATCGGCGGTCACGAAAGCAAGCACGAGTTCGCGGAGCAGGGGCGGCGATAGCCTCGAAATGTCGCCTCCGCGAAAGCCAGGGCCTATTTCCACGCGGCCCTCTGGGGGACCTGCGGCGCGACGCTTTCTTCGAACAGTCCAGGCTTCCGCCAGGGGCAGCCCGCGGAGGTTACCACCTCTTAACGATCACAGATTCCTGATGACTGACGATTATTGACTTTTATCAGTGATTAGTCGACATTCCTCTCATTGCAGCCGAGGGAGTGTCCTCCGATGTTCGTCCGCTCCGTTTTGTCCAGCTATTCGAGGCTCTTGGCCGGTGTTTCGCTGGCGCTGATGGCTGCCGCCCTCGCTGGGTGCAATGACACCGTCGCTGAAAAGGCCGAGCCGCCGCGGCCGGTTCTTGTCGCCACCGCCCATTATGATGCCGAAAAGCCCGAGCGCAGCTTCGTTGGCACCATTAGGCCGCGGATCGAGAGCGATCTGGGCTTTCGGGTCGCCGGCAAGGTCGCCAAGCGTCTGGTCGAAGTCGGCCAGACCGTCGAAATCGGCCAGCCGCTCGCGGTCCTCGATGAGGTCGATCTGAAGCTCCAGGCCGAGCAAGCCGTCGCCGAGCAGACCGCTGCGACCGGCGTGCTGGCCCAGGCCGCCGCCGCCGAGCAGCGCGCCAAGGATTTGAAGGCCAAGGGCTGGACCACCGACGCGCAGCTGGATTCGAGCCGCGCCGCCGCCGACGAGGCACGTGCCCGCCTGAACCGGGCCGAGCGCTCGGTCGAACTGACCAACAATTCCCTTTCCTACGCGACGCTCAACGCCGACGCCCGCGGCGTCGTCACCGCAACGCTGATCGAGCCCGGCCAGGTGGTCGCCGCGGGCCAGGCTTCGATCCGTGTCGCCCGCTTTGCCGAGAAGGAAGCGGTCGTCGCGATCCCTGAGACGCTGGTCGGACGTGCCAAATCGGGCGCCGCCAGCGTCACTCTTTGGTCGGAGCCGGGCAAGAAATATACGGCCAAGCTGCGCGAGATCGCGCCCACCGCGGATCCTGCGACACGCACTTATCTCGCCAAGTTCTCGCTGCCCGAGGCCGACGACAAGGTCTCGCTCGGCATGACCGCGACGCTGACGCTGTCGGACGCTGCGACCGAGCGCGTTGCGCGGCTGCCGCTGTCGGCACTGTTCAACGAAGGCGGCAAACCGTCCTTCTACGTCGTCGACGACAACGGCGGGGTCACGCTGAAGCCGGTGACGGTGAAGTCCTATGAGAGCAACGACGTCGTCATCACCGGCGGTGTCGAAGAGGGCGCCAAGATCGTCGCCCTCGGCGTTCAGAAGCTCGATCCGGGCCAGAGGGTGCGGATCGTCTCGTCACTGTCCTTTTAAGTCTCGTTTACGAGTTGCGTCGTGTGAGGTGAGTTTCGGCCCGAGCGCAAATGCTTTGGCTGAAGCGGCGAAGCGATCCAGAACCTGCCCAGCCCCCTGGATTGCTTCGCTGCCTCGCGACGACGCGTTGAACAGAGTGGCTGTCGTTTTTTGCAACCGGATCATCTTTGGAGAGTGCGATGAAGCGCTTCAATCTTTCGGCCTGGGCCGTCAGCCATCCGACGCTGATCCTGTTCCTGATGCTCATCCTCGGCGTCGCCGGGTTCTTCTCCTATCAGAAGCTCGGTCGCGCCGAGGATCCGTTCTTCACGGTGAAGGTGGTCAACGTCTCCGTGCTGTGGCCGGGCGCGACCGCGCAGGAGATGCAGGCGCAGGTCGCCGATCCCATCGAGAAGAAAATCCAGGAGCTGCCTTACTTCGAGAAGGTGCAGACCTATTCCAAGCCCGGCTTCACTGCGCTCCAGGTGACCTTCCGCGACTCCACGCCGCCGAAGGACGTTCCGTATCTCTTCTATCTGCTGCGCAAGAAGCTGGCCGACGTGCAGGGCCAGTTGCCCGCAGGGATTCTCGGACCCGTGGTCAACGACGAGTTCTCCGACGTCGATTCCATCCTCTACATGATGACCGGCGACGGCGCCGACTACGCCCAGCTCAAGAAGGTCTCGGAGGGTTTCCGTCAGCGCCTCCTGAAGGTGCCGGGCGTGACCAAGGTCGACGTCTACGGCAACCAGGATGAGCGCATCTTCGTCGAATTCAGCCATGCCAAGCTCGCCACCCTCGGCATCACGCCGCAGGCGCTGTTCGATTCGCTCGCCAAGCAGAACAACGTGACGCCGGCCGGCACGGTTGAGACCTCGTCGCAGCGCGTGCCGCTGCGCGTCACCGGTGCGCTCGACGGCGCCAAGGCCGTCGCGGAGACTCCGGTCGAGAGCAACGGCCGCGTGTTCCGCCTCGGCGACATCGCCACCGTCACCCATGGCTATGTCGACCCTCCGAGCTTCATCGTGCGCCAGGAAGGCAAGGCCGCGATCGGCATCGGCGTCGTCACCGCCAAGGGCGCCAACATCCTCGATCTCGGCAAGGA
Source organism: Bradyrhizobium sp. i1.15.2 (assembly GCF_040548425.1). Lineage (NCBI taxonomy): Bacteria > Pseudomonadati > Pseudomonadota > Alphaproteobacteria > Hyphomicrobiales > Nitrobacteraceae > Bradyrhizobium > Bradyrhizobium sp. i1.15.2. The sequence continues at coordinate 284,532 of NZ_JBEPRQ010000004.1, read as the reverse complement.
GGTCGAGAAGGCGACGGCTGAATTCATGAAGGCGGTGCCGCAGGGCGTCGACATCAAGCTGATCGCCGACCAGCCCAAGGTGGTCGAGCACGCCGTCAGCGAATTCGTGCACTCCTTCATGGAAGCCCTCGTCATCGTGCTGTTCGTGTCGTTCCTGGCGCTCGGCTGGCGTACCGGCATCGTGGTCGCGCTGTCGGTGCCCCTGGTGCTCGGCATCGTCTTCGTCGTCATGAACACGATGTCGCTCGATCTGCACCGCATCACGCTGGGTGCGCTGATCATCGCGCTCGGCCTGCTGGTGGATGACGCCATCATCGCCGTCGAGATGATGGTGGTGAAGATGGAGCAGGGCTGGGACCGCATGCGTGCGGCGTCCTTTGCCTGGGAATCCACTGCGTTTCCGATGCTCACGGGAACGCTGGTCACGGCCGCTGGCTTCCTCCCCATCGGCTTTGCCAATTCCGCGGTCGGCGAATATGCCGGCAGCATCTTCTGGATCGTGGCGATCGCGCTGGTCGCGTCCTGGTTCGTGGCGGTGATCTTCACGCCCTATATCGGCGTCATGCTGCTGCCCAACATAAAGGTGCACCACAATCACGATCCGCACGCGGTCTACGAGACCCGCATGTATCGCGGCCTGCGCGCCATCGTGCAGTGGTGCGTCAACCACCGCATCACGGTGGTGGCCGCGACCGTCGGCGTCTTCATCGCCTCAATCGTCGGCTTCGGCCACGTCCAGCAGCAGTTCTTCCCGCTGTCCGAGCGCCCCGAGCTGTTCCTCCAGCTCCGCCTGCCCGAGGGCACCGCCTTCAACGTCACGGAAAAGGCGGTGAAGAAGGCCGAGACCATGCTCAAGGACGACAAGGATATCGAGACCTACACGGCCTATGTCGGGCAGGGCTCGCCGCGCTTCTGGCTCGGCCTCAATCCGCAGCTTCCGAACGAGGCTTTTGCCGAAATCGTCATCGTCGCAAAGGGCGTCGAGGCGCGCGAGCGCATCAAGGCCAAGCTTGAAAACGCCGTTGCCGACGGCGCGCTCAACGAGGCCCGCGTGCGCGTCGACCGCTTCAATTTCGGTCCCCCCGTTGGTTTCCCCGTGCAGTTTCGCGTCATCGGACCCGATGCCAACAAGGTGCGCGAGATCGCCTACCAGGTCCGCGACGTCATGCGGCAGAACAAGAGTGTCAAGGACGTCCAGCTCGACTGGAACGAGCAGTCGCCTTACCTCAAGCTCGTCGTCGACCAGGATCGCGCCCGCGCCATGGGCCTGACCCCGCAAGACGTGTCGCAGGCGCTGTCGATGCTGATCTCGGGCTCACAGGTGACGACCGTGCGCGACGGCATCGAAAAGGTCGGCGTGGTCGCGCGCGCCGTCTCGTCTGAACGGCTCGACCTCGGCGCAGTCGGCGATCTCACCATCACCTCGCGTAACGGCGTGGCCGTGCCGCTGCAGCAGATCGCCAAGATCGAGTATGCCCACGAGGAGCCGATCATGTGGCGGCGTAACCGCGACATGGCGATCACCGTGCGCTCCGACGTCGTCGACGGCGTGCAGGCGCCCGACGTCACCGGCCAGATCGCGCCGAAGCTGAAGGCAATCAAGGACAACCTCGAGCCGGCCTACCGCATCGAGGCGGGCGGCGCGTTCGAGGAATCCGCCAAGGGCAACGCCTCGATCTTCATTCTCTTCCCGCTGATGGTCATGGTGATGCTGACGCTGCTGATGTTCCAGCTGCAGAGCTTCTCGCGCCTGATCCTGGTGTTCCTGACCGCACCGCTCGGCATTGTCGGCGCCTCCTTCGGGCTCAACCTCGCCAACGCCCCGTTCGGCTTCGTGGCGCTGCTCGGCCTGATCGCGCTTGCCGGCATGATCATGCGCAACGCGGTCATCCTCGTGGATCAGATCGAGACCGACGTTTCGCATGGCCTGACCCGCCGTGAGGCGATCGTGGAGGCGACTGTCCGCCGGGCCCGTCCGGTGGTGCTGACGGCGCTTGCCGCCATCCTCGCCATGATCCCGCTGTCGCGCTCGGCGTTCTGGGGGCCGATGGCGATCACCATCATGGGCGGCTTGTTCGTTGCGACCTTCCTCACGCTGCTGTACCTGCCGGGCCTCTACGCCCTCTGGTTCCGCAAGAGCCTGGACGAGGCGGGCACCCCCGAGCAACCTGCCGCGCCGCAGCATGGGAGCGATGACCAGAACGCAATTCCGCTTGCTGAGGCGGCTGAATAAGTGAAGATGAACTGCTGATTGACGAGTCCTGACAGATGACACTGGTTTCGGAACATATCGAAGGCGACACCCGGGATCGTATTCTCGAGGTGGCCGAGCGGCTGTTCCGCCAGATCGGCTATCTCAAGACCACGGTCGGGGACATCGCCAAGGAGCTCAAGATGAGCCCCGCCAACGTCTATCGCTTCTTCGAATCGAAGAAGGCGATTCATCAGGCGGTGGCCCGCTCGCTGATGGGCGAGGTCGAGCTGGAAGCGCAGCGGATCGTGGCGAGGCCCGGTCCGGTAACGCCGCGCTTCCGCGAGCTGCTCACCACCATCAATCGCATGAACACCGAACGCTATGTCGGCGACAATAAGCTGCACGAGATGGTCGAGATCGCGATGCAGGAGGACTGGGATGTCTGCGTCAACCACATGGAGTGTATTGCCGGGGTCATCGGCCAGATGATCGCGCAAGGCGTGGCGTCCGGCGAGTTCGAGGCGCCGGACCTGCAACTGGCCGCGCTCTGCGCCTGCACCGCGATGATGCGGTTTTTCCACCCCCAGATGATCGCCCAGTGCGCGACCAAGCCGGGCCCGACCATCGACCAGATGATCGATTTCGTCATCGCGGGATTGTCCCCGCGCCACTGACGCGGCGACGGATTTCCTCCTATAAGCAGGCCGACGTAGCCCGGATGGAGCAAAGCGCAATCCGGGATGGTTCAGCGTTGTGCTGCGGCCCCGGATTACGCTTCGCTCCATCCGGGCTACAAGGACCAGGAAAACAGCGCGTGACCGACAAAGACCTGCACTTCTACGAGCCCGCCAAGGGCCACGGCCTCAAGCACGATCCCTTCAACGCCATCGTCGCGCCGCGACCGATCGGCTGGATTTCGTCGCGCGACACCAAGGGCCACGTCAATCTCGCGCCCTACAGCTTCTTCAACGCGTTCTGCTATGTCCCTCCGATCATCGGCTTCTCCTCCACCAATTGGAAGGACACGGTCGCGAACATCCAGCAGACCGGGGAGTTCGTCTGGAATCTGGCCACCATGGACCTGGCCAGGCACATGAACGCGACTGCGGCGCACGTCGGCCCTGAGGTCGACGAGTTCGAGGTTGCCGGCCTCACTGCCGTGCCCGGCAGACTCGTCAACGTGCCGCGCGTCGGCGAGAGTCCCGTCGCCTTCGAGTGCAAGGTGTCCGACATCGTCCGGCTCAAGGGCGCCAACGGCAAGGAAGCCAATGCCTGGCTGACGCTCGGCGAGGTCGTTGCCGTCCACATCGACAAGGCCATGATCAAGGACGGCGTCTACCAGACCGCCGCCGCCCGCCCGATCGTCCGGGCCGGCCGCAGCGGGGATTATTTCGAGATCAAGCCGGAAAACATGTTCGAGATGGTGCGGCCGGATTAGGCGCCTCTCTCTCCATCCCGTCATTCCGGAGCGCGCCGTTAGGCGCGAACCTGGAATCCATTCATCGACCAGCGCTGCCGCACCATGGATTCCGGGCTCGCGCTTCGCGCGCCCGGGAATGACATCCCTCCCGGAACTGCCACCACGCCTCGGCCGTTATGGCCCTTGGGCGGCTGCCCGGCCGCGTCAATTCGCGTCTTTTCGCAGGTGAAGTGTTCACCTCCGCCGGCCACTTTCCGCTAAAATGCCCGATCACCGCGCCGATGCATGAGGTCCGCCATGAGCTTCCGCCGCGACACCCTGACCAAGCCGATCTTCTCCTGGGCGCGCGGCGTGCTGCCGGCGATGTCGGACACCGAGCGCGAGGCGCTGGAGGCCGGCGACGTCTGGTGGGACGCCGATCTCTTCACCGGCAACCCTGATTGGTCGAAGCTGCTGAAGATTCCGCAGGCAACGCTGACCGAAGAGGAGCAGGCCTTCCTCAACGGCCCGGTCGACGAGCTCTGCGCCTTGCTCGACGAGTGGAAGATCTTTTGGGAATGGCGCGACCTGCCGCCCGACGTGTGGCACTTCATCAAGCGCGAGAAATTCTTCGGCATGATCATTCCGAAGGAGTTCGGCGGCCTCGGCTTCTCGCCTTATGCGCATTCGGAAGTGGTGCGCAAGATCTCGACCCGCTCGATTGCCGCCGCGGTGACGGTGATGGTGCCGAACTCGCTCGGCCCCGGCGAACTCCTGATGCACTTCGGCACCAAGGAGCAGCAGCAGCGCTGGCTGCCGCGTCTTGCCGACGGCCGCGACATTCCCTGCTTCGGCCTCACCAGCCCGGAGGCCGGCTCCGACGCCGCCTCGATGGTCGACACCGGCATCATCTGCAAGGGCACCTTCGAGGGCCAGGAGGTGCTGGGCCTGAAGCTCAACTGGCACAAGCGCTACATCACGCTCGGTCCCGTCGCGACGCTGCTTGGCCTCGCCTTCAAGGCCTATGACCCCGATCATCTCGTCGGTGATCAGGAAGAGCTCGGCATCAGCGTGGCGCTGATCCCGACCAACCTTCCCGGCGTGGAAATCGGCAAACGCCATCTGCCGTCGATGCAGGTGTTCCAGAACGGCCCGAATTGGGGCCGCGACGTTTTCATTCCGCTCGATTACGTCATCGGGGGCCAGGCGCGGCTGGGGCAGGGCTGGAAGATGCTGATGACGGCGCTCGCCGCCGGCCGCGGCATCTCGTTGCCGTCGCTCTCCGCCGCCGGCGCCGCCTATGCCGCGCGCACCACCGGCGCCTATGCCCGCATCCGCGAGCAGTTCGGCATTTCCATCTCCAAGTTCGAGGGCGTCGAGGAGCCGCTCGCGCGCATCGTCGCGACCGCCTATCAGCTCGACGCGGCGCGACGGCTGACCTGCGCGGCGTTGAATGCCGGCATCCATCCTGCCGTCATCTCGGGCATCATGAAGCTGCACGCGACCGAGCGGATGCGCACCGCGGTCGACGACGCCATGGACATCCATGGCGGCAAGGCCGTGATCGACGGCCCGCAAAACTATCTCGGCAATCTCCACCGTGCCGTTCCTGTCGGCATCACCGTCGAGGGCGCCAATATCCTCACCCGCAATCTCATCGTGTTCGGGCAGGGCGCCATCCGCGCCCATCCCTATTTGCTCGACGAGATGAATGCGCTTGCCGATGCCGATCGCGAGCGCGGGCTCACCGCCTTCGACAAGGTGTTCTGGAAGCATGTCGGCCACAGCTTCGAGACACTCTTGCGCGCGTTCGGCCGGAGCTGGAGCTTTGGTGTCTTCGCGCTTGCACCCGATGCGGGTGACGCCAGGCCCTTCTATCGTCAGCTCTCGCGCTACTCCGCGGCGTTTGCCCTCTGCGCCGATATGGCGCTGCTGACGCTCGGCGGAGCGCTCAAGCGCAAGGAGATGCTGTCGGCGCGCTTCGGGGACATCCTGTCCGAGCTGTATCTGCTCTCGGCCGCGCTCAAACGCTGGCAGGACGAGGGCCGGCAGAAGGAAGATTTTGCCGCGCTCGAATGGTGCATGGCGACGGGCTTTCGGACCATCGAGAACCGGCTTGCTGAGATTCTCGCCAATCTGCCGAACCGCTTCGTCGCAGGCATCCTCAAGCTCGTGGTCCAGCCCTTCGGCGCTCGCGTGCTGGGTCCCTCCGACCGGGTCGTGCATCAATGCGCGAGCCTCGTGCTGGAGCCGTCGGCAGCGCGCGACCGCCTCACGCCCGACCTCGCTTATGTCGATGACGATGGCGGCTTCGCCCGGCTGGAGCGCGCGTTCAAGCTGGTCGCGGCCACGGACGCCATCGCCAGGCGCATGCGCGCGGCTCACATGAGCGACTGGAAGGATGCGGTGGCCAAGGGTGTGATCACGCAGGCAGAGGGCGAGCAGCTGGCCGCGGCCCGCGAAGCGGTGACAAAGGTGATAGAGGTCGACGATTTTGCGCCGGAGGCGCTGTCCCCGATTTACAAGAAAACCGGCGACGTGCATCAGTTCTTCCAAGAACTCGGTGAACAGAGGGCGGCGAGCTGATGGCACGACCGGTTTTCATCGTCGACGGCAGCCGCACGCCGTTTCTGAAGGCGCGCTCGGGGCCGGGGCCGTTCACGCCGGTCGATCTCGCGGTGCAATGCGGCCGGCCGCTGCTGGCGCGCCAGCCGTTTTCGCCTGATACCTTCGATCAGCTCATCCTCGGCTGCGTCAACGTGATCGCTGACGAAATGAACCCGGCCCGCGTCGCAGCACTCCGGCTCGGCATGGGCGAGGACATGGTCGCCTTCACCGTGCAGATCAATTGCGGCTCCGGCATGCAGTCGATCGACACCGCCTATCGCTACATCCGCGAGGGCCATGCCGACATGATCCTCGCCGGCGGCACCGAGGCCTTGAGCCACGCGCCGCTGGTGTGGCCGAATTCCGGCGTGCGCTGGTTTGCCGGGCTCGCCACCGCCAAGGGCGTCGCCGCGAAGCTTGCCGCGGCCTTCAAGCTGCGGCCGCGCTATCTCAAGCCGATCATCGGCCTGGAGCGCGGGCTGACCGATCCCATTACCGACCTGAACATGGGCCAGACCGCCGAAGTCGTCGGCCATCTCTTCGACATCACCCGCGCGCAGTCCGATGCCTATGCCGCCGAGAGCCATCGCCGGCTCGCGCATGCGCAGGCGGAAGGTTTTCTCAAGGGCGAAGTCGAAACCGCGTTCTCCCGCGACGGAAAATTCTTCGACCATGATGATGGCGTGCGTCCGGACTCGACAGCCGAGACGCTCGCGAAACTGAGGCCGGTGTTCGAGCGTCCCTGGGGCCAGGTCACTGCCGGCAATTCCTCGCAGATCACCGACGGCGCGTCCTGGGTGATCCTGGCGTCCGACGACGCGGTCGCCAAGTACAAGCTGACGCCGAAGGCGGTCATCGTCGACAGCAACTGGGCCGCACTTGATCCTGCTATCATGGGTCTTGGTCCTGTGATGTCGGTGACGCCGCTACTGAAGCGCAACGATCTCACCATCCAGGACATCCAGACCTGGGAGCTCAACGAGGCCTTCGCCATCCAAGTGCTCGGCTGTCTCGCCGCCTGGAATGACGACAAATTCTGCCGCGAGATTTTGGGGCTGGACGGCGCCGCCGGCGAGATCGACCGCGAAAAACTCAATGTCGACGGCGGCGCTATCTCGCTTGGGCATCCCGTCGGCACCTCCGGCAATCGCATCGTGCTGCATCTCGTCAACACGATGAAGCGGCTCGGCACGCGGCGTGGCGTTGCCACCGAATGCATCGGCGGCGGGCTCGGCGGTGCCATGCTGATCGAGGCGGTGTGACCATGGATTCCAGGATCATGACTGCGCTCGGCGATCGCATGCTCTCGCTCGGGCCCCAGCCGGCGTCAGACAGTCCCTACAAGAACTTCAAGCTGACGCGCGATGCCGACGGCGTCGCCTGGCTGCTGTTCGACCGTGCCGATGCCAGCGCCAATACGCTGTCCGCCGACGTGATGGAGGAGTTCGACGCCGTGCTCGCGGCGATCGAGACTGAGCGTCCGGCGGGCCTCGTGATGCGCTCCGCAAAGCCGTCCGGCTTCATTGCCGGCGCCGACGTCAACGAATTCCGCGGCGCCAGCGATCCCGCAATGGTGGAGACGCGGATCCGCGCTGCCCATGCGGTGGTCGACCATCTGGAAGCGCTGAAGCTGCCGACCGTCGCGGTGATCCACGGCTTCTGCCTCGGCGGCGGGCTCGAGGTAGCGCTCGCCTGCCAATCGCGTATCGCGATCGACGGCGCGCGCTTTGGCTTCCCGGAGGTGATGCTGGGCTTGCATCCCGGTCTCGGCGGCACCGCGCGTTTCACCGCGCTGGTCAATCCGACCCAGTCGATGGCCCTGATGCTGACCGGCCGCACCATCGATGCCCGCCGCGCCAGATCGCTCGGGCTCGTCGACACGGTGACGCAAGAGCGCCACGTTCGCAATGCGGTCAGGGACGCACTGTTCGGCCGGCTCAAGCGGGCGCGGCCGGGTTTTCTGACGCGTGCGGCGAATTTCGGCCCGGTGCGCGGGCTGCTGGCCCGGCGCATGCGCTCGGAGGCGGCGAAGGCCGCGTCCCGCGAGCATTATCCTGCGCCCTATGCCTTGATCGATCTCTGGGAGACCCATGGCGGCAGCAAGGCCGCGATGCTCAGGGCAGAGCAGGCTTCGTTCGCCAAGCTGATGGTGACGCCCACCGCGCAGAACTTGATCCGCGTGTTCTTCCTGCGCGAGCAGATGAAGAAAGCGGCTGGGAGCGGCAATACGATCAAGCATGTCCACGTCATCGGCGCTGGTGCCATGGGCGGCGACATCGCGGCCTGGTGCGCGGGGCAGGGGCTGCGCGTCTCGCTCGCCGACATGAAGGCGGAGCCGATAGCGGGCGCCGTCAAGCGCGCCGCTGATCTTTTTGGCAAGATCATTCGGAAACCTACCGATGTCCGCGACGCGCTCGATCGCCTGATCCCCGACATGGACGGGGAGGGCGTCCGCAACGCCGATCTCATCATCGAGGCTGTCCCGGAGAAGCTCGAACTCAAGCAGAAGGTCTATGCCGGCCTCGAGCCGCGAATGAAGCAGGGCGCGATTCTCGCGACCAACACCTCGAGCATTCCGCTCCGGGATTTGCGCACCATGCTGGCGCGGCCGGAGCGGCTGGTGGGCCTTCACTTCTTCAATCCGGTGTCGCGGTTGCAACTGGTCGAAGTCGTCAGCCATGACGGTAACGATACGCAGGTGCTGAAGGAGGCACTCGCTTTCGTCGGCGCGATCGATCGGCTGCCGTTGTCGGTGAAGAGCTCGCCGGGGTTCCTCGTCAACCGCGCGCTGACGCCCTACATGCTGGAAGCGATGGTGATGCTGGACGAGAAGATCGACCAGCGCCTGATCGACGCCGCCGCGGAGCAGTTCGGCATGCCGATGGGACCGATCGAACTGGCCGACCAGGTCGGGCTCGACATTTGTCTCGACGTCGGCGACATGCTGCGTAGCAAGTTCGGCGATCTGCTGCCGCCGACGCCGGCCTGGCTGCGGGAGAAGGTCGCCAAGGGCGAACTCGGCCGCAAGACCGGCAAGGGTTTTTACGTCTGGCGCGACGGCAAGGCCGAGAAGGCGCCGTTGCCCGAGACCGGTCCGCGCGTCACCGACCAGATGATCGACCGCCTGGTGCTGCCGATGTCCAATGTCTGCGTTGCGGCGCTTCGCGAGGGTATCGTCGATGACGCCGACATGGTCGACGGCGCCATGATCTTCGGCACCGGTTATGCACCGTTCCGTGGCGGTCCGCTGAATTATGCGCGCACGCGTGGCGTCGATCATGTCGTATCCACCTTGCGCGCGCTGGCCGGGAGATTCGGCGAGCGCTTTGCGCCGGATCCGGGCTGGGATAATTTCAAGTGAGCAATCTTCAAGTGAGCAATCTTCAAGTGAGAGCGGCATGAACGAGCAAGCCAATGCCGGGCCGGGCGGCGATCTCTGCATCCGCACGCTGGCGATGCCGGCCGACACCAACGCAAACGGCGACATCTTCGGCGGCTGGTTGCTCAGCCAGATGGACGTCGGCGGCGGCGTGTTTGCGTCAAAGGTCGCGAAGTCGCGCACGGTGACCGTCGCCATCGAGGCGATGAATTTCCGCAAGGCGGTCTATGTCGGCGATCTCGTTTCGGTCTATGCCAATCTCGTCCGCGTGGGCCGCACCTCGATGACCGTGCATCTCGAAGCCTGGGCGCTACGGCGCAGGGAGCTCCAGCCGATCCTGGTGACCGACGGCAATTTCACTTACGTCTCGATCGACGAGGACGGCCGTCCGCAAACGATCCAGAGAAACGATCCACCAATCGCGACGTAATCGCGCGCGACTTTGCGTCCCATCTCAAGTGCGGCACCGCCAAACGCGGCGCGACTGAGTCACGGCGCCGCGGCTTTGCCAAGAACCAGTCATAAAACGGATGAGGTCCCGGCGTACTCGATCCCGTGTCGATCCGGGGTGGAAACGGCGTCAAAATGCCCAGGAACCTTTGGGCAGAACTGCCGTTATTTGCCCGCACTGAGGAATCCACGGACCATGCCGGACAGCTACATCATCGAAGTCGATTCGCAGACCGCAGGTATCGTCGTTCGTTCCCAGGGAGGCTACTGCTTTTTCGCCTCATCCAACCGCTTTAACCGTCTCGAAGGCCAGCTCTTCCGCAACGCCCGCGAAGCCGAGCGCGCCGCGCGCAAGCTGGTTAACGGTGACGTGAAGGAAGCGGCTTAGTCCTCCCGCTGGTCATTCCGGGCCGGGCGTGGCGCGAGAGGTGGGAATCTTTTGCCGCGAACTCTGCCTTCCCTTCTCCCCCTGTGAGAAGGTGGCGCGAAGCGCCGGATGAGGGATCGTCTCCGCGAATTCCAATGCGAGAGATCAATCTGCGGAGAGAAACCCCTCACCCGACTTCGCTTCGCGAAGCCACCCTCTCCCGCAAGGGGAGAGGGGAAGCATCACAACTTCGTCGCCGCCCGCGAGAGCAGCTTCCAGTCGTCGCCCTGCTTCTGCCAGTTCATCAGGATGTGAAGGTTGGTCGGCACTTTTTTCCCATCGGCCGCCATCTCCTGTTCCGCCACCCAGTGGAAACGCACGATCGCGGCGGGGCCGACGACCTTGATGGTCGGGTCCTTGTACTCGATCGACAGGAATTTGGATTTGCCGTCGGTGGCGTTGGCGACGAAGGTCGCCTTGTCCTCGACCTTGCCGCTGGAATGGCTGTAGCTCACCTCATCGGCGCAGAGCGCGCCGAGCGCCTTGGGATCGGCCGCGATCTGGGCGAGACGGAAGGCCTCGACCTTCTTCGCCACGGCTTCCTCGTCCGCCGAGGCCGCCAGCACCGGTGCCGTAAGCGCTGAAACTGCAAGAGTGGAGACGGCAAGAGCTGGGACTGCAAGAGTCGAGAGAGCCAGATCGCGTCGGTTGATCGTCATCGTTTCCTCCTTTTTGATCTTGCATGGAGTGTTGCAGCCGCGCGCGACTTTGTCGAGTGTCGCGTGGTGGTCATGCACGTGCGTCATTGCGCGATTGGCGCTGTATTGATACGGCTTTCGTATTGATGCGTCATATATCGGGAAAGTACGGACATGATCGAGGCTATCGGCAGGGCGTTGCTGTTCGACATCGACGGTACGCTCGCCAACACCGATCCGCTGCACCTGAAGGCCTTCAACCAGGTGCTCGGCCCTCGCGGCCATGTCTTCGATCACGCGCGCTTCTCCAGGGAGCTGCAAGGCTTCGCGAATATAGCGATCGGCGAGCGCTTTCTGCCCGACGAGGCGCCGGAACGGCGTGCCTTGATCCTCGATGAGAAGGAGGAAGTCTTCCGCGAACTCGTCGCCGGACAGATCGAGCCGCTGCCGGGCCTGATGGCGCTGCTCGACAGGGCGGATGCGGCCGGTATTCCCATGGTTGCCGTGACCAACGCCCCGCGACTCAATGCGGAGCTGCTGCTGTCCGGCCTCGGCATCACGCACCGTTTCAAGGCGCTCGTGATCGGCGCCGAGCTGTTGCACGGAAAGCCGCATCCGCTGCCTTATCAGGAAGGGTTGCGCTTTACCGGCGCCAGCGCGATGGCCTCGATCGCGTTCGAGGACTCCCGCACCGGCGTGCAATCGGCCGCGGCGGCCGGCATTCCGACCATCGGCATCCGGACCAGCCTCAGCCATACTGATCTCGTCGCCGCCGGGGCCATCGCTTCCGCCAGCGCCTTCGACGACCCGGACCTGCTCGCGCGCCTCGCCGCTGCGATGGCGTGGTGAAGACCTCGTCCGTTAACCGTGATCGGCGCGCGCATTGACCGAACGCGCGAACCGCCGCACCATGCAGCTTCCTGACTTGAGGCCATCGCCGTGACCGGACTGACCCATCGCCAAGCCGAAATCCTCAACATCGCGCGCGCCTCGGGCCGCGTCATGGTCGAGGAGCTGGCGCGCCGGTTCGAGGTCTCGGCGCAGACCATCCGCAAGGATCTCAACGATCTCTGCGAGCGCCGCTCGCTGACCCGCATCCATGGCGGCGCCATCATCGCCTCCGGCGTGGAAAACCTCGCTTATGAGGCGCGGCGCTTCGTCGCCGCCGACGAGAAGAAGGCGATTGGAGCCGCGGCCGCCTCGCTGATCCCGAACGGCTGCTCGCTCTTCATCAACATCGGCACCACGACCGAGGAGGTGGCGAGCGCGCTGACCTCGCACGAGGACCTCCTCGTCATCACCAACAATCTGAACGTCGCCATGCTGCTCTACCGCCATCCTCGCATTGAGGTGGTGGTCGCCGGCGGCACGGTACGACGCGCCGACGGTGCGGTGGTCGGCTCGACCGCGACGCAGCTGATCGGCCAGTTCAAGGTCGACTACGCCATCATCGGCGCGTCCGCGATCGACGAGGAGGGCGCGCTGCTTGACTTCGACTATCGCGAGGTGCAGGTGGCGCAGGCCATCATCGCCAATGCCCGCAGCGTCATGCTGGTCGCCGATTCAACCAAACTCCGCCGCAGCGCGCCGGTGCGCATCGCCCATATCAGCCAGATCCAGACCTTCGTCACCGACCAGGAATTGCCTGAGCGCCTCGCCACCATCTGCCACGGCAAGGGCATCGAGGTGATGGCGGCGATGCCGAAGGGGGCGGAGGTCGATGAGGCCCAGGCCGATGTGCAGGATGCAGCACCTGAATCGGCGCCGGTGGTGCGGCTGAGGTAGGACTATGGGTCGTCCCACGGGTTCAGCAGCGGCACGCCGAATACCGCGAAATCCTTCACTTTGCGTGTGACGAGCATGAGGTTGTTCGCGAGCGCGGTCGCGGCAAAGAAGCCGTCCATGACAGACAATGCGACGCCGCTTCTGCGGCTCTGAGCCATGAGGTCACCCCAGCGTTCCGCCACCGCGTGGTCGATCGGCAGGGTGCGCCCGGCAAAACGCTCCGGCAGATCGTGGGCAAGCCAGGCGGCCAATGCTGCGCGCCGACGGCCGTCCTCCAGCAATGCGATGCCGCGGCGAAGCTCGGCGATCGATGCCACGCTGATGAACGCACGATCCTCGTCGATCGTATCAAGCCATGACAAGACTTTCGGCGAAGGGGCCGGCCTCTGGACCTCCGACAACACGTTGGTGTCGAGCAGTAGATTCACGGCGTCTCGTCGTGCACGCGTTCAAGCTCGAGGTCGGCGCTGCGCAGCGGCGAAGCCAGCAGGAATTCGGCCAAGGTTCCTTTGCGCGCCGTCTTGCGCGCCCATTCCTCGGCGGAAACGATCACCGCATTGGGCTTGCCGTGTCGGGTGATGATTTGCGGGCCGGCTTGGGCACGGTCGATCACCTCGGAGAGCCGGGCCTTGGCGTTGGCAAGCGTCCACGAGTCAGTCGCCGGTGAGTCTGGTGCAGTGCTGTGTTCTGTCATGCAGATAAAGACCAATATGACTATCGTAACTAATAATGGTCGTCGACGACTATTCAAGAGCAATAATGCTGCGCGAATCCCGTCCCGAACTGCCCATTTCCACACCCATATGCCCACTCGAAAGTTCCGCTTTCACTTCCTTTCTCCCCTCTTTCATCTTGCTTTCGTTTTCTGGTGTGATCTAATCAAAAGCGAAAGTAACCGCTCGATTGAACGGGCGGTCGCCGGGGGATGCGTCTGTTGGAGCGGATTTTCGACCTCGCCATTATTGGAGGCGGTGTTAACGGCTGCGGCATCGCGCGCGACGCGGTGGGCCGCGGCAACACGGTTTTCCTGTGCGAAATGAACGATCTGGCGAGCGGGACCTCGTCCTGGTCGACCAAGCTGGTGCATGGCGGCCTGCGCTATCTCGAATACTACGAGTTTCGGCTGGTCCGCGAGGCGCTGATCGAGCGCGAGATTCTCTGGGGGATCGCGCCTCACATCATTCGCCCCCTGCGTTTCGTTTTGCCGCACCATGCGGGCTTAAGGCCAGCCTGGCTGCTGCGCCTCGGCCTCTTCCTCTATGACCACATCGGCGGCCGTCATCTGCTGCCGGCGACGCGCTCGGTCGACCTTGGGCGCGACGAGGTCGGCCGCCCGCTGATCCCGAACCGCTACCGCCGCGCGTTCGAATATTCCGACTGCTTCGTCGACGACGCCCGTCTCGTCGTACTCAACGCCCGCGATGCCGCCGACAAGGGCGCCGAGATCCGTACCCGGACCCGCGCAACCGATATTAAACAGACCGACGGCATCTGGACCGTCAGCATGATCGACACGCTGACCGGCGCGCGCTCGTCGATCCGGGCCCGTGCGCTGGTCAATGCCGGCGGGCCCTGGGTCGAGGATGTGCTCGGCCGCGGCGCCGGCGTCAACGCGAAAGCCAAGGTGCGCCTGGTGCAGGGCTCGCACATCGTCGTAAAGAAACTCTACGACCATGACCGTGCCTACATGTTCCAGAATGCCGACGGCCGCATCATCTTCGTCATTCCCTATCAGGACGATTTCACGCTGATCGGCACCACCGACCGCGACTATGACGGCGATCCCGCCAAGGTGAAGGCGACGGCCGAGGAGATCCAGTATCTCTGCACGGCGGCAAGCGAATATCTGGCCAAGCCTGTCACGCCCGATGACGTGGTCTGGACCTATTCCGGCGTGCGTCCGCTCTATGATGACGGCGCCAGCGAAGCCAAGGCCGCGACGCGCGACTATGTGTTCGAGCTCGACACGCCCGGCGGCGTGCCGCTGCTGTCGATCTATGGCGGCAAGATCACGACCTACCGCCGCCTCGCCGAGGAGGCGCTGGAGCGGCTCGCGCCCTATCTTCGCAGTGCGAAAGCGCGCGAAGGCTGGACCGGCAAATGGCCGCTGCCCGGCGGCGACATGGGCGTGTCCGATGTCGACGGCCTGATCGCCGAGCTTCAGCGCGGCTATCCTTTCCTCAGCCACGAGCATGCGCGGCGCCTCGCACGCGCCTATGGCACGAGGGCGATCAAGCTGCTTGGGGATGCGAAATCGGCGGCCGATCTCGGCCAGGCCTTCGGTGCGACGCTGACCGAGCGCGAAGTCCGCTACCTCATGGCCAACGAATGGGCCGTCACCGCCGAAGATATCGTCTGGCGCCGTTCCAAGCTCGGCCTGCGACTAAGTGCCGACGAGATCGCGGCGCTTGATGACTGGATCAGGACCCACGCCGTGCAGCAAAGTCCCCTGCTGGAAGCGGGAGGACGCTCATGACAGTGGCACTCGATCACGTAACCCGGACTGTCGACGGTATCGAGCACATTCGCGACGTCTCGCTGACGCTCGAGAGCGGCACGCTCAACGTGCTGCTCGGGCCGACGCTGTCGGGCAAGACCTCGATCATGCGGCTGCTCGCTGGCCTGGACAAGCCGACATCGGGCAAGCTGCTGGTCAACGGCAAGGACGTCACCGGCGTCGACGTGCGCCAGCGCTCGGTCGCCATGGTCTATCAGCAGTTCATCAACTACCCCTCGCTGTCGGTCTACGAGAACATCGCTTCGCCCTTGCGCGTGCAGGGCAAGCCGCGCGCCGAGATCGAGGCGCGGGTCGCGGAAGCCGCCCGGCTGCTCAGGCTCGAGCCGTTCCTGAAGCGCACGCCGCTCCAGCTTTCCGGCGGCCAGCAGCAGCGAACTGCGATGGCGCGCGCGCTGGTGAAGGGCGCCGACCTCGTGCTGCTCGACGAGCCGCTCGCCAATCTCGACTACAAGCTGCGCGAGGAGCTGCGCACCGAGCTGCCGCGCATCTTCGAGGCGTCCGGTGCGATCTTCGTTTATGCCACCACGGAGCCGACCGAGGCGCTGCTGCTCGGCGGCAACACGGTGTGCATGTGGGAGGGGAAGGCGCTCCAGATCGGCGAGACGCCAAACGTCTACCGGCGGCCGCAGACCTTGCGCGTCGCGCAGGTGTTCTCCGATCCGCCGCTCAATCTCGTCGGCATCGAGAAAAAGAACGGCTCGGTGCAATATGCGGGCGGCATTGCCGCGCCGGCGTCCGGTCTCTATTCCTCGCTCGCGGACGGCGCCTATCGCGTCGGATTTCGTGCCCATCAGCTCGCGCTTGCCAATGGCGAGACCGACCGCCACGCCTTCCATGCCACGGTAACGGTGACCGAGATCACCGGTTCGGAGAGTTTCGTGCATCTGACCCGCGACGGATCGAACTGGGTGGCGGTGTTGCACGGCGTGCACGAGTTCGAGCCCGGGCAGACCATCGATGCCGTGCTTGATCCCAACGACGTTTTCGTGTTCGACGCTGGCGACCGCCTGGTCGCAGCGCCCGGTCCCATAGCGTTTTCAAGCGAAGTGCCGAGCGGTTCGCGTGAAGAAAACGCGTCAAAGAAACAAGCTTGAGGGGGATGCGACATGGCCCGCATTGACCTCGTCGATCTCGCGCACTCCTACGGTGGCAATGATGCGCCGCAGGACAGCTTTGCTCTCAAGCCTGTCACGATGACCTGGCGACAGGGCGGCGCCTACGCGCTGCTCGGGCCGTCCGGCTGCGGCAAGACCACGCTGCTCAACGTCATCTCGGGCATCATCACCCCGTCGCGCGGGAAAATCCTGTTCGACGGCGAGGACATCACACCGCTGTCAACCCAGAAGCGCAACATCGCCCAGGTGTTCCAGTTTCCGGTGATCTACGACACAATGACGGTGGGGCAGAATTTGGCGTTCCCTCTGAAGAACCGCGGTGTACCGAAGGCCGAGATCGACAAGCGCGTCGCCGAGATCGGCCGCCTGCTCGACCTCGATCCCTATCTGAACCGCAAGGCGACGCGGCTCACGGCTGACGCCAAGCAGAAGATCTCGCTCGGTCGCGGCCTGGTCCGCTCGGACGTCGCCGCGGTGCTGTTCGACGAGCCGCTCACCGTGATCGACCCCGAGCTGAAATGGCAGCTCCGCTCCAAGCTGAAGGCGCTGCATCGCGAGCTCGACCTGACGATGATCTACGTCACCCACGACCAGACCGAAGCGCTGACCTTCGCCGACACCGTGGTGGTCATGCATGACGGCCGCGTGGTGCAGAGCGGCACGCCGGCCGAGTTGTTCGACAAGCCGGCGCACACCTTCGTCGGCTATTTCATTGGCTCGCCCGGCATGAACATTTTGCCGGCCGAGGTAAGGGGCCGCGAGGCCAGGATCGGCGGTCACGTCATCGCGCTCAATCGCAGCTACGACAGCCTTCCGCCAAGCGCGAAGATCGAGATCGGCGTCCGTCCGGAATTCGTCGAGGCCGTCGCGCCTGCGCCTGGCCTGCTCAGTGCAAAGATCGAACGCGTCGACGACCTCGGGCGCATCCGTTTCGCGCGTGCGCGGCTCGGTGATGCAAAGCTCGCGGCCCGCGCGCCGGCCGGCTTCACCAGCCCGGATGGCACGGCCGGCCTGAAATTCGACCCGTCGCACGTCCACGTCTATGCCGACAGCCTTCTGGTGGAGGGAGCCGCCTGATGGACAAGACCGTCAACCAAAAAGCCTGGTTCCTGGTGCTGCCGGTGTTCCTGGTCGTCGCCTTCTCGGCGGTGCTGCCGTTGATGACGGTGGTGAACTATTCGATGCAGGACACCTTCGGCAACAACCAGTTCTTCTGGAACGGTGTCGGCTGGTTCAAGGAATTGCTCGATCCCTCGACCGATCTCGGCGGCCGCTTCCTGGCTTCGCTCGGGCGCAATCTGTTCTTCTCGCTGGTGATCCTCGCGATCGAGGTGCCGCTCGGCATCGTCGTCGCGCTGTCGATGCCGCGACAGGGGTGGACGGTTGCGGCCTGCCTCGTCATCCTGGCGCTGCCGCTGCTGATCCCGTGGAACGTGGTCGGCACGATCTGGCAGATCTTCGGCCGCCCCGACATCGGCCTGCTCGGTTATGTCCTCAATGCCATCGGCATCGATTATAATTACGTGTCCAACGATATCGACGCCTGGGTCACCGTCATCGTGATGGATGTCTGGCACTGGACCAGCCTGGTCGCGCTGCTGTGCTACGCCGGCCTGAAGTCGATCCCCGAAGCCTATTATCAGGCGGCGCAGATCGATGGCGCCTCCCGCTGGGCGGTGTTCAAGGCGATCCAGCTGCCGAAGATGAATCGTGTGCTGCTGATCGCGGTGCTGCTGCGCTTCATGGACAGTTTCATGATCTACACCGAACCGTTCGTGGTGACGGGTGGTGGGCCCGGCAACTCGACGACCTTCGTGTCGATCGAGCTGGTCAAGATCGCGCTCGGCCAGTTCGATCTCGGCAAGGCCGCCGCGCTGTCGCTGGTCTACAACCTCATCATCCTGATCGTCTGCTGGATCTTCTACACCGTCATGACCAATGCCGCCGCCGAGCGGAAGCCGCAGGAAGGAGCCGCGTGATGCATTCGATCCCCGGCCGTCGCCTCATCATGGCGCTGTTTTTGATCTTCCTGCTGTTGCCGATCTACTGGCTCGTCAACATGAGCTTCAAGACCAACGCCGAGATCGTCTCGACGATGACGCTGTGGCCACACGCGCCGACGCTCCAGCACTACAAGCGCATCTTCACCGACGAGAGCTGGTATTCCGGCTATATCAACTCGCTGGAATATGTCGTCCTCAACACCATCATCTCGATCTCGGTGGCGCTGCCGGCAGCCTACGCGTTTTCGCGCTACCGCTTCCTCGGCGACAAGCATCTGTTCTTCTGGCTGCTGTCGAACCGCATGGCGCCGGCCGCGGTCTATGCGCTGCCGTTCTTCAATCTCTATTCGGCGATCGGCCTGTTCGATACGCCCTGGGCGGTCGCGCTGGCGCACTGCATCTTCAACGTCCCGCTGGCGGTGTGGATCCTGGAAGGCTTCGTCTCCGGCGTGCCGCGCGAGATCGACGAGACCGCCTTCCTCGACGGCTATTCCTTCCCGCGCTTCTTCATCAAGATTCTGGTCCCGCTGATTGCGAGCGGCATCGGCGTCGCCGCCTTCTTCTGCTTCATGTTCTCCTGGGTCGAGCTGCTGCTGGCGCGCACGCTGACCTCGGTGCAGGCCAAGCCGATCGCGGCGATCATGACGCGCACGGTGTCGGCCGCGGGCATGGACTGGGGCCTGCTGGCTGCGGCCGGCGTGCTGACGATCATCCCGGGCGCGCTCGTGATCTGGTTCGTTCGGAACTACATCGCGAGCGGTTTCGCGCTCGGTCGGGTTTAGGGAGGCATCAATGGAAGCTATTGCATGGATGGCCTGGACGCCGCCGACGGCGATCTTCTTTGTGGCGCTCGCCTGTACGCTGGCCGTGATGACCTGGCTCGGGGTGGCCTATCCCGAAGCCGAACGCGTCGGCGTGCTGCGCATCCCGACCACGCGGGGCGACCGTCTGTTCATCTCCCTCATCACGGCAGCGGTCATCCACTTGCTGTGGATCGCCTTCGCCGGCACCGACGCCCTCGCCACGCTGCCGATCGGCGAGGACGGAGTTGAAATTTCGCGCCTTTGGATCGCATCAGGAATTTCGCTGGCCACGGCCGTACTCATTTTCCGCACGGTCTAGCCCGCGAAGGAACGGCCAGATCCGGGACCAACCCGGGCCTGTAAAAAGTTTGTCGCTGCAACGGAGGAATAACATGCGGCAGTTTAGGAGAAGGGAACGTCCATTGACCAAGAATAGCTTTCTGACGATGTCCAGCGTCGCCGCCATGGTCGCGGTGTCGTTGGCCGTCTCGGCGCCGGTGCGCGCCGCCGACGACGCCGCGATCCAGAAGTGGATCGCGGAATTCCAGCCCTCGACGCTGTCGAAAGACGAGCAGAAGAAGGAGCTGGAGTGGTTCGCCAAGGCCGCCGAGCCCTTCAAGGGCATGGAGATCAACGTCGTCTCCGAGACCATCACGACCCACGAATACGAGTCGCAGACGCTGGCCAAGGCGTTCTCCGAGCTCACCGGCATCAAGCTCAAGCACGACATCATCCAGGAAGGTGACGTGGTCGAGAAGCTGCAGACCCAGATGCAGTCCGGCAAGAACGTGTACGACGGCTGGATCAACGATTCCGACCTGATCGGCACCCACTTCCGCTACGGCCAGACCATCGCGCTGTCGGACTACATGACCGGCGAGGGCAAGGACGTCACCGATCCCATGCTCGACGTCAACGACTTCATCGGCAAGTCGTTCGGCACGGCGCCGGACGGCAAGCTCTATCAGCTGCCCGACCAGCAGTTCGCGAACCTCTACTGGTTCCGCTACGACTGGTTCACCAACCCCGACTACAAGGCCAAGTTCAAGGCCAAGTACGGCTACGAGCTCGGCGTGCCGGTGAACTGGTCGGCCTATGAAGACATCGCCGAGTTCTTCACCAACGACATAAAGGAGATCAACGGCGTCAAGGTCTACGGCCATATGGACTATGGCAAGAAGGACCCGTCGCTCGGATGGCGTTTCACCGACGCCTGGCTGTCGATGGCCGGTAACGGCGACAAGGGCATCCCGAACGGTCTGCCCGTCGACGAATGGGGCATCCGCATGGAAGGCTGCCGTCCGGTCGGCTCCTCGGTGGAGCGTGGTGGCGACACCAACGGTCCGGCCGCGGTCTACTCGATCACCAAGTACCTCGAGTGGATGAAGAAGTATGCTCCGCCGCAGGCCCAGGGCATGACCTTCTCCGAATCCGGTCCGGTGCCGGCGCAGGGCAATATCGCCCAGCAGATGTTCTGGTACACCGCCTTCACCGCCGACATGGTGAAGCCGGGCATCGCCGTGATGAACGCGGACGGTACGCCGAAATGGCGTATGGCTCCGTCGCCGCACGGTTCGTACTGGAAGGAAGGCATGAAGCTCGGCTACCAGGACGCGGGCTCGGCGACGCTGCTGAAGTCGACTCCCGCTGACCGCCGCAAGGCGGCCTGGCTCTATCTTCAGTTCATCGTCTCCAAGACGGTCAGCTTGAAGAAGAGCCATGTCGGTCTCACGTTCATTCGTGAATCCGACATCTGGGACAAGTCGTTCACCGAGCGTGCGCCGAAGCTCGGCGGCCTGATCGAGTTCTACCGCTCGCCCGCGCGCGTGCAGTGGACCCCGACCGGCAACAACGTGCCCGACTATCCGAAGCTGGCGCAGCTGTGGTGGCAGAATATCGGCGATGCGTCGTCCGGTACGAAGACGCCGCAAGCCGCGATGGACTCCCTTGCCGCCGCCCAGGACTCCGTCATGGAGCGTCTGGAGAAGTCCGGCGTGCAGGGCGCCTGCGGTCCGAAGCTGCACAAGAAGGAGACGGCCGAGTACTGGTTCGCCAAGGCCCAGAAGGACGGCACGATCGCCCCGCAGCGCAAGCTCGCCAACGAGAAGCCGAAGGGCGAGACGGTCGACTACGACACCCTGATCAAGTCGTGGCCGGCACAGCCCCCGAAGCGCGCTTCGCTGCAGTAAGGCACTTCAACATAACGACGAAAGGCCGGGAGCAATCCCGGCCTTTTTCTTTTTATTGTCGTGGATTTTGCTTCCACAACGTCATTGCGAGCGAAGCGAAGCAATCCAGAGTCTTCCCACGGAGGTAGTCTGGATTGCTTCGTCGCTTCGCTCCTCGCAATGACGGAGGGTGGAGCGACGACGACGCCTTACTCAGCCGGCTCAGCCGCCAGCGTCGGGTAATCCGTGTAGCCCTTGGCGCCGCCGCCGTAGAACGTGTTCTTGTCCCAATCGTTCAGCGTCGCGCCCGCCTTCAGGCGCTCGACCAGATCGGGGTTGGAGATGAACGGCTTGCCGAAGGCGATGAGATCAGCCGCGTTCGCGTCCAGCACCTTGGCGGCGAGATCGAAATCATAGCCGTTGTTGGCGATGTAGGCGCCGGGGAAGCGCTTGCGCACGCCCGCATAGTCGAACGGCGCGATGTCGCGCGGACCGCCGGTGGCGCCCTCGACGACATGGAGATAGACGAGCTTCAGCGCCGCGAGACCATCGACGATATGGTCGTACAGGGCTTGCGGGTTCGAATCCGAGATGTCGTTGGCAGGCGTCACCGGCGAGATGCGGATGCCGGTACGATCGGCTCCGGCCTCCGCCACGACGGCCCTGGAGACTTCCAGCATCAGTCGCGCGCGGTTCTCGATCGAGCCGCCATAGGCGTCAGTACGCTTGTTGGTGCCGTCCTTGGCGAACTGCTCGAGCAGATAGCCGTTGGCGCCGTGGATCTCGACGCCGTCGAAGCCGGCTTCGAGCGCATTCTTCGTGGCGCGCTTGAAATCGTCGATGATCCCTGGAATTTCGGAGAGTTCGAGCGCACGGGGCTCAGAGACGTCAGCGAAGCCGCCGTTGACGAAGGTCTTGCCCTTGGCGCGGATCGCGCTCGGTGCCACCGGGGCTGCGCCATTGGTCTGAAGGTCGACATGCGAAATGCGGCCGACATGCCAGAGCTGGATGAAGATCTTGCCGCCGCGCTGGTGCACCTGATCGGTGACCTTGCGCCAGCCGGCAACCTGCTCCTTGGAATAGATGCCGGGGGTGTCCTGGTAGCCTTGGCCCTGCTGCGAGACCTGGCTCGCTTCGGTGATCAGAAGCCCCGCAGAAGCACGCTGGGCGTAATAGTCGGCGGCGAGCGCGCCCGGTACGAAGGTGCCGGGAAAGGCGCGGTTGCGCGTCAGCGGCGCCATCACGAAACGGTTCGCCAGCGTGATCGGGCCGAGCTTGTAGGTCTCAAACAATTTGGTCGAACGGCTCATGAGAATGCTTCCAGGCGGTGAGAGATCCGGAACACTTGTGCATCGCGGCAATCAGCGCAAGGGAGGAGCCATACGGAAACTGCAGGCGAGATGCGCAGCGGGGCTACGCAGCATAAAGCATGTGCAATTTCAGCCGCGGCAGCAGATTCGATCTCCCGCCGCGGCCGCCTGAATCATCGGGTATTAGTTAGCGCCGAGGAAATCGCGTTTGCCGACCTCGACGCCGGCGTGGCGCAGAAGGCCGTGGGCGGTGGCGGCGTGGAAATAGAAGTTGGGCAACGAGAACGCGCTGAGGAATTGCTGGCCCTTCATGGTGATGGACTTGTCGGGACCGGCCGGGAAGGTGACGTCCTTGGTGTCGGCGCCCTCGAACTGCTCGGGCTTGAACGATTTCACATAGTCGATGGTCTTGGCGAGCCGCTGCTTCAATTCGGCAAAGCTAGTCTCGGTGTCTGCTGTGGAGGGCACTTCGCTATGGGTCAGCCGGGCGCAGCCTTTGGCTGCAAAATCGCTGACCAGCTGGATCTGCTTCGAGAGCGGCAGCATGTCCGGAAACAGGCGGGAGCCCAGCAGGACGGCGGGATCGACCTTCTTGGCCGCGCAATGCGCCTCGGCTTTCGTGAGCAGGCCGGTCAGGCTGTTCAGCATTTGCAAATAGGCGGGAACGACGGCGTCGTGGAAGGACATGTGATGCTCGCTATTGTGGTGGGAAATCTCAGGAGAAACCTGAGCCACTCACATGGGAACCTCATGGAAAAATACAATCGCGGGAGCGGCTTGTGCAGTGCGAAAATTCTACCGAGCGGGCTTGTGGTGCTATCGGCGCCCCCCGCTGTCATCGTCCGGCCTGACCGGACGATCCAGTACTCCGAGGCAGCTGTGATTGAATCGATAGGCCGCGGCGTACTGGATGCCCCGCTTTCGCGGGGCATCCAGTAATTCTAGTGCTTAGCGGATCGTCCCCGCCGGCTGCGCCTGTGCCGTGCCACCGCGCATTCGGGCCAAAAGCTCGGCGGTCGGCCAGGAATCCGCGGGCAGACCGTATTTGATCTGCATCGCCTTCACCGCGGCGCGGCTCTGCTGGCCCAGCACGCCGTCGACCTTGCCGACATTGAAGCCGGCCTGGACCAGAAGCTGCTGCAATTGCTTGAGCTCGTTGAACGGCAGCTGCGCGACCGGTGTGGACGGCTTTCGCATCGGAGCCGCGCCCGCGATGCGGGTAGCGAGATAGCCTGCGGTGGTCGAATAGATCAGCGAGTTATTCCACTCGGTGTAGGCCGCGAAATTCGGGTACGCCATGAAGGCTGGCCCGAAGCGCCCCATCGGCAGCAGCACGGAGGCCGCAAGATTGTCGTTCGGCAGCGGCCTGCCGTCGGGATAGGTCACACCGAGCTGCGCCCATTTCGAGCGCGGCAGCTGCACCGTGAGGTCGGTCTGATCCCACGGCAGGTTTTGCGGCACCTTGATCTCTTCCAGCCACGGCTCGCCGCGCCGCCACTTCAATCCGTTGGCGATGTAGTTCGCGGTCGAGCCGATCACGTCGTCCTCGCTGCGGAGGAGATCGCGTCGTCCGTCGCCGTCATAGTCGACGGCATAGTTGACGTAATGCACGGGCAGGAACTGGGTCTGTCCGAGCTCGCCGGCCCAGGAGCCGACCATCTCGTCAGGATGCAAATCGCCGCGGTCGATGATCTTCAGCGCGGCAATGGTCTCGTTCACGAACATCTCCGAGCGGCGGCAATCATAGGCCAGCGACACCAGCGATTTCAGCGTCGGCAGATTGCCCATGTTGACGCCGAAATCGCTCTCCAGTCCCCAGAACGCTGCGATCACCGCCGGCGGCACGCCGTATTCCTTTTCCGCGCGCGCGAATGCGGCCGCATGTTGCTTGATGTGCTGCTGGCCGTTCTGCATGCGATAGGGCGCGGCCATGCGGCCGGCAAATTCGGTGAAGAGCTGGCCGAACACGCGCTGGCCGCGATCGCGATTGACGATGCCCTGGTCGTAGACGAGGTAAGGCGCGGCCGCCGCGATCGTCCGCTGCGACACGCCGGCGGCAACGGCCTGTTGTTTCACGTCGGCCAGAAACCGATCGAAGTTCGCGCCGTTATGGCACGCCGCCGCGCGCGGCGACGGCGCGGTCGCCCTGGGGGCTGCTGGTTTTGCGGGCGCTGGCGCGAACTGGGCGGAGGCGGTTGCAGACAGCGCGACAAGAGTGACGGCCGCGATCGCAAATCGGGTCTGGAGCATGAGGTTTCCGGGGGGAGGGCGCGTGGGGAATCTTGCCAAAGCTTAAGGGAATTGAGCGCCTCAAACCATCCTTTCGTCATGGCCGGGCTTGTCCCGGCCATTCACGCTTTCGGCCTTGCGCCGGAGGGAGAACGTGGATGCCCGGGACAAGCCCGGGCATGACGGAAAAGCAATGTTGGTCAATAGCCGCGGCTCCGCGACGCACCTTGAAACCTTGCACGCGGACGGGGGGCATCCCTACCTCATGCTTGCCGGCCTGCAACGCCTCCAGCGGCCACGGCCGGCCTCGGGAGACGGCCATGAACTATCTTCGTACCGCAATGCTGCTTGCAGGCCTCACCGCCCTGTTCATGGGCATCGGCTATCTGATCGGCGGTGCCGGCGGCGCCATGATTGCGCTCGTCATTGCCGCGGCGACCAATCTCTTCACCTACTGGAACTCCGACCGCATGGTGCTGTCCATGTATGGCGCCCATGAGGTCGACCGCAGCAGCGCACCGGAGCTGGTCGGGCTCGTCGCCGAGCTGGCGGGCCGGGCCGGCTTGCCGATGCCGCGCGTGTTCCTGATGGACGAGCCGCAGCCCAACGCGTTTGCCACCGGGCGCAATCCCGAGAATGCCGCGGTTGCGGTCACCACCGGGTTGATGCGCCAGCTCAGCCGCGAGGAGCTCGCCGGCGTGATCGCGCACGAGCTCGCTCATATCAAGCACCACGACACGCTGCTGATGACTGTGACCGCGACCATTGCAGGCGCGATCTCGATGCTGGCGCAGTTCGGCATGTTCTTCGGAGGCAACCGCGACAACAATGGTCCGGGTATCGTCGGCTCGATCCTGATGATGATCCTCGCCCCGATCGGCGCCATGCTGGTGCAGATGGCGATCAGTCGTACGCGCGAATACGCCGCGGACAATCTCGGCGCACGCATCGCGGGTCAGCCGATGTGGCTGGCATCGGCGCTGGTGAAGATCGAAGGCGCTGAGCATCAGGTCCCGAATGTCGAGGCGGAGCGAAATCCCGCCACCGCGCACATGTTCATCATCAATCCGCTGTCGGGCCACGGCGTCGACAATCTGTTCGCCACCCATCCTTCGACGCAGAATCGCATCGCGGCGCTTCGGCAGCTCGCAGCCGAGCTTGGCGCGCAGGCGTCGCCCTCGGTCGGCGCCAATGAGAACTACCCGCCGCGGAGCCCATGGGGCCGCTCTTCTTCACGCGGCCCTTGGGGCTGACGCGGAAGCAGCGCGAATTTGCTCGCTTTGTGACCTGTCGCACACAGGACGGTCCCGGCCGGTGCTAACACCCTGCCGTGACAGTTCCTGCGAAAGGGGATGCGTGGCCGGCCCTCTGCCTGCCACCCTCGAAGATGACCAAAGCTGCAGTACCATTGTTGATTGCCCTGGGCATGCTGATTGGCCTGTCCACGCACACCGTCGTCAATTGCGGGGACGAGGACGAGCCCGACATCTGCTCGGCGGTGATCGGCTTCTCGCCGCTGCGCGGCTCGCTGATCGCGTTCGCCTATGAGGGGCGCGGACGGATCGCGCTGCGCCATAGCGACTGGCGGCGGGCGATCGCTGATTTCGACGAGGCCATCCACCTCAATCCCAACCGCGCCTCGCTCTATCGCGATCGGGCGCTGGCGCGCCGGCAGAACGGCGACCTCGAACTTGCCATCGAGGATTACGACGAGGCGATCGCGCATGACCCCAGGCATGCCGCGCCCTATCACCAGCGCGGTCTCGCGCTCGCGGCCGCCGGCGATCTCGATCGCGCGATCCTGAGCTACAACACCGCGGTTCGCCTCGACCCCTCGGATGCGCAGCCTCGGCTCGACCGCGGCCTCGCCTTCCTCGCCCGGGGCCAGGCGAATGAGGCGCGCGCCGATTTCGAGGCCGCGCTGGCGCTGCCCGCCGGCAAGGACGTCCGCACCCGCGACGCGGCACGCGCAAAGCTCGCCGAACTGGCGAGCGCCGAGCCGACCCGGCTCGCCGCTCCAGGAAAGTGAGCGTCTACTTCGCCTTCTTGGCTTTGGCCTTCTTCGCTTTCTTGGCCGGCTTTTCCTTGGGCGCCTTCTTCTCCACCTTCACCGCGACCGGCGTGCTGGCGGCGATCCGCATCGACCGCGCGTAGCTGTCGGCGACGTTGTCGGCGGACATCTGCAGGCGCTTGGCGGCGGCAATGGCCTGCTCCATGGTGGCCTTGGCCATCATCTTGAAGCGGTCGCCGGTCTCCTTGCCCTTGGCCTTGGCCGCAAGGCCGTTGAATCGGTCCCGCCGCTCCTTGGCGCGGGTCATCAGGCCCGTATGCAGCTGTCTGGCCAGTTGCCGGATCACGACATCCAGGTCGGCTTCCGCCATGTTGTTCTATCCTCTTCGAAAACGGTATCGATGCGGGCGGGACTATGCAGATCGGGCCCCACCTTGGCAATTCCCGGCCACGCGTCATCCGCAGCTTCTGTTGACCAAAACAAAAAAGCCGCGCTGCGCGCGCGGCTCTCTGGCTGGGTTTGGCGCTGTCTGCCTTACTTCAGCGAAGCGACCGGCCCACTTGGTGCTGCCGGATCGGGGTCGAAGCCGAACACGCCGACCAGATATTTATAATAGTCCGGCAACTTCTCCTTGAGCGCCTCGCGCGACTTCGGGTCGTGGAATTCGCTCTTCCCGGCCAGGAAGATGCTGGCGGTTACCGCGAAGAACTCCATGTGATTCTTCAGCGCGTAGGATTCCTTGGGCAGGAGATCCTTGGACTTGGCGTAGGCGTAATAGCCGATCACGCCCTTGTTGGCGTAGCCGTCCGGCAACAGCCGCGCGTGGTAGGCGTGCAGCAGCTCGTGCAGCAGCACGGCTTCCTTTTCGTAACGCATCATGTCCGGCCGCAGCATGATCACGCCAAGGCCGGAATCGACCGCGAGGTCGACGGCGTTCGGATTGCTCCAGCGCTGCTTGTTGGGGTCCCAGACCGTCAGTGTGCGGGGAGCGGTGCGCTGGATGTCAGGCGTGACCCGGCCGTAGCAGGCAGTCGCGGCGCCTTCGTCGAGGCAGGCGAGCTCGCTGGCGATGATCGGGACGGTGCGGAAGAAGCGCAGCACGCGCGGCGAGAGGCCGGCGGCCTCGACCACATCGATCTGGCTCTTCACATTGTCGGTGAGCTTGTCGACATCCTTGCGGTCCGAATTCTCCGACAGGTCGAACATGTAGCCGCGGTAGCTCTGGAAGCCCGGCGGTAGCGCCTGCGCTGCGCCGGCGGACGCATCCAGCGGTCCGGCATGGGACGGATCGGCAAAGAGCGCGCCGACAATGGTCGCGGTCAGCAGCAACCCAATGCGCATGATGAACCCCCTGATGTCACTTCACGCGGCAGAATAAGCCGCCGTTGTTTGCGAAAAGTGAGTGGGGCGAGACTAAGGCAGCGATGTTGAGGCGTGCTTAATCGATGGTTGCAGATCGCGGAAGGGAATTAGTGCCGGATTAACCAAGCGTGGATTGCCCGCGCGCTTCGGCGTAGCATGCGATCCGGGCACCAAGCCCCACACCAGATAGCCGGAAGGGAGGATGCCATGTATGCCGCCATCCGTCAGGCCAAGGCGAAAAGCGGGAGCGCCGAAGAGCTGGCGCGCCGTATCAAGGAAGGCGCTGTTCCGATCATCAGCGACGTCGACGGCTTCCGCGCCTATTACGTCGTCTATGCCGGCGACGACACGGTCACGGCGATATCGATCTTCGACAAGTTCGAGCAGGCGGAGGAGGCGAACAGGCGTGCGATCGCCTGGATCGAGAAGGATCTGGGCTCGCTGCTTGCCGGCGACGCCCGCGCCGCCGCGGGTCCGGTGATCGTGCATACGCTGGCGTAAGTCCTTCGTCATTGCGAGGAGCGAAGCGACGAAGCAATCCAGGCTGTCACTGCGGAGACAGTCTGGATTGCTTCGCTTCGCTCGCAATGACGAGGAGGTAGATGTGCCCCTTCACAACTCCCGCGCATTCGAGAACGCAAAACTCGACACCCGCCGCGTCGTCTCGTCCAGGATCAGCGTGCGCGTGATCGGCGGCTCGGCGCGCTGGGCGCAGTTTTCGCGCTCGCAGAGACGGCAGTTGACGCCGATCGGCGTGCCCTCCGTTTTCTCCAGATCGATGCCGGCAGCATAGACGAGGCGCGCGGCGTGACGAATCTCGCAGCCGAGGCCGATGGCGAAGCGCGGCTGCGGCAGCGGGTGCGGCGCGACGGGACGGCGCACCATCTGTGCGATCGAGAAATAGCGCGTGCCGTCCGGCAGCTCGATCACCTGCTTCAGCAGGCGGTCAGGCGTGTCGAAGGTCGAGTGCACGTTCCACAACGGACAAGTGCCGCCGAATTTCGAGAACGGGAACGTGCCCGATGAAAATCGCTTCGAGACGTTGCCGGCATTGTCGACACGAAGCAGGAAGAACGGGATGCCGCGCGCGTTCGGCCGCTGCAGGGTGGTGAGCCGATGGCAGACCTGCTCGAAGCCGGAATTGAAGCGCTGTGCCAGCAGATGGATGTCGTAGTTCAATGCTTCGGCGGCAGCCAGGAAAGCCGGGTAGGGCATCATCACGGCGGCCGCAAAATAGTTGCCGAGCGTGATCCGGAACAGGCGGCGCGGTGTGTCGTCGAGCGGGCCGGCGCGGCCGATGATGGTCTCCAGATGCTGCGTGCATTCAACGAGACCAAGCTGGAAGGCGAGCTGGAATGCGCGGCCGGGCGGGTCGACCAGCTCGGAGATCAGGAGCTGGCGCCGGTGGCGGTCGAAGCGCCTCAGCGTCTCGCGCATCACGTCCACGGGCATGATGCGGGTCTGGATCGAATGCTTTTCGCGCAGCCGCGCCGCGAGCGCCGCATAAAGCTCTTCGGCCGGCACGTTCAGCTCGTCGCGCAAAGTCTCCGCGGCCTGCTCGAGTTCCGGAAAGTAGTTGCGGTTGGCCTCGATCAGCTCGCGGACGCGCTCGACCGGATTGGCCTCATAGCGGGTGCCGACGTCGCGGTCGGCCATTTGTGCCGCGGCCAGCGTCTCGCCCTGGCGGGCCTCGGTATAGGCGGCATAGAGCCGTTGCAGCGCATGGGTGACGCCCGGGCAGAGCTCGGCGAGGTCGCGCAGTTCCTGCTTGGGAACGTCGATCTGGCGGAACAGCGGGTCGGAGAAAATCTCGTTGAGTTCGGCGAAGAAGCGGTCCTCGTCGGCGGTCGCGAGGTCGCGCAGGTCGAGGTCGTAGGTTTCGGCCAGCCGCAGCAGGATCTGTGCGGTCACCGGACGCTGGTTGCGCTCGATCAGATTGACATAGCTCGGCGAGATCCCGAGCCCCTCGGCGATTTGGGTCTGCGACAGCCCCAATTGCTGTCGGATCCGCCGGAAGCGCGGGCCGACGAAGAGCTTCTTGCTGGAACCGGCGGGCATTCTCAGGTCTCCGGAGGCATCAAGGGCAGGCTTGTTGACCAATTTTATTTACAAGATTTACAAAGTTACATCTATTAAAGTACCGATGTTACATGACATCACCATTCAAATACAAGCCCACTATACGAGCTGAGCTTTCTCGCGTTTAGCTTCTGACACGCATCTCGCAATGCATTGTCAAGAATGTCGATGGCTGGTGGCCATCGTCAGCGAAAGGATCAGGCACATGAATTACCAGCCCCGCGGCATCAGCACCCTCCAGGCCCCCGCCTCGTATCAGAGCGAGGTCGAGGCGGCCCGGTCGCTCCTGGAGACCCAGCCGACCTGGAACGGGGTGTCGGCCGAGGCCGTCGCCCGCATGCGCCTGCAGAATCGCTTCAAGACCGGCCTCGACGTCGCCCGCTACACCGCGGCGCTGATGCGGGCGGACATGGCCGCCTATGACGGCGACCCCACCAAGTACACGCAGTCGCTGGGCTGCTGGCACGGCTTCATCGCCCAGCAGAAGCTGATCTCGGTCAAGAAGCACTTCGGCAAGACCGATCGCACCTATTTGTACCTGTCCGGCTGGATGATCGCGGCGCTGCGCTCCGAGTTCGGCCCGCTGCCCGACCAGTCGATGCACGAGAAGACCTCGGTGCCGGCGCTGATCGAAGAACTCTACACCTTCCTGCGTCAGGCCGACTCGCGCGAGCTGAACGATATCTTCCGCAACCTCGATAAGGCCCGCAAGGAAGGCGACAAGACCCGAGAGAAGGAGTTGATCGAGAAGATCGACAACTTCCAGACCCATGTTGTGCCCGTCGTCGCTGACATCGACGCCGGCTTCGGCAATGCGGAGGCGACCTATCTGCTCGCCAAGAAGATGATCGAGGCGGGTGCCTGCGCGCTCCAGATCGAGAACCAGGTCTCGGACGAGAAGCAGTGCGGCCACCAGGACGGCAAGGTCACGGTGCCGCACGAGGTGTTCCTCGCCAAGATCCGGGCCTGCCGCCACGCGTTCCTCGAACTCGGCGTCGAAGACGGCATCGTCGTGACCCGTACCGACTCGCTCGGTGCCGGCCTGACCCAGCAGATTGCGGTCAGCCACAAGCCCGGTGACCTCGGCGACCAGTACAACAGCTTCCTGGATTGCGAGGACGTGACGGCGGAGAACGCCCGCAATGGCGACGTCATCATCAACCGCAACGGCAAGATGATGCGTCCGAAGCGGCTGCCCTCCAATCTCTATCAGTTCCGCCCGGGCACCGGGGAAGACCGCTGCGTGCTGGACTGCATCACCTCGCTGCAGAACGGCGCCGACCTGCTCTGGATCGAGACCGAGAAGCCGCATATCGAGCAGATCGCCAAGATGGTCGACCGGATTCGCAAGGTGGTTCCGAACGCGAAGCTGGCCTACAACAACTCGCCCTCGTTCAACTGGACCCTCAACTTCCGTTGGCAGGTCTACGACGCGATGAAGGAAGCGGGTAAGGACGTCAGCAAGTACAATCGTGCCGAGCTGATGAAGGTGGAATACGACGATACGCCGCTGGCAAAGGAAGCCGACGAGCGCATCCGTACCTTCCAGGCGGATTCGGCCAAGCGTGCCGGCATCTTCCACCACCTGATCACGTTGCCGACCTACCACACGGCGGCGCTCTCGACCGACAATCTGGCGAAGGAATATTTCGGCGACCAGGGCATGCTCGGCTATGTCAAGAACGTCCAGCGCGCCGAGATCCGTCAGGGTATCGCCTGCGCCAAGCATCAGAACATGGCCGGCTCCGACATCGGCGACGACCACAAGGAATACTTCGCCGGCGAGGCTGCCCTGAAGGCGGGCGGCGCCCATAACACGATGAACCAGTTCGGCTAACGCATCACGCTAATCGACAGGAGACTGACAATGACCAACAGCAATTTCTGGGTGATCGGCGGCGAGTTCGGCTCGATGAACTTCCACAAGCTGGTGGAAGGCTCGGCCCAGGTGCAGGGTCCGTTCAAGACCCGCAAGGAGGCCGAGGACGCCTGGCGCTCGGTCTCGGAAGAGAACCGCCACAAGGCGGGCGTCCGCTTCTCGATCGTGGAAGAGCCGTCGCGGGTCTCGGCGTGAGAATCTGAACTAACATGCCAATCTGAATAAGAAGACGTCCAAGGACGGAGGGTCCCATCCGGCGCAAGCCGGGTGGGACCGTCTGTTTTTGGCACAGGTGAATAGCCTGTGGGCTCCGTAAGTAACTGGAATTGTAGGGCCTTTGCGGACACATTGGTTGCTGATAGGTTAATCCGGCCAAGTGAGGACGAGGCCGTCAATGTCAGAGCCCGAGACCAGCGGGATCCATCCCAGCCAGCCGCGCCCGGTGCGGCTGCGCGATGCGCTGTTGCGGGCGCGGATCGAGGCCGCCGACCGCACCGGCGTCGTCGTCGATTTGCGCGATGCCGAGGTGGCACGGCTCGAGATCCTCAACGATTCGCTCGATCCTCTGTTCGCGCAGGTGCCTGACAAGATCGACCTGTTCGACCGCGGTATCAGCCAGGGCGATACGCCCAGGCTCTGGATCGACGTCGTCGCGCACATCGTGATGGGGCGCGACAAGCGGATGTACCGCTTCGTGCAGGACACCCGCTTCGGCCGCATCGTGCTCGCCGAATCGCACGACACCGCTGTCATCGTCGAGGCCGTGACCGATTACGTCGCGCGCCGCATGATCGAGCGCGAGCATGCGATGGTGGTCCCGCCCGAGCCGAAGCCCGAGGTCGCGCAGCCGCAGCGCCGCTCGCGCCTCTGGCCATTCGTGCTGGGGTTCGTGCTCGGTGCCGCCGCACTGTTCGGGGTTGCCGTGCTCGCGGCCCTGCGGAGCTGGTGAGGCGTCGTCATTCCGGGGCGCGCGAAGCGCGAACCCGGAATCCATTTATCAGCACGTATCGCGGCCCGATGGGTTCCGGGTTCATGCTTCGCATGCCCCGGAATGACAGCGGTCTAAATCAACTTCACATGCTTGATCTGCCCGATCTGAAGTCCAGCCCCCAGGCTCCGCACCGTCTGCTCGCAACGCCAGCCGGTGTTGTCCTTCTCGATCGTGAACAGATTGTAGGCCGCAGCCGGGGTGCGCCCGTGCGCGAGCGCGGAGGCCGAGGGCACGCCGAGCGCGGGAATGTTGCCGTTGGGTCCCTCGAACCACATCGTCGAATGAATGTGGTCGTGCCCGTGCAGGATCAGCTCGACGCCGTGGCGTTTCAAGAGCGTCAGCAGCTCGGCCGAGTCGATCATCCGCTTGTGGCTTGCGCCGGACTTCAGTGGATGATGCACCAGCAGCACGCGAAAGACGTCCTCGGCTGCGAACCGCTCGAGCATCTCTTCGAGCGACGCGAGCTGATCGCGTCCGAGCGTGCCTGTCGCCATCAGCGGCAAGGTGGGCACCGCCGTGGACAGGCTGATCAGCGCGAGCGGCCCGCGCCGGCGCAGGCTCGGAAAGCCGATACGGCCATCGTCACCCGCAAGATAGGGCGCGAACGTTTCGCCGAAGCGATGAAGAGTGGCGCGGACATAAGCGTCGTGATTGCCGGGAATCGTGGTGACGCGGTCGGGCGGACCGAGGCCGTCGAGCCAGGCGCGCGCCGGCGCGAATTCCGCCTCCAGCGCCAGATTGACGAGATCGCCTGTGACCGCGATGTGGTCGGGACCTTGCGCCTTCACGTCGGCGACGAGTGCGTCGAGCACCTCGCGGCGCTGATACTTGTGACGGTTGCGCGTCCAGTTGACATAGCCGAACGCGCGCTTGCCGGCGAGCTCGATCAGCCGCGGCTTCGGCAGCGGCGGCAGATGCGGGTCCGACAGATGGGCGAGCGTGAAGGGGGCCATTGGGGCGATTGCCTCGCTATTCGCCCGCTGTAATGGCAAGGTCGCAGGCCAGGTGCAAGCGGGGATCAAGGGGGCCCGATGGCGGAACGTCTGAACAGCGTCCGACGCAGATTCGAGCCGCTGCTGCGGCGAATCTTCCACGCCTATTTCCTGCTGGTCCGCGGCATGACGCTCGGCGTCCGCGCCGTGGTGCTGGATGCCGACACCAGGGTGTTCCTGGTCAGGCACAGCTACGTCACGGGCTGGTATCTGCCCGGCGGCGGCGTCGATCTCGGCGAGACCATGGAGCAGGCGATGCGCCGCGAGCTCAAGGAGGAGGGCGATATCGATCTCACTGGCGATGCCGTGCTGCACGGCATCTTCCTCAACAGCCACGTCTCGCGCCGCGACCACGTCGCGGTCTACGTCGTCAGGCAGTTCAAGCAGGATCGCCTGCCCGCGCCCAACCACGAGATCGCCGAGTGCGGGTTCTTCGCGGTCACCGCGCTGCCCGAGGGGACCACGCCCGGCACGCGGTTGCGGATCGCGGAAGTCCTGCACGACAGGCCGCGGATTGCGACGTGGCGATGATGGCTGCCTGTGCTAGTAAATCGCCGCACCTGCGGTGTCGGCGCATGGACGAGGGATGAAGATTGTCTGAATCGACGAGGTCATGGCCATTTCGGGTCGCCGTGCTGGTGCCCTGCTACAATGAGGAAGCCGCCGTCGCGACGGTCGTCGCTGATTTCCGCAAGGCCCTGCCTGCGGCCGAGGTCTACGTGTACGACAACAATTCGACCGATCGCACCGCGGCGGTCGCGCGCGAGGCGGGAGCGATCGTGCGCAGCGAACGGCGCCAGGGCAAAGGCCACGTCGTGCGCCGTATGTTCGCGGACATCGAGGCCGACATCTACGTGCTCGTCGATGGCGATGCGACCTACGACGCGCCGAGCGCGTCGCGCATGATCGACGAGCTCCTCGACGAGCATCTGGATATGGTTGTCGGTCTGCGTGTCGATCAATCGCAAGCGGCCTACCGGCGCGGTCATCGCATCGGCAACCGGCTGTTCACCGGTTTCCTGGCATCGACCTTCGGCCACGCCTTCAAGGACATCCTGTCCGGCTACCGCGTGTTCTCGCGCCGCTTCGTCAAATCCTTCCCGGTCCTGTCCGGTGGCTTCGAGATCGAGACCGAGTTCGCGGTCTATGCGCTGGAATTGTCGCTGCCGGTCGCCGAGGTCGAGACGCCCTATTACGCGCGCCCGGAAGGCTCCTTCTCCAAGCTCGATACCTGGCAGGACGGGTTGCGCATCTTCAACACGATGCTGAAGCTCAACCGGTCGGAGCGGCCGCTGCGCTTCTTTTCGGCGATCGGCATCGTGCTCGCGCTGCTGTCGATCGCTTTCGGGCTGCCCGTCGTGATCACCTTCCTCGAAACCGGCCTCGTCCCGCGCCTGCCCACCGCCGTGCTCTCCATGGGTCTGATGATCATGGCGCTGCTTTCGGCTTCGTCGGGGCTCGTGCTCGACACCGTGACGCGCGGGCGGCGGGAAATAAAGATGCTCGCCTACCTGTCCCAGCCGCCGCTCTGGAGGAGCTGAAATTGCCCCCGGGGGCAGGGCGCAATCCCATGGACCGCTGCCCTCCAAGGTGATATCCCGCCGACGCGATGAACGATCTCTCCCTCACCATCCGGTCGGAAGCCGCCGGCGATGCTCAGGCGATCGAGCGGCTGCACGAACGCACCTTCGGACCCGGCCGCTTCGTGCTCAGCGCGTACCGAATCCGCGAGCATGTGGATCATGTGCTCGATCTATCCTTCACCGCCCGCGTCGGTACGTTGCTGGTCGGATCCGTACGGCAATTGCCGATTTGCGTCGGTGACACGCCGGCACTGCTGCTCGGGCCCCTGACGGTCGAGCCTCCGTTCCGCAGCCGCGGCGTCGGCCGGCTGCTGCTCGAGCGCGCACTGACGGATGCGAAGGCGCAGGGCCATCGCCTGGTGCTGCTGGTCGGCGACGAGCCCTATTACAGCCGCGTCGGCTTCAAGCAGGTCGCCAAGGGACGCGTCACCATGCCGGGCCCGGTCGATTACAGCCGGCTCCTCGTCATCGAGCTGGTCGAGGGCGCGTTCGAAGGCGTATCGGGGCCGATCGGCCCGGACTGGAGCAAGACGCGCACCTGACGCCATCGCTTCGAAGCTCACATGAAGGTAGGGCAGTGCCGGTCGATCAGCAATATTACCGGGAAGTGGCGTCCGGGAGCACGGCGGAAAAGCTGCTGATCGCCGCGCGCGACCGCATCTACCAGGATTTCATCGCCCGCATGCAGCCGTCTGCCTTGGACGAGATCCTGGATGTCGGCGTATCCGACGTGATCAACGACGGCGCGAACGTGCTGGAGCGAAGCTACCCGCATCAGCACAAGATCACGGCGTGCGGGCTCGGCGAAGGAATCGGGTTCAAGGCGGCTTTTCCGCTTTGCCGTTACGTGCAGATCGAACCGAATACACGGCTGCCGTTCAACGACAATGCGTTCGATGTCGCGACGTCCAATGCCGTGCTCGAGCATGCCAGTAGCCATGAAAATCAGGTGCTCCTGGTCGAGGAGCTTTGCCGCGTCGCGCGGCGGGTGTTCATCACCGTGCCCAACAGGTTCTTTCCGGTCGAGCACCACACCGCCATCCCGCTGGCGCATTATTTGGACGGCACCTTCAGGATCGCCTGCAGGATCGCCGGCAAGTCGGAATGGACCGACGAGCAGAACCTGATCCTGATGACGCGAAAACGGCTGCTGGGGCTCGCCGCCAAGTCCTCCACCCCTAAGTCCGCGGCCGTGGGCTACACCGGTTTGTCGCTCGGCCCGCTATCGTCCAATCTCTATCTTGCATTCCGCTAAAGCAGCGCCGCCTCCGTCGCATCATGATCCCCGATGAAGAAGATCCACACCAGCAAAGCCGTCTTCGCCGTGTTGTTTCTCGCGGTGCTGGTCGGCCATTTCTGGACCATGATGCGGTGGAATGAGGCGCGCGGCGTCTATGACGACATCTGCTACCTCAGGCAGGCGCATCTGTTCCAGAGGTTCGGGCTGGTGGAGGGCTTCGACACCAACCTCGGCCGCGACGACGATGGCTATCAGAAAGCGAAGCTGAAGGAGATCGGCTACCCGGACTGGAACGATACGACCGCGGCGCCCTGTCACAATCTGATGCCGGCCACGGGGAAGGTCGTCATTCAATATCCGCCGGGTGTCGGCCTCGTGTTGGCGCTGTTTCCGCCAGGTCACCAGGTCGTGCCCATGTACATGCTGGCGACCATTATCGTGCTCGGCTTTGCGCTGTTTGCGCTTTCTCTCGCGCGCAGCATGCGGTCGGTCCTGATGGCCGGGACGTTCGGCTGTCTTGCGATCTACCTGATGGTCAATCCGGTCAAGGCGAGCTATTCGATGGCCCCGACGGTCGTCGTCTGCGCGCTCGCGGGATGTCTCACGGCGCGATGGCTGGCGAGCCCGCGATCTCAACCGAGGATTTGGCCGCTGGCGCCGATCGGTTTCCTGCTCGGACTGACCGTCGATTTCCGGTTGGCCAATCTCTTCCTGGCGTCCGGCTATGGCCTGTTTCTCCTCGTCGCGTTCCTTGCGGAACGGACGTTGTCCCGGTTCTTGCAGGGGCTCGTGTTCGGCCTCGCGTTGCTGGCCGGCGTGATCCCGACCATCGTCTCTTACGCCGTCAACGCCGGCAGTCCGTTCGCGTCGACCTACGGCAACAACCCCGATGTCAGGCCGCTGGATTTTTCGTTCGCGGTGGTCCGGGACTATCTCGCCGACCCGCTCCAGACCTTGCTGATCGTCATCGGAATTGCAGGCTCGATCTGGCTGTTGCGGCAGGCGAACGGCATTCGCCGTGTCGCGCTGCTCACGTTGGCCAATCTGGCGCTCAACCTCGCCTTCTTCTTCACCTATCCGATCGCGACGCCATACTACACGATCCCCATTTCTCTCCTGACATTGTGGACCCTGCTGTTCGCCGTGCTGTTTCGGGAGGCGGCAGAGGCTTCCCCCGATGCAGCCACTCTAGCCGAAGCGCGATGAGCTCCGGCTAGCTATCGCGCTTTCAGAACTTGAAGTTCGCAAACGCCCGCACGCCGATGCCGGGCATCAGCACCTCGTCCTTGGTGTAGGACACCGAGTTGCGGATGTTCTCGTTGAGGAGATTGTTGCCGACGATACCCGTCGTCACCTCGCGCGCACCGAACCAGTTGCGGTCGAGCTTGGTCTTGTAGCTCACCTCGGCTTTCAACAAATTGTAGCCCGGTGTCGGCGTCTCCGCGATCACCGCGACGTTGTTCTGCGCGAAGGCGTGCAACAGATTGACGCGCATCAGCCAGTTGTCGTCGCGCCAGAACACGCCGCCGCCCAGCCGCACCGGCGGAATGCGCGGCACGTTGGTGCCGTCGGTGAAAGTGGCACGGACCACGTCGAACTGGTTCTCGATGCCCCAGATGCCGCCCTGGAATGCTCCGACATCGAGCTGCGACTGGAATTCGCCGCCGCGGAAGTTCGCGTCCCGCTGCGAATAGACCGCCTGGTTCACCTCGGCGCCGGGCGCGCCGCACGAGGCAAAGTCCTCGTCGCACATCACGCCGGTGAGACGGCGATAGATGAAGTTGTTGAAGTGCGTGTAGTAGACGGTCGCCTCGAACCGGAACGGCCCCGTCGCCTTGCGCAGGCCGACCTCGACGGACTTCGCCGTCTCGATGACGAGGTTAGGGTTGCCGATGTCGAAGGTCGCGGTCGCATCATGCGCACCGCGCGAGAACAGCTCCGCCGCCTTCGGCGCGCGCTCGACATATTGCGCGGTGATGCTGCCGACCATGCCACCCGGCAGGTCCTGCAACAGGCCGATGCTGCCGCTTTTCGGCGTGAAGGACGGATTGCGCGAGATCGCCGCCTGCGGCGTGCCATCGGGCAGGAAGTCCGCGGGAAAATCCGGCGTCGTGCCGTGCAGCTCGACATGCTCGATGCGGCCGGCGATCTGCGCCCGCGTCGCGTCCGTGAACTTGAACTCGTTGAAGGCGTAACCGGCAACGCGCGTGCTGTTGTTGGGATCCCACAGGCCGTTGAACAGCGTGCCCGGATTGTCCGGGCTCGGCGCGCTCAATTCCTGATGGCCGACCTGGAAGCCCAGCGCCGTCGTCACCTCGGCGAAGCGCGCGTTGAATGGCATCAGCTGCACCTCGGTGCGGATCTCCTGCTCCTTGTTGGTGAAGGTCTGCCGCACGCCGTCGGTATTGGGATCGGCGGGATCGGCAAGCCCGATCTCGTTGTGCCGGTAGTCGGTCGCGCCGGCCCAGAAGCGAACGACATCGATCGCCGTCGCGTCGGGATGGTACTCGCCCTTGACGTTGATCTTGGTCTGGTGACCGTCGATCCGCGTGTTGTGGTCGGCGCCGTCGATGCCGGGGATGTGGTAGAGCGCATCGTTCTGCGTGATCGCCGCACCGATATAGCCGCCCTGGAAAAAGTAGGAGCCGCCGATCGAGGCGCCGTCCGAGCGCGTCGCCGAATTGGGCTGGCGTCCGTTGACGACGGGCCGGGTCTGGTCGGCGAGGTACGGGTAGCTCGGGATGCTGTAGTCGGTGGTGTTGCGCCCGTAGACGTCGGCATGGAAGGCAAAATTGCCGCCGCCGGTGTCGAGCAGCACGCCGCTTTCAACGCCACGGTCGACCGAGCTGAACGCGCTGCGCGTCTCGGCGATGACGCAAGGCGATGTCGCGGCGCTCGCGAGCGGCGCCTTGGCCGGCATGCCGTAAGCCTGGAACGACGGAGCGCAGTTCGGCAGCGTGTCGGGAATCCGGTTGTTGGTGGCGCTGACGACGCCACCGATCGAGGTCGAGCCGTAGCGCAGCGCAGCCGGCCCGCGCACCACCTCGACCTGGTTGGTCGCGAGCGGATCGATCGGGACGAAGTGATCCTCGCCGAGATCGGAGGCGCCGCCGGCATTGGTGCCGTTCTCGACGATGCCGACGCGGTTGACGTCGAGCCCCCGGATGATCGGCCGGCTGGAAGCGCCCGGCGCGAAGCTCGAGCCGGTGATGCCGGGTTTCGAAAACAGGAGATCGCCGAGCTGGCCGCCGCCCTCGCGGCGAATTTCCTCGTTCGGCACCACCGTGACGGTCGCGAACTGGTTGGTCACGATGGGCAGCACGCCCTGCTGAGATGCGGCGGGCGTGGAGGCTGCCGGCGTGGCGTCCGCCGTGCGTTCCTGGCTGCGTGCCCGCGCGGTTCGCGTGGGGCGGCCCGGATTGCGGGTCGGCACCACCGCCCTGCGTACGATGGGGCTCGGAGCCGTCACGGTGACGGCGGGGATCTCGGTCGATGACTTATCCTCGGCCAGCGCCGAGGTGGCGACGCCGATCAGGAGCAGGCTTGCTCCGCCAAGGCGCTGCGTGCGCCGCAATTTGAATGACATGGTCCTGATTCCAGTCAGGCGCCGTCCGCATGATGATCTGCTGATCGGAGGCGGCCTGCCGTCGCTGCGCGACGGAATTCGACTTCAACTGCTCCCGGGCACGCGCCTGAAAGCGGCGAGCCGAGCGTGATCAAGCGTTGTTGGAAGTCAGGACGCGGGAGGGGCGCGCGGCTGGAATGCCGTGCCGGCCGATTTCAGATGGACGAATTCGGCGTCGGTGGTGCGATAGAGCAGGTCGATCGCCTGCGGCAGCAATAACACAGGCGGCGCCGCGAACATGACGCTGCCGGCCATCGCGACCAATGCGCAGATCGCACAATTGTCCTCGCCCGGCTGTTCCCTGTCGGGAGCCGACGGCGATTGCCTCTCGACCGCGGCACGGTCGATCGACGCAACGCCGTTGCTGTCGTCGGTCTGCTGAAGCGAGGCCTGGGCGAGGGGAGCGGCCTGGGCGAACCAATGGCTGTGGCCGAACGTCAGCGCG
Source organism: Bradyrhizobium sp. i1.15.2 (assembly GCF_040548425.1). Taxonomy (NCBI): domain Bacteria; kingdom Pseudomonadati; phylum Pseudomonadota; class Alphaproteobacteria; order Hyphomicrobiales; family Nitrobacteraceae; genus Bradyrhizobium; species Bradyrhizobium sp. i1.15.2. The sequence goes on along the minus strand of NZ_JBEPRQ010000004.1, from coordinate 243,300 downwards.
AACTGCACCAGCATCGCGAAGATCGCGAGCCGGGCGCCGTGTCTGATATTCGACCGGAACCACTTCATCTGGAAACGCCACCCCCACATCGCGAGGGATCATCCCCTGATCCCGCGACGTTATAATGTAACATCGCCCGATCGGTCAGCGGATGTCAACCGCAGCCGCACCGACCCGAGTGGGCCGGCTCCTCGATGTGTCGTTCGGGCAACTGAAAGATCTCGGCTGAGGACCTATCGAATGGCTTACGGGAACGGCGATTGATTGACTCAGTGCCAGCGCGAGGAGGCGGCATCAGAGCTTTTTGCTCTGGAGCCAGGTGCGGATAGCCTCGATGTGTTCTGCCTTGCGCTCCAGCGGCAGCCAATGCCCTGCGGGCATGCTCGTTACGGTCAAGTCCGGGCAGGCGGAGCGCATCGGGTCACCTTGGCGATTTCCGGTGATGCTGCAGATCTGATCAAAGTCGCCGTTAACGAACAGCACCGGCTGCGACAGGCGGCCGCCACTGGGTGCCTTGCGCGCATAGGCGATGTCGGCGTCGTCGTTCAGGTACCACGCGCAGGATGGGCGGAAGCCATGAGCCTGGAACGACTGCACCAGCACCTCGAAGTCCGCCGGCGGCCAGAGAGCCGGATCAGGCTCAGTCGGCGGGGCGCGGTGCGCGGCGCCAAAGCGCCCTCCATTGCGCGTGACCATCGCATTCGGCGAAACCTTGCCGATGCCGGCGGGGTTGCCTGGCCGAAAGATCGACGCCAGCGATGCGGCCAGATCTGCATCGAGGTCGGCGACCGCCGCCTCGAAGTGCGTGGTGTAGTAACGGTAGTAATCCCATTGGCCGTCCGGATATTGGTCAACCGGATAAATCGTTCGGTCGACCAGCGGGACGACTGTGCGCAGGGCGTGCCCGTCGGGTTGATACGCCAGCGAGGTCAGCACGACGCCGCGGCTGCGCTTGGGCTGATGCGCGACCAACTGACCAACCACAACACAGCCCCAGTCGTGGCCAACCCAGATCGCAGGCTTGCCGCCGAGGTGATCATGGAGTTCGGCCATGTCTGTCACGATTTCCTCGATGGTATAGGCGTCGTTGGCTGCGGGCGTGGAAGAGCCGCCGTAGCCGCGCAGATCGGGAGCGACGCAGTGCCAACCGTCGGCGGCAAACGCGTCCATCTGAGCGCGCCACATCAAACTGATGCTCGGCCAGCCATGGACGAAGATCATCAACGGTCCGTCGGCCGGCCCGCACGCGATGTAGCGCGTTGTCTGACGAGGCGAGCTGAACGTGCGCTGGTGAAGTGTGTCTGTCATGGTCGAGTAACTCCGCTTCTCATCGAACGCTCGCGCTGTTTGGGTGCTGCGAAGGCTCCGTCGAGAACTGCTCTTGTCCGCGGGGAGCGATGCCTGGACAGGGACACGCCTGCCCAGGGCCGAGGAAGAACCGCCCCCAGATTTCACAACGCGCTACATTCGACCGAGTTCGGGGTCGAAGGCGCTATGGAGCTTCCGGCGAAGAAGTGACGATTGGATTTATCCGACTAACGGGAAGCGAAGGGACGCGCGTAAGCCGCCTAGCGCCCTTCACGGACCCACGTCGCAGCAAACGCGCCGAGCAGCAGCAATAGGCCGATCAGGCCGGCAAAGATCGGCAGCACGCCGACGCCCTTCACGACGCTGGCGTCGCGCATCCGCACGCCCATCCAGCCGTCACCATGGAAGACGCTCGCCGAGCGGACCGGCAGAATGCGCGGCAGCTCGACGCTGGCGCCGTCGACCACGCGCACGGCATCACCGCCGGTCGCCTGGGTCAGCGGCTTCAACGTCTCAGTGGTGGAGGTGACTTCCGAAAACTCCTTCGGATTGGTCGGGCCGACATTGATCAGCGCCTTCAGCGTGCCGTCGGTGGCTTGCCACAGGCCGAGCTCGCTCGCCGGCAGGCTGGCGCGCCATTCGCCGGGATCGCCGGCTGCAAGCGTCAGGTCGCGCGACACGCCCGACGGCGAGGTCACGCTCACCGGCTGAACGCTGTCCGCCATGGTCTGGCGCACCACCACGAGATTCTTGCCCTGCACCTGCAGGCGCAACGCTTCCTCGTCCAGATCAGGCTGCTTCATCAGCCAGTGCGACATCCGCCGCAACAGATCGAGATGCGGACCGCCGCCTTCATAGCCGCGCGCCCACAGCCAGATGTGGTCGGAGAGCAGCAGCGCGACGCGGCCCTCGCCGAAACGCGATAGGAACAGCAGCGGCTTGCCGTCGACGCCCGTCATGACGGGCGGGTTGACCGCATTGCGGGTCTCGACGGTGCGGAAGAAGCGGCTCCAGCGCGGCGGCTCGGAGGCCGAGCCCTCGAGGCCGCGCGTGACGGGATGGCGTTTGCCGACGTCGGACAGATGCGCGTAGAACGGCTTTTCCGTCACCCCGACGGGTTCGGCCGGCAGCACCGAATCCAGCGGCGTGCGCCAGATGCTGGTGTTGGACGCGTAATCGGGGCCGGCCGAGACCAGCACTGCGCCGCCGGAACGCACGTAGCGTGCGATGTTGTCGAAATAAGCGATCGGCAGCACGCCCTGGCGGGCATAGCGGTCGAAGATGATCAGCTGGAATTCGTTGATCTTCTGCTGGAACAGCTCGCGGGTCGGAAACGCGATCAGCGACAATTCGTTGATCGGCGTGCCGTCCTGCTTCTCCGGCGGCCGCAGAATGGTGAAGTGGACGAGATCGACGCTGGCGTCGGACTTGAGCAGATTGCGCCAGGTGCGCTCGCCGGAATGCGGCTCACCCGAGACCAGCAGCACGCGCAGCTTGTCGCGCACACCGTCGATGGCGACGACGGCGCGGTTGTTGACCGGCGTCAATTCCCGCTCGAGCGGCGAGGCCTCGATCTCGACGATGTTCGGCCCGGAGTGCTTGATGTCGACCTCGACGCTTGCGGCCTGGCCGCTCGAAAGCGTGCGCTCGTTGATGACCTCGCCGTCTCTGCGGACCGTGACCTTGGCGCGCTCGCCGCTGACGCCCTGGTCGTCGAGGCGGTAGGTGATGGTCTGGGGCTGCCCGACGATGCCGAAGCGCGGCGCCGCGATGACCGCGATACGGCGGTCGCGCTCGTCCTTCTGCCCGGTAATCAGCGCGTGCACCGGCGCCTGGAAGCCGAGCCCGGCGGCGTTGGCCGGAATGTCGTGAACGCGGCCGTCGGTGATCAGGAACGCACCGGCGACGCGGTCGACCGGCACGTCGGATAAGGCCGACGCCAACGCCCCGAACAGCTTGGTGCCGTCGGTCTCGCCGTCGGCCTGTCCGGCATCGACGACGCGGACCTCGAGCCCCTTGATCTTCTTCAGACTGTCGACCAGCGCTTCCTGCGCCTGAGCGGCCTCGCGATTGCGATTACCGAAATTCTGGCTCGGGCTTTTGTCGACGACGATTGCGGCAACCGAGGTGAGGGGATCGCGGTCCTCGCGGGTGAAGGAGGGATTGGCGAGCGCCAGCAGGAACAGCGTCAACGCGGCCACGCGCACGGCAGCGCCGCGCGCACGCGCCAGCAGCAGCACCAGCGCGATGACGACGATCGCGGCCAGCGCGAGCCACAGGACGATCGTGGGAACCAGCGGCGTGAATGCGATGCCGTAATTCATATCGATCCTATTGCCCCAGTCGTTCGATCAGGGCCGGTGCGTGCACCTGGTCGGCCTTGTAGTTGCCGGTCAGCGTGTACATCACGATGTTGGCGCCGGCGCGGTAGGCGAATTCGCGCTGGCGGGGGTCGCCGCCGGTCACCGGCAGCATGGCCTGTCCGTCGGGCCGCACGGCCCAGGCGCCGGCAAGGTCGTTCGAGGTGATGATGATCGGTGAGACGCCGTCGCCGCCGCGTGCCGGCCGTTGCGCGCTGTCGTCGTCGTCTTCCCGCGGCAAGGTCTCGACCCAGGTCTGGCCGGTGGTGAAGCGGCCGGGGAAGTCGCGCAATAGAAAGAAGGTTTTGGTCAGCACGTGCTCGCGCGGCACCGGCTCCAGCTCGGGCACGTCGAGCGAGGACAGGATCTCGCGGAGCGTCTGCATGGCGGGGGTCTGCGCGGCGCCGTTCGCGCCGGGCGGCGCTTCGACCGCGTCGCGGGTGTCGAACAGCACGGTGCCGCCCTGCTTCATGTAGGCGTCGATTTTGTTGATGGCGTCCCGCGACGGCTTGGGCGCGCCCGGCACGATCGGCCAATAGATCAGCGGGAAGAAAGCGAGTTCGTCGCGCGCCGGGTCGATGCCGACGGGATCGCCGGCCTCAAGCGCGGTGCGCTGCGCCAGGAACAGCGTCAATCCTGATAGTCCGGCCCTGACGATGGAATCGACGTCGGCATTGCCGGTCACGACATAGGCGAGGCGGGTCTGCGACACCGCCTTCATCGCGAACTCGTCGGACGCGCTGTCCGCGTGCGACGGTGTTGGCATGAACGAGGCGAGGCTTGCGAGAACCAGTCCGAAGACGATCATCGCGGGCGCGGCGCGGCGGCGCAGCAGCGCGGCAAGACCGCCGCCGAGCACCGCGACGATGATGGCGTCGATCAGGAACAGCGCGAGCGCCGTCGACAACAGCCAGCCGCGCAAGTCCTGCGGCTCGGCATTGGTGTAGGTGGCGTGCCGCGCGCGCAGGCTCGCGGTGTTCAGGGCTGCGATACGGTCGGCGCTGGCAAGCGTGTTCACGGCGAGCGGTCCTTCTGCCGGACCATAGAAGCCCGGCGGATGATCGGGTGTGGCGCGGTCGCGATAATCCGCGGGCAGCGGCTTGGCGGCGGCCGGCGGCGGACCGAAGGCGCCGAAGCCGTCGAGGATATGCAGCGGCGCCACCGTCTCGGCGCTCGCCTCAGTGGCGACGCCTGCGCCCGGTTTGGCGGTATAGCCGGACATGTCGACGACGCGCCGCAGGATTTCGACGAAGGTGCCCGACATCGGCAGATCCGACCAACGCATGTCGGCGCTGACGTGGAACAGGCTGACGACGCCCTTGCCGCGATGCTCGCCCGTCACCAGCGGCGTGCCGTCTTCCAGCGAGGCCCAGCTTTTGGTGGCGAGCACGGCGTCGGGCTCGGCCAGCACCTGGCGGCTGATGGTGACGTCCTTGGGGACCACCACGCCGGCAAACGGACCATCGGCGGCAAAGGAGGCCAGATGTTGCGGCTTTTCCCAGGTCAGGCTGCCGCCGAGCGTCCGGCCGCCCTTGCGCAGCTTGACCGGGACGAGATCGTCCTCGGCCTGCGCCAGCCGCGGACCGGCGAACCGCACCAGCACGCCGCCCTGGTCGATCCAGGCATTGAGACGCTCGCGGATTTCAGGGGCGATGGTGCCGACATCGGCAAGGATGATCATCGGCAGCTTCTGGTCGAGGAACTGCGTGATGCCCTGCTGCGGCGAGCCCTTGTCGGCGAGCCGCACGTCGGCGAACGGCGCCAGCGCGCGGGTGAGATAGAAGGTCGGCGCCAGCAGCGGCTGCGCGGTCTCGCTGGTCGAGCCCGAGACAATGCCGATGGCGCGGCGGCGCCAGCGCTTGTCGAGCAGTTGCACCGCGCCTGCGGAGCGCTCACCGGCAATTTCCAGCCGCGTGATGTCATTGCGCAGCTCGACCGGCAGATCGAACGACGCTTCGGTTTCCTTGTCCTGCGGGCCGAACGAATAACGCGCTTCGCCGATCGGCGAGGCCTTCTGGTCCAGCGCGCGTACGGTGCCGATCGCGATGCCGCTGTCGGTGCGCAGCACCTTCACCGTCATTTTGGCTGCGGCGTTCTCGGCCGCGACCAGGGCCAGCGGCGACGAGGTACCGCCTTCGAACACGGTCAGGCTGCGATCGCCGATGGTCTTGCCGAGGCCCGCCACGAATTCCTCGCCGCGACCGGTGTCGACGCTGTCGGAGAGCCAGGCGATCTCGCAGTCGCCGGTCGCTTTCAGGAAGCGATCGATTGCGGTCAGGGTCTCGACGCGGTCGATGGAATACGGCTTTGGCGTCAGCTGCCGCAACGCGACGCGCGCGGCGCCCGCCGGCATCAGGGTGATATCGCGGTTCGGCTCCGACAGCGGCACCAGCGCAATCGCGCGGCGGTCGTTCTCGGCACTGGCGATCAATTCGTCGGCGGCCCTGATCCTGATGTCCCAGTTCGAGGCCGCGCTCCAGCCGTCGTCGAACATGATCATCAGCGGCGCCTTGCTGGCGGCCGCGCCTGTTTGCGGATTCCAGATCGGGCCGGCGGCGGCGAAAATGACCAGCGCCGCGGCCAGCAGCCGCAATGCGGTCAGCCACCACGGCGTCCGAGACGGCGTCTCTTCACGAGGCGCGATGTCGAACAGCAGGCGGGTCGGCGGAAACTCGATCCGGCGCGGCCGCGGCGGCATCACCCGCAACAGCCACCACAGCACCGGCAGGCTGACGAGGCCGATCAGGAGCAGCGGTTCGGTGAAGGCGAGCGGCAGTCCCATCATGCTGCCGGCCCCGCCTTGATCGTCGTGGTGCGGGCGCCCGACTTGCTCACCTGCATGCCGGCGTGGAGGAACAGCAGGAGCTCGGCGGCCGAGCGGTCGGTCGCATGTGTCGTGAACAGCCAGTCGAGCTTGTTGGTCTCGGCGCGGATCTGGTCGCGGTGCAGCGCGAGCCGCGCGGTGTAATCCTGCGCCCAGCTCTCGGCGCGGCCGGCGGTGATCACGCCGAACCCTTCTGGCTCGACGAACTCGACGCGGCCGGAATAGGGGAATGATTCCTCGGCGGGATCGACGACCTGCACGAGCGTGCCATGCGCACCGGAGCCGGACAGGCCGCCGAGCGTGGTCCTGATCTCGGAGATCGGCGACCAGAAGTCCGACAGCACGATCGTCTCGGCTAGCGCCGCGGGCACGAAGGACGGCGGCAGGCTCAAGCGGTCGGCATCGTCATGCAGCATCGCCTGCGCCATCTTGTCGATGACGCTGCGGCTCGCGGTCGGTGCCATCAGCCCGGGAATGCCGACGCGTTCGCCGCCGGAGACGAGCAACTCGGCCAGCGCGAAGGCGACGATCAGCGTCCGCTCGAGCTTGGATTCGCGCGCCTGTTTTGAAGCGAAGGCCATCGAGGGCGAGCGGTCGGGCCAGATCCAGACCGTGTGCGAGGCTTCCCATTCGAGCTCGCGGACATAGAGCAGATCGTCGCGCGCCGATCGCCGCCAGTCGACGTTCTGCGACGGCTCGCCGGAGACGAAGCGGCGGTACTGCCAGAAATTTTCGCCGGAGCCGGCGCGACGGCGGCCGTGCAGGCCGTGAATGACGTTGGCGGCGATACGGCGGGCCTCGAGCACCAGGCGCGGCAAGGAAGCTGCGAGCGTGCGGCTTTCGCCATCGGCACGTCGGATCGCGATGATTTCCTTTACTGCGTGCCCGTTCTCCGCCGCCATCAACCGATCCGTGTCTTCAATTGCCGGATCACGTCCGGAATCGTGCGGCCTTCGGCGCGCGCCTGGAATGTCAGCGCCATGCGGTGCTTCAGCACGGGCTCGGCGAGGTCAAGCACGTCGTCGATCGAAGGCGCGAGGCGTCCGTCGATCAGCGCGCGTGCGCGCACCGCGAGCATCAGCGATTGGCTGGCGCGCGGGCCCGGGCCCCAGGCGATGAATTTGCTGGTGTCGCCGCCGTCCGGACCCGGACGGGCCGCGCGCACCAGCGACAGGATCGCCTCGACCACGGAATCGCCGACCGGCAGGCGCCGGATCAGTCGCTGCGCGGTGATGAGTGCGTCAGGTGTCATCGCGCCCTTCGCCAGCGTCTCGTCAGCGCCGGTGGTCTCGAACAGGATGCGGCGCTCGGCGTCGCGGTCGGGATAGTCGACGTCGATCTCCATCAGGAAACGGTCGAGCTGGGCTTCAGGCAGCGGATAGGTGCCTTCCTGCTCCAGCGGATTTTGCGTGGCGAGCACGTGGAACGGCTTCGGCAGGTCGTGACGCGCGCCGGCAACGGTGATGTGCTGCTCCTGCATCGCCTGCAGCAGCGCCGACTGCGTGCGCGGGCTGGCGCGGTTGATCTCGTCGGCCATCAGCAGTTGCGCGAACACGGGGCCGGAGATGAAGCGGAAGGCACGCTTGCCGGAGGTGCTCTCGTCGAGCACTTCGGCGCCGAGAATGTCCGACGGCATCAGGTCGGGCGTGAACTGGATGCGCTTGGCATCGAGGCCGAGGGTGATGCCGAGCGTCTCGACCAGCTTGGTCTTGGCGAGGCCGGGCACGCCGATCAACAGCGCATGGCCGCCGGAGAGGATCGTGACCAGCGTGTTCTCGATCACGCGATCCTGACCGAAGATGACGGAGCCGATCGCCTCTTTCGCCGCGCGAATCTGGCTCGACACCTGCTCGGCCGAACGGACGATTCCGTCTTCGAGCTTCTCGACACTCTCCGCCATCCGTTAGCTCCTTCAGCCTGCCATGCAGCTCGCTTGCGTCGTCATGTCGTCACGTCCTCAACTCAAGACGTGGGCCCTATGCTAGACTTGCAGGAAGGCCATGTATTCGTTGAATTAACCTATCCCCACCTTATCGGCTTAGGGATATGTAGGGCATCACGAAGTGGCGACCTCCACACCGGATGAATCCGGGGTGGAACCGTGCACCGGCATACAACGTAGACTTACAATTCAGACTTGCACCGATCGTGCCAAATGACAAAGTCAGGGCAAACCATGGCGAACCAAGGGCAGAGCGCCGATCGCGGTCTTGAGGGGCTGACTGCCGCTGCCAAAACTGCTGCCGATGCCGAAGGCGCCAAAAAGGGCCTGCCTCCGGTGCATTTGTGGAATCCGCCGTTCTGCGGCGATCTCGACATGCGAATCGCGTCCGATGGTACTTGGTTCTATTTGGGGACGCCAATCGGCCGTCATGCCTTGGTTCGCCTGTTCTCGACCATCCTCAAGCGCGAAGGCGACAAGCATTTCCTCGTCACTCCGGTGGAGAAGGTCGGCATTCGCGTCGACGACGCGCCGTTCATGGCGGTCGAGATGCAGAAGGACGGCGAGGCCAACCATCGCGTGCTCCGCTTCCGCACCAATGTCGACGACTGGGTCACCTGCGATGCGGCGCACCGGCTGCGCTTCGAGCAGGCCAGAGACGGCGGGCTGACGCCCTATCTGCACGTCCGCGCCGAGCTCTGGGCCAAGGTCACCCGCGCGCTCTATTACGATCTTGTTGACATGGGTGAGGAGCGGATGGTCGATGGCCAGCCGATGTTCGGTGTCGAATCGGCCGGCGAGTTCTTCGCCATGGCCGATGCGGAGCAGGTGAGGGCCGCGCTTTGAACAAGCCTATCTCCAGGAACGATCCCGCCGTGATCGGTGCGGCCGATTTCTTCGCCCGCTCCTCCGCGCGGCTCGGCTTCGACGTTCCGCCCGGTCTCTACGATCCCAACATCATTCCTGCCTCGGGCGATCCCGGTACCGACAAGATGCTCGAGATCATCGCGCGCGAGCAGCCGGTGCGGCCGGCGGCGGTCCTGATCGCGGTGGTCGATCATCCCGAGCCGACCATCCTCCTGACGCAGCGGTCGGCGCATCTGAACGACCATGCCGGCCAGATCGCCTTTCCCGGCGGCAAGATCGACGCGACCGACCGCTCGCCGCTCGATGCGGCGCTGCGCGAGGCCGAGGAGGAGGTCGGGCTGTCCAGAGACTTCGTCGAGCCGATCGGCTATCTCGATCTCTACGGCACCGGCTTCGGCTTCCGCATCCTGCCGACGGTTGCCAGGGTGCGCCCGGGTTTTGAGCTGACGATCAACCATTCCGAGGTTGATGATGCGTTCGAAGTGCCGCTATCCTTCCTGATGAACCCGGCCAACCACCAGGTGCACAGCAAGGAATTCCGCGGCATGGAGCGGTCCTACTACGCGATGCCGTTTGCCGAACGCTACATCTGGGGCGCGACGGCCGGCATGCTGCGTGTTCTCTACGAGCGGATCTATTCGTCATGATCCGGCCGATCCTGACCGAGATCGGAATCTTCCTCGTTCCCTTTGCCGTCTATGCGCTGTTCCTGGCCGCCACGCGTTCCGGCCTGTTCGTGCAATCGTCCTGGCCGACCACCATCGTCGCGCGTCTCATGCTGGCGGCGCTCGTGCTGGTGATCGCGGGGCTGATCGGCTTTGCGCATTACTCCGGCGCTGCGCCGGATTCGACCTATGTCCCCGCCCATGTCGAGAACGGCAAGCTCGTGCCGGGCGTGGAAAGATAGGGCCGGCCGATGAGCGCGGTGCCCATGCTCGCCGATGCGCCCTGGCTGATTTCGGGCGGGACCGCGCGCGTCCTGCAATTGCTCAATGCGGATGGCGAGGAGGCGCGGGTTGTCGGCGGCGCCGTGCGCAACGCGCTGCTCGGCCTCGTGCCCGGCGACATCGACATCGCGACCACGGCGCTCCCGCACGAGGTGATGCGGCGCGCCAAGAGCGCCGGCATCAAGGCCGTGCCGACCGGCATCGACCACGGCACGGTCACCCTCGTCATCGACAGCCAGCCTTACGAAGTCACGACGCTGCGCGAGGATACCGAGACGTTCGGCCGCAAGGCCAAGGTTGCGTTCGGCCGCGACTGGGTGAAGGACGCCGAGCGCCGCGACTTCACGATGAACGGGCTCTCGGTCGATGCTGACGGCGTCGTCCACGATTATGTCGGAGGCATCGCGGATGCGGCCGCGCGGCGCGTGCGCTTCATCGGCGATCCCGACCAGCGCATCGCCGAGGATTTCCTGCGCATTCTGCGCTTCTTCCGCATCCACGCCGCCTTCGGTGCCGGCGATCCCGACCGCGACGGCTATCTCGCCTGCATCCGCGGCCGCGCCGGACTTGCCAGCCTCTCGGCCGAGCGGCTGCGCATGGAGACGCTGAAGCTGCTGGTCGCCGGCGGCGCCTCTGCCGCCGCGCTCGCCATGGCGGACGGCGGATTGCTGCAGGCGCTGACCGGCGGCGTCGTCTATACCGGGCCGCTCTCGGCGATGATCGCGATCGAGCGCGAGCTTGGCCTCACCGCAAGCAGCACGCGGCGGCTCGCCGCGCTGACGGTCGCGGTGACCGAAGACGCCAAGCGCGTCGCCACGCGCCTGAGACTCTCCAATGCGGAAACCAGGGCGCTGGATTCGATGGGGCATCGCTGGTGGCGCTTGGCCACCAAGGGCGAAGCCGATGCGCGGCGATTGCTCTACCGGCTCGGTGCAGAGCGCTATCACGATCGCGTGTTGCTGGGCTGGGCGCGAGCCGGCGGTGACGTCGGCTCGTCGCGATGGCGGGCGCTCGCCGAGCTGCCGCAGCGCTGGACTGCGCCGAAATTTCCGCTTCGCGCCGCCGACTTCATCGCGCGCGGCATGGCGGAAGGACCCGCGCTCGGACATGTCTTGACGCTCGCCGAGGACGCTTGGCTTGCGGCGGATTTTCCCCTAGAGCAAGCCGCACTCGCTTCCATCGCCGATCAAGCTGCGGCACGAATCAGCCGCGACGAGAGAACGTGACCATCGTCTCAGGCTTTGCCGACATCTCGATCTTTCAGCTCCTGCTGGTCGCGTTGATGGCGTTGTTTGCTTCGATCATCGGCGGTCTCGCCGGCTACGGCACCGGCGCCTTGATGCCGCTGGTGCTGGTCCCTCTCGTTGGCGCCGAGCCGGTGGTGCCGATCATCGCGATCTCCGCGATCTTCACCAATTCCAGCCGCGCGCTCGCCTATCTCCGCTATGCCGATCGCCGCCGCGCGCTGATCGTGCTGGCCTGCGCGGCACTGACGACCGCGCTCGGCGCCTACGGCTATACGCGGCTGACCAATGCGGGCGCGGCACTCGTGATCGGCTCCATGCTGATCCTGAGCGTGCCGCTGCGCCGTGTGCTCCGCCGCCGCCAGGTCAAGATCGGCGACACCGGTCTTGCGGCCGGCTCGGTCGGCTATGGCGTGCTGGTCGGCGGCACCTCCGGCTCCGGCGTGATCCTGCTGTCGCTGCTGATGGCCGCGGGCCTCGAGGGCGCCGCCGTGATCGCGACCGATGCCATGATCTCGCTCGGCACCGGCCTCATCAAGATCTCGGTGTTTGGACTGGCCGGCGCCGTGACCGCGCAGGTGCTCGCCTTTGCACTTCTGATCGGCGCCATCGCGATTCCCGGCGCGTTCTTGGCCAAGGCCTTTGTCGAGCGGATGCCGGTGCACATCCACACCGCGATCCTCGATGTCGCGGTGATCACGGGCGGGCTGGTGATGATTTCGGCAGCGGCGAGGCAGCTCATCTAACGCCGCCAGGTGTCCCGCTGCGGGTTGGGTTACGCCGCAGGTCTAGTGTGAGGGACTGCAGTCCAGTTCCTTGATCCTGCCGGCGGCGTCAAACGCCAAAAGTGCACTCATCACACCAGCACTGGTGATGTACGAGATAATGGTGCGGTCGTTCTGCGAGGGATTGAGATCATCCAACGTGCCTGCCGGATATTTTCGGAGGCGATCGACCCAATAGGCACGAAGTGCCTCGCGGCCGGTAATGGTTTGGACACCGGCGCAGCCGCAGTGCACAACGGCATCTTCGGCATATAGCTCCAAGATCGCCTCGATATCGCCCGCGCGATAGGCATCAAGCCAGTCAACCGCAACGGCCATCGGGTCAAAGGACATATTTTTCACTCGCATGCCGTCCAAATCTGCTTCAGGCTCTGGAACTGCCGAGCCTTTTTTGATTTTAATATCCCACCCGGGCACGGCCATATGGCGAACGACATAGAGGACCGGGCCGAGGGCAAGATCGATGTTGGACGCGTCCGCCAGGCAGGGGATACTCAAGCCCATCCGGCTTGTGATCGTCGATCCACAGCCGATCGTTTTGCAGGGACTGAGGTCGGTTCTCGGGACGCAGCCGGACTTCGACGTTGTCGCATCGTCCAGCGATCGGACAAGCTGCCTCGAAGCAATTCGAAAGCTGACACCCGACGTCGCGCTTCTTGCCGACAAGGTGCCGGATCTGACGGCCCCCGAGATCCTCGCGATCGTGAAAGCTGAGAAGCTCTCCACGCGCCTGGTGTTCTTCACCGAGTCCGACACCGACCACGATCTGACGTCCGCCATCGCAGCCGGCGCCTGCAGCGCAATTTCCAAGTATGCCTCTCCCGCCACGATGCTGCGATCGCTGCGGCTGATGACGAAGAGCGGTGTGGCACTGGAGAAGTCCGATCTCTCGGCAGCCGGCAAGGAGGTGGACGGCGACGGCAAAGTCGAAAAGATGCTGGAGCTGTTGACGCAACGGGAACGTCAAATTGCACGGCTGGTGTCGGAAGGACTGTCGAACAAGGAGATCGCGCGCCAGCTCAACGTTTCCGACGGGACGGTCAAAGTCCACTTGTACAATATTTTCCAAAAGCTTGAGATCACCAACAGGACCGTGCTCGCGACCATCGCATTGCTGCAGCGCCCCTCCGGCCTGGCCGCGCTCTCCCTGGCGTTTCTGGCGTTGGCAATTGCGGACGAACTCAAGGCGTCCGAAGCGAACGACATCTTTCCGGATCAGAACGGCGTCGGCCATGCGGACGAGCACGCCGCGTACGAGCCCTGGAAAAAAGGCATTCTCCGGCACCTCATCGCCTGGGAATCCGGCGAGACGCCCACGCTCGCCCAGAGAGACTTGTTCGCCAAGGCCGCCCAAATCACCAACCCGGCGACGGCAATGGAAGCGCTGCGCGCGGCCGAGCAATCCGGAGGCGCGAAAGCCTGGACACACTACGGTCCTGCTGGATCGAGCACGCCCGATCTTTCTGGGCTCTTGCCGCGAGCAGCAAACGACATACAGGTCGGAGTTGACCCGGCCCCGGAACATCAATTCCCGCGGCTTCTTTCAAATGCGATGTCGATGCAGGGCGGGTATGGCAACTTCGCTATTCTCGCCGGTGCGTTGATCTACGCACTGCAGGATCCCCATCTCGCCGCGCAGGCGCATGACCTCCGTGAAGCGTCGATCGACAGCATCCTGGCCGTTACTGAAGAGAGTGCGACCACAAAACTGGCCGCGATCACCCATGCTGCCGCCAATCATGACGACAACTCAGCCCCGGGTTTCCTGTCGCACGATGTCCGCCTGTCTTCCGCCGTTGCGACCGCTGGACACGACGACGTCGCGGAAGGCGCTCTGGGCCAAAAGGGCCCGGGCGATGCGAGTGACAACCTCCATAAACCCGTTGGCGCGGACCTTGGTCACGATGCCAGTATCGGCTTGGGCGGCAACGTTGAAAAAATTGTTTATCGCTCCCCGATCGATTCCGTGTCTAACGATTCCAAGTCGACCGCTTCCGACACCGTGTTCGATTTCGCATCTGGGTCGAGCAGGATCAATCTTGCGGCTTTCGGAGCGCTTGCTTGGCTGCATATGACGGCGGCAAGCAAGTCTATACCGCCACATACACTCGCCTGGGTCTACGACTCCGCAAGCAACGAAACGATCGTCTATGTGAATGCGACCGATCGTATCCTTGATATCGGCGATCGCGGCTTGCTGGAAATTCATCTGGAGGGAATTGTAGCCGTTGCGGAGGCGGATGTCGTCTCCGAGCCAGATGGCGCGGCTGTCGCGACCACTTTGGAGCAGCTCGAAGCCGCGCTGATACCGGCGACCGCACCCGATGAGGCTGTTTCGAGCAAGGACCATGTCCAGACCAGTATCGAGGGGGGCGAGAGCACGCTCGGGACGGCCGGAGCCTGGGCCCTTCTGGCCAATAACGGCTCGGGTTTCCATTTCGGGCAGACCCGGACCGGCTTGGGAACGCCGTCGAAGTTCGAAACCTCCACGGACCCGTCCGCGGATGCAACGGAAGAGATCGATGGTGCGTCTGCCGCGTCGGCTCACGGATCATCCATCGAGCTTGCTCATAGTGCCACAGCGCCGGCAGTCGCAAATGTCACGTCGCACAGTGGCCCGACCGACACGGGCACCGGCGTTTCGTCGATTGCACCCAACGAGATCGGCCAACCGAGCGTCGTAACTGCCGACAACGCGGGGCACGGCAACTCGCAGCACGCTTTAGAGCCAGGGTCTGCAAAGGATGCAGCTACCGAATCGACTGAAGCTGGCTCCAAACCGGGCAAGGGCGACGACAATGGCGCCGAGCATCACGCATCGGCTTCGGAAGCTCCGGGAGGGGCAACGCAGAAGGCAGAACCAGCGGGCGCGGAACACGGTAAATCCGGGCACTCAACCGCTGCAAGCCCGCCGGACGCAGCAGAGATCGATCGGGGCGTCGCAACGGCCGCCGGCGCGGGCCACGACAACTCGCAGCACGCATCGGAGCCAGGGTCTGGAAAGGCGGCAGCTACCGAATCAACTGAAGCTGGCTCCAAACAGGGCAATGATGGCGGCGATCATCATCACGCTTCGGCTTCTGACGCTGCGCAACCACCAGCGACGACGGCAGAACCAAGCGGCGCGGAACACGGAAAATCCGGGCACTCAGCCGCTGCAAGCCCGCCGGACGGAGCAGAGATCGATCCGGCCGCCGCAACGCCCGCCAGCGCGGGCCGCGGCAACTCGCAACACGCTTCGGAGCCAGGATCTGCAAAGGCGGCATCCACGGAATCGACTGAAGATGGGGCCAAAGCGGGCAACGCGGCCGACCGTGGTGCCGAGCATCACGCTTCGGCTTCTGACGCTGCGCAACCACCAGCGACGACGGCAGAACCAAGCGGCGCGGAACACGGCAAATCCGGGCACTCAGCCGCTGCAAGCCCGCCGGACGGAGCAGAGATCGATCCGGCCGCCGCAACGCCCGCCAGCGCGGACCACGGCAACTCGCAACACGCTTCGGAGCCAGGATCTGCAAAGGCGGCAAGCACGGGATCGACAGAAGATGGGGGCAAACCGGGCAACGGCGCCGGCGATGGCGCCGAGCATCACGCTTCGGCTTCGGATGCTGCGGGGACCATGAAGACGGCAGAACCAGCCACCGTGGACCACGGTAACTCGCAGCACGCTGCGCAATCTGCAGCAATCGCATCAGACGACGCACACCCGGCCAAGGCTGCGTTCGAAATCGGCGGCGCAGACCAAGGACCGGTGTTCCGGTTCGATAGCGGACCAACTCCTTCTCCTCTCGTCGCGATAGTTGAGGTTAAAGAGTTCAATGATCCGCTCGATGGGCACGTTCCGCCCAGTCAGGAAGAGAGCCTCGGGTTCAACGCCAAGCTCGTCCCTCATGCACTGAACGGACACGCGGACGATCACGGCAATAACGGCGCGCATCAAGCCATTGTCCCTGCGCATCATGATCTGCTGATTTGAACCGCTGCATCGTCATTGACCGAAAATGGCAACTGTCACCGCAGTACAGGTCTCAGGAACACGACGCCGGATCAGCCTCATTGAGCGGAATTGTTCAGGGTTGCAGCCGTGAGAGCAGACGTTGCCGATCCTGATCGCGACGTCGCTGCTCCATCCGCATCCGTTCGAGTTCGCCTTCCGCCTTGGCTGTGTCCTCGTTCTGGCGCTTCATTTCAATGATCAGCGCCTCCTGCTCTGCGAGCCGGCGTTCTCCTTCGACGACGTCGCGCTCGATCTGCCTCAGCTCATCGTATATCGCCGTCGTGTACATCGCGGTCCTCGCGCGGCCGTGCCGCGAAGCACGCCGCAGAGTAGCTTTCGCCTCTTCCAGAGCCTTATCCGGGCCGCGCGGTGCGGCCATGACCGCAGCGCGACGCGTATGACTTTTAACTCAGCCAGCTTCGTGAACGTTCCGGCTGATGCCATTTTTTCCCGGGCTTTGTCCGGTCGAACGAAGCGCCGCGTTGTAATCATTTTGGCGGAAGCGGCTCACCTAACACGCGACTGCCTGGAACGGATCTCGTCACGGCGAAAATGCGCTCAGCTCACGGCGGCGCTTTAGCCAAGTTGCAAACAAGTTGTCGGCACAATATCGTCGATCGTCCGCCCCCACGTCTTCCGCCCCCATGTCTGACGTCCAATCTCTTCGGGAGCCAACACTATGAATTTGGTCTCAGTGCCCGGCGGGATTCATCGCCCTCCAGGGAAGGTCGATATCCCGTCTGCCTGGCAGGGAGCTGAGATGAAAGCCAATCCTGATCGATGGTTGATATCGCTTGCGGCCGGCGAGATCGCCGAGCTTGAGGGCGCGGCCGAAACATATCTTGGCAGAAACAAAAAAATCGCCGAGATCACGAAGGAAAGCTTTCCGCTTCCCCACTTCGGCAGGCATCTGGAAGAGCTTAAGACAACGCTCCTGGCTGGCCTTGGCTTCGAAGTCATGCGCGGCCTCCCGGTGGCAAAATATAATCAGGAGTTTGCCGCTACGATCTTTTGCGGAGTGGGCGCGCACCTTGGATCGGCGCGGTCTCAGAATGCAGCGGGTCACATTCTCGGTCACGTCCGTGACACCGGCGCCGATGCAAGGGATCCCAACACCCGAATTTACCAAACGTCGGAACGGCAGACATTCCACACGGATTCGGCCGACGTGGTTGGATTGTTATGCATTCGCGAGGCGATGGAGGGAGGGGATTCTCTCCTCGTCAGTACGACGACAATCTACAACGAGATGTTTGACAGACGTCCCGACCTTGCCGCTCTCTTGTTTGATCCGATCGCGACAGACCGGCGAGGCGAAGTGCCGGAGAACGAAAAGCCATATCTTGAGATTCCGGTGCTGAATTGGCATGCGGGGTTCCTGACCGGCTTCTATCAGCGCCAATATATCGATAGTGCGCAACGCTTTCCCGATGCGCCAAGACTGACGCCGGCTCACGTCGAGGCGCTCGATCTCTTTGACGCGCTCGCAAATGATCCCGCGCTGCATTTCGGCATGCGGCTTCAGCCGGGCGACATGCAGTTCGTTTACAATCATGCCTTGCTGCATGACCGGACCGGATTTCGCGATTGGTCCGATGCAGGCCAGAAGCGTCATCTGTTGCGCCTTTGGCTCAGCATGGAAGGCGACCGGCCGCTGCCCGATTGTTTCAAGCAGCGCTATGGCTCGATTGAGATCGGCAACCGTGGTGGCATCATCACCAAGGGTACCAGTTTGAACGTTCCGTTGGATTGACGTTCGAAGCATCCAGCGATGTCCGCTCTTATGCCGATATTGGTAGACGAGCGGACATCGTTGCTGCGAAGCCTGGCACTAGATCGAGGCAGGCCATCTCGAGGCCACGGTCCGGCGCCATTTTCCTTTGCGCAACTGCGGCAAATGTCGCGATGGGCCAAAAGCGGAAGAAATTAGTTAGACAAGGGTCCGCCTTCTTTGGCCGGCCTCGTCGCGCAGGAGGCCGCTCTATCCGAGTGCTATTCAAGCCCGCCAGAAGGACTTTTTGATTTCCAGAGCGATGTCAGACCAGGACAATCCGACATCATGTAAGTCGTGGTCAGTCCATTGCGCCAATTCGCGGCGCTGCCGAACCCGTTCGCGCCAAATTTGCAGTGTGACAAACGCGCGCTTCACTGCGTCAGAAAGCTGCGAACCGTCGGACCCCACGGTCTTCGACATCCGGGCACCATACGAGGTCGATCGGCCCCTCCCTTTCACCGTCAGTCCTTTGCTCGGCCAAGCCAGATCGCGACCGCACCGGCGAGCAACACAGCGGCCGAAATGAGCAGCGAGGTATGTGCGCCCGCAATGAACACGTTGTTGTCTCCGACCAGCGAGCCGAATAGGGCAACGCCAAGCACGCTGCCGGTCTGCCGCGTTGCGTTCAAAACGCCCGCGGCGATGCCGGATCGCGACTTCTCGACACTGCCGAGCAGCGTCGAGGTCAAGGACGGCACGAGCAAGCCGAGCCCGCCGCCGAGGATCACAAGCTGAGTGCCGATCGCCCCGTAGCTGGTGCCTGAGGCGATAGGCAGCAGCGCAACGCAGCCCGCGGCAGTAATCGCACAAGCCAGTGCAATGGTTTGCGGCGCGCCGAGGCGCTCGCTGACCGATGCGGCGACGAGGTTGGCGGGCAGCACCATGCCCATCATGGGAACGAAAGCGAGACCCGTTGCGAACGGCGACCAGCCATTGATTTTCTGAAAGTAGAGACTGAGCACGAAGATCAGGCCGTAGAAGGCGATGTTGAAGAGGAGCCCGACCAGAGCGGTCAGCGCAAACACGCGGTGGCGGAACAGCGAGAGTGGCAGCATCGGTTGTGGCGCGCACGCCTCGCGCCATACGAACAGGAGTCCGATCACGGCCGCTGCCACGAAGCCCATGATGACGAGCGGATGGCTCCAGCCGAGCACGCCGCCTTCGATCAGGGCGCCGGCCAGCGTGCCGAGGGTTGCAATCGCCGCGATCTGTCCCGGCAGATCGATCTCGCGCTGCGCGAGCCGCGGCGTCTCCTCGGCATAACGCCAGGCAAGCCAGAGGCCGGCGGCGCCAATCGGCAGGTTGACGAGAAAGATCGCGCGCCAGCCGACCAGCGCGATCAGCGCGCCGCCGACAAACGGCCCAGAAGTCAGTGCGACGCTCGCACCTGCGGCCCAGAAGCCGACCGCGCGGCCGCGCGCCTTCGGATCGGTATAGGCATGATTGAGCAGCGTGAGCGAGTTCGGCACCAGGATCGCTGCTGCCAGGCCCTGCACGGAGCGTGCGGCGATCAGGAATATCGCCGACGGCGCCAGCGCGCAGGCGAGCGAAGCCAACGTGAAGATCGCAAAGCCCGCGATGAATATCCGTTTGGCGCCGACGCGGTCACCGAGCGCGCCGGAGGTCAAAATGAAGGCCGCGAATGCGATGGTATAGGCGGTCACCACCCATTGCAGCTCGGCCACGCTACCGCCGAGCGAAGTGCCGATGCTGCTCAGCGCAGTATTGACGATGGTGATATCGAGCTGCACCACGCCAAGGCCGAGGCTTGTGGCAGCAAGTGCCAGCGCCGTCGCGAGAGGCGAACGGGATGACGTGTTGTCGGAGTGGGCTAGTTCCGGCTGTCTTGTATTGAACGAAGTTGTTGGCATTGATCACACTCAGTTGCCTGCGAGAATTTGACGGCCCTGATCAGCCCACTTCGCGATGGTCATTCGATACCAACCGAATACTCGGAGCCGCGGGATGATCTTTCTCCTCGTCGCGGCATTTCTTCACCGGGCCTACTGGCGTCCGGGCAACCTATGTTTCGTGATCGATCCAGTCTCGCGGAAACACTACGGTCTTGACCGAAGTATCCGTGCTTGGCACTGCGTCCTTATTGGCGTACGAGAAGGGCATGGACACGGGACCCAAAATCGCCCAAGTCGCAGCGGTCATCGGCGATCCGGCGCGCGCCAACATGCTGAGCGCGCTGATGGATGGCCGAACGTTGACCGCCTCGGAGCTCGCCTATGTGTCTGGCGTGGCGCCGCAGACAGCGAGTGGCCATCTTGCGAAACTCAGCGACGCGGGATTGCTCGCGCTCGCAAAGCGGGGCCGACGGCGATATTTCCGCCTGGCCTCTCCGCACGTCGCGCGCGTGCTAGAAGGTCTCATGGTCGTGGCGCAGGACGGCCCTGCCCGGCAGCGCAATCTCTGGCGCGGTGGAGAAACGCTCCGGCACGCGCGCACGTGCTATGACCACATGGCAGGCCGCATCGCCGTCGCAATCGCCGACCGGCTGGTCCAACAGTCGTTTATTTTGCTCGACGAGGATGGCGGGCAACTCACCGACGCCGGCCGGTCATTCTTCAATGAGTTGGGCGTCGATCTTGGCCTCGCCTCTAAGCGCCGGGTGTTCTGTCGCCCCTGTCTCGACTGGAGCGAGCGCCGGCCGCATCTGGCCGGGGCAGTCGGCGCCGCCATTCTTGATCACGCTCTCGAGCACGATTGGGTCGAGCACGTCAGGGATAGCCGAGCGCTCGTCGTAACCCCGGTTGGCGTTAGAGAACTCGCCACAACGTTCGGCATTGAGGGCGTACCCCCGACGGACGGTCACGATGGGCGTGTTGGATCACTATCCGGAGGCCGGGTATCAGCTATAACGGTCGAGTCAGCGCCTCCCGGACGGAGGTAGTAGCGCGATTAGCCATTTTAGGCTGTGGTGACCGGAGCTAAGGCAGATGCGCTCCATTGTGGCCGTTCTGCGCCCTGCAGCGATGTCCGCTACCGCGCCATTGTTGGCGAAGAAGCGGACATCACGCGCGCCGGAGCTGTGCGCTCCGATCAAACTAGGACGCGGCCTTAGGCGCGCCTACTCCTCGTCATCGTCCTCGTCTTCGTCGTCGAGCTCTTCCAGTCGATCGAGGACCGCGAGCGGCAGCGTCTCGCGAAACAGATCGCCTTCCGCGCCCATCCAGAGACAGATCACGTCGTCGCCCTTCACGTCCGCGACGGTGAGCGGCTGCCCGCCGGATTTCAGCATGACGATATCGCCGGCTTTTAGTTCCATGGATGGTCCTTTCGGGTTGATTGACGGAGAAGCTAGCAAACCGGCATGACATGCCGATCACGGGCTACTCGGTCAGTGGATGTGTTGCGGTAGCGCGCATCCGCCGGCCGTGCTGCTGAAACGTCGATCAGAGAGCTTTAGGCCGGAGCGATCCCATCACGAGAGGCAATGGCGCCTGTTCGATGGATGGCGCAAGGGCTCTTCCGTCCCGTGCGTCGCGACCATGACACCATGCGCCTGTTTTGCCCGACGGAGCAACCGATTTCGTCGGATCCGCAGTTCGCGTTTTCCGCAAGTCGTTGATTTTGCTGCGGCCGTCTACTGTGCATGGGGTTGTTTTCGATGTTTTTGTTTACGCACCCTGATTGCAGTCAGCCCGGCACCAGTTCTGTCAGCGAGCGGATGATGCGGTCGGGCTTGACGATCGAGCCTTCGGGCAGGCCGTCGCCATGCACGTCGATCCAGATCGAGTAGATGCCGAGACGCTGCGGCGTCACGACTTCCCATTCCAGATTGTCGCCGATCATCCAGGTATCCTCAGCGGTGACGCCAAGCGCGTCCATCGCGTGCAGATAGGCACGCTCCTCGGGCTTGCCGAAGCCGTGTTCGCCCTCGATCTGGATGTGGTGAAAGCGATGCGCCAGCTCGAACCGCTCGACCTTGGCGCGCTGGGTGTCGGCGGCGCCGTTGGTCACCAGCGCGAGCTTGATGCCGAGCGCCTTCAATTTGTCGATCGCATCATGCGCGCCGGGGAAGACGAACATCTCCTCCTCGCGATAGGTGGTGAAGCGGTCGGCGAGACGAATGGCGAGGTCGTCCGGCAAGGCGCGGTGACCAGCGGCTGCGAGCGCGGCAAAACCGCCCTTGACCGTGAGATGGCGGGCCTCGGCGAGCTTCATCCGCCACGAAGCGTCCGCATTGGCCCAGAAGTTTTTCGCGAAAGCGAGCACCGTGGTTGCAACCAGTTGCGGCGGCAGCGGCGCCAGCTCCTCGGCGAACTCCGCTGTGATCGTGTTCCAGGCGATCTCGGGCCGCGCATAGGCCGACAGGATGGTGTCGTCCATGTCGATCAGCATGGCGCGCGGCAGCGGCCTCATTGCGGGCTTCATCATCGTCATGGCCACTTCACCTCCGGCGGCAGCGACGACAGGATCGAATCCACATTGCCGCCGGTCTTGAGCCCGAAAATGGTGCCGCGGTCGTAGAGCAGGTTGAACTCGACATAGCGGCCGCGCCGGATCAATTGCTCCTCGCGATCCTGCGCGGTCCAGCTCGTCGCGAAATTGCGCCGCACGATGTCGGGATAGATCTTCAGGAAGGCGCGGCCGACATCCTGGGTGAAGGCGAGGTCGGCGTCCCAGTCGCCGCTGTCGTGCCAGTCGTAGAAGATGCCGCCGATGCCGCGCGCCTCTTTCCGGTGCGGCAGGTGGAAATACTCGTCGCACCACTTCTTGTACTTGTCGTAATCGGCGACGCCGTTCGGCTGGGTGCAGGCCTGTTTCATTGCGGCGTGGAAGGCGATGCTGTCGGCATCGTCCTGCGTGCGCCGGCGGTCGAGCACCGGCGTGAGATCGGCACCGCCGCCGAACCAGGCTTTCGTGGTGACGACGAAGCGCGTGTTCATGTGCACCGCCGGCACATGCGGATTGCGCAGATGTGCGATCAGCGAGATGCCGGAGGCCCAGAATTTCGGGTCGTCCGCCGCACCGGGAATCTGCGCGCGAAACTCGGGCGCGAATTCGCCGTGCACGGTCGAGCAATGCACACCGACCTTCTCGAACAGGCGGCCTGACATCATCGACATCACGCCGCCACCGCCGGCCGCGCCGGTATGATCGGTGCGCTGCCACGGCGTGCGTTTGAAGCGGCCGGGCTCGCCCGAATAGAGGCTTTGCGGGGCATCGTCCTCCAGCCGCTCGAAGCTCGCGCAGATGTCGTCGCGCAGGGCTTCGAACCAGGCGCGTGCGCGCGTCTTGCGGTCTTCGATCGTAGAAACGTCCATATGCAAATCCCAACGAACCGGCTCGTAGGGTGGGTAAAGGCGCACTTGCGCCGTGCCCACCATTGATCACCGTTTATCTTGAATGGTGGGCACGCTACGCTTTGCCCACCTTACGAATTTCACCCCTGCGGACCGTAATAGGTGCAGCTCTCGTTGCAACTGTCGCGGTGGATGCTGACGCGGGTGAGCTTGCCGATAGGGGCCAGCCGCTCCCAGACGAAGCGCGAGAGGTTTTCCAGCGTCGGTGTGCCCAGCGCCTCGATCTTGTTGAGGTACTTATGGTCAAGCGTCATGCGCACGTCCTCGATGGCGCGCTGGACCAGGCCGAGATCGACCACCATGCCGGTTTTGGGATCGGGTGTGCCGCGCAGCGTCACCTCGGCGCGAAAGGAGTGGCCGTGGATCTCTTCGCTATCAGCGCCGAATGTCGTTCCCGACAATGAGTGCGCCGCCTCGAAGCGAAACGATTTCGTCAATTCCCACATCTGTTCGAAAACCAATCCTATCTGATACCGAGCGATTTATGGGTCTGCACGCTGAGCCGCCATTGCGGATGATTGAGGCAATAGTCGATTGCGCCCGCGGTGTTTTGGGCGACCTCGGGCCCGTCCATCGGCTGCAGCGAGAAGCGCTCGAAGGCGAGATCCGCGAAGGCCTCCGGCATGGCGAGCGGCTGCGGATAGACCAGCTTCAGCTCGTGGCCGCGCCGGATCACCAGATCGCTGCCGCCCTTCGGGCTGACGCAGATCCAGTCAAGCCCCTCGGGCGGGGCGATCGTGCCGTTGGTCTCGACGCCGATCTCGAAGCCGCGGGCATGGAGCGCGTCGACCAGCGCCGTATCGACCTGGAGCAGCGGCTCGCCGCCGGTGAGCACCACGTAACGGTTGTCGGTGGAGGCCGTCCATTGCGCGGCGATGGTGTCTGCGAGGTCCGCGGCCGAGGCATAGCGCCCGCCGAGCGTGCCGTCGGTGCCGACGAAATCGGTGTCGCAGAATTTGCAGGTCGCCTCGCCGCGGTCCGCCTCGCGCCCGCTCCAGAGATTGCAGCCGGCAAAACGGCAAAATACGGACGCGCGCCCGGCATGGGCGCCTTCGCCTTGCAGTGTCAGGAAGATTTCCTTGACCGCGTAACTCAACCGTCTCTCCTCAACATATCAAACTTGCGGGTTCCGGAGCTGCCGCAGCGCTTCGCCTGCGGCCATCGCCGCGGTCATGGCGACATTGAGCGACCGCAGCCCCGGGGCGATCGGGATCACCAGCCGCGCGTCCGCGGCCTCGACCACCGCCTCGGTGACGCCGGCGCTCTCGCGCCCGAATAGCAGGATGTCCGCCGTCTGGTAACGGAAATCGCGGTAGTCGGTCGCGCCTTTGGTGGTGAACAGCAGCAGGCGGGCGCCTTGCGCCGCGCGCCATTGCTCGAATTTCGACCAGGAGTCGTGCCTGACGATGCTGACCTGATCGAGGTAGTCCATTCCCGCCCGGCGGAAATGCCGGTCGGAGACGGGGAAGCCCGCCGGTTCGATGATGTGGGCGGCCACGCCCAGACAGGCGCAGAGCCTGAGAATCGTGCCGGTGTTCTGGGGGATGTCGGGTTGGAAAAGCGCTATCTGCATGGGCTGTGCATGGGCTGTCTCGGTTCGGTGCGGGCCGGAAATGTCTCAATAAAACATCGCTGGCCGCGGAATTCGTGCATTGCACGCTCCCGCGCCGATAGCGGGCTTGCGCTCGCCCGGCAAGGGTGCCAATAGAACGATTCTGGACTGCTGTTTTCGCCTTGTTTTGGTGGGGGCACGTGAAGTTCTGCCGCCGCGGGGGGCCGCGGGCGCCGGCAGGCTGTTCTGGGGACCTTGGGGGCTCCTGGAGCGGTTCCGCCGGCTGCATAAGAAGAAAGGGTTGGAATCGTGACGACAGCGTCTTCGGCGGACCATCCGACACGCCGTGATTTCTTATTCGTTGCAACGGGGGCAGCTGCAGCAGTAGGGGGCGCAGCCGCGCTCTGGCCCTTTATCTCCCAAATGAATCCCGATGCGTCGACCATCGCCGCCGGTGCGCCGATCGAGGTCGATCTCAGCCCGGTCGCCGAGGGGCAGGACATCAAGGTGTTCTGGCGCGGCAAGCCGATCTATATCAGCCACCGCACCAAGAAGCAGATCGACGAGGCGCGCGCCGTCAACGTGGCGAGCCTGCCCGATCCGCAGTCCGACGAGGCCCGGGTCAAGTCCGGCCATGACCAGTGGCTGGTCGTGATCGGCATCTGCACCCATCTCGGCTGCATCCCGATCGCCCATGAAGGCAATTACGACGGGTTCTTCTGCCCCTGCCATGGTTCGCAGTACGATTCGTCCGGCCGTATCCGCCAGGGGCCCGCGCCCGCCAACCTGCCGGTGCCGCCGTACCAGTTCGTTTCCGACACCAAAATCCAGATCGGCTGAGCTTCGGGCCCTCGTCCGAAGCTTCGCGCCGTCTCGTCGTACTATTTCCTCAGGATCGCATCATGAGCGGACCATCCGACTACCAGCCGAGCAATCCGGCCCTGCAATGGATCGAGCGGCGTCTGCCGATCCTCGGCCTCATGCACTCCTCCTTCGTGGTCTATCCCACCCCGCGCAACCTGAACTATTGGTGGACCTTCGGCGCCATCCTCTCCTTCATGCTGGGGATCCAGATCCTGACCGGCGTGATCCTGGCGATGCACTACACGCCGCATGCCGACCTCGCCTTCAAGTCGGTCGAGCTGCTCGTCCGTGACGTCAATTACGGCTGGCTGCTGCGCAACATGCATGCCGTCGGCGCCTCGATGTTCTTCGTCGCCGTCTACGTCCACATGCTGCGTGGCCTTTATTACGGCTCCTACAAGGAGCCGCGCGAGGTGCTCTGGATCCTCGGCGTCATCATCTACCTTCTGATGATGGCGACCGGCTTCATGGGCTACGTGCTGCCCTGGGGCCAGATGAGCTTCTGGGGCGCAACCGTCATCACCAATCTGTTCTCGGCCATCCCCTATGTCGGCGAGAGCATCGTGACGCTCTTGTGGGGCGGCTATTCGGTCGGCAACCCGACGCTGAACCGCTTCTTCTCGCTGCACTATCTATTGCCGTTCCTGATCGCGGGCGTCGTCGTGCTCCACGTCTGGGCGCTGCATGTCTCCGGCCAGAACAACCCTGATGGCGTCGAGCCCAAGACGGAGAAGGACACGGTTCCGTTCACGCCGCATGCGACCATCAAGGACATGTTTGGCGTGTCCTGCTTCATGCTGCTCTACGCCTGGTTCATCTTCTACATGCCGAACTATCTCGGTGACGCCGACAACTACATTCCGGCGAACCCGGGCGTGACGCCGCCGCACATCGTGCCGGAATGGTATTACCTGCCCTTCTACGCGATCCTGCGCTCGATCCCGAACAAGCTCGCGGGCGTGATCGGGATGTTCTCGGCGATCATCATCCTGTGCTTCCTGCCCTGGCTTGATGCTGCCAAGACCAAATCGTCGAAGTACCGTCCGCTGGCCAAGCAGTTCTTCTGGATCTTCGTCGCGGTCTGCATCCTGCTCGGCTATCTCGGCGCGCAGCCGCCGGAAGGCATCTATGTGATCGCCGGCCGGGTCCTGACGTTCTGCTACTTCGCCTACTTCCTGATCGTGCTGCCGCTGCTCTCGCGCATCGAGAAGCCGCGTCCGGTGCCGAACTCGATCTCGGATGCCGTCCTGGCCAAAACCGGGAGCAGGTCGACGCCGATGGTGTCGAGCGCGATCGTGCTTGCGCTGGCGGGCGCGTTGTTTGCGGGCTCAGCCGATCGCGCGCGTGCCTCCGAAGGCAGCGACAAGCCGCCGGGCAACAAATGGTCGTTCGCCGGTCCGTTCGGCAAGTACGACCGCGGCTCATTGCAGCGCGGCCTGAAGGTCTACAAGGAAGTCTGTGCCAACTGCCACGGCCTGTCCTACGTCGCCTTCCGCAACCTCGCGGAAGCCGGCGGTCCCGGCTATTCGGTCGCGCAGGCTGCAGCCTTCGCCTCCGACTACAAGGTCAAGGACGGTCCGAACGACGCCGGCGATATGTTCGAGCGCCCGGGCCGGCCGGCGGATTATTTCCCCTCGCCATTCCCGAACGAGCAGGCCGCGCGTGCGGCGAATGGTGGCGCGGCGCCGCCGGATCTGTCGCTGATCACCAAGGCGCGCTCCTACGGCCGCGGCTTCCCCTG
Source organism: Bradyrhizobium sp. i1.15.2 (assembly GCF_040548425.1). Taxonomy (NCBI): domain Bacteria; kingdom Pseudomonadati; phylum Pseudomonadota; class Alphaproteobacteria; order Hyphomicrobiales; family Nitrobacteraceae; genus Bradyrhizobium; species Bradyrhizobium sp. i1.15.2. The sequence continues at coordinate 215,780 of NZ_JBEPRQ010000004.1, read as the reverse complement.
GTTCATTGTCGACTTCTTCACCCAATATCAGGAGCAGGGCCCGGACTACGTCTTGGCGGTGCTCCAGGGGTTTGAGGACAAGGCGCCCGAGGGTGTGACGATCCCGGAGGGGTCCTACTACAACAAGTACTTCCCGGGCCACGCCATCAAGATGCCGAAGCCGCTCAGCGACGGCCAGGTGACCTATGACGACGGCTCGCCGACCACGGTCGCGCAATACGCTAAGGACGTCACCACGTTCCTGATGTGGACCGCCGAACCGCACATGGAAGCGCGCAAGCGCCTCGGTTTCCAGGTGTTCATCTTCCTGATCATCTTCGCCGGCCTGATGTACTTTACCAAGAAGAAGGTCTGGGCCGACTCGCACTGAGCGGCCCGAGGCGAGAATGAAGAGGCCCCCGCAAGGGGGCTTTTTTGTTGGGCACGAGAGTGTGTTGTCAGGCGCGATTGCCTATCGCCCGCTCAAACGCCAAAATGCCGCCAACCGCTCCCCAAAAACTCGTCGGAGGACATCATGGGAACCGCCATCACCTTCAAGCGCCCGGACGGCAAGGACGCATCGGGCTATCTCGCCAATGCCGCGCGCGGCAACGCGCCGGGCGTGGTGGTCATCCAAGAATGGTGGGGCCTGTCGGACCAGATCAAGGGCCTGTGCGACCGCTTCGCGCTGGCCGGGTTCGATGCGCTCGCGCCCGATCTCTACAGGGGCAAGGTGGTGCCGTATCACGACACGGACGCGGCCGGCAAAGAGATGAACTCGCTCGATTTCATGGACGCCACCACGCAGACGGTGCGCGGCGCCACGCAATATCTGTCGCGCAACGGCGCCAAGGTGGGCCTGACCGGCTTCTGCCTCGGCGGCGCCGTCACCATCATCGGCGCGGTGCATGTGCCGGAGCTCGCCGCCGGCGTGGTGTTCTACGGCATCCCGCCAGAGCAGGCGGCCAAGCCCGCCGACGTCAAGATCCCGCTCCAGGCCCATTTCGCCAACAAGGACGATTGGTGCACGCCGGAACTGGTCAATGGCTTCGAAAAGGCCATGAAGGCCGCCGGCAAGTCGCTGGAGCTGTTCCGCTATGACGCCGAGCACGCCTTCGTCAACGAGCAGCGCCAGGCCGTGCACGACCGCGAAGCCGCCGAGCTGGCCTGGGGCCGGGCGACGGAGTTTTTCCGCAAGCATCTGGGGTAGGTTGGGCGCCAATCGCGCTACAATTTCGGTGTCGTCCCGGCGAAGGCCGGGACCCATAACCACAACACTTTGTGGTCGGGGCGAGCTGCCACTGCGAGTCTTCGCCAAACTCAATTTTGTGGCTATGGGTCCCGGCCTTCGCCCGGACGACGGTGGAGATTGACATCACTGCCGGGCTACGGCGCAGGGGCCTACCCTTGACGCCGTCCCCGCGCCATGATGAGTATCCGTCCATGAGCACCGCCGTCCGCCCATCCCGTCTTTGGTGGCGCACCTCCTGAGAGGTGGCCGGTGCGATTTATTCTCCCAAAATCGTCTGAGGTCGCCCACGCAGTGCGGCGGCCTGATCGTTTGTCCTGTGTGGCGTTCCCTCGACAAGTTTCGTAAGAGGACCCCATGAACAGGACCGTCTTTGCCCTTCCGGCTCGAAGCGACTATGTGACCCGCGCGGGGCTTGCGATCACGCGCGTGGCGGAACAGTTTTCCGGCGGCGCCAACCGGCTCGACGATCTCGTCAACCTGCTCGACCGCCGCCGCGGCGTGGTGCTGTCCTCGGGTACGACCGTGCCCGGCCGCTACGAAAGCTTTGACCTCGGCTTCTCCGATCCGCCGCTCAAGCTCGAGACCACTGGCGTCAATTTCAAGCTGGAAGCGCTGAACGCGCGCGGGGAGGTCCTGATCGCCTTCCTCGCCGACGTCTTGCGCGAACCCTGCGTCGTGATCTCCGAGAAGACGCCCACGCGCCTTGCCGGTCATATCATCCGCGGCGAAGCCCCGATCGACGAAGATCAGCGCACGCGGCGCGCCAGCGTGATGTCGCTGGTGCGCGATCTCGTCGCCGCTTTCTCCGCCAATGACGACGGGGTGCTGGGTCTGTTCGGCGCCTTTGCCTACGACCTCGTGTTCCAGATCGAGGACCTCGTGCAGAAGCGCGCACGCGAGGCCGACCAACGCGACATCGTGCTCTACGTCCCCGACCGGCTGCTCGCCTATGACCGCGCCACCGGCCGCGGCGTCGTGCTCACTTACGATTTCGCGTGGAAGGGCAAGTCCACCGCGGGCCTGCCCCACGAGACCGCCGAGAGCCCCTACCTCAAGACACCGCGCCAGGGTTTTGCCGATCACGCGCCCGGCGAATATCAGGCTACGGTCGAGACCGCGCGCGCTGCCTTTGCACGTGGCGATCTGTTCGAGGCGGTGCCGGGGCAACTCTTTGCCGAGCCCTGCGACCGCTCGCCGGCAGAAGTGTTCCAGCGGCTCTGCGTCATCAACCCGTCGCCTTACGGCGCGCTGATGAATCTCGGCGAGGGCGAATTTCTCGTCTCGGCCTCACCGGAAATGTTCGTGCGCTCGGACGGACGCCGGGTCGAGACCTGCCCGATCTCGGGGACGATCGCGCGCGGTACCGATGCGATCGGCGATGCCGAGCAGATCCGCCAGCTCCTGAACTCCGAGAAGGACGAGTTCGAGCTCAACATGTGCACCGACGTCGACCGCAACGACAAGGCGCGCGTCTGCGTCCCCGGCACGATCAAGGTGCTGGCACGCCGGCAGATCGAGACCTATTCAAAACTCTTCCACACGGTCGACCATGTCGAAGGCATGCTGCGTCCCGGCTTCGATGCGCTCGATGCGTTCCTCACCCATGCCTGGGCCGTCACCGTCACCGGCGCGCCAAAGCTCTGGGCGATGCAGTTCGTCGAGGATCACGAGCGCTCGCCGCGCCGCTGGTATGCCGGCGCGATCGGGGCGGTGAATTTCGACGGCAGCATCAACACCGGCCTCACCATCCGCACCATCCGGATGAAGGAAGGCCTCGCGGAAGTGCGTGTCGGTGCCACCTGTTTGTTCGACTCCGATCCCGCCGCCGAGGACCGCGAATGCCAGGTCAAGGCCGCGGCCCTGTTCCAGGCGCTGCGCGGCGATCCGCCGAAGCCGCTGTCGGCCTTCGCGCCCGATGCCACCGGAAGCGGCAAGCGGGTACTGCTGATCGACCATGACGACAGCTTTGTGCATATGCTGGCCGATTACTTCCGCCAGGTCGGCGCCGACGTCACCGTGGTCCGCCATGTGCATGCGCTCGACATGCTCAAGCAGAAGCGGTGGGATTTGCTCGTGCTGTCGCCCGGCCCCGGTAGGCCCGAGGATTTCGGGATCAAGAAGACCATCGACGCAGCGCTGGAGAACAAGCTGCCGGTGTTCGGGGTCTGCCTCGGCGTCCAGGCGATCGGCGAGTATTTCGGCGGCGAGCTCGGGCAGCTCACGCATCCCGCCCACGGCCGGCCCTCGCGGGTGCAGGTGCGCGGCGGGCGGCTGATGCGCAATCTGCCGAACGAGATCGTGATCGGCCGCTATCACTCGCTTTATGTCGAGCGTGACAGCATGCCGGAGGTGCTATCCGTCACCGCCAGCACCGAGGACGGCGTCGCCATGGCGCTCGAGCACAAGACCCTGCCGGTCGCCGGCGTGCAATTCCATCCGGAATCGCTGATGTCGCTGAGCGGCGAGGTGGGCTTACGAATTGTCGAGAACGCGTTCCGCCTGGATGCGCGCGCTGATTGAGAGGCACCATGACTTTTGACCACGATCTGAAGGCGAGCGTCCGCACCATCCCGGACTACCCGAAACCCGGGATCTTGTTCCGCGACATCACCACGCTGCTCGCGGATGCGCGTGCGTTCCGCCGCGCGGTCGACGAACTCGTCAATCCCTGGGCTGGCAACAAGATCGACAAGGTCGCCGGCATGGAAGCGCGCGGCTTCATCATAGGCGGCGCCGTGGCGCACCAGGTTTCGGCCGGCTTCGTGCCGATCCGGAAAAAAGGCAAGCTGCCGCACACCACCGTGCGGATCGCTTACTCCCTCGAATACGGCATCGACGAGATGGAGATGCATGTCGACGCGATCCAGCCCGGCGAACGCGTGATCCTGGTCGACGACCTCATCGCCACCGGCGGCACCGCGGAAGGCGCGGTGAAGCTGCTGCGTCAGATCGGCGCCAATGTGGTCGCCGCCTGCTTCATCATCGACCTGCCGGACCTCGGCGGCGCCGCCAAGCTGCGCGCGATGGACGTGCCGGTGCGCACGCTGATGACGTTCGAGGGGCACTGAGCCAGGACGCCGAGGAGTATCGCCCGGGTAAATTATCGCCTAGGACCGTTGCAGGATCAGGCTGAGCTCCAGCTCGCGGAAGGCGAGATAGTTCCGCCGGGTCCACTGGTGCAGCTCGGTCGAGGCATCCTTCTCCTGGCGCAGATAGCCGGTGAAGGAGAAGTTCAGCCGGCCGATATAGGTCTTGAGAAAGCCGGGCAGCGCAGGCAGGCGGAATACCCGTCCGGCAGCCATCGCCGCCGGCAGCTCGCCGCGTATGATGTGCTCGTTGTCCACCGTGATCAGGTTAATCCGCGGGATCTGTTCGCGCAGCATCTCGTGGGCGCGGGCCGAGACGCGGTCGGTGTCGGCGACGAACAGGATCATCGGCGCGACGTGGCGGCGCGCCGCCTCTTTCAACAGGCCGATCTCCTCGGTCATCTTGAAGAACTCGTCAAAGGCGTGGAAGCCGAGGTCGATCACCTTGGCAACCCCGTCATCGACGATGACGCGATCCATCAGCTGCATCTTGCCGTAGGTGTCGATCACGTCGGCGGTCTCCGTGATCGTTGGCAGATAGTCGAGCAGCGACGGCTCCTTCAGGTTGACGTCGAAGGCCACGACGTTGCCGTTCTTGAGCAGCAAAAATTCGCTCAAAAGCCGCGCCAGCAGGGTCTTGCCGACCTGCGGGCGGGGCGAGCAAATGATGTAGAGGGGCGTCGCGGGCATCGATAGCTATATCAGTCGAACTCGGCGACCAATCCAGCCGTATCCGCCCGGCTTGCGCAACTATTTTTCGCTGTTGCGGGTCGTGGGCTTGGAGCCGACAATGTCGGTCAGCCGGATCCGGTCGAATTCGCTCCAGACGTTCGCCAGCCAATGCCGGACATAGCCGCGCAGCACGAACGAATAGTTCGCGGCCTCGTCGTTGATACCCTTGTTGGCGACGAATTTCAGGAACGGAACGGAAGACACCTCGACCTGCTCATAGGCCATTTCGTTGAGCTTGGGGATGGTTAGCTCGGTCGCATCCTTGATGCGGTGGAAGTAGGAATTATAGGTCGCCTGGTCCCACTGGAAGAACTGGGTGTCGTTGATGAAGTTCTTCACCAGGAAGTATTTGGCGCCGGTCATGAAGCCCGCGGTCTCGGCGATTTCGTCCAGAGAGGCGATCGAGGGTCCGAGGATGTGGAACACGGCAAAGGTGATCTGGCCGGCCTTGGCGGCATCGAGGAAACCGATGTCGCGCAAGGAGGCGAGCGCCGGCGAGAGCAGGCCGGCGCGGACGTCGATCACGGTGACCGACGGGCTCGTGGCGTTGAGCGTATCGAAGATCTTCATCTGATCCGACGTCGTCGTCATGTCGACGATCTCGGTGATGTCGGGGTGGAAGCGCTTCAGGGTTCCGCGCGGTGACTCTGTGTCGAAGGCGCGCGTCGGCACGTTGTTGGCGGAAAAATAATCGAGCAGGGTGCGCGATACCGTGGTCTTGCCGACCCCGCCCTTGTCCGCGCCCACCACAACCACTGCCGGCTTTGCCATTGCTGTCCCCTAACGCGCGCCCCCGATCGCGAGGTCGCAATCGGACGGGCCCCAAATCGATGTCGCAAAGATGTCCCAAGTCTGCTGTTGGGCGCGAACATGGCAGAAACAAGGGAGAATTCAATTCCGCAGGCCCCAGTTACGGCAATTCCCGAGGTTTTTCCCAATCGCGATCAATCCTTCCGCGCATGGCGTCAAATCGCGCTCAATGGCGGCCCCAAGGACCCATAGGATTTCCCAAGGGATTGCTTACCCGATTGCCTATTGGGTTGCTGCTGGCGGTTCCGGGTGCGGGCACGGGCGGCGGACTGGCCGTGCCGCCTGCGTCGTTCCAGGGACCCTGGCGCAGCGGCGGTGGGGTGTTCTGGCGGTCGGCTTGCGTGTCTGGCTCCTCGCCCTCGTAGGCGGGAGGCGGCAGCGGGCCAGGATCACGGCCGCCGGCGAACTTGACCAGCGCGTCCACCCGGGACTGCACCGAGGGGTGGGTCGCGAATAAATCGGCGAAGCCCTCGCGCGGATTGTCGACGCAGAGCTCCATCACCGCCGAGGTTGCGCCCGGCAGCTCGCCGCGGTTCTCGATCTTGCGCAGGGCCGAGATCATGGCGTCCGGGTTTTTCGTCAGCTCAACGGAGCCCGCGTCCGCGAGATATTCCCGCGAGCGCGATAGCGCGAGCTTCACCACCTGCGACAACAGCCAGGCCACCACGATCAGCACGACCGCGATGATGATCACGATCACCGCGCCGCCGCCCGAACTCTTGCTGTCGCTCGACGACGAGGACGATCGTGAGGACGAGGAGGAGCCCGACGACCACGAGCCGCCGGAGCCGGAGCTCCAGCTGAAATTCGTGAACAGGCGGAAGAACAATTCGCCGAAGAACCCGACCACGCCCGCGATGATGACAGCGACCACCATGAGCTGCACGTCGCCGTTCTTGATATGGGTCAGCTCGTGACCCAGCACCGCCTCGATCTCCTTGTCGTCCAACGCATTGAGGAGACCGGTGGTGACGGTGATCGAATATTGCCGCGGGTTGAGGCCGGTCGCGAACGCGTTCAGCGCCGGGCTCTCCATGATCTTCAGCTTCGGCATCGTGATGCCGCGCGAGATGCAGAGATTTTCGAGCAGATTATAGAGCCGCGGCTCTTCCTGCCGGGTGACGTCGTGGCCGCCGGTCACCGCATCGATCATCGACTGGTGGAAGAAATAGGCGATCACGATCCAGGCCGCTGCCACGACGGTCGCAACCGGAGCGGCCACTTTCAGGTCATAGAAGGCACGGCTCAGATAATAGACGACGGTCTCGTCGCCATTGATGACGACTTCAGCGATCAGCGCGCCGGCATAGACCAGCACATAGACCAGCGCGAACAGGCCGGCGAGCAGCAGCATCGAACGAAACTTGTTCGAGGCGATGTGCGTGTAGAGACCATACGCGGCCATGACGCGCCTTCCTCAATGTCCGTCGTTCCGGGGCGCGCCGAAGGCGTGAACCCGGAACCTCGAGATTCCCTGGTGCGCAAGCGCGCACCATGGTTCGTCGCCTTGCGACGCCCCGGAATGACGAAGAAAAACGATGGACATGTCAGGCAATCAGAACTTCACCTGCGGCGTGGCTTCGACCTCGGAGCGGCTGGCACCAAGATCGAAGAAGTCCTTTTTGGTGAAGCCGAACATGCCGGCGAACAGAGCGGCGGGCATCTGCTGGATGCCGGTGTTGTATTCCTGGACCGCGCTGTTGAAGAAGCGGCGGCTGGCCGCGATCTTGTTCTCGAGGTCGGACAGCTCGCTGGCGAGCTGCTGGAAATTGGCGTTGGCCTTGAGGTCGGGATAGGCCTCCGACAGCGCGATCAGCCGGCCGAGCGCGCCCGAGAGCTGGTTCTCGGCCGCGGACACCTGCGCCGGTCCCTGCGCCGACATCGCCGAATTGCGCGCCTTGATGACGTCGTCGAGCGTGCCGCGCTCATGCGAGGCATAGCCCTTCACCGTCTCGACCAGGTTCGGGATCAGATCGTGACGCTGCTTGAGCTGCACGTCGATGTCGGCAAAGGCCTGGCCGACGCGCTGGCCCAGCGCCACCAGCCGGTTGTAGGCGGCGAAGGCAAAGAACACGAGGACGACGATAACGCCGAGGACGATCCAGCCGGTCGACATGGAGAACTCCTGAAGGGGGAAGAAGGCGAGCGCTAGGGTAGACCAAATTGGCGCGGAGCGAGAGCCCCGGCGCAGAGGGAAGGTAGGATTTGGTCGGATGAGGGACCATCCGAGTTCAAGGTGAAAGAGCCGGAGGAGGTTAACTTTCGGACATGGCGGCATCACCCCAGCGCCACCGCCTTGCGTCCGCATAGGCGGCCTTGTCCCGCCGGGGGACCTTGGCGAGTTCGACACCGTCCTCCGTGCAGAGCTTTGCAGCGATCTCGGCCTTGCCGACATCCGGCGGCGCCAGCACGCGCGCGGCGCGGGCTGCGGGCGGCGTGCGGGTCAGCGCCACATAGATGAATCGCTCGTCCTCGAACGGCACCTCGGCGCCCTTGATCTGGCGGTGAGCCTGCGAGCGCGGCAGGCGCTGTGAGAAATGGCACCAGTCGGGCGCCGTCAGCGGACACGGCTTTTCGTGCGGGCAGGGTGCGGCGACATAGGCGCCCGCCGCGATCAGTTGCTGGCGCAAAGCGAGGATGCGGGCGTAGCCGGCGGGCGTGCCAGGCTCGATCACGACCAGCGCGCGGCGCGCTTTCGCCCACATCGTTTCCGCGAGCTTGCGTTGATCGCGCTCACTGAGCTCGCCAATGACATAACTCGCGACCAGGAGATCGGCTGGCGAGACCTCGGCGAGGTTCGCGCCGGCATCGCCCGGCAGATAGCGGCAATCCGCCAGACGCGTGCTGTCGCGCGCCAGTTCGAGCGCGAGACGGCTGAGCGTGGCGTTGACGTCGAGCAGGGTGAAATCCTGCAGCGAGGAGAACGCCTCCGCCGCGGCCCAGCTCGCGGTGCCCGGACCTGCGCCGACGTCGAGCAGCGTTTCCGGAGCGAGGTCAGTTACGATCTCGGTCAGCGCATTCAGACTGGCCGCCACCGCCGCGTAGGTCGCCGGCATGCGCGCGAGCGCATAGGCGAGCGCGTCGGCATCCGACTTGATCGTGCCGGAGCCGCCGCCTGTGCGGTAGGTGGTCGAGATTCTCTGCGATCGCTGCGCTGCGTCGGTGCGCGAGAACCCCTGGAGCTTGCCGTCGAGGGCGGCCTTTAGCTCAGCGGGAAGCGTGGGCGAGATCATCTTAATTCGCCGTCATTCCGGGGCGCGCGTAGCGCGAATCCGGAATCTTGAAATGGTGACGCGAGATTCCGGGTTCGATGCTGCGCATCGCCCCGGAATGACGGCCAAAAAATCACGCCACGTTCTGGTCGAGAATGTCCACCGCCTCTTGCAGGTTCACCGACACCAGCTGCGAGACGCCGCGTTCGGCCATGGTGACGCCGAACAGGCGGTTCATCCGCGCCATCGTGATCGGGTTGTGCGTGATGATGATGAAGCGCGTGTCGGTCGAGGCGGTCATCTCGTGCAACAGGTTGCAATAGCGCTCGACGTTGTGGTCGTCGAGCGGCGCGTCGACTTCGTCCAGCACGCAGATCGGCGAAGGGTTGGTGAGGAACACCGCGAAGATCAGCGCCATCGCGGTCAGCGCCTGCTCACCGCCGGAGAGCAGCGACAGCGTCTGTGGCTTCTTGCCCGGCGGCTTGGCGATGATTTCGAGGCCCGCTTCGAGAGGATCATCGCTCTCGATCAAATGCAGCGCGGCTTCGCCGCCACCGAACAGCTCGACGAACAGGCGCTTGAAGTGGTTGTTGACGACCTCGAACGACGTCAGCAGCCGCTCGCGCGCCTCCTTGTTGAGGCTCTGGATACCCTGGCGCAGCCGCTTGATGGCCTCGACGAGATCGTCGCGCTCGGTGACCAGACCGTTGTGCTGGGTCTCGACCTCGCGCAGCTCTTCCTCGGCGCGCAAATTGACCGCACCCAGGCGCTCGCGATCGCGGCGCATTTTTTCGAGGTCTTCCTCGATGTCGTGCAGCGGCGGCAACTCCGTGCCGGGTTCGATCTCGGCGAGGCCGGCAACGGCCTGCGGTTCGACTTCCAGCATGTCGCGGATTTCGCGCTCGATGTCCTCGAGCCGGCGACGCGCACCTTCCATGCGCTCCTCGGCGCGGGCGGTGGCCTCGCGGGAGCTTGAGAGTGCCTCGAGCGTCAGCTTCGCGACGCGATCGGTTTCGGCCATCGCGGTTTCCGCGCTGGCGAGCGCATCGGCGGCCATGCGGCGGTCGTTTTCGGCATATTCGATCTCGGTGATCACCGCGCTACGCTTCTCCGCGAACACGGCCGGCGCGTTCTCGAGATCGCTGCGCTCGATCGAGACTTCGGCGATGCGCGCCTGGATGGTGTCGATGTGGGAGGTCGCGCTCTCCTTTCGGTTCTGCCACTCGGTGCGTTCGGCGAGGATCGCCTGCACGCGGCGGTCGGCCAGCTCGGCTTCGCGCGCCAACGCCTGTGCCTCGGCGCGGACCTGGGCGGCCATGCGGCGATGGCCTTCGATGTCGCTGCGGACGGCGGCGAGACGGGTTTCGGTGTCCTCGCTCGACGGCAGCTCGGAGATCCCGGCTTCGGCGTATTCGTAGGCGGCTTCGGCCTCGGCACGGTCGGCGGCCAGACGGCTGTGCGCTTCCGACAGCGTCGCCTTGCGCGCGGCGTGGCGGCTGATCTCGCGCTCGACCGTGGCATGGCGCTCGCGCGCGACGTTGAGCTCGCGCTGTGCGGCGCGCCAGGCTTCGCGGCTCGCACCTTCGGTGCTGGCGGCCATCTGCAGCTCGGCCTCGGCGTTCTCCAGCGCCTGACGCTTGATCTGCGCGTCGATGCGGGCCTGCTCCAGTTCGTTCTCGATGTCGATGAGGCGGGCGCGCTCGGCGAGCCGCCGTGCTGCGCCGGTCGGCGCGTGGGCGGCTGCGACAAAGCCATCCCAGCGCCAGACGTCGCCTTCGGGCGAGACCAGCCGCTGGCCGGTCTTGAGCTGCGAGACCAGTTCGGCGCCGCGCTCGCGCGGCACCACGCCGATCTGCGCCAGGCGGCGGGTCAGCTCGGCCGGGGCTTGCACGTGGCTGGCGAGCGGCACGACGCCTTCGGGCAGTTCCGGATCGCCGTCGGTGACGCCGGCATTGGTCCAGCGCATCGGCGCGGACGGATCGACCGGGGCGTCGAGATCGTCGCCGAGGGCTGCGCCGATCGCCTTTTCGAATCCCTTGTCGACGGTGATGCCGTCGATGATCGGCGGCCACAGATTCTTGGTCTCGCCGTTGAGGATCTTGGAGATCGTGCGCGCCTCGGTATCGAGCCGCTGCACGCGCTTGTCGGCTTCGACGAGCGGCGAGCGCGAGGATTCCAGCGTCTGCCGCGCGGCGACATGCGCGGCTTCGCTGGCCTGAGCCGCGGCTTCCGAGGCCGCCAGCGTCTGCTCGGCGTTCTCGACGGTCGCGGTCAGCTCGTCGAGATCGCCGAAGCCGCCGGTCGCCTCGGTGAGCTTCTGCTCTTCCGCCGCGACGTTCGAAATCTCCTGATCGAGCCGGGCGAGCTTGTCGCGGTGGGTGCGAACGTTGGCTTCGAGCTGATTGCGCTTGGCGGTGAGGTCGGCGAGCGCGGTGGTGAGCTCGGCGAACTGCTGCTCGGTTTCGGTCAACACCGCCTCGGCTTCGGCGACACGCTCGTCGACGCCGGAGCGCTTCTCGACGCGCGACTTGATCTCTTCCTTCAGCTCGGCATCTTCGGCGTCGAGGCGCTGCAGCGCGACGTCGGCGTCCATGGTCTGCTGCTGGGCACGCGAGATATCGCCTTCGAACTGTGCGAGGCGCCGCTCGAGCTCCGCGACGCGCTCCTTGGCGCGCTCTTCCTCGCGATCGAGCAGCTCGCGGGCGTTGGTGAGGCGCTGCAGCCCGGCTGCCGCGCGCGCTTCCGCATCGCGCAGCGCCGGCATTTCGGCGGCGCGGATCGCCTGGATGCGGGCGGCCTCGGCCTGGTGCTGGGTCCGCTCGGCCATCTCGCGGACCGCGAGATCGTGGGTGTGGCCGGATTCGTTGACGTCGGCATGGGCGCCGATCCAGCGCAGGTGGAACAGGGTTGCTTCGGCCTTGCGGACCTTGGCCGCAACTTCGCGATAGCGCACGGCCTGGCGGGCCTGCTTCTTCAGGCCTTCCATTTGCCCCGCCAGCTGGCCGATCACGTCCTCGACGCGGGTGAGGTTGGTTTCGGCCGCCTTGAGCCGCAGCTCGGCTTCGTGGCGGCGGGCGTGCAGGCCGGCGACGCCGGCGGCGTCTTCCAGCACGCGGCGGCGTTGCTCGGGCTTGGCCTGAATGATCTCGCCGATCTTGCCCTGGTGGACCAGGGCTGGCGAGCGCGCGCCGGTGGCGGCGTCGGCGAACAGAATCTGCACGTCGCGGGCGCGCACGTCGCGGCCGTTGATGCGGTAGACCGAACCTGCCTCGCGCTCGATACGGCGGGAAATTTCCAGAAGCTGGCTGTCGTTCATCGCCGCCGGCGCGGTGCGATCGGAATTGTCGATCGTCATCGTCACTTCGGCGTGGTTGCGCGCGGGACGATTGCCGGAGCCGGCGAAGATCACCGCGTCCATGTCGGCGGCGCGCAACGACTTGTAGGAGGTCTCGCCCATCGCCCAGCGCAGCGCCTCGACGAGATTCGACTTGCCGCAGCCGTTGGGGCCGACCACGCCGGTCAGGCCGGGCTCGATGACGAAGTCGGTGGCCTCAACAAAGGACTTGAAGCCGTGAAGGCGCAGGCGGGTGATTTTCATAAGCACGCATCTCTGTTGGCAGGCGCGAATCCCCCTGCCGGGACAATACCATGGAAGGCAATGTCGCTATCCGGGCGAGTCGCGCGAGGCGCCTCATGCGGCTGGACAATGGCCGCGGTGCGCTGCGAGGGCAACCGGCGAAAGCCGCTTTTCCAAGGGATTTATGCCGGGAAAGATACGGCTATCGAGATGCGAATCAGGGATTGTGCCGTGCGAATCAGCTCTTCAGCAGCGGATTGATCTTCTTGGCGAATTCCTCGAACGAGGTCTCGCCCTTGATCTTCTCGCCGTTGATGAAGAACGTCGGCGTCGAATCGACCTTCAGAACGTCGCTGGCATATTTCTGGTCGGCGGCGATCTTGTCGAGCAGCGCCTGGTCCTTCAGACAGGCCTCGACCTGCTGCTGGGTGAGGCCGGCTTGCTTGCCGATCCGCGTCAGGGTCTCCGTGGTGTTCTTCGCCACCCAGTCGTTCTGCTGGCGGAACAGCATGTCAGTGACCGCAAAGTATTTCGGTGCGTCGCCATTGGCGATGCAGCGTGACAGCATCGAGCCGGCGGCGGCTTTGATGTCGAGCGGGAACTCGCGGAAGATGTAACGGACCTTGCCGGTGTCGATGTATTCCGACTTGATCTTGGGAAACACCTGCTCATTGAAAGCCGCGCAATGCGGGCAGGTCATCGAGGCGTATTCGGTGATGGTGACCGCGGCGTCCTTCGGGCCCAGCGCCATGTCGGGCAGTGACACCGGCTTGGCGACGTCGCCAGCGGCCTGCGCGATAGCTTCCGAGATGAACCGCAGCGGCGAGAACCCGGCGAGCGCGGCAAGCCCGGTCAGCGACAGCATCGAGGTGAAGGCGCGGCGGGTGATGATCAAGGTCGGCTCCCGGATTGGCGTGGTCTCGCCCGAAATTCCCATTCAGACGGCCTGTCGCTAGCTTGAAACGTCGTTTGAGGCAATGGCGAGCGGCAAGGACAGGTCCAGTTTGGCCGCCGAATAAGGCTCAATTTCGCTTGATAGCGGCCCCCAGGCGCGCCAGCGCCGACTTCAATTGTTCATCTTCGATGTCGCCCAGGCGCTCAGCCACCTCGGCCACCGATTTGGCGTCCGGCGGGGCGGGCCGGGTTGGCCGCCGGGCGCGCGACAGTGGAGCCTGGCGGAAGGCCAGCTTGCCGACCGCGCTCCAGCCGAAGAAGCGGTTGACCCGCTGCAGGATCACATCGGCGGAGTGCTGGATCTCCAGCGCCATCGGCCCCTCGACCCGCAGCACCAGCGTGGCCGGCTCCTGCGGCTGACCCTCGACCGGCCGCGGCCATTGCATCTTGAGCGGCTCGGCATGGGCCGCGATCTCCGGTCCGGCAATCTGCGCCCACCGCGTCACCAGCTCGCGCGCGGCAAAACCCTGCTTGGCATAGGCCTCGGCGAAGACGTCGTTGAGCAGGAGCGACAGCGGCTTGGCGCTGATAGGACCGGGTTTGATGGGGCGAAGCTTGGACATGGGACCTTATAGCACTCCGGCGCGTCGGCCACAGGCTCTTCGCCGCGAAGAAAAACGTGGACGCCCGCGACCAGCGTGGGCACGACGTGGAGAGATCGGTGCATTGCCGTTACAGTGCGAACATGAGCCCCAAATCCGCCCTCAGGGCGAAATCGGAACCAGTTCCGCCGCAGACCTCGTCGCGCCCGCTCGCGCTGCTCGATTGGTACGACCGCCACCGCCGCCGCTTACCCTGGCGCGCTGCGCCCGGCGAGGCATCTGACCCTTACCGCGTCTGGCTGTCCGAGATCATGCTGCAGCAGACCACGGTGAAGGCGGTCGGGCCCTATTTCGAAAAATTCGTCGCGCGCTGGCCTGATGTCACCGCGCTCGGACGGGCCTCGCAGGACGACGTGCTGCGGATGTGGGCCGGGCTCGGCTATTATTCTCGCGCCCGTAATCTCCATGCCTGCGCGGTCGCGGTGATGCGCGAGCATGGCGGCACCTTTCCCGACACCGAACTGGGCCTGCGCGCGCTGCCGGGCATCGGGCCCTATACAGCGGCAGCGATCGCGGCGATCGCGTTCGACCGCCGCACCATGCCGGTCGACGGCAATATCGAGCGCGTGGTCTCGCGGCTCTTTGCTGTTGAAGAAGAACTTCCGCAGGCCAAACCGCGGATCCAGCACTTGGCTGCGACGCTGCTCGCCGACTCCCGCGCCGGTGATAGCGCGCAGGCGCTGATGGATCTGGGTGCCTCGATCTGCACGCCGAAAAAGCCAGCCTGCTCGCTATGCCCACTCAACGAGGACTGCACGGCGCGCACGCTGGGAACGCAGGATACGTTTCCGCGCAAGGCGCCGAAGAAGAGCGGCGCGCTACGGCGCGGCGCCGCTTTCGTTGTCACGCGCGGCGACGAGCTTCTCGTCCGCAGCCGTCCCGAAAAGGGTCTGCTCGGCGGCATGACCGAGGTACCGGGATCGGATTGGCTGGCCGAGCAGGACGATGCCAAGGCAAAACAGCAGGCGCCCGAGCTGAAGGGGCTGTCGCGCTGGCAACGCAAGGTCGGCGTGGTCACCCACGTCTTCACGCATTTCCCGCTGGAACTGGTGGTCTACACGGCCAAGGTGGAAGCGCGCACGCGGGCACCGGCAGGCATGCGCTGGGTGCCGATCGCCACGCTCCCCGACGAAGCATTGCCCAACGTCATGCGTAAGGTGATTGCGCATGGATTGGACCCCTAGCAGCCCATCCTGCTGACAACATGCTGGCAGCAGCCCTGCGTTAGCTGTGATCGGCAACGGAGGCTCGCATGGTCAAGACCGCGCTCGACAACTTTCCCAGGCCGCCTTGTGCCGAGCTATTGGGGTGGCGTCTGCTCGATGCCCGTCCCGGGGAAGGCTGGATCAAGCTCGCGTTTGACGGCAAGCCGGAGTTCTGCAATCCGGCCGGCTTCATCCAGGGCGGCATGCTCTCGGCCATGCTCGACGACACGATGGGCCCCGCCGTGCTGGTGATGAGCGAAGGCCGGCTCTACACCACCACCATCAGCATGACCGTGAATTTCCTGGCGCCCGCAAAGCCCGGACCGATCATCGGTGAGGCCAAGGTGACGCAGCTCGGCAAGACGATTGCGTTCGTCGAGGCAAAGCTGATGGCGGAAGACGGAACAGTGCTGGCGACGGCAAGCGCGAGCGAGCGGCTGCTCGAAGCGGCGAGGGTGGTGGGCAAATAGTCTAGCCGCGTAGGCGCTACCCCTTCTCCCCTTGCGGGAGAAGCTGGCGCGAAGCGCCGGATGAGGGGTATCTCTCGGCGAGGTCAAGTTGTCAGAGATGCGCTCGCGGAGACAGACCCCTCACCTGAGTGAGTCCGCGTCTACCGGCATCGCTGCCCTCTCTCACAAGGGGCGAGGGCGCATCAACGCGCGTCTCGCTTCGCGCGAATACTCATTTCGTCGCGCGCGCACCCGCGCTCACGATGGGCGGCTTCGCATTCAGCGCTTCCACCTGGAAGCCGGCGACGCGCTTGTAGTTGGCGGCAACATCCTCCAGCTCCTGTTGCGACAGCACGTCGGTGACGACCTTGTAACCATCCGGCGCGCGCTCTTCGACGAGCTGCATCACCTGCTCGGGGCCGTTCTTGCGGTTGAGCAGGACGAGACTGGTGGTTGCAGGCCGCCGCTCGGCCTCATAGGCGAGCAGGGCCGCTTGCGTCGGGCCGTGCGCCAGGATCTCGCGGGTGATGGTGCGGGCATCGAGGATCGCCTGCGAGGCGCCGTTGGATCCGATCGGGTACATCGGATGTGCGGCGTCGCCCATCAGCGTGACGCGGCCGAAAGTCCATTGTGACACCGGATCGCGATCGACCAGCGGATATTCATAGGCGTGCGGGCAGTTCTTGATGAGGCCGGGCACGTCGAGCCAGTCGAACCGCCAGCTCTCGAACCAGGGCAGAAACTCTTCCAGCCGCGCGGTGCGGTTATAGTCTTCGCGCCGCCATTGATAGGTCGGCGGCATGTGGCGCTCGGCAACCCAGTTGATCAGATGGTTGCCCGCGGCGTCCGGTTCCTTCGAGATCGGATAGCAGACGAATTTCAGGATCTCGTGGCCGGCCATGATCATGGTACGGCCGCTGAGGAACGCCTTTGCAGGCGTGACGCCGCGCCAGAGGATGCGGCCGTTCCAGATCGGCGGGCCTTCGTCGGGATAGAGTTTTTCTCGCGCAGCCGAATGGATGCCGTCGGCGGCGATCAGGATCGTGCCGTCGTAAGTCCCCGCGGCCTTGCCGGTGGCCTTGTCGATGAAATCGGCGCGCACGCCGTCTGCGGTTTCGCTCCAGCCGGTCAGATGATGGTTGGTGAGGATGTTGTCGCGGCCGAGCCGCTCGATAGCGGTGTCGAGCAGGAGCTGCTGGAGCGTGCCGCGATGGATCGAGAATTGCGGCCATTTGTAGCCGGCCTCCAGTCCGCGCGGCTCGCTCCAGATCGGCTTGCCGTGCTTGGAGAAATAGGCGAGCTCGCGGGTGCGCACGCCGCTGGCATCGAGCTTGTCCATCAGCCCGAGCTCGATCAGCTCGCGCACCGCATGCGGCAGCACGTTGATGCCGACGCCGAGCGGCCGCAGCTCGGCGACGCTCTCGAACACTTTCACGGGAATGCCGATTCCGTGCAGGCTGAGCGCAAGCGTCAGGCCGCCGATGCCGCCACCGGCGATGAGTACGGTCATGGGAAAGCCCCTCCAACTAGAGGCGTCTTGGCACAGCCGGGCGCCGGTGGGCAACTGCGAAGAGCAAGGGCACTGAGAACGCCGTGCTATGGACCTCGGGGCCGGCAGCCGTTAACTTCCGGCTTTCCCATGAGGTCCGACATGCTCAAGCTCTACTACGCCACCGGCACCTGTGCGCTCGCCACCTACATCACCCTGGAAGAAGCCGGCGCCGACTACGCGGCCGAGCGGCTGAGCTTCAAGACCAACCAGCAGAACAGCGCGGAGTATCTCGCGATCAACCCGAAAGGCCGCGTGCCCGCGCTGGTGACCGATCGTGGCGTCCTGACCGAGACGCCGGCGATGCTGGCCTATCTCGCGCAGACCTTTCCCAAGGCGAAGCTCGCGCCGCTCGACGATCCCTTCGACTTCGCCCAGGTGCAGTCCTTCAACTCCTATCTCTGCTCGACCGTGCACATCAACCATGCCCACAAGATGCGCGGCGCGCGCTGGGCGAGCGAAGAAAGCTCGTTCGCCGACATGAAGGCGATGATTCCGAAGACCATGGGCGCCTGCTTCGGCCTGATCGAGCAGAAGATGTACAAGGGACCCTGGGTGATGGGCGAGCAGTACACGATCTGCGATCCTTATCTCTACACCCTGTCGACCTGGCTCGAAGGCGACAGAGTCGACATCAACGCAACGCCGAAGATCGCCGATCATTTCAAGCGCATGTCCGATCGCCCCGCCGTGCGCAAGGTGATGGACGCGCAGAAGGCGTAGGGCTCTTGTAGGGTGGGCAAAGGCGCGTAGTGCCGTGCCCACCATCTTTGATCACTTCAACAGAAGTAGTGGGCAAGCTTCCGCCCTCGCTCTTCGAGCTACGGCGGACAAGTCGCTTTGCCCACCCTACGAAGCCTTCCGCTTCTCCAATTCCCGTCCCGTCTCCAGCATCAGCCGCCTGAGCCAGATCGAGCCGGGATCCATCTGTGCGCGGGTCGGGTAGAACATGAACTGCTCGTCGATCCCAGGGTCGAGCGGTGGCGTCACCGTAACGAGGCCGAGCTGCTTGGACAGCGCCGCGATCAGCCGGCGCGGCACGAAGGCGACGAGGTCGGTGCGGGCAGCGACGTGCAGCGCTTCGAGATAACCCGGGACCACGAGAGCGATGTGCCGGTCGATGCCCTTGGTCCGCAGCCAGGTGTCGATCAGGTCCTCGGGCTGGCCGCGGATAATTACTCCGACATGGCGCGCCGCCAGGAACGTCTCGCGCCGTTTCAGCTTCGCAGCCATGGGATGGCCGCGCCGCACTGCCAGCGCGTCCCTGTCGGTGTAGAGCAGCTGGCGATGAAAGCCCTTGAAGGCGTTGCCGATCGAGATTACGAGATCGATGGTGCGGGCGAACTCGGCGTGGAAGATCGCCGGTCCCCGCCACGGCACCACGTCGATCCGGACGTTGGGAGCGGCCTGCGTCACCTTTTCCATCAAGGGCGGCATCAACAGCTCGACCGCGAGGTCCGGCATCATCAGTCGGAATTGCCGCTCGCTGCGCGCCGCATCGAATTCATCCGATACGAACAGCCCGCGCACCTGGTCGAGCGCCTGCGCCAGCGGCGCGCGCAAGGCTTGCGCCCGCGGCGTCAGCTCCATCCGCGTGCCTGTGCGTACCAGGAGCGGATCGCCAAGGATGTCGCGCAGACGCTGGAGCGCATGACTGGCCGCCGGCTGCGACAGCCCGATCCGCAAGGCGGCGCGGCTGACGCTGGCCTCGCGCAGCAGTGCGTCGAGCGCGGTCAGGAGATTGAGGTCGAGCGAATTCAAATTCATGAGGCGAATAGATATCATACCCACTATCGATTTGAAGAATTTAGAGCCGGCGGCGATGATCTCGGTGTTCTCACCGAGGGAGATGCCGCCATGAACGCGAGCGCCAACAAGAAACTGATGCAGGATATCTTTGCAGCCGCCGCCAGCCCCAATCCGGCTGCGCGCGACCGTGGTTTGTTCACCGAAAGTCTTGCCGACGACGCCAAATGGATCGTGACCGGCCAGTACTCCTGGTCGCGCACCTTTTCCGGCAAACAGGCGATCCTCAACGACCTGCACGGCTATGTGCGGACCCGTCTTGTCGACCGGACACGGACGGTCGCCCACCGCTTCATCGCCGACGGCGATGTCGTCGTCGTCGAAGCAAAGGGCGACAATGTTACGCCCGAGGGGGTGCGCTACGACAACGATTATTGTCTCGTGTTTCGGCTCGAGGACGGCAAGATCAAGGAGATCCGGGAATATTGCGACTCGGTGCTGACCGAGAAGGCCCTCGGCCCGTTTCCGCAAACGGCCGTGAGGGCCGCGAGCTGAGCGGATCGAGCGGCGTCGCGTCCGCCGACCGGTGCCGTCCGCCGCGGTCGGCGAGGGGCGGTCGGTCGCGCAGGCCGGTAGGCTGCAGCGGCATGCATGGCGCTGCGGGCTTCGCGCCAAAACCTTGCTCACCTGCCGATAAAATCAGCAGATGTTGTGCCGTCTGGCGCATGCGCGCGCGAAAAATCTGAAGGTTCAATTAACGAGTGTCGCCCATTGTGTCGCGGTGCAGCGTGGTTCGCGAACAACGCGACCCGCGGCTGCCGGGGTGGCGCGACAAATCGCCGGAGTTGTTCGTCCGCCCGAATTCACATGCTTCTGAGTGGACAGTGGGAATGCCGAGTTTTCGTTTGCGGATCAGGGGACGCCTGTACGCTGGTTTCATGGCCTTGGTGGCGGTTGGTCTTGTGATGGCGGTGGTCGCCATCTGGAATTTGCGGTCCGTCCAGGATCAGGTCGCAAAACTCTCCAAATTGTCGGACAGCACGGCGCACATCCTGGAGATATCGACCCATCTTCAGGCCATCCAGCGGGCCAATCTGCGCTACATTTACGATGCCAACGAACCTGCGATGCGGGAGGCTGCCGAGCGAGAGACCGCGGCGACCGGGCTGTTGCAGCTCGGAGCAAAGGGCACCCTCTCGGAGGAGCGGCGGAAGCTCTACAACGATCTGATCGCCGACATCGCCAAAATGAAAAGCCTGCGTGACAGTCTCGGCGACGCCGTCAACGAGGCGCGGACCGGCAAGGCGACTCTGTTGCCAAGTGGCGAAGAGCTGACCGTCAAGATGGCCAAGCTGGTCGATGTGGCCCGCGCCGCCGCCGACGACGACACGGTGTCGCTCGTCGCGGACCTCGAGTCCCGGGTTCTGCTGGTTCGAATCGCGAACTGGCGCTTCCTCGCTCTGCGCGACACCAACGGCCCCACCGCCTTCAGAACCAATGTCGACAGGGCGGTACAGCGGCTGGCAGCCGTCGAAAGGAGCCCGCAGGCGGCGGACCTTCGGTCGTCTCTGACGCCTGTGAAGACCGCGCTCGGTATCTACAAAGCCGCGTTCGAAACGACCTCCGCCGCGATGCTGCGGTCCGACGAGATCTACCACAAGGATCTCGCACCGCTCATCTCCGCGAGCATCGCCAAGCTCAAGGTCACGGAAACCACCTTGAAGGCGGATTACAACGATTCGCGCATGGCGGCCGATGCCGTAATCGACGGCACGACCTCGCTACAGGAGATCGCGGGCGGCCTCGCCGTCCTGTTCGGACTGATCGTCGCCTTCCTGACCGCCCGCAGCATCGTGGGGCCGCTGACCTCGATGACGCGCGCAATGGGGCTGCTTGCCGGGGGCAATCTCGCCGTCGAGATCCCCTCGCGCGGCAAGGCCGACGAGATCGGCGATATGGCCAAGGCGATCGACGTCTTCCAGACCAACATGATCGAGACCGAAAGGCTGCGCCATGAGCAGACCGCAACCGAGGCTCGGCAGGCCGAGGGCCGCAAGGCCGACATGGCCCGGCTCGCCAGTCAGTTCGAGCAGGCGGTGGGCGAGATCGTCGATACCGTATCCTCGGCATCGCAGGAGCTCGAGGGCTCGGCCGGCACCCTGACCGCGACCGCGAGGCGCGCGCAGGATCTCTCCACCGAAGTGCAATCCGCCTCCCAGGAAGCCTCGGCCAATGTGCAGGCGGTCGCCTCCGCGACCGAGGAATTGTCCTCCTCGGTGACGGAGATCGCGCGCCAGGTGCAGGAATCCGCGCGCATCGCGGGCGAAGCCGTCGGTCAGGTGAGCAAGACCAACGCGCGCGTAAGCGAGCTCTCCAAGGCTGCAGCCCGCATCGGCGACGTGGTCGAGCTGATCAGCACCATCGCCGGCCAGACCAACCTTCTGGCGCTGAATGCTACCATCGAGGCGGCGCGCGCGGGTGAAGCCGGCCGCGGCTTTGCCGTGGTCGCCTCGGAGGTCAAGGCGCTCGCGGAGCAGACCGCGAGGGCCACCGGTGAGATCGCCCAGCAGGTCTCGGGCATCCAGGCCGCGACGGAGGAGTCGGTCGGCTCGATCAGGGAAATCAGCGGCACCATCGAGCGGCTGTCGGAGATCTCGTCGACGGTTGCCGCCGCCGTGGAGGAGCAGGGTGCGGCGACGCAGGAGATCTCCCGCAACGTCCAGCAGGCGGCCCAGGGCACGCAGCTTGTGTCGTCCAACATCGGCGACGTGCAGCGCGGCGCTTCCGAGACCGGCTCGGCCTCTTCGCAGGTGCTTTCGGCGGCACGCTCGCTGTCGGCCGACAGCAACCGCTTGAAGCAGGAAGTCGCCAACTTCCTGAACTCGGTCCACGCCGCCTGAGCATGAAAAGCAAAAGGCCACGCGCATGCGCGTGGCCTCGCATTGTGACGTGGTGCGATCAGGCGACTTTCGTCGTCATGTGCTTGAACATGTTGCTGCGGGCCTCGTCGTCCATCTCCGCCTTGAACGTGAACTTGTCCTTCAGCGCGATCGCGCGCGTCGCCGCGGGCCGGGCCGAGATCTCGTCCACCAGCCGCTTCACGTCCGGATATCGCGCGAAGGCGTCGTCGCCAAGCTTGAATGGCACCATCCGCGCCCAACCCCACAGCGCCATGTCGACGATCGAATAGTTGTCGCCGACCATGTAGCGGCGACCTTTGAGGTGACCGTCGAGAATCTTGTAATGGCGATCGGTCTCGAACTGGTAGCGGTTATGCGCGTAGTCGTGGTTCTGGTCTTTCGGCGCAAAATGCTTGAAGTGCACGGCCTGGCCCGAATACGGCCCGACGCCGGTGGCGACGAACATCAGCCATGACAGCATCTCACCGCGAACATTGGCGGCGGGCAGGAATTTGCCGGTCTTCTCGGCCAGATAGAGCAGAATGGCGTTGGAATCGAACACGATCGTGCCGTTGTCATCGATCGCCGGCACCTTGCCGTTCGGATTGATCTTCAGATAGTCCG
The DNA here is from genome assembly GCF_040548425.1 of Bradyrhizobium sp. i1.15.2. NCBI lineage: Bacteria > Pseudomonadati > Pseudomonadota > Alphaproteobacteria > Hyphomicrobiales > Nitrobacteraceae > Bradyrhizobium > Bradyrhizobium sp. i1.15.2. Next base: position 193,103 of record NZ_JBEPRQ010000004.1, on the reverse strand, counting down.
GCGTGAACTGCTCGCCCTTGCGGGTGTCGATCTTCACCGGCTCGAAGGGCAGGCCGGCCTCTTCGAGATAAAGCGCGACCTTGGTCGGGTTCGGCGAACCGTTAAAATAGAATTTGAGCATCGGGCATCTCCCCTGTGTTTGTTGGCCGAGAGTGGAGGCAGCAACATGTCCGCAAGCGGCCTTGTCTTGCCTGAACCTTGTCGGGGAGGGCAACCGGCGAGTTTGCCGGGCGGTATCTGCGCGCGACGCAGATCAGCCGGCGTAACAAAGGCCGATCGCCGCCGTAATGACCATGGCCGCGCCCACAGCCTCGAGGCGCAGCCCGATCCGCGTGGCGATATGCATGTCGGAGGCCCGCGCCGCGCGCTCCGATCCGCGCGCATAGCCGTGAACGATGACGTCGTGATTGAAACTGTCATGGGCCTCGTTGCTGCTGGCGAGCCCGACACAGACCACGAGCACGCCGAACAAGGCGAGGCCGAAAAATCCCAGCAGCGCAATCAGGAACATCGGAAACATGCCGACCAGAAAGATCGGAAGCAGCGGCACCAGCAGCAATGTCTCGGACTGTCGTCGCATGGCTCGACCGGTCAAGACGGGGCGTAGACAGTCAATCTAGTCCCGGCCGTCGCGTCATTCAAGACGCCGTAGGGTGGGCAAAGGCGCAAAGCGCCGTGCTCACCAAACATCGCGGCGAGAATGGTGGGCACGCTTCGCTTTGCCCACCCTACAACATCACGGGAAGGCTACCCCGCCGCCATGCCGGCGCGGATCTCGGCGCGGAGCTCGTCGATCAGCTTGAGACCCTTCTTGGTCTCGATGTGCCAGAAGGTCCATCCGTTGCAGGCTTGCGCGCCTTGCGCCACCGCGCCCATGCGGTGAATGGAGCCGACCTTGTCGCCGAACATGATGGCGCCGTCGGCGCGGACCAGCGCGCCGAGCTTCTTCTTGGCGTCGAACAGCTTGGTGCCGGGCATGATCATGCCGCGCTCGATCAATTCCGAGAACGCAACCCGCGGCGCTTCGCGCGCCGTCATGAACGGGGCGAGGCTTGCCTCCGGCAACGGCTCGACCGCGGCGATGCGCGCTTGTGCCGCTTTCGCATAGGTCTTGTCGCGCTCGAAGCCGATATAGGAGCGGCCGAGGCGCTTGGCGACCGCGCCGGTGGTACCGGTGCCGTTGAAGGGATCGATCACGAGATCGCCGGGTTTGGAGGACGACAGCAGCACGCGTGCGAGCAGGCCTTCCGGCTTCTGCGTCGGGTGCACTTTCTTGCCATCGGCGCCCTTGAGGCGCTCCTCGCCGGTGCAGAGCGGGATCAGCCAGTCGGACCGTGCCTGCACGTCCTCGTTGGCGGCCTTCAGCGCCTCGTAGTTGAAAGTGTAGCCCTTGGCCTTCTCGTCGCGCGCGGCCCAGATCATGGTTTCGTGTGCGTTGGTGAAACGGCGGCCGCGGAAATTCGGCATCGGATTGGTCTTGCGCCAGACGATGTCGTTCAGGAGCCAGAAGCCGAGATCCTGCATGATCGCGCCGACGCGGAAGATGTTGTGATAGGAGCCGATCACCCAGATCGTCGCCGACGGCTTCATCGCGCGGCGGGCGGCGAGCAGCCAGGCGCGGGTGAAATCGTCATAGGCGGAGAACGAATCGAACTTGTCCCAGTCGTCGTCGACCGCATCGACATGGGATTCGTCGGGGCGCTTGAGATCGCCCTTGAGCTGAAGATTGTAGGGTGGATCGGCGAACACCAGGTCCACCGAACCAGCCTGAAGCTTCGACATCTCTGCGACGCAATCGCCGAGGACGATGCTGTGCGAAGGAGACTCAAAATTTGTGCGGGGCGCCCTTGCAGACGCCCCGCGACGCGACTCTACCATGACTCAAGAACTCTGACTCAGGCGACGCTGTCGGCGACGCGGGACCAAACAACCGACTGACCGTTACATTGAAGCGGCAAAGTAAAAATCGACTTAACCCGCCGCTTTCGTAAGCAGCCCTCGCATCGCGCCTCGCACGCGGTTCGCTCCGCGTATTCGCCGTGTTTTGCAGTGTATTTCGCGTTTCTTCGCGTTGCGGCTGTGATCGGAGCGCAAAAAGACTCGAAATTCCTCTCGGAAAAAATTGCTCGATGCCCGGAAAAAATTGCTGGCATTGCCATGCTGTCGCACTAGGCAATAATTGCCGAGCGGGATATTGATTAACGCAATGGAAATTTTACGTGCATGGTGCGTTGAGCTTTGCCGCCTTTGCGCCCAATTGATGCCAGCCAGGACCGAGGGAAGCCGCCATGCGCTACGATGATTTCCGCCGCAGCGACGACATCGAGGATCGTCGCGACGATGGTGGAGGAGGCGGGTTCGGCCTCCCCATGGGCGGCGGCGGGCTCGGGATCGGCACCATCATCGTGCTCGGCTTGGTCGGCTACGCCTTCGGCATCGATCCGCGCATCCTGATCGGCGGCGCCGAGATCCTCACCGGCGGCGGCCAGGCGCCGTCCTACCAGACCGATCGCCAGTCGTCGTCCAACGCCAAGCGCGGCGCGCCGACCGACGAGATGGGCAGCATGATCTCCGGCATCCTCGGCGAGATCGACGATCGCTGGAGCGAGATCTTCCAGGCCTCGGGCCAGTCCTTTACCGGTCCGAAGGTCGTGCTGTTCCGCAACGTCACCAATGGCGGGCGTTGCGGCCGGGCCGAGTCGGCGATGGGACCGTTCTATTGCCCGCCGGACAAGACCATCTTCCTCGACACCGGTTTCTTCCGCGAGGTCGAGACGCGTTTTCGCGGCTGCTCCGGCAAGTCCGCTTGTAACTTCACCACCGCCTACATCATCGCCCATGAGGCTGGCCATCACATCCAGAACCTGCTCGGCATCATTCCACGCGTGACGCGCCTGCAGCAGCAGGCCGGCAGCAAGGCGGAGTCGAATGCGCTCCAGGTGAAGGTCGAATTGCAGGCCGACTGCCTGTCCGGTGTCTGGGTCAATCGCGAGGCGAAGAAGCGGCCGAACTTCCTGGAGCCGGGCGACATCGACGCCGCACTCACCACGGCGAGCGCGATCGGCGACGACACGCTGCAGCGCCAGTCCACAGGCCGCGTCGTGCCCGATTCCTTCACCCACGGCTCGGCGGCGCAACGCAAACAGTGGTTCATGACCGGCTACCAGCAGGGCACCGTCCAGGCCTGCAACACGTTTGGTGGCGGACAGTAGGCTGACGGTTTCGTGCCCCCGGACGCAGCGCAGCATGTAACGCTGCGCTGCTGAGCCGGGGCCCATAACGCCGGCGCCTCTTCACGAGCATGGGTCCCGGCTCTGCGACGCACCGCTGACGCGCTGCATCGCGTCCGGGACACGAGAGGAAGTACAATGACCTCCATCGACGAAACAAAACAATTCGTCCCGCTCGACATCGCAGTGCTCACCGTGTCCGACACGCGCGTGCTCGCGGATGACAAATCCGGCCAGACCTTGGCCGACCGTCTCACCGCGGCCGGCCATCATCTCGCCGCGCGCGAGATCGTCACCGACGACGTCGAGGCGATCCGCACCGTCATCCGCCGCTGGATTGCGGACGCAGGCGTCGACGTCGTCATCACCACCGGCGGCACCGGCTTCACCGGGCGCGACGTCACGCCGGAGGCGATCGAGCCCTTGTTCGAGAAGCGCATGGACGGTTTCTCGATCGCATTCCACATGCTGAGCCACGCCAAGATCGGCACGTCGACGATCCAGAGCCGCGCCACGGCCGGCGTCGCGGGCGCAACCTACATCTTCTGCCTCCCAGGTTCGCCCGGTGCCTGCCGCGACGGCTGGGACGGCATCCTCAAAGCCCAGCTCGATTACCGCACGCGTCCCTGCAATTTCGTCGAGATCATGCCGCGGCTGGACGAGCATCTGCGTCGGCCGAAGGCCCAGGGCGCGACGGTGTAGGGGTCCGCGTTGGCGCGCCATTCTTCCCTTCCCCCTTGTGGGGGAAGGTGGCATAGGCCGCCTTGGGCCGCCGTTCTTAAAGAACGCCGAAGCGAAGCTTCGGCTATGGCGCCGGATGAGGGGTATCTATCGGCACGGAATGTGCCGAAGCAAACCCCTCACCCAAGTGGGCTTGTGTCTACCAGCGTCGCTGCCCTCTCCCGCAAGGGACGAGGGCGCATTCATGCGCATCTCGCTCGTTGCGAAATAGTCAGAGATCCCGCTCCCAGGTCTCGCCGATCAGATCGACACCGAAGCTGTGGTGCTTCTCTTCCTTCACGAGCTTGAAGCCTGCACTTTGATAGATGCCACGCGCGGCGACCAGGATGCTTTGCGTCCACAGCGTCATCTTGCTGTAGCCCCTCTCGCGCGCACCCTGGATACATTGCTGGACCAGCGCGCGGCCGACACCGAGTCCCCGCGCCTTCTTTTCCACCTGCAACAGGCGCAGCTTGGCAATCTCGTCCGTAGCCTTGACCAGAAAGATCGAGCCGACCGGCTCGCCGCCCACTTCCGCAATCCAGCAGTGCTCGCGGGCGACGTCATAGTTCTTGATGAACTGTGCGCAGATCTCGGCGACCAGGGCCTCGTAGCTGATATCCCAGTTGTAGTCGGCCGCATAGGCGGCGGCCTGCCGGGAGATGACCCAGCCCATGTCGCCGACGCGATGGCTGCGCAGCATGAAAGCCGCGGGCTGGCTTCGACGCTCCAGCACGGCCTCGATGGTCGCCATAGCCTGCGTGAGCCGCGTTGCATCGCTGGCCGAAAGCTGAGCCAGCATTGCGGCGACCTCATTTTGCGAGCTCAGGTTCAGCTTGGCAAAGGTCTGGCGACCCTTGGCGGTGAGGCTGAGCTGGTATTGCCTGCGATCCGCGGGCAGGGGCCTGCGGGTGATCAGGCCCTTTTCGTCGAAGCTTTGGACTATGCGGCTGAGATAGCCGGGGTCGAGGCCAAGCTCGTTGCCGATCTCCTTGGCGGCAAGGTCGTCCCGTTGTGCGAGCTCGTAGAGCACGCGGGCCTCGCTGAGCGAGAACGGGCTCTTTCCAAGGTGCTGGTCGAGCACGCCAAGTTTGCGGGTGTAAAAGCGGTTGAAGGCGCGGACCGCTGCGATGTGGTCGTCGGTACCGTTAAATGACATGGGTCACCTTGATACTTGCCATTGTCAAACAATTATTTGACTTTGGCAAGTATCGAGAGTGTTAGCCGACCATGACGATCCGACTGCGCAGCATGATCCGCGACGAGCGGCCGAGCCGCCGCAGCAGCCGCGCCTCGGAGCGGCGGGCTTGGGGCGCGTAGCCGCCGATGCGGTCGTAGTGATCACGCGCGATCAAAAGTCCCTGATCGCCGAAGGGACCGACGAGCTTGCGCATCAGGGCCCAGAGAATATCGCGGAAGCCGGCATCGGCGTAGGGCGAGCGGGCATAGCGGAAGACGGCCGCACGATCCCGGCCGCTGGTCGAGACGGACTGAATGAACTGGGTGGTTTCCTCGATCCAGCCGGTTTCCAGCACAGCGCCCGCAGGGAGGAACATCAGCCAGGACGAACGGGCCTGGAGTGCGCCGGCGGCGAGCGCGGCGCCTTGCGTGGATCCTTCGAAGCCGATGAAACGGCAGCCCGCGACGTCGGCAACGCGCTCGATGACGCCATTGCGGGTGCCGTCGACCAGGAGCACTTCCCGGATGATGCCTGCGGCGGCACCGGGTACCAGCGCGGCCAGAGTGGCGACCGCCGTCTGCTCGACGCCTTCGGTCGGAATGATGACGCTCAGCATGATTGAGGCTTCAGTGTCCACACTTCGGGAGAAGCGTAGCTCATTATGAGGGCGTCATAAAACATGTGGCGCTGCCGAGCAACTTTCCGGCCGCGCTTCGGGTATACGATGGTAAACCGCTGCAGCTGTCGCATCCAAATGTGTCCCGTACGGGTCGGCGATATTGCCGAATGTGTCGCCCCAAGCCTGTCCTGTCCGTATTAGGCCGGAGACGAACCGCAACATTGCGAGGCGCGCCGGCCGTTCGTAAATCCTGCAAGAGGAGGATGCGATAGCGGGAGAACGGGAAAAACCGTGCAATGGTGCTGCTGACGAGGCTTTGAATGAACGCCGATCAACTTGCTGTTAACTCGCCGGCAACATCTCCCAGGCCGGACGGCGCGCCGACCTTGCGGATCCGCGCCGTGATGCTGGGTGAACGCATCAATCCCTCCGGACTCGAAATGGGCGCGACAGTCTCCTCGATGCCGGCCGCCTTCCGCGTCCATGCCGGCCTTGCGGTCATCTTCCGCTACGGCGTCGTGGTGCTGATCGGTCTCCTCCCTTCGGAGGAGAAAGTGCTGATCGACAGCCTGAAGCCCCGCGTGATCGGCGAGTTCAGCCCCTACGAGGAGGAGATCGCGCATGCGCAACTCTGCAAGGACGAAAGCGCCGAGGCTATCCAGCCGGGCGGCCCGATCTGTCTCGCCAAATTCTCCGACGACCGGCTGCTGCTGATCGCGGACGCGCTTGCCAAGAGCACTTCGCTCGCACGTGACGAGCGCCGCGTCGCCGCCGTCTTCGACGTGATCGAGCCATTTGCGCGCAAGCTCGCCGAGCAGGGCCGCACGCCGCCCCGGCGCAAGGGCATCTTGCAATTGATCGGCAATGCGCTTCTCGTCCAGCAGCGCGTCGCCGGCCGTGTTGCGGTGGCCGAGAAACCCGACGTGCTCTGGGAGAAACCCGAACTCGACCGGCTCTATGCCCGCCTTGAAGACGAGTACGAACTGAAGGAGCGCCTGGACACGCTCGAGCGCAAGCTCGCCGCCGTGTCCGCGACCGCCAACGCACTTACCGACATCATCGATACCCAGCGCTCGCTCCGCCTCGAAATCGCCGTGGTGGTGCTGATCGTGATCGAGGTCGCGATCGGGTGTTTCCAGATTTGGTCGGGGACGCATTAGAACGCGCGGGCCGCTGGATCAATTTACCCCGCGAGCGAGATGCTCGTGACTGCGCCCGCGCCCCCTTGCGGGAGAGGGCAGCCCCGCAAGGAGACACAAACTTACAGGGGTGAGGGGTATGTCTCCGCATACTCACATGCATACGTGAGCGACTAAAGAACCCCTCATCCGGCGCTTCGCGCCACCTTCTCCCGCAACGGGCGAAGGGAAGCGACGCCGACGTACGCCGTTGATCACGAGCTGACGGCCCGCAGCACCGCCGCACAATGCCGCGCGATCATCAGTTCCTCATTCGTTGGAATGACGAAGACATCGACTGCGCTATCGCCATCGTTGATGCGCTCGCGCGCCGCCTCATTCGCAGCGGCATCGATGCGCACACCGAGCCAGTCGAGACGCTCACCGATCGCGCTGCGGATTTCCCCGGCGTGTTCGCCGATGCCGCCGGTGAAGATCAGGCAGTCCAGCCCGGCAAGCGTTGTCGCCATCGCCGCCACCTCCTGCGCGGCGCGGAAGGTGAAGAGCTCGACCGCCTCCCGTGCCGCAGCTTCGCTGCTCGCAAGCAGCGTGCGCATATCCGAAGCGATGCGGGAGACGCCGAGCAGGCCCGATTCGTGATAGAGCAGGTGCTGGACATCTTCGACCGACATTTTCTCGTGCTGTTGCAGATAGAGCAACACGCCCGGGTCGATCCTACCGCAGCGCGTGCCCATCACCAGCCCGTCGAGCGGCGTCAGTCCCATCGTGGTGTCGATGCTGCGGCCGTCGCGCAAGCCGCACAGGCTCGCGCCGTTGCCGAGATGCGCGATCACAGTGCGCTTCGCCACGAGTTGCGGCGCGATTCGGGCGAGCCGTCCCGCGACATATTCGAACGAGAGGCCATGAAATCCGTAGCGCCGAACGCCGCGCTCTTCATAACGTCTCGGAATGGCGAAGCGGCTGGCGGGCGGCGCAATGCCGTGGTGGAAAGCGGTGTCGAAGCAGGCGATCTGCGTCAGGTCGGGCCTTATCGCCGTGATGGTGCGGACTGGCGCCAGGCAGCGCGGCTGGTGCAGCGGCGCCAGCGGCGTCAGCGCTTCCAGCTTTGCGGTGATATCGTCCGTCAGCTCGACCGGAGCGGAATAGTCTAGACCGCCATGGACGACGCGGTGGCCGACAGCGCGCAAGCGATGGTCCCCGAAACGATCCTCGATGAAGCCGAGCACGTCGGCGAACAGATGATCGCTGTCCGCATCCGATGCTTTCCTCCGTTTCTCGAACAGGTCCTCGCCCGCGGGGCCCTTCACGACGAGCCGCGGCTTCGTCTCGTGCTCGTCGAGCAGGCCCTTGCAGAGCAGGGTGGGCTCGGCCGCCGAGATCTCGAACAAGCCGAATTTGACGCTCGACGATCCCGAGTTGAAAACCAGTACCGTGTTCGACATGGCTGCTGTCAGTCGCCTGCCTGCGCCGGCGTGTTGCCGCCGGCGCTGTTCTGCCAGACCCATTCCTGGATTTCCGGCATGTCCTCGCCGTATTCGCGCACATAGCGCGAATGCTCGATCAGCTTGTCGCGGAATTGCTGCTTCACCTGCGCCGCCTTGGTGGCCAGTCCCGGCACGCGCTCGATCGCCTCGATCGCGAGGTGATAGCGGTCGAGCTCGTTGAGCACGACCATGTCGAACGGCGTCGTCGTGGTGCCTTCCTCGGCAAAGCCGCGGACGTGCATGCCGGCGTGGTTGGTGCGGTTATAGGTCAGCCGGTGGATCAGATAGGGATAGCCGTGATAGGCGAAGATCACCGGCTTGTCGCGCGTGAACAGGCCGTCGAAGTCGCGGTCGGACAAACCGTGCGGGTGCTGCTCCCTGGGTTGCAGCGTCATGAGGTCGACAACGTTGACGACACGGATCTTCAGCTCGGGCAGCGCCTTGCGCAGCAGGTCGACGGCGGCGAGTGTTTCCAGTGTCGGCACGTCGCCGGCGCAGGCCATCACGACATCGGGCTCGCCATTCGCGTCTTCCGTGCCGGCCCAGCTCCAGATGCCGATGCCGGCGTCGCAATGCGTGGCCGCCTCCTGCATCGACAGCCATTGCGGCGCCGGCTGCTTGCCGGCGACGATGACGTTGACGCGGTCATAGGTGCGCAGGCAGTGATCGGCGATCCACAGCAGCGTGTTGGCGTCCGGCGGGAAGTAGATGCGGACGATGTCGGCCTTCTTGTTGGCGACGAGATCGACGAAACCGGGATCCTGATGGCTGAAGCCGTTGTGGTCCTGACGCCAGACATGCGAGGTGAGCAGATAGTTGAGCGAGGCGATCGGTCGCCGCCACGGCAGATGCCGGGTCACCTTCAGCCATTTGGCGTGCTGGTTGAACATGGAATCCACGATGTGGATGAACGCCTCGTAGCAGGAGAAGAAGCCGTGCCGGCCCGTGAGCAGATAGCCCTCTAACCAGCCCTGGCAGAGATGCTCGCTCAGGACTTCCATCACGCGTCCGTCCTGGGCGAGATGCACGTCGTAAGGTTTTGTCGGCTCCATCCAGACGCGTTCCGTGGCCTCGAACACCGCATCGAGCCGGTTTGACGCGGTCTCGTCCGGACCCATGATGCGGAAGTTGCGGGCCTCGGCGTTGAGGCGGATGACGTCGCGCAGGAATTTCCCGAGCTCGCGGGTTGCCTCCGCCACGACGCCGCCCGGCTGAGTTACCTCGACGGCGAAGCTGCGGAAGTCCGGCAGCTTCAGCTCCTTCTTCAGAAGGCCGCCATTGGCGTGCGGATTGCCGCCCATGCGGCGATTGCCTTCGGGCGCGAGCGCCTGGAGCTCGGCAATCAGAGCGCCGTTGGCGTCGAACAGATTTTCCGGCTCGTAGCTGCGCATCCAGTCTTCGAGAATCTTCAGATGCGCCGGATTCTCGCGGCAGTTCGCGACCGGCACCTGATGCGCCCGCCAAAAACCTTCGACCTTCTTGCCGTCGACTTCCTTGGGGCCGGTCCAGCCCTTCGGGCTGCGCAGCACGATCATCGGCCAGCGCGGGCGTTCGATGCTCTTGCGGCCGTCGCGGGCGTGCTGCTGGATCGACCGGATGCTGGCGAACGCGACATCCAGCGCGTCCGCCATGGCCTGATGCATCGGCTTGGGATCGTCGCCCTCGACGAACAGCGGCTCGTGGCCGAGCCCGCGGAACAGATTGCGGATCTCGTCGTCGCGCATCCGCCCGAGCACGGTCGGATTGGCAATCTTATAACCGTTGAGATGCAGGATCGGCAGCACCGCACCGTCATGGGCGGGATTGAGGAACTTGTTGGAGTGCCAGGACGCCGCGAGCGGGCCGGTCTCGGCCTCGCCGTCGCCGACGACACAGGCGACGATCAGGTCGGGATTGTCGAAGGCCGCGCCATAGGCATGCACCAGCGCGTAGCCGAGCTCGCCGCCTTCGTGGATCGAACCGGGCGTTTCCGGCGCCGCGTGACTCGGGATGCCGCCGGGGAAGGAGAACTGTCTGAACAGCTTGCGCAATCCGTCGGCATCGCGCGCGATATCGGGATAGATCTCGCTGTAGCTGCCTTCGAGATAGGTGTTGGCGACCATGCCGGGGCCGCCGTGGCCGGGACCGCAGACATAGATCACGCTCAGGTCCAGCGCGCGGATGACGCGGTTGAGATGGGCGTAAATGAAGTTCAACCCGGGCGTCGTGCCCCAATGGCCGAGCAAACGCGGCTTGATGTGCTCGGGCCGTAACGGCTCGCGCAGCAGCGGATTGTCGAGCAGGTAGATCTGCCCGACGGAGAGATAGTTCGCGGCGCGCCAGTAGCGGTCGAGCAGATCGAGGTCGCTGCTCGCTGCGGCCAATTGTTGTTGATTTGTCATGTTCCTGCCGACCTTCACCCGGGATCGTCACCAACCGAGTTCCGGCGAGATCGATCCTTCGGCAGCATCAAACGGGATCGCCGTGACGCCACTGTTGCGTGAGGTCAAAAGCGGGCGCGCGAAGTTTGGGCAGCTCTACTGTGCATGGGGTTGTTTTCACGTTTTTCGTTTGTGTTCTTGATTTGTTCCTTTGGCGTGCTATCTTGGCTTCATGAGTCCAGCATCCTCTCATGCTCTCAAGCACCCGCCGGTCACGGCGCCCTCCGAGCCGGCGGGTGCGCCTTCTGACTTCCCTGAGCTGGCGGTCGCCATCGACCGCCAGCGCAGGCGAGGCCGGGGCGCGCAGTCCAACGCCAGCGGCCGGTTCGAGGCCGAGGCGCGCGTCGCATTCGACGATGGCTGGCAAAGCCTTGAAGAACTGCCTCCGTTCAAGACCACGGTCGGGATCGACACCTCGCGCAAGGTGATTACCCGCAACGATTCTCCCGACATCGGCTTCGATCGTTCGATCAATCCCTACCGCGGCTGCGAGCACGGCTGCGTTTATTGCTTCGCGCGGCCGACCCATGCCTATCTCGGCCTGTCGCCGGGGCTCGACTTCGAGTCGAAGCTGTTCGTGAAGCCCGAGGCGCCGGCGCTGCTCGAGAAGGAGCTTGCAGCGCCGGGCTACGAGCCGCGGATGATCGCGATCGGCACCAACACCGATCCCTATCAGCCGATCGAACGCGAGCGCAAAATCATGCGCGGCATTCTGGAGGTGCTGGAGCGCGCCGGCCATCCCGTCGGGATCGTCACCAAGTCGGCGCTGGTGACCCGCGACATCGACATTCTCGCGCGCATGGCCAAGCGCAACCTCGCCAAGGTCGGGATCTCCGTGACCTCGCTCGATCCGAAATTGGCGCGCACCATGGAGCCGCGGGCGTCCACGCCGCCGAAGCGGCTGGAGGCGCTGAAGCAGCTTTCCGAGGCCGGCATTCCGACCACCGTCATGGTCGCCCCCGTCATCCCCGCGCTGAACGATTCCGAGATCGAGCGCATCCTGGACGCCGCCGCTCATGCCGGCGTCAAGGAAGCCTCCTACGTGTTGCTGCGGTTGCCGCTCGAGGTGCGCGATCTCTTTCGGGAATGGCTGATGGCGAACTATCCGGACCGCTATCGCCACGTCTTCACGCTGATCCGCGACATGCGCGGCGGCCGCGACTACGACGCGAAATGGGGCGAGCGCATGAAGGGCACCGGTCCGATGGCCTGGACCATCGGCCGCCGCTTCGAGATCGCCTGCGACAGGCTCGGGCTGAACAAGCGGCGCTCCAAGCTGACGACGGATCATTTTGCCAAGCCGAAGCGGAACGGCGATCAGCTCAGCCTGTTCTGAGGGACGAAGTGGGAGAGGCGTCGTATGAGTCAGGAACTGCCAGCTCCAATCCCGCGGCTCACCGTCATCACGCTGGGCGTGAATGACATCCGCGCCAGCATTGCCTTTTACGACGCGCTCGGGTTTTCGCGCCGGCTCAAGGTGACCGGTGAGGCCGTTGCGTTCTATGACACCGGCGGTCCGGTGCTCGCGCTGTTTCCCTGGGACCAGCTCGCGGTCGACGCCAGATTGCCGGATCATCCGAGGCCATCGACGTTCCGCGGCATGACGCTCGCTTGGAACTGCCGCGCGCGTGAGGAGGTGGATGCGGTGCTGGCTTTCGCCATCGGCAAGGGAGCCGCGCTGCTGAAGGCCGCGCATGAGACCGATTACGGCGGCTATTCCGGCTATTTCGCCGATCCTGATGGCCATCCATGGGAAGTCGTGGTCGCACCCGGCATCGACGTCGGCGAGGACCGGCGGGTGCATCTGGCGGAATAGGGCGGCTGACTTGAATCTTGAATAGCGGGAATTGTCCGAGGTTCCCGGTTGCGCAGGCCGTGCCGCTTGCGCACGATCCCCGCCATGATTCGGGATCAGTCCGCCAAGAAGCCGGCCAAAGGTGCGCCCAAGAAGGCTGCGCCTGAAAACAAGAAAGCTGCGCCGAAAAAAATCGCCAAGGCGCTGGCCGGGACCAAGAGCGCCATCGTCGTCGCCCCAAGCTTCCGCCGCGAGCGCGCGCTGATCAAGCGCGGCGTCTGGCCGGTGGCGGGCTGCGATGAGGCCGGCCGCGGGCCACTGGCCGGTCCTGTGGTGGCGGCGGCGGTGATTCTCGATCCCGACCGCATCCCGCGCGGCATCGACGATTCCAAGCGCCTGACGGCCGAGGAGCGCGAAAGGCTGTTCGACAAGATCTGCGCCACCGCCCAGGTCTCGGTGGCCGTCGCCTCGCGCTCCCGCATCGACCGCGACAACATCCTGCGCGCCTCGCTGTGGGCGCTGAAGCGCGCCGTGGTGGCGCTGCCCGAGCAGCCCCGGCACGTCTTCGTAGACGGCCGCGACCGGCTCGACACGGAATGCGATTGCGAGGCCGTGATCGGCGGCGACGGCATCGTCCTGTCGATCGCAGCGGCCTCGATCATCGCCAAGGTGACGCGGGACCGCCTGATGTGCGCGTTGGCTCAGGACTGTCCCGGCTACGGTTTCGAGCAGCACAAGGGCTACGCTGTGCCCGAGCACCTCGACGCGCTCAACCGCCTCGGTCCCACCGTCCACCACCGCAGCTTCTTCGCCCCCGTCGCCGCCGCCCGCGCCAAGCACATGCCCTGGACGGTCGAGCCGGCACAGGATCTGTTTGCGGTGACCGAGATCGAGCTGCAGGTGGACACGAGCCTGGAAGTCGACGCGTCGGCAAATCTCTAGACGAGACTCGGTTGCCACGACGCGCCGCGCCCTCTATCAAAATAGTCGTGAGCGAATAGGGCCGGCTTCACGGGTTGGCTGCATCTTTCGGACGTTGCATGCGGTTTACCTCCCTGGTCATCGAGCTCATTCGCGCGCGGCCGCGGCTGATCGTCTGGATCGCCGTGCTGCTCCAGGCCGCGATGTGGCTGCTCGTGGCGCTGGTGTTTTATCGCAGCCCGCCCGGCAGCCTCGCGACCCTGCTGGCGTTCGGCCGCGAATACCAGGTCGGCACTGATTTGGGCCCGCCCTTGCCGGTCTGGCTCGCCGACATCGCCTATCGCGCCGCCGGCGGCCACGTGTTCGGCGTCTACGTCCTGGCGGAGCTCTGTGGGGTCGCGACCTTCATCGCGCTCTATCATCTGTCCCGCGCGGTGGTCGGCCCCCAGCAGGCAGTGCTGGCCGTGCTGCTGACCATGACGCTGCTGGCCTTCTCCTCGCCCGCACTCGACTTCGGCCCCCTGGTGCTGGCGCGGCCGCTCTGGGCGCTGCTGCTGCTGCATTCCTGGCAGATCATCGGACAGCGCCGCGGCAATGCCTGGTTCGCCTGGTCGATCGAGGCGGGCCTCTTGCTGCTGACGACGCCGGCTGCGATCTTCTTCTTGCTGCTGATCGTCGTCTTCGCGCTCGCAACCGCGGACGGCCGCCGCACGCTGCGCGCATTCGACCCACTGTTTGCGCTGGTGGTCGTCGCCGTGCTGGCATTGCCCTATGCCGTCTGGCTGATGCGCGCCGAGGTGCTCGTCCTGCCGGCCTTGCCTGAGGTCGCCCAGCTCAATGCCCGCGCGCTGCACGCGGCCTGGCTGCTCGGGGGGCTCCTGCTCGGTGCGGCGGCGATCCCGGCGCTGACGGTCCTCAACACCGGCCTGTTTGTTCCCAAGAGCGAGGAGGCGCCGATCATCTACCGCCCGCCGGTCGAGCCGCTCGCGCGCAACTTCGTCTATTTCTTCGCGCTGGCGCCGCCACTCGGCGCGGTGCTGATCTCCGGCCTGCTGGGCCTCGACGCCGTCGTCGGCGGCGCCGGCGTCGTGCTGGTGTTGTCGGGGCTTGCCGTGGTCGTGGGGGCCGGCGATCTCATCGCGATGCGCCGCGCGAGGATGCTGCGGATGGTCTGGGCGGCCGCCGTCATCGCGCCCGCAATCGGCGTCGTGCTCGCCGTCCTGCTCCTGCCGTGGACCGGTGCCAACGAGATCGCGACCTCGATGCCGGCGCGCGCGATTTCGGACTTCTTCGACGAGAGCTTTGCCCGTCGCACCAATCATCGCCTGCGCGCGGTCGCCGGCGAGACCCAGCTTGCGAGCCTGATCACGCTGCATTCCGGCCGGCCGCATCTATTCATCGATGCCGAGCCCGCGCGGACGCCTTGGATCAATCAGGCCAAGTTCAGCGAGACCGGCGGCGTCGTGGTCTGGCGCGCCTCTGATACCGGCGGCACTCCGCCGCCGGACATCCTCGCGCGCTTTCCCGGCATCGTCCCGGAAGTCCCGCGCGCCTTCGAATGGCTGGTGACCGGACGCCAGCAACTGCTGCGCATCGGCTGGGCCATCGTGCGGCCGAAGGGGACTTAGTCGCTCGCCCTTTCCCTCGTCATTGCGAGGAGCGCTTGCGACGACGCAATCCAGAGTCCGCGGAAAGATTCTGGATTGCCTCGCTGCGCTCGCAATGACGGGGAAGGGTCGTACGGCTCCTCACGCCCCCGCCAGCGCCTTCGCGATCGCGCGCAGATCCTGCCAGGCCAGCCGCTTGTACGACGGCGAGCGCAACAGATAGGCGGGGTGGAAGGTCGGCAGCGCGCGGATGGTGCGCGCGCCCGTCTCGTAGTCGAACCAGCGGCCGCGGGTGCGCATGATGCCTTCGCGGGTCGACAGCAGCGTCTGCGTCGAGGGATTGCCGAGCGTCACCAGCACATCCGGATTCACCAGCTCGATCTGGCGCTGGATGAACGGCAGGCAGATTTGCGTCTCCTGCGGCGTCGGCGTGCGGTTGCCGGGCGGCCGCCAGGGGATCACGTTGGCAATGTACGCGGTGGTGCGGTTGAGGCCTATGGCTCCGATCATCAAATCGAGCAGCTTGCCGCTGCGCCCGACGAAGGGAAGCCCCTCGATGTCCTCGTCGCGGCCCGGTGCCTCGCCGACGAACATGATGCGCGCCTGCGGATTACCGTCGGCGAAAACCAACCGTGTCGCTGTGTGCTTCAGCGCGCAGCCGTCGAAGCCCTGCATCAGCTCGCGCAGCGCCTCCAAGGTCGGCGCGGTGCGTGCGGCCTCGCGCGCCGAGGCGATCGCGATATCGGGTGCGGGCGCAGCCTCGCCGCGCAACACCGCCGGCGCGGCGGCCGGCCGTGGCGCCTCGAGCGGAGGTGGGGCGCGCGGGGCCGCAGGTGGAGCATCCAATTCCGCCAGGCGGTCGATCGGTTCCTCTGCGAGCGTGCAATCGACTCCGGCCTCCAGATAGAAGGCGAGAAGCTCTCGGACCGTGGGTGCGGGTTCTGGGATCATTGGAAAGTCTGACTATTAGTCCAGTTTGGGGCGCCTTGCACCCCGGCGAAACGCATTTCCGAGGTTGTCCTACCCGGAAAAATCGGAAACAAGAGGGCGCAATCGACCAAGGACCGTCTCAAGGGCTGAGATCAGATGAGCACCGAAGAACTTCCCCCGCGCGAATCCATGGAATTCGACGTCGTCATCGTCGGCGCCGGCCCCTCGGGCCTGGCTGCAGCGATCCGGCTGAAGCAGATTAATGCCGATCTCAATGTCGTCGTTGTGGAGAAGGGCTCCGAGGTCGGTGCGCATATTCTCTCCGGCGCCGTGATCGACCCGGCCGGGCTCGACAAGCTGATCCCGGACTGGCGCGAGGATTCCGATTGTCCTCTGAAGACCCAGGTGAAGGACGATCGCTTCTACTGGATGACGGGCGGCAGCGCGATCAGGCTGCCTAACTTCATCATGCCGCCGCTGATGGACAATCATCACTGCTATATCGGCTCGCTTGGCAATGTCTGCCGCTGGCTGGCGCGCAAGGCAGAGGCCCTCGGCGTCGAGATCTATCCGGGCTTTGCCGCGGCCGAGGTGCTCTATGACGAGCAGGGCGCGGTGAAGGGCATTGCCACCGGCGACATGGGCATCGGTCGGGACGGCAAGCCGAAGGACTCCTTTACCCGTGGCATG
This sequence comes from Bradyrhizobium sp. i1.15.2, assembly GCF_040548425.1. Taxonomy (NCBI): domain Bacteria; kingdom Pseudomonadati; phylum Pseudomonadota; class Alphaproteobacteria; order Hyphomicrobiales; family Nitrobacteraceae; genus Bradyrhizobium; species Bradyrhizobium sp. i1.15.2. The sequence goes on along the minus strand of NZ_JBEPRQ010000004.1, from coordinate 176,368 downwards.
GAATTGCTCGGCAAGTACACGCTGTTCGCGGAAGGCGCGCGCGGCAGCCTGACCAAACAGCTCATCGCGAAGTTCGCGCTGGATACCACGAGCGAGCCGGCGAAATTTGGCATCGGGCTCAAGGAAGTCTGGCAGATCGATCCCGCCAAGCACCAGAAGGGCATGATCCAGCATTCGTTCGGCTGGCCGCTCGATCTGAAGACCGGCGGTGGCTCGTTCCTCTATCACTACGACGACAACCTCGTTGCCGTCGGCTTCGTCGTGCATCTCAACTACGACGACCCGTATCTGTCACCGTTCGACGAGTTTCAGCGTTTCAAGACCCATCCGTCGATCCGCTCCACCTTCGAAGGTGCCAAGCGGCTCGCCTATGGCGCGCGCGCCATCACCGAGGGCGGCTATCAGTCGGTCCCGAAACTCAGCTTCCCCGGCGGCGCCCTGATCGGCTGCGCGGCCGGCTTCGTCAACGTTCCCCGGATCAAGGGCGTGCACAACGCGATGGGCACGGGCATGCTCGCCGCCGAGCACGTTGCGTCCGCCATTGCCGCCGATCGCGCCAATGACGAGATCGTCGATTACGAGAACACCTGGCGCTCCTCCTCGGTCGGCAAGGATTTGTTCCTGGTCCGCAACGTCAAGCCGCTGTGGTCGAAGTTCGGCACAGTGCTCGGCGTTGCGCTCGGCGGCTTCGACATGTGGTGCAACACGCTGTTCGGCGGGTCCCTGTTTGGCACCCAGTCGCACGCGAAGCCCGATCGCGCGACGCTCGATCCGGCCAAGACCCACGCGCCGAGAACCTACCCGAAGCCTGACGGCAAGATTTCCTTCGACAAGCTCTCCTCGGTATTCCTGTCCAATACCAATCATGAGGAGGACCAGCCGGTCCATCTCAAGGTCACGGACATGAACCTCCAGAAGACGTCCGAGCACGACGTGTTTGCAGGTCCCTCGAATCGCTATTGCCCGGCCGGCGTCTATGAGTGGATCGAGGAAGGTTCCGGCCCGCGCTTCCAGATCAATGCCCAAAACTGCGTTCACTGCAAAACCTGCGACGTGAAGGACCCCAACGGCAACATCACCTGGGTTCCCCCCGAGGGCGGCGGCGGTCCGAACTACGAGGCGATGTAGGCGGGGTCAGCAAGCCACGATCCAGGTGACCAAGGCCCAAGGGCGACCAATATTGCGTGACCTTGGCCCTGCGACGCACGTTCGCGTGAGAACCCGGCCGCGGTCGCGGTCCGTGGTCACGATAAGGCCATACTGGCGGCGTCTTGGGGCGCTCTTGACCGGTCACTTGGCCGATTTGGGGCGTGCGGAGGGGATCGCCCGGCCCGAATCCTTGCGGTGAAGCGCCAAAAGCGGCATTGTCGGCCCGACGGTTCCGGGTCCCCATGCCACCGGCCGCGTTCGCATGCGATACGGCCTTCTTCAGACCCAGGCACTACCAACTCAAGGCGAGCCCTGATGTTTTCAAATCGTTTCAACCGCTGGACTGTTGCCGCCATTGCCCTCATGGGCTCAGCGATGGCGACGGTCCCCGGCGCGGTCCTGGCGCAGACGCCGGACCATCCGTCCGACACGGCGGCGCAGTTTCCGACCCGAAACGATCTGAAGGCGCTGACCACCTCCGGCAGCTATCTCGCCGCCCGCCACGCCAGCGTCGAGCGCGACGCGGCCTCCGCCGCCGCGTTCTATCGCTCGGCCCTGCGCACCGATCCCAAGAACAACGAGCTGCTCGACCGCGCCTTCATCTCTTCGGTCGCCGACGGTGACATCGACGAAGCCGTCAAACTCGCCGAGCGCATCCTGACCATCGACAAGACCAACCGCGTTGCGCGCCTCGTCGTCGGCGTGCACGATCTCAAGTTCAAGAAGTACGCGACCGCGCAGACCAACATCAACCAGTCGATCCGCGGTCCGATCACCGATCTCGTCGCCACGCTGCTGTCGGGCTGGGCCGCCTATGGTGCGGGTGATGCCAAGGGCGGCGTCGCCACCATCGACAAGCTGGCCGGTCCGGAATGGTATCCGCTGTTCAAGGATCTCCATGCCGGCATGATCCTCGAGCTCGCCGGCAAGGAGAAAGACGCGGGCGCCCGGTTCGAGCGTGCCTACAAGCTCGACGATTCCATGTTGCGTGTCACCGAGGCCTATGCGCGCTGGCTGTCGCGCAACAAGGACTCGGCCGCCGCGACCACCGTCTACCAGGCTTTCGACAAGAAGCTCGCCCGCCATCCGCTGATCGTAGAAGGGTTGCGCGACACCAAGGCCGGCAAGAAGATGCCGCCGCTGGTCGATAGCGCGCAAGCCGGCGCCGCAGAAGCACTCTACGGCATCGGCGCCACACTGACCCGCCGCGGCGGCGAGGATCTGGCGCTGGTCTACCTCCAGCTCTCGCTCTACCTCCAGCCCACCCATCCCCTGGCGCTGCTCTCGCTCGCCGATCTCTATGAATCGGTGAAGCGGCCGCAGATGGCGATCAAGGTCTATGAGCGGGTGCCGGCGTCCTCGCCGCTCAAACGCAACGCCCAGATTCAGCTCGCCATCGATCTGGATTCCGCCGACCGCACCGACGAGGCGATCAAGATCCTCAAGGGCGTCACCACTGAGGATTCCAAGGATCTCGAAGCCATCATGGCGCTCGGCAACATCGAGCGCGGCCGCAAGAAGTTCGGCGAATGCGGCGCGACCTATTCGCAAGGCGTCGACGTGCTGCCGGCCGGCAACGACAAGGCCAACAGCGTCTGGTATTATTATCGCGGCATCTGCGAGGAGCGCTCCAAGCAGTGGGGCAAGGCCGAAGCCGACATGAAGAAGGCGCTGGAGCTGCAGCCCGACCAGCCCCACGTCCTCAACTATCTCGGCTATTCCTGGATCGACCAGGGCATCAATCTCGACGAAGGCATGAAGATGATCAAGCGGGCGGTCGAGCAGCGCCCGGATGACGGCTACATCGTCGACTCCCTTGGCTGGGCCTATTACCGCATCGGCAATTACGAGGACGCGGTGAAGAACCTCGAGCGCGCCATTGACCTCAAGCCCGAGGATCCAACGATCAACGATCACCTTGGCGACGCCTATTGGCGCGTCGGCCGCACGTTGGAAGCCAAGTTCCAGTGGGCGCACGCCCGCGATCTCAAGCCCGAAGCGGATGAGCTTCCGAAGATCGAGGCCAAGATTGCCAACGGAATGACCGACGACAATTCGAACTCCTCGGCTGCGCAGGCGGAGAAGGAGAAGAAAAAGGACGACGGCAAGGGCGGCTGAGTTGAGCGCATGATCCGGAAAAGTGTGTAGCGGTTTTCCGGCAAGATCATGCGTAGGAAGAACTAAGTTCTGGGGGCGTGTCGTCAATGCCGGCGTTGATTGAAGAAGGGCGCGCGAAGGTCAATCTGAGCCTTCGCGTGGTCGGCCGTCGTGCCGACGGCTATCATGATCTCGAAAGCGTGGTCGCGTTTGCCGACTGCGCCGACCGGCTCACGCTTGAGCCCGGCAGCGAGCTGAAGCTCACCACGACAGGGCCACTCGCGGCGGCCTGCGGCGATATGGCCGACAACCTCGTATTCAAGGCGGCCAAGCTCCTGGCCGAAGCCGTTCCGAACCTGAAGCTGGGCGCCTTTGCGCTCGACAAAGTGCTCCCGGTCGCGGCCGGAATCGGCGGCGGCTCGGCCGACGCGGCTGCGGCGCTGCGGTTGCTGGCGCGTCTCAACAATCTTTCGCTCGACGACCCGCGGCTGCAGAAGGTTGCGCTCGCGACCGGTGCCGACGTGCCGGTGTGTCTGTTCTCGCGCGCCTGCGACATGACTGGTGTCGGCGAACAGCTGCTGCCGCTCGCGTTGCCGAGCATGCCGTGCGTGATGGTCAATCCGCGCGTGCCGGTCGCGACCAAGGACGTGTTCCAGGCGCTGGGCCTGCGCAACGGCGAACTCCTGGTCGGCGCCACCTCCGTCCTCGACGCTCCGGCCTGGCCGGGCGAGGGCGCCTCCATTGCCGATTGGGTCGACACGCTCGAGACCGTCGCCAACGATCTCGAAGCCCCCGCGATGCGCATCGAGCCTGTCATCGGCGACGTGCTGGAAGCCTTGCGTGGCTCCGCCGGCGTCAAGCTTGCCCGCATGTCCGGCTCGGGTGCGACGTGCTTTGCGATCTATGGCGAATCTTCCGAAGCGCACGCCGCCGCCGAGACGATCCGCAGGGATCATTCCGGCTGGTGGGTGCACGCGGGGACGCTGAGCTAGGCCAGCCCGAGAAACTCCCGGATCTCACCCAACACTTCCTGCGGCTTGTCATGTTGCAGCCAGTGTCCGGCCCCGGCGATGGTCTCGACGCGTGCCTGCGGAAAGTAGCGCTCCAGGCCCGCGGTCCTCGCGCCAGCCAGAAAGCTTTCGCCGGCATTCAAGAGCAGCGTCGGACAGGTGATACGGGACCACAGCGCGATGTGATCGTCCGGCCAGAGCCGGTGCGGCGCAGAGGCGCGCTGGTAGGGATCGAACTTCCAGCTATAGGTGCCGTCGTCGTTCTGCCGCGCGCCGTGGGTGGCGAGATGCAGCGCGAGGTCGCGGGACAGCCGCTTGTTGTGAAGGACCATCTGCGCCGCCGCGTCTTCGAGGGTCGAATAGCGGCGCGGTGCGCGGTCGTGCAGCTTGTCGAGCTGACCGACCCATTTGCCGATCCGCTCATGCACCGGCGGTTTTGGTGTATCCGGCAACATCGTCACGCCGTCGAGCACGACCAGCTTCGAGACCTGTTCGGGGAATGCCCCTGTAAAGATCAGGCTGACCATGCCGCCCATGGAATGGCCGATGAGAGTGACTTGAGGCGCTGCGACGGCACGGACGAGCTGGGCCAGATCGTACACATACTCCGTCAGTGCGTAGCTGCCGCCTTTGGTCCAGTCCGAATCGCCGTGACCGCGCAGGTCGGGTGCGAGCACGTGGAAATGCGGCTGCAGCGATCGGGCGATGACGTCCCAGCTCCGGCAGTGATCGCGGCCGCCATGAACCAGGATGGCGACCGGCGCGCCGTCGTTGCCCCAGTCGGCATAGTGCAGTCGCAAGCCGTGAGACTCGTAAGTGCGGCTTTGCGGGGCGAGCATGGTGGCGCTATCCATTATCCATTCGCGGGCCGCCGCGCCAGTGCGAGCGACAGGCCGAGCCCTGCGATGAAGACGCCGGAGCCCTGGGTGAGACGTCGCATCAGATGTGGCTTTCCGATCAACTGCGTGCGTGTCGCGGAGGCCATCAGCACCACCACGATGTCGGCGAGCGTGTTCAGCGTCACCGAGATCGCACCCAACATGATGAATTGCAGTGTCGGGTTCGATCCCGCGGGGTCAAGGAACTGCGGAATGAAGGCGAGGAAGAATGCGGCGGTCTTCGGGTTCAGCGCCTCGACCAGCACGCCGTCGCGAAAGGCGCGCTTGTCGCCGACAGGCACGCTGTCGAATGACAGCGCGCGGCCGGCGCTGCGAAAGGTCCTGATGCCGAGCCAGACCAGATAGAGTGCGCCGACGAATTTCACGGCGGCAAACAGCTCGGCGCTGGCGAGGATGATCGCGGAGATGCCGAGGCTGCCGGCGACCACATGAACCAGCCCGCCGAGCGCGGTGCCCACGGTCGATGCAAAACCGCTGGCGCGCCCTTCCGACAAGGTCCGTGCCGCGACGTAGAAAATACCGGGGCCGGGAACGGCGGCGATGAGACAAGCGGCGGCCAGGAACAGCCAGAAATTCGTGTTGATCATCCTGCTTTGGTAGCGATGCTTGCCGCGATTGCAAGGCCCCGTCGTCTACAAGGCTTGCGTTTAGCCCATCTGGCGGAAGATCACGCTGGCATTCACCCCGCCGAATCCGAACCCGTTCGAGATCGCGTGCTGCATCGGCATCGGGCGCGCCACACCGGCGACGATGTCGATGCCGTCAGCGGCGGGATCAGGGTTTTCGAGATTGAGCGTCGGCGGCGCGATCTGGTCGCGCAGGGCGAGCACGGTGAAGACCGCTTCCAGCCCACCCGCGGCGCCGAGCAGATGGCCGGTGGCCGATTTGGTCGCGCTCACGGCGATGCCGCGGTGACGACCGAACAGGGCGGCAATCGCGCCAAGCTCGCTCTCGTCGCCGGCCGGTGTCGACGTCGCATGCGCGTTCAGGTGCTGCAAATCCGCAGGCGCAAGCTTCGCCTGCCGGAGCGCGATCTCCATGGCGCGCCGCGCGCCGTCACCGTCAGGCGGACCCGATGTCATGTGATAGGCGTCCGCGGTCGTACCGTATCCGACAATCTCCGCGATCGGCGTCGCGCCACGCGCCAATGCATGCTCCAGCTCCTCGATCACCAGGATGCCGGCACCTTCGCCCATGACAAAACCGTCGCGGTCGCGATCGAACGGGCGCGAGGCGCGTGCGTCATTGAACCCGCTCGACAGTGCGCGGGCCGCAGCGAAGCCGCCGAGGCTGACGATGTCGATGCAGGCTTCCGCGCCGCCGCAGATCGCCACATCAGCCTCGCCCGCGCGGATCATGCGCGCGGCATCGCCGATCGCCTGAACGCCGGCGGCGCACGCCGTGACCGGTGTGCCCAGCGCTCCCTTGTAGCCGTATTTGATCGAGACGTGCCCCGCAGCGAGATTGGCGAGGAAAGAGGGGATCGTGAACGGCGACAGCCGGCGCGGGCCGCGCAGTTCGGTGATGCGCACCGCCTCCGCCATCGCCGGAAAACCGCCGACGCCGGAGGCGATGATCGTCGCGGTTCGTTCCTGTGCTGCCGCGTCCTGCGGTGTCCAGCCGGCCTGCGCCACAGCTTCTGCAGTGGCGAGCAGCGCGAACAGGATGAAGCGGTCCATCTTGCGCTGGTCTTTCGGCGCGGCGGCCTGCGCGGGATCGAAGCCGCCGTCCGCATCATCGGCCTTGTCGGGCACGAGGCCGGCAATGCGTGCCGGCAGCGCCTGCGACCATTCCGGCAGCGGGCGCAGCCCGCTTTGACCGGCCAGCAGCCGGCGCCACGACAGTTCGACACCGCAGCCAAGCGGCGACACCGCGCCCATTCCCGTCACGACGATACGACGCATGTCAGTCTCCAGCCGGCGCGACGGCCGGGTTCATGGCTTTGAGCGAGGTCAGCCGTTTGCGCATGAGACGGCTGGCGCGGGGACCGGCGATGATGACCGCATTGGTGAGCGTAATCGGCTGCATGTCGGCGGCATCGACCACCACCGGATTGAATGGACGACGATCGCGCCGGTTCGCGAGCAGGATCGCTTCGCCCTTCGGTGCGAGATGCTTGTTGCCCCAGGCGAGCAGGGTCGCGACCACGGGGAAGAAGTCCCGGGCCTTGTCCGTCAGCACATATTCATAGCGCGGCGGCCGTTCATTGTAGCGGCGGCGGACGAACATGCCGCTTTCGGTGAGATGGGCCAACCGCCGCGACAGGATGTTCGGCGCGATCCCGAGGCTTTGCGAAAATTCGTCGAACCTCGTTGCGCCCTGGAACGCATCCCGCAGGATCAAAATGCTCCACCATTCGCCGACCGTCTCCACGGCGCGGCCGACCGGACATTCCTGGATGGAAGGGGATTTGGGCTGCATGAGGCAAAGGTAGGAGAGTGGCTTGCAAAATGCAAGTTACTTGGCGAGCAGTGGCCGATGTGGGTGGAGGGAGCCAAGGCAGCTGCGAAGCTGGAGCTGTCGCTGCGCTCGCAATGACGGTGTTGATGAAGTGGTGAGGCTATCTCAACGATGTCGTCCCGGCGAAGGCCGGGACCCATAGCCACGACTGTTGTTGTGGTGGCACGATGGTGGCCACAGCGCGCTCAGACGACGCTGACCGGGGTAATGGATCCCGGCCTTCGCCGGGACGACACTGAGGGTGTGGCGACCAGCAAGCGCTAAGGATGCGGAGCCCTAATGCGACCGTGCCAGACAGAACGCCACGACCTGCTCCAGCGCGCTCTTCATTGGCGAGGATGGGAACAGCGCCAGCGCGTCCACCGCCATGGCGCCGTAGTGCTGGGCGCGGCTGCGCGTGTCTTCGAGCGCACGATGCTTGTTCATCAGCCCGATGGCGTGGTCGAGGTCGGTGTCGCCGATTTCGCCGCGCTCGAGCGCGCGGATCCAGAAGGCGCGCTCGGTGTCGTTGCCGCGGCGGAAGGCGAGCACGACGGGCAGCGTGATCTTGCCCTCGCGGAAATCGTCGCCGGTATTCTTGCCGAGCTTCGCGCTCTTGCCGCCATAGTCGAGCACGTCGTCGACGAGCTGGAAGGCGATGCCGAGATTCATGCCGACCGAGCGGCAGGCGGTCTGCTCCGCCTTCGGACGATTGGCGATCACGGGGCCGACCTCGCAGGCGGCCGCGAACAGCTCGGCGGTCTTGCCGCGGATCACGGCGAGATATTCGTCCTCGGTGGTCGCGGTGTTCTTGGCGGCGGCAAGCTGCATCACCTCGCCCTCGGCGATGGTGGCGGCGGCCGCGGAGAGAATGTCGAGCGCGCGGAGCGAGCCGACCTCGACCATCATGCGGAAGGCCTGGCCGAGCAGGAAGTCGCCGACCAGCACGCTTGCCTCATTGCCCCAGAGCATGCGCGCCGACAGCTTGCCGCGGCGCATCTCGCTTTCGTCGACGACGTCGTCATGGAGCAGGGTGGCGGTATGCATGAACTCGACGCTGGCGGCGAGCTTGATATGGCCGTCGCCGGTGTAGCCGGCGAGGTTGGCCATGGCCAGCGTCAGCATCGGCCGCAGGCGCTTGCCCCCGGAGGAGATCAAATGGTTGGCGACCTCCGGGATCATGGTCACGTCCGAACCGGTCCGCGACAGGATCGTGGCGTTGACGCGCTCCATGTCACCGGCGACAAGGGCAACCAGCTCTTCGATCGACGCGCCGGGAGTTTCGAAAGGTACGATGACGGCCACGCCGGTCTCCAATATTTGCCCCGGAAGGGCTATTCTGATGGAAAGACAATAGAAACTGGACGGGGATGCGGCAAGGGCCGTGGAACCATTGACATTTGGCGCTTAATCCCCGTCAGGCAGGAGGCTTGTGTTTTGCGAGAACTGGTTCGGACCAACGATATGGTGCTGGTGTCGGCGATCGGCGCGCTGCTCGACGGCGCCAACATCCATCATCTGGTGCTGGACCAGAACATGAGCATCATCGAGGGCTCGCTCGGCATTTTGCCGCGGCGGATCCTGGTCCACGAGGACGACGCCATCGAGGCCCGGCAGCTTCTGACCGAGGCCGGCCTCAGCCACGAACTGCGCGGCGATGAGTGAAGCACTGGCAGACCTCACCGAGGACGCCTTTCTCGGCGGGCAATTGCGGCTGAAGCAGAAGCGGTCCGGCCATCGCGCCGGGCACGATGCCATTCTGCTCGCGGCGGCGACGGAGGCGAGGGCGGGCGACCGCGTCGTCGATCTCGGCGCCGGCATCGGCACAGCCGGGCTTGCGTTGGCTCGGCGCGTTCCCGGGATCAAGCTCGGCCTGGTCGAGATCGATCCCGAGCTGGCGGAGCTTGCGCGCGTCAATGCGGCAGCGAATGCGATTGCCGCCGAGACGATCGTGCTCGACGTCACCGCGGACGCACAGGCCTTCGCGGCCAGCGGGCTCGCGCCCGACAGCGTCGACGTGGTGCTGACGAACCCGCCCTTCAACGATCCCGCTCGCCATCGCGGCTCGCCCGACCAGGCGCGCCAGATCGCGCATGTGGCGACGGATGAGACGCTGAATGCCTGGGTACATGCGGCGCGCCGCATCCTCCGCTCGAATGGTGCGCTGACATTGATTTGGCGCGCAGATGGGATCACGGAGGTTTTGGCAGCGCTGTCTCGCGGCTTCGGCAGTCTCGCGATTCTGCCGGTTCACGGTGAAGCCGGGCGGCCCGCGATCCGCGTGCTGGTGCGCGCGGTCAAGGGCGGGAGGGCCCCGGCGCGATTGTTGCCGAGCCTCATGCTCAACGAGGAGTCACGCGTGCCTAAAAAAGAGGTGATGGATATTCTGGAGGGGAGGGCGATTCTACCCCTGGTGGAACCGTGCTGAGCTATTGCGGAAGCGATTCCGACTGGTGCTCTTGCGGAGTCGTCAGGCGGATCGCCATGAATAGCGCACCGATCAGCAGCATCAGCAGATAGATTTTCATGGTGTTCTCCGCTGGCCCATTGCAGCCTCTCAACGGGGTTTTTGCAAAACACGTTCCGGGCCCTTCCAATGACAGTCGCGTGATAAGAAATGGTTAATCAGAGGTAACGGCATGGCCGAACAATTGAACGATCGTGAGAGTTCCGGCCTGGCCGACAAGCTCATGCAATATCTGCCGGCGCGCTTCCGTCCCGGCACGGCCGTGGTGCCGGTGGTGCGGCTGTCCGGTGTGATCGGCGCGGTGACGCCGCTGCGTCCGGGTATGACGCTCGCGACCGTTTCGCGGGTGCTGGAGCGGGCGTTTTCGACGCGCAACGCCAAGGCGGTGGCGCTGGTGATCAATTCGCCCGGCGGCTCGCCGGTGCAGTCGCGCCAGATCTACCTGCGCATCAAGCAGCTCGCGGCGGAGAAGAAGCTGCCGGTGCTGGTGTTCGTCGAGGACGTCGCGGCCTCCGGCGGCTACATGATCGCCTGCGCCGGCGACGAGATCATCTGCGATCCGTCCTCGATCCTCGGTTCGATCGGCGTGGTCGGCGGCAGTTTTGGTTTCCAGGAGGCGATCAAGCGGCTCGGCATCGAGCGGCGCCTCTACACCGCCGGTGCGCACAAGGCGATGCTCGACCCGTTTCTCCCTGAAAACCCCGACGACGTCGCCAAGCTGAAGGCGCTCCAGCGCGAGATCCACCAGATCTTCATCGCGCTGGTGAAGGAGAGCCGCGGCGCGCGGTTGAAGGGCTCCGACGACACCCTGTTCACGGGCGAATACTGGGCCGGCGAGAGTTCGATCGCGCTGGGGCTCGCCGACAGCATCGGCGATCTCCGCTCAACTCTTCGTGCCCGCTATGGCGAGAAGGTTCTCACCCCCGTGATTGCCCAGCCGACCGGTCTGCTCTCCAGCCTTTTGGGCCGGAAATCGCCCGGCGCGGGGCAGCTTTCGGCCCTGGAATCGATAGCCGGCCTGCCGGACGACCTGATCTCGGCGGTCGAGACGCGCGCGATCTGGGCGAAATTCGGGTTCTAGACGGAGCCCCTCCGCGCCATTTGGTCCCAAGGAGACTTGAGGCTGAGCCAATTGCGGCGCGGCCCGGTCTGCGCAAGAATGCGCGTGGGGGCTGAGCATTGAACAAGGATCGACCGATGCCGCCGTTCGTCGCTTTCGCGGGCGTCTTGGGCGGGCTTGCCGTGGTCCGCTGGGCCTACAAGACCGCCGTCAGGATCAACCAGGAGCTGGAGGAGATGCGCCTCTCACGCGTCGCCGAGGCCGCCCATAGGGGGGCCGTCCAGACGCTGAAGCAGGATCCCGTGACCGGAGCCTATCGGCCGGGCTAGCTGGCGTCTTTCCATACGCCGTCATTCCGGGGCGATGCGAAGCATCGAACTAGGGTGCGCAGTTGCGCACCTGAGAAGCTCGAGATTCCGGGTTCGCCCTTCGGGCGCCCCGGAATGACAGCCCATTTCAACCCCCCTTTGCCTTGATTCCCACCCCTGCCGTCGATACGGTCCCGCGCGATTCAACCCCCCGCGAGAGCCCGATCTGACGATGGACGCCTCCTTGCCCGCCCATATGCGCCCGGAACGCTCGTTCCAGGGTTTTATCCTCGCGCTCCAGCGGTTCTGGGCCGAGCAGGGCTGCGTGATCCTGCAACCCTACGACATGGAAATGGGTGCGGGTACCTTCCATCCGGCGACCACGCTGCGCGCACTCGGGCCCAAGCCCTGGAATGCGGCCTATGTGCAGCCCTCGCGGCGTCCCAAGGACGGCCGCTACGGCGAGAATCCGAACCGGATGCAGCACTACTACCAGTTCCAAGTGATCATGAAACCGTCGCCGCCGAACCTTCAGGAGCTGTACCTGAAGTCGCTCGCCGCGATCGGCATCGATTCCGCCATGCACGACATTCGCTTCGTCGAGGACGATTGGGAGAGCCCGACGCTGGGCGCCTGGGGCCTCGGCTGGGAGTGCTGGTGCGACGGCATGGAAGTCAGCCAGTTCACCTATTTCCAGCAGGTCGCGGGTGTCGAATGCGCGCCGGTCGCGGGCGAGCTTACCTACGGGCTCGAGCGGCTCGCGATGTACGTGCAGGGCGTCGATCGCGTCTACGACCTGAACTTCAACGGCCGCGAAGGTGACGCCAAGGTCACCTATGGCGATGTCTTCCTGCAGGCCGAGCGGGAATATTCGAAGCACAATTTCGAAGTGGCCGACACCGCGATGCTGTTCGAGCAGTTCAAGATGGCGGAATCTGCCTGCCGGAAATATCTCGAGGCAGGTTGGCAAAAAAATTCGGAGTCCGGCAAGCGCGAGGCCCATCTGATGTCGCTGCCGGCCTATGACCAATGCATCAAGGCAAGCCATGTGTTCAACCTGCTCGACGCGCGCGGCGTGATCTCGGTGACCGAGCGGCAGAGCTACATTCTTCGCGTGCGCGAATTGGCAAAGGCTTGCGGCGAGGCCTGGATACACACCGAAGCCGGTGGAGCGGCCTGATGCCTGATTTGTTGCTTGAACTGTTCTCCGAAGAAATCCCCGCGCGCATGCAGGCGAAGGCGGCGGAGGACCTGCGCCGCATGGTCACCGACAAGCTCGTCGCCGAAGGCCTCGTCTACGAGGGCGCGAAGGCGTTCGCGACGCCGCGCCGCCTCGCGCTCACCGTGCACGGCATCCCTGCGCGCCAGCCTGACCTGAAGACCGAACGCCGTGGACCGAAGATCGGCGCGGCCGATGCTGCCGTGCAGGGTTTTCTGAAAGCGACGGGTTTGACGTCGCTGGACGAGGCCAAGATCCAGCGCGACCCGAAGGGCGACTTCTACATCGCGCTGATCGAGAAGCCCGGCCGCGACGCCATCGACGTGCTCGCGGAAATCCTTCCCGTCATCATCCGCACTTTCCCCTGGCCGAAATCGATGCGCTGGGGCGCGCGCTCCGGCAAGCCGGGCTCGCTGAGCTGGGTGCGCCCGCTGCACGCGATCACCGCGACGTTCGGGCTCGAAACCGAAGAGCCCGACGTCGTGAAATTCGCGGTCGATGGCATCGAGGCCGGCCAGACCACCCACGGCCATCGCTTCATGGCGCCGGATGCGATTTCCGTGCGCCGCTTCGAGGATTACGAAGCGAAGCTGAAGGCGGCAAAGGTCATCCTCGATCCGCAGGCCCGCAAGGACATCATCTTTGCCGACGCCAAGGAACTGACCTTCGCGCAAGGGTTCGAACTGGTCGAGGACCAGGTACTGCTCGATGAGGTTTCGGGCCTGGTCGAATGGCCCGTCGTCATGATGGGATCGTTCGAAGCGGAATATCTCGCGATTCCCGACGAGGTGATCCGCGCCACCATCCGCAACAACCAGAAGTGCTTCGTCGTCAAAGATCCCAAGACGGGCAAGCTGACCAACAAGTTCGTCCTCACCGCCAACATCGAGGCGCCCGACGGCGGCAAGACCATCGTCGCCGGCAATGAACGCGTGATCCGTCCGCGCCTGTCGGATGCGAAGTTTTTCTATGAGACGGATTTGAAGACGAAGCTGGAAGACCGGCTGCCGAAGTTCGAGCAGATCGTGTTTCACGAGAAGCTCGGCACACAGGCTGAACGCATCAAGCGGATCGAACGTCTCGCCGCCGAGATAGCGCCGCTGGTCGGCGCTGATGTCGCAAAGGCCACGCGGGCCGCGCATCTGGCGAAGGCGGATTTGCTGACCGAAGTCGTCGGCGAATTCCCCGAGGTGCAAGGCCTGATGGGCAAGTACTACGCGCTGGCCCAGGGCGAGGACGCCTCCGTCGCCGCCGCCTGCGAAGAGCACTACAAGCCCCAAGGTCCTGCCGATCGTGTGCCGACCGATCCGGTCAGCGTCGCGGTGGCGCTCGCGGACAAGCTCGACACGCTGGTTGGCTTCTGGGCGATCGACGAAAAGCCGACGGGCAGCAAGGACCCCTATGCGTTGCGTCGCGCGGCGCTAGGTGTGATCAGGCTGATCGCTGAGAACGCACTGCGTCTGTCCATCATGAAGATGGCGGCGTCCGCACTCGCCGGCTTGTCCTTGAAGCCTGCCGATGCGCAGAAGCTTCCGAGCGACCTGCTTGCTTTCTTCGCAGACCGGCTGAAGGTTCAACTCCGCGAGCAGGGCGCGCGGCACGATCTGGTCGATGCCGTGTTCGCGCTCGGCGGCCAGGACGATCTCTTGATGATCGTTCGCCGCGTCGAGGCGCTCGGCAAGTTTCTCGAGACCGACGACGGCAAGAACCTGCTCGCCGGTATCAAGCGCGCCAGCAATATCCTCGGCATCGAGGAGAAGAAGGATAAGCGCACGTTCGACGGCGCGCCCGATGCTGCACTCTACGGCCTCGGCGAGGAGAAGGCGCTGGCCAAGGCGATCGGCGAAGTGAAGGCGGAAGCCAGCGCTGCTGTCGCGAAGGAAGACTTCGCTGCCGCGATGAGTGCGATGGCCAAGCTACGCCCGCCGGTCGATGCGTTCTTCGAGAAAGTTCGCGTCAACGACGAGGATGCGAAGGTGCGCGAAAACCGCCTGAAGCTGCTCAACGAGATCCGCAGCGCCACGCGTGCGGTGGCGGATTTCTCGAAGATCCAGGATTGACCTCGTGCCCCGGACGCGGCGCAGCGCTTCTTAGCGGTGCGCTGCAGAGCGGGGCCCATGCCGCCGCAAAAGATTCTGGGTCCCGGCTCTGCGCCGCAACGCTACGCGCTGCGTCGCGTCCGGGACACGAGAGCACGCACACACGAAGCACAAAAAGCCCCGCCCGGCGGGGGGAGGACCGGGCGGGGCCTGATGTCCGACTCTACTGCTCGCGTCAGCCTGATTGATGTGACGCGCCGGACACCTAGTCGATCCCTGAAGACGCTAGTCCATCACCTCGACGATGCGCCGCGAGCGCGGCTCGACCAGCACGGTCTCGCCGTTCACGACGGTGTAGCGATAGGTGGTGGCGCCGAAACGTTGCGGCACGTCATAATAGGTCACGCCGCTTTCAGGTAAGGTGGCACCGACCACCACGCGATCCGGGATGCGGAAAGCCGGCACACGTTGTTCGACGACATAGTCGCGGAACGCCGGCCGCTGCTCGACCGCAATGGTCGGACCGACGACGACGGGTGCGCGTCCCACTGTGACGCTGCTTTGCGCCTGCGCCGCAAGGGGCGAGCCGATCGCGGCCGCGAGCGCTGCAAGAGCAAGAATCCTGTTCCGCATGGGCAACTCCTTCGAGAAGGTTTTCGGGAAGCGCCAATGGCGCGACCGGTTGCCAATGCATGCGTCTTCGCGATGTTCCGGAAAACGGCCGCCGCATTCGCGGCATTTTCGGGCAGTTTTCGCGAAGCCGGGAACTCGCGCCCGCCCAGTGCGTCTCTACCCGCGGAACCTAGTCCGCTATGATCCCGCCGCGATTCGCCCCCACCCCACGGAAAGAAAGTTCATGCACATCACCGTCGCCCATATCTCGCCGATCCTGTCGCTGCTTGCGGGTGTGCTCATCCTGATCATGCCGCGCCTGCTGAACCTGATCGTCGCGATTTTTCTCATCATAAATGGTGCGATCGGGCTCGGATTGTTGAAGTGGCTCCATCTCTAGGCCTTCATTCTACGGAACTCTTCGACTTGCGCGGACCTGCCCAAAGTGGTGTAAGGCCCGCGATTACCCATTCCTCTCGCAGGTTGTGTGCAAGCTATGGCCAAAGCCGCCTCGAAAACTTCAGCGAAAATGCCAGCGAAATCAAAGTCCTCTGCCAAGGCGAAAGCCGCGCCGGCGGCCCGCAAGGCACTTGCCAAGCGCGCCCCGAAGCCCGTGGCCAAGGCTGCTGCCAAGCCGGCTGTGAAGCCTGCGGCCAAGGCCGTTTCCAAGGCTGTTGCGAAGGCGCCGAAGAAGCCGGTTGCGCCGAAGGTCGCCGCGAAGTCGGTACCGAGCAAGGCTGCTTCAACCAAGGCGGCGCCTGTTGCGGCCAAGGCCGGCAAGTGGGTGTTCACGTTCGGGGACGGCGAGGCCGAGGGCAAAGCGGAGATGCGCGACCTGCTCGGCGGCAAGGGCGCCAACCTCGCCGAGATGGCCAATCTCGGCCTGCCGGTGCCTCCGGGCTTCACCATCCCGACCTCGGTCTGCACCTATTTCTACGCGCACGACAAATCCTACCCCAAGGAATTGAAGTCGCAGGTTGAGAAGGCGCTCGATCATGTTGGCAAGTTGACCGGCAAGATCTTCGGCGATTCCAGGAACCCGCTGCTCGTTTCCGTGCGCTCCGGCGGCCGCGCCTCGATGCCGGGCATGATGGACACCGTGCTCAATCTCGGCCTCAACGACGAGACCGTGGAAGCGCTGTCGGAACTGTCGGGCGATCGCCGCTTCGCCTATGACAGCTATCGCCGCTTCATCACCATGTATTCGGACGTGGTGCTCGGCTTCGAGCATCATCATTTCGAGGAAATCCTCGACACCTTCAAGGACAGCCAGGGCTACACGCTCGACACCGATCTCACCGCCGACGACTGGGTCGATCTGGTCGGCAAGTACAAGGACGCGGTCGCGCGCGAAACCGGCAAGGATTTTCCGCAGGATCCGCACGACCAGCTCTGGGGCGCGATTGGCGCGGTGTTTTCATCCTGGATGAACGCGCGCGCGGTGACCTACCGCAGGCTGCACGACATTCCGGAATCCTGGGGCACCGCGGTCAACGTGCAGGCCATGGTGTTCGGCAACATGGGCGAGACCTCGGCGACCGGCGTTGCCTTCACGCGCAATCCCTCGACCGGCGAGAGCAAGCTCTACGGCGAGTTCCTGATCAACGCGCAAGGCGAGGACGTGGTGGCGGGCATCCGCACGCCGCAGGACATCACCGAGGAAGCGCGCAAGGACTCGGGCTCCGACAAGGCGTCGATGGAATCGGCGATGCCGGAAGCCTTCAACGAGCTGACCCGGATCTACACGCTGCTCGAGAAGCACTACCGCGACATGCAGGACATGGAGTTCACGGTCGAGCAGGGCAAGCTCTGGATGCTGCAGACCCGCGGCGGCAAGCGCACCGCGAAAGCGGCGCTGCGCATCGCGGTCGAGCTCGCCAATGAAGGCCTGATCACCAAGAAGGAAGCGGTGACGCGGATCGACCCCGCCTCGCTCGATCAGCTGCTGCATCCGACCATCGACCCCAATGCCAAGCGCGACGTGATCGCGACCGGCCTGCCGGCCTCGCCGGGTGCGGCCTCCGGCGAGATCGTGTTCTCCTCGGACGAGGCGGCCAAGCTTCAGGCCGACGGTCGCAAGGTGATTCTGGTCCGGATCGAGACCAGCCCCGAGGACATCCACGGCATGCACGCCGCCGAAGGCATCTTGACCACCCGTGGCGGCATGACCTCGCATGCTGCGGTGGTCGCGCGCGGCATGGGCAAGCCCTGCGTCTCCGGCTGCGGCACCATCCGCGTCGATTACGGCCGCGGCACCATGAGCATCGGCTCGCGCACCTTCAAGACCGGCGACGTGATCACCATCGACGGCTCGCTCGGTCAGGTGCTCGCCGGCCGCATGCCGATGATCGAGCCCGAGCTGTCCGGCGAGTTCGGCACGCTAATGAAATGGGCCGACCAGGTCCGTAAGATCGGCGTGCGCGTCAACGCGGACACGCCGGAAGACGCGCACACCGCGATCAAGTTCGGCGCGGAAGGCATCGGCCTGTGCCGTACCGAGCACATGTTCTTCGAGGAGACGCGCATCCGCACGGTGCGCGAGATGATCCTCTCCGAGGACGAGCAGTCGCGCCGCGCTGCGCTGGCAAAGCTGCTGCCGATGCAGCGCGCCGACTTCGTCGAGCTGTTCGAGATCATGAAGGGTCTGCCCGTCACGATCCGCTTGCTTGATCCGCCGTTGCACGAGTTCCTGCCGCACACCCATGCCGAGGTCGAGGAAGTGGCGCGCGCCATGAACACCGACCCGCGGCGCCTGGCCGACCGCGCGCGCGAGCTGTCGGAGTTCAACCCGATGCTCGGCTTCCGCGGCTGCCGTATCGCGATCGCCTATCCCGAGATCGCCGAGATGCAGGCGCGCGCGATCTTCGAAGCGGCAGTCGAGGCCGAGAAGCGCACCGGCAAGGCCGTCGGCCTCGAGGTGATGGTGCCGCTGATCGCCACCAAGATGGAGCTCGACCTCGTCAAGGCGCGCATCGATTCCACCGCGAAGGCGGTGATGCGCGACACCAACACCAAGCTGACCTACCAGGTCGGCACCATGATCGAGCTGCCGCGCGCCTGCCTGCTCGCGGCCGAGATCGCGGAGAGCGCCGAGTTCTTCTCGTTCGGTACCAACGACCTCACGCAGACGACCTACGGCATCAGCCGTGACGATGCCGCGAGCTTCCTCGGCACCTACGTGTCCAAGGGCATCCTGCCGATCGATCCCTTCGTCGCGCTCGACCAGGAAGGCGTCGGCGAGCTCGTCAAGATCGGCGTCGCACGCGGCCGCAAGACGCGCGCCTCGCTCAAGGTCGGCATCTGCGGCGAGCACGGCGGCGATCCCGCCTCCGTCGCCTTCTGTCACGCGATCGGCCTCGACTACGTCTCCTGCTCGCCCTACCGCGTCCCGATCGCCCGCCTCGCCGCCGCGCAAGCCGCGCTCGGCAAGGCGGTTGCGAGCCAGGCATAAGCGACGAGTTGAAATGTTGAGAACGAAAGAGGCGGGGGCTAAACCCCGCCTCTTTTGTTTGGAGCGATGCTCTCGCCACGCCGCCATTGCGATCACCGCACACTCGCTGTCATCGCCCGGCTTGACCGGGCGATCCAGTACGCCGAGACGTTAGTGCTTGAACGCAGAAGCCGCGGCGTACTGGATGCCCCGCCTTCGCGGGGCATGACAGCTACTGTTGATGTGGCGATGGGACCGAACCTATCGCGTCCCGTAATGACACGTGCGAGCAAGAGTTCCTTCACCATTCGCGTTGACCAATTGTTTACCGCGCAGCGTGAGGGCGCGTTTACCAATGCGCATCGTCGCCCCGTGAAAACACCTGCGATTGCTTGCGTGTGCCGCATGCGCAACGCCGATTAACGCCCCGGCAACCTAAATTAGATACTCACGATAAAGATCGAATTGCACGGATGTACTGCGGCTCGATTTTTCTAGCGTAAGCGTAGCGTGAGCGTATCGATGTTTTTGTTGCGTACCCATCCGAAGGGCGCGCGGTTCGCGTCCTTCGGCATCGGTCTCTGCATCTTCGCATTGATGCCGAGAGAGACCGGCTATCAGGACGTTGCCTCGCTGCTGGCGCGCCAACCCGGCGTCGCGGAGCGTTGGCAGAAGCAGGTATTCTCTGCTGCGTCCTCCATACAGCTGGCCACTTACAGTTTTTCCCGGCCGATCGGCACTTCGGCTCCGCAGAGCGCGATGGTTCGTCTCGCGAGCCTCGACGGCCGCGACGTCACCGGCGCGATCAGCCGCAATCCGGCGCTGCAGGCGCCGCCGCGCTACCAGGCCGCCGATTTTCCCAAGGTCGATCGCTCGATGAAGGGTGACCGCCTCGCAACGGTCACACCGACGCAGGCTCCCGAAGCGGGCGCGCCGACGGCAGCGCCGACGCAGGAAGATCCCGCGACGTCGAACAGCTCGGTGTTCGGCGCCAAGACCGTCGCGCTGCCACAGGCGATGTCGCCGGAGTCCGCGGCCGCGCTCGATCCCGAACTCGCGGAGGCGCTGCGCGCGCCGCCGCTGCCGCAATACACCAATGCGCCACAGGCCAGCGACGCCGCGCGCTCGATCGCGCTCCAGCCGCTCGAAGCGCTGAAGCAGGCCACCATTCCGGCTGCACCGCCGCGCGATCCGTTCCGCGTCAAGACCTCGAACCTATTCTTCGGCAGTTCCTCGCTCGGCGGCAATGTCGAGAGCATCGAGAGCTGGCAACCGGGTGCGGAGCCGCTGATCGTGATGCCCGACCCCGACATGAAGGTGACGGCCTCGCTGTCGCCGCCGTCGGAGGATATTGCGAAGGATATCGAAAGCGGCGAGAGCGTCGCGCCGAAGGGTGAGGTCAACGTCGACAACCAGCGCGCCAGATCGCCGGCGGAACGGCTCGCGCTCGACGACAAGTCGCGCGCGAAGTCCGAAAAATGCCTCGCGGAGGCCGTCTATTTCGAGTCCCGCGGCGAAGCCGTGCGCGGTCAGATGGCGGTTGCGCAGGTGGTGATGAACCGCGTGTTCTCCGGCAAATATCCGGACACGGTGTGCGGCGCCGTCTATCAGAACAAGCACCGGCATCTCGCCTGCCAGTTCACCTTTGCCTGCGACAACAATGCCGACGTGATCCGCGAGCCCGAGATGTGGGAGCGTGCGAAAAAGATCTCGAAGGCCATGCTCGACGGCCAGATCTGGCTGCCCGAGGTCGGCAAGTCCACGCACTACCACGCCTACTGGGTGCGCCCGTCCTGGGTCGCCGAGATGAAGAAGATGTACAAGACCGGCGTCCACACCTTCTATCGCCCACGCGCCTGGGGCGACGGCAGCGAGGAACCGAGCTGGGGCACGCCGGCGCAGACCGCCGCGCTCTCCGCCGAACTCACCCAGGAAGCCAAGAGCTCCGCCGAGATGGGCACGACCGAGCGAAGGTAGCGCCTCACATCTCGATATCCAGCGCGCAGTCGAAATTCGGTGCCGAATGCGTCAGCGCGCCGGCTGAAGCGTAGTCGACGCCGGTCGCCGCGATGGCTGCGATCGAGCCCAGGGTGACGCCGCCGGATGCCTCCAGCTTGAGGCGTCCCTCGTTGATCCCAACGGCCTCGCGCAGCGTCGCAATGTCCATGTTGTCGAGCAGCACGGCGTCGGCAAGGCCGGTGTCGAGCACCTCGCGCAACTGCGTCAGCGTGTCGACCTCGATCTCGATCTTGACGAGATGGCCGGCATGGGCGCGGGCGCGCTCCAGCACGGGGCGGATACCGCCGGCGACCGCGACGTGGTTGTCCTTGATCAGGATCGCGTCGTCGAGCCCGAAGCGGTGATTGAAGCCCCCGCCGCAACGTACCGCGTATTTCTCCAACGCCCGTAATCCCGGCGTGGTTTTTCGCGTGCAGCAGATCCGCATCCGGGTGCCCTCGGTGCGCGCAACATAGTCCGCCGTGAGCGTCGCAACGCCTGACAGGCGGCCGACGAAATTCAGCGCGGTCCGCTCCGCCGTGAGGACGGCGCGTGCCGGCCCCGAGATCGTCAGCACCTGCTGCCCGCGGGCGACGCGCGCGGCGTCGCGAACATGTGCGCGTACCTCGATGTCGGGCGAAAGCCTTTGCAGGGTGGCGAGCGCCAGCGGCAAGCCGGCGATCACGCCGGATTGCCGTGCGACCAGGATCGCTTGCGCCTTCGTTGCCTCGGGGATCGTCGCAAGCGAGGTGATGTCGCCGGCGCGGCCGAGATCCTCATCGAGCGCGCGGTGCACAGCCTCGTCGATCGCGAGCGGGGAGAGGAAGGCGTCGGGGTAGAGCAGAGAGGTTGGGGTGATCATGGCGGACTCCGTCAAGCGATCATGGGTTGCGCGATGCGTGGTGTCGGGCGTTCGGTTAGGCCATCTGCGATCTCGCGCACTGCTGCGAGCGTCGTCATCGTGCGTTGCGCGAGCGCGGGAACGTCCGCGGAATGGTCGGAGCGGAAATGCGCGCCGCGGCTCTCGCGCCGGTTCCAGGCCGACGCCGCCACGAGCAGGGCTGCCGTTGCCATGTTGCGGACCGTGATGCTCGCGGCCTCGCATTCGAGCGCGGCGAAGCTGCGGACCGCCTCCGCAAGCCCCTCACCATTGCGGATCACGCCGACATGCGCGCTCATCAGCGTCCGCAGCCGGTTCACGTCCGCAGCATCCGGCGCGTCGCCCCGCGGCGTCGGCACGTCCGCAAGGCGCGCGGGCGAGGGAATGGTGCGGCCGGCGATGTCGTCGGCGATGCGCGCGGCGTAGACCACGGCCTCCAGCAGCGAATTCGACGCAAGCCGGTTCGCGCCATGCGCGCCGGTGGACGACACTTCGCCGCCGGCCCAGAGCCCGTCGATCGAGCTGCGGCCGCGATCGTCCACCGCGATGCCGCCCATGTGATAGTGCGCCGCCGGTGCGATCGGGATGGCCTGCGTGGCGGGGTCGATGCCGGCGGCGATGCAGCTTGCATGAACGGTCGGGAACCTGTCGGCAAAACGTGCGCCCAGCGCCTGCCGCGCATCGAGGAAGGCGCCGCGCCCGGCCGAGATCTCCGCGAACACGCCGCGGGCCACGATGTCGCGCGGTGCGAGCTCGGCGAGCGGATGGCGCGCCGCCATGAAACGCTCGCCACGGCCGTTGATCAGCGTCGCGCCTTCGCCGCGCAGGGCTTCCGTGGCGAGCGGCGCGGGATCGCGGCCGACCATGATGGCGGTCGGGTGAAATTGCACGAATTCGGGATCTGCAATGACCGCGCCGGCGCGTGCGGCGATCGCAAGGCCGGATCCGCTGGCCTCGCGCGGATTGGTGGTGACGGCATAGAGATGGCCGATGCCGCCGGTGGCGAGCACCACCGTCCGCGCAGCGAGGAGGACCGGCCGTGCGGCGTAATTGCGGACTTCGCGCAGTTGAAGGCCGATGACAGCGCCGTCCTCGGTCAACAGCGCTTCGGCGACAAAGCCTTCGATCAGCCGGATCGATGGTGTGCGCCGCACGGCCTCGCTCAGGGCTGCGATGATGGCGGCGCCCGCGCCGTCGCCGCGCACATGGACGATACGCCGCGCCGAATGTGCGGCCTCGCGCCCGACGGCGAGCCTGCCTTCGAGATCGCGGTCGAACGGCACGCCATAGGCGAGAAGATCGTGAATCCGCGGCGCGGCCTCGCGCGCGATTTCCAATGCGACAGCTTCGTCGACGATGCCGCCGCCAACGGCGATCGTATCCGCGGCGTGCGCTTCCGGCGTATCGCCTTCAGCTATTGCGGCGGCGATGCCGCCTTGCGCCCATGCGGATGACGCGCCCTGTCCGAGCGGCGCGGCCGAGATCAATGTCACCGGCCGCGGCGCGAGCTTCAATGCGCAAAAGAGTCCGGCGAGACCGCCGCCGACGATGACGACATCGTCGGCGCTGCGGGCGAGGGGGTGGATGGTGTTTGTTGTCATAGCTTTCTCCAAGCTCTCAGCTGTCGTCCCGGCCTAGTGCGCAATTGCGCACTAGGCCGGGACGACCGCTGTGTGTGTTGCTAGTTCTTCAGATTGATCATCCGCTCGACCGAGCGCCTTGCGCGGTCCGCAAGCGTGGGATCGATCGTGACCTCGTCGCGAAGCGTCAGCAGGCTCTCCAGAATGTTGGCGAGCGTGATGCGCTTCATGTGCGGGCAGATGTTGCAGGGACGCAGCATCTCCACATCGGGCAGCTCGGCGCGCACATTGTCGGCCATCGAGCATTCCGTGATCATCACCAGCCGCCGCGGCCGCCGCTCGCGCACCCAGTTGATCATGTGCGCGGTCGAGCCCGTGAAGTCGGCCTCGGCCAGCACGTCCGGCGGGCATTCGGGATGGGCGATGATCTGAACGGAGGGATCGGCCTCGCGGTAGCTGCGCAGCTCGGCGCCGGTGAAACGCTCGTGCACCTCGCAGGCGCCCTTCCAGGCAATGATCTTCACGTCGGTCTTCGAGGCCACGTAAGTGGCGAGATAGCGGTCGGGCAGGAAGATCACGCTGGGCGCGCCGAGGCTCTCGACCACCTGAACCGCGTTCGACGAGGTGCAGCAGATATCGACCTCGGCCTTCACCTCCGCGGAGGTGTTGACATAGGCAACGACAGGCACGCCGGGAAATTTTTCGCGGAGCAGGCGGACGTCGGCGCCAGTGATGCTGGCGGCGAGCGAGCAGCCCGCGCGCGTATCAGGGATCAGCACCGTCTTGTCCGGATTGAGCAGTTTCGACGTCTCCGCCATGAAGTGCACGCCGCACTGGACGATGATGCCGGCCTTCGCCCTGGTGGCTTCGACCGCGAGCTGGAGCGAATCACCGCCGATGTCGGCGACGCAGTGGAAGATCTCCGGCGCCTGGTAATTATGCGCGAGAATCACCGCGCCGCGCGCCTGCTTCAGTTCGTTGATCGCCTTGATCGTCGGGGCCATCAGCGGCCATTCGATCGGCGGGATCACCTGTTTCACGCGCTCGTAAAGCGGTGCGGTGGCTCGCTCGACCTCCGGCGTCCATTCCAGTGAAGGCATCGGCAGCGGAGGTCCGGTTCGCGCCTGCCCCGGCCGTGCCGGCGCGATGACGTGGCCCTGCGGCCGGTTGGCAAAGTCGTCGGGGCCGTAAATTCCAGTTAGCGGCATCGAAGCCTCCCGAGTATGTCAGTTGTACTCAATATGAGTATATTTGTGGCCTGAGAAATCCGGCCAAGGGGGCCGGTGGACCTTCGATATGCTCAACTTGAGTAAATCGAAGATAACACGGCGCGCGGCGGGCCGCCAGATCTTGCCGCACACATTTCCGTCAAGTCCGGCGCCCGGCGCGTCGGCTAAGGTCGCGAGGAAATGCAATGCTCCCGCGCCAGCTCTTCGCGGAATGCAATCGTTTTTGACTTGGGGTTTTCATGCAGATGCATTAAACGAGCTGGCTCGCGGCTGCCATTTGCGAATCCGCGACGACGCACGAGGAACAGCATGTCGACACAGATGGGCGAGCTCGGTTCGGTCTCCCGTTCCTCCTCCTGGCGTACGCCGGCGATCATCATTCTCTGCGGCTGCGCGATCGGGATGCTCGGCTTCGGGCCGCGCTCGGCGCTCGGTTTCTTCGTACAGCCGATGAGCCATGAATATGCCTGGGGCCGCGACGTGTTCGGCCTCGCGATCGCGTTTCAGAATTTGCTGTGGGGACTGGGCCAGCCCGTCGCCGGCGCGGTCGCCGATCGCTTCGGCCTGTTCCGGGTAATGTGCGTCGGCGCTCTGCTCTATGCCGGCGGCTTGCTCCTGATGCGCTATTCCTCGACGCCGCTGTCGCTCAACATCGGCGCTGGCGTCATGGTTGGCTTCGGTCTCGCCGGCTGCTCGTTCAATCTGGTGCTCTCGGCATTTACCAAGCTCTTGCCGGCCGAGAAGCGCGGCCTTGCGCTTGGCGCCGGCACTGCGGCGGGATCGTTCGGGCAGTTCCTGTTCGCGCCGATCGGTGTGGCCCTGATCGACAATTTCGGCTGGCAGCAGGCGCTCACCGTGTTCGGCTTCCTGATGCTGCTGATCATCCCGCTGGCGCTGGCGCTCTCGACGCCGCCGGTCGCAAGCACGGCAAACGCGGCGCCCGCGGACCAGCAGACTTTCACCAAAGCGCTCGCGGAAGCCTTCGGCCATCGCTCCTACGTGCTGCTTGTGCTCGGCTTCTTCACCTGCGGCTTCCAGCTTGCCTTCATCACGGTGCATCTGCCGGCCTTCCTGGTCGATAACGGCATCTCCACGCAAATCGGCGGCTGGGTGATCGCCGCGATCGGCCTGTTCAACATCATGGGATCGCTGAGCGTCGGCTATCTCCAGAACTCACTTCCCAAGCGCTACATCCTCTCGAGCATCTATTTCACCCGCGCGCTTGCGACGTTTGCCTTCATCTCGTTCCCGATCACGCCATTCTCGGCGATTGCGTTCGGCGCGGTCTCCGGCCTGACCTGGCTGTCGACCGTGCCGCCGACCTCGGCGCTGGTCGCGATCATGTTCGGCACGCGCTGGTTCGCCACCCTCTATGGCTTCGCCTTCGTCAGCCATCAGGTCGGCGGCTTCCTCGGCGTCTGGCTCGGCGGCATTGTGTTCGAGCGGTTCGGTTCCTACACGCCGATCTGGTGGCTCTCGATCCTGTTCGGCGTGCTCTCGGCGCTGATCAATCTTCCGATCGTGGAAAAACCGGTCCAGCGGGCGGTTGCGCAGCCTGCCTGATCGGCTAAACATCCCCTGAAACAAGTCAGGGAGTTTTGCTGTGGCGACGTTCAAGGCGATCCGGATCGACAAGGCGGACAAGGGCACCACCGCGCAGCTCACGCAGTTCGACGAAGCCGAGCTGATGGAGGGCGACGTCACCGTCCGCGTGGAATGGTCGACATTGAACTACAAGGACGGCCTTGCGCTCACCGGCAAGGCGCCGGTGGTGCGCCGCTTTCCGATGATTGCCGGCATCGATTTCGCCGGCACCGTCGAGCAGTCCTCGCATCCGCAATGGAAGGCGGGCGATAAAGTCGTCTGCACCGGCTGGGGCATGGGGGAGACCCATCTCGGCGCCTATGCCGAGAAGGCGCGGGTGAAAGGCGACTGGCTGGTCGCTCTTCCGCAGGGCCTGTCGGCGCGCGACGCCATGGCGATCGGCACCGCCGGCTTCACCGCGATGCTGTCCGTGCTGGCGCTGGAGAAGCACGGAGTGTCGCCGAACAGCGGTCCGGTCGTGGTGACGGGCGCGGCGGGCGGCGTCGGCTCGGTTGCGACCGCCGTGCTCTCGAAGCTCGGCTATCACGTCATCGCGTCCACCGGCCGTGCCTCCGAAGCCGACTATCTGAAAGAGATCGGCGCGACTGAGGTGATCGACCGCAACGAATTGTCAGCGGCCGCCAAGCCCATCGCCAAGGAGCGCTGGGCGGGTGGCGTCGACAGCGTCGGCTCGACCACGCTCGCAAATCTCCTGTCGATGACAAAGTATGGCGGCGCGATCGCGGCCTGCGGCTTGGCGGCCGGCATGGACCTGCCGTCTTCCGTCGCGCCCTTCATTTTGCGCGGGGTGTGCCTTCTCGGCATCGATTCCGTGATGTGCCCGATCGAGCCGCGGAAAGCCGCCTGGCAGCGCCTGGCGTCCGATCTGGATCGGACAAAACTAGCTGAAATTACTCACGAAATTCCGCTTTCCGAAGTTCCGGAGTGGGGCGCGAAAATCCTGGCCGGCCAGGTCCGCGGTCGCACCGTTGTAAAAATTCTCTAACGGCGTTCAGACTTTACCAACCATGCTGCTTCAATGTCGCCATGGTTAGTATGGTAAGCAGCGGGTAAAGAGATAAGGCATAGCCCGCTGCGGGGTTGGTTCGGAGTTGAGCATGCTTGCGCGTATTGTGTTGGGGGCGGTCACGGCGGTAGCGACGTTTGCGCCGGCCATTGCTGGAAGCATGAACGCCGATGAGGCGCGCCGCTTCGTCGCCGGGAAGGTGTTTGCTTTCACCTGCTTTGACGGCACCCGCGGGGCTGGCCGCATCATGGACGACCTCGGCGCCGCCGGCGCCGTGCAGTTCTCGGGTGCAGGTCCGGTGAAACATCTCCGTCTGCCCGGCAACACGCTTCAGATCCGCGGCCAGAACGTCTGCGCCTCGATCAAGGGCATTCCGTTCGAGCCCTGTTTCAATCTTGAAAAGACCGACGATCGCAGTTTCCGCGGCTCGGTGTCGGGGATGGGCTTTGCCTATTGCGACTTCCATCACCAAGGCGGCAACCAGATGCTGATGGCGCGCGCCGTCGCGCGGCCGCGCTCGCTGCGCACCTCGGAACACACGGGTTCGGTCGGCGCGACCAACACCGAAGTCGCCGCGCGTATCGAGACCCCACGCGTCGAGAGCAGCCGGCTCGAGCCGGTGAAGCCGCAAGTTAAATCGGAGCCCGCCAGGGACGACGCCCCGCTGGAGCTGCGCCGCTCGACCCAGTGAGTTGGCTGCGCAGGACAGTCCGCGCACTTTGTCGTTGAGAGCTGCCATCAAACACGAAGCCGCCGCGCCGTAGTCATACGGACGGCGGCTTTCATGCGTTGGTAGCTGTTCGCGCCCCAGTTTGCGTACGGCCGGGGGGCGCGGCCCGATCAAAGGGTTCAACGATGTCGCTGTACTTCTTCCGTATCAGCACGGGCCGCTATTCCGGTGCTGCCGACCAGCCATATGAGTTCGAGGACCGCGCCGCGGCCTGGACCGAGATGACCGAAGTCTGTGCCAATTTGCTCGGCGGCATCTCACGCGGCCTGAAACAGGACGCCGAATGGCGCATGGAGCTGCTCGACGAGAACAAGGAGCCGGTGTTCCGGATCAGCCTGATCGGCGAGAGCCAGAAAGCCCTTGGTCGCACTGGCTAAAAATCGGGCATCCTACCGCCGCGTGTGGTTAACCTGTTAAGCGCGCGGACCGTGCCATTTTTCAAGGGATTTCCCGGCGAAGCCGGTATTTGTCCGGGGGCGGCCGTTAACCGGATCACCACACCTGAAGCTCAGTTTTTAGGCAAGGGCGATCAACGCCGAGGGCGGCCGACAATGACTTGGCCGCGCATCCCGGGAAACGCCCTCATGTCGAGACTCATCCAGAATCTACAAATTGGTACCAAGCTCGCGCTCACTTCGGTGTTCGGCGTTATTCTCGTCGGCGCCATGATCGCGAGCCAGGTCATCGGCAACAACACCGTGCGTCATTCCAACCAAGCAGCAATTGCGCAGCAGGAATTGGTGCGCGAGGCCACCGAAGCCAAGCTTGGAATACGTGGCATGCAGCTCGCTGTACGCGACATGCGTCTCGCCAACAATCAGGGTGACTTGCAAAAGGCGAGCGAGACTCTGCTGGAGCGGTCGAAAGCGCTGAACGGCGTCATCGATTCCATGCTCAGATTGACGCACTCCCCGGAAAATCGCGCGCGGATGGAGAAGCTCAAGTTGACGTCCGCCGATTACCTGAAGGGCGCACAGCAGAACGCCTCTTTTCGCAGCGAGGCCATTGCCATTGCGGCCACGGACCCCGCGCGCGCGGCCAAGATTTCCGAGGAAGGCGCGCGCCAGATCCGTGAGGTGACGCTGCCGCTTGCGACGCAACTGGATAATTTGACCAGCGAGATCGCCGATTTCGCCAAGCACAAAGGCGAGGAAGAAATCGCTGCCGCGACCAGGAGATGGCCGCGAGCGAGCGTCTCGGCATGGTGGTCGGTGCGTGCGCCGTGCTCGTCCTCGTCGGTTCATGGCTGATGTCCTTCCTGACCATCGCGCGGCCGATCCGCGCGCTCACGGTTGCCATGGACAAGCTCGCTGGTGGTGACTTCTCCGTGGTGCTGCCGGGGCTCGGCCGCAAGGACGAGGTCGGCGGCGTCGCCGCGTCCGTCGAAAAATTCAAGATCGTATCCGAGCAAAAGGCGCGCGAGGATGCCGAGGCCAAGATCAGGCAGGACCAGGTCGCAGCCGCGCAACGCAAGGCAGAGATGCACAAGCTCGCGAACGGCTTCGAAGCTGCCGTCGGGGAGATTGTCGACACCGTCTCCTCGGCCGCGACGGAGCTCGAAGCGTCGGCCTCGACGCTGACCTCGACGGCGGAGCGGGCACAGGAACTGACGATAGTGGTTGCTGCGGCCTCGGAGGAGGCGTCGACCAACGTGCAGTCGGTGGCGTCGGCCACGGAGGAGCTGTCGTCCTCGATCACCGAGATCAGCCGACAGGTGCAGGAATCGGCGCGGGTCGCGAGCGAGGCGGTTACCCAGGCCCGCACCACAACGGACCGTGTCGGCGAATTGTCCAAGGCGGCGGCTCGCATTGGCGACGTGGTCGAGCTGATCAACACCATCGCCGGCCAGACCAATCTGCTGGCGCTCAATGCCACCATCGAGGCCGCGCGCGCGGGCGAGGCCGGCCGCGGCTTTGCCGTGGTGGCTTCCGAAGTGAAGGCGCTGGCCGAGCAGACCGCAAAGGCGACCGGCGAAATCGGCCAGCAGATTTCGGGCATCCAGGCGGCGACGCAGGACTCGGTCGCCGCCATCAGCGCCATCAGCAACACCATCGAAAAGCTGTCCGAGATATCGTCTACGATCGCTGCGGCCGTCGAGGAGCAGGGCGCGGCGACGCAGGAGATCTCGCGCAACGTGCAGCAGGCGGCGGAAGGCACCCATCAGGTCTCGTCCAACATCACCGACGTGCAGCGCGGCGCGGGCGAAACTGGATCGGCATCCTCGCAGGTGCTGGCAGCGGCACAGTCGCTGTCCGGCGACAGCAACCGCCTCAAGCTCGAGGTCGGCAAATTCCTCGACACCGTGCGCGCGGCCTAAGAACCTCGTTCCGGACAGCTCGGAAGACGCCCTGCCTCCTTAGGCGGGGCGTTTTTGCATCCGATCGTCGCCGCGAACGTCTCGCGCAGGCCTTCGGCGAACGTCGGCTGCAAAAACAAACAGCGGCGACCTCAAGCTGAAATTTACAACCTGCTCGCGAAATTACCCCTTCGATTTCAACTATTTGGGCTGAAATCTCAGTATTTCTCCGAACCCTCCCGTTAACCAGAATGCGAAAACACGAGGACTAGATTCTCCGGCAAGGGCGATCAACGTCCATGCAGCCGGCAAGGACTTGGCTGCGTGTTTCCTTCGGGGGAAACGTACCATGTTGAGCCCTGCACATCATCAGGCCCGAACTCAGGCCGCCAGCGCGTGGAGTCGGCTCGGACATGTTCGGATCGGCACGATCTTGCCGATCATCATCTCTGCCCTGGTCTTGCTGGGGTTGGCCTCGGCCGGATTCATCGCCTATGAGGCCATCCTCAAGAGGCGAGAGTCCGGGGCATTCCTGAAGGTCAATGCAGTTGCCCAGCTGCTGCTGCGCAGCGCAGGACATTGGGCGATTGAACGCGGGCTGACCAACGCCGTGCTGAAGTCTCCTGATGTCGTCAGCCCCGAGCGCCGTGCCGAAATCGCAAAGGCGCGCGCGACGGCCGACGAGGCCTTTCGCCAAGCCATCCTCGATATCAGCGCGATTCCCGAAATGGGGGCGGGGCAAAGACAGATTGCGGACGCAGCGACGAAATTCGAGGCGCTGCGTCTCCTGCGTGAGAAGGCCGACGTGGGAATGTCGCGCCCGCGCGTCGAACGCGAACCTGACCTCGTCGATGGCTTCGCGCCAACGATTACGGAGGTGATCGACGTCGCGAGCAACCGCTTGCGGCTGACGCTCGAAACGCTCACCAGCCCGCCCGTGGCAAGGCTGGCGCAGCTCATCGGCTTGCGACATCTGACAGCTCAGATGGCCGAGAATGCCGGAAGGGAGCGGGCCCTGCTGGCCGGTGTCGTCGGTGCGCGTGCGAAGCTCGGGATGGAGGGCTATGAGCGCCTTTCGGCGCTGCGGGCCAAGGTCGAGCTCGCATGGGACACGGTATTGCCGGTGCGGCTGCGCTCGGACCTCGCCCTGCAGATCGGCGAGGC
This sequence comes from Bradyrhizobium sp. i1.15.2, assembly GCF_040548425.1. Lineage (NCBI taxonomy): Bacteria > Pseudomonadati > Pseudomonadota > Alphaproteobacteria > Hyphomicrobiales > Nitrobacteraceae > Bradyrhizobium > Bradyrhizobium sp. i1.15.2. The sequence goes on along the minus strand of NZ_JBEPRQ010000004.1, from coordinate 145,151 downwards.
GATGACGGAGGTCGAGAAGTCCTATTTTGGACTCTACGGTGAAACGCGGGCGCTTGTGCTCGCCGGTGGCGAAGCCGGGGACTACAAGATCACGGGACCCGAGTACTTCACGCGGGCCACTGCCGGCATCAATGCGGTGCTGAAGCTCGGTGAAGCCATTGGCGCGGCCGCTGACCGCGAAGCCACGATGCAGGCAGAAGTCAGCACTCGTAATTTCGCTTTCACGGTCGTGTTGCTCTGCGCCTCGGTGATGCTCGCTGGCCTCAGTTTCTGGATCACCTTTGGCCGGATCCTCAAGCCGCTTTCAGCCATTTCGGTTGCGATGGGTGGGCTCGCCAATGGCGACTTCACGACGGTCGTACCAGGCACCCGCCGAGGTGACGAGGTCGGCGAGATGGCACGGACCGTTGAAGTCTTCAAGCAAAACGGCCTCGAAGTCGAACGCATGCGCGGCGATCACGCTGCGGCCGAGAAGCGGGCAGCCGAGCAGCGCAAGGTGGAAATGCGGAAGCTGGCCGACGGCTTCGAAGCCGCGATCGGGGAGATCGTCGACACCGTGTCCTCGGCAGCGACCGAGCTGGAAGCCTCGGCGTCGACGCTCACATCGACTGCGGAGCGTGGGCAGCAGCTCACGACCATGGTTGCTGCGGCCTCCGAGGAGGCGTCCGCCAACGTACAGGCGGTGGCGTCGGCGACCGAGGAGCTGTCGTCCTCTATCACCGAGATCAGCAGGCAGGTGCAGGAATCGGCCCGCGTGGCCCACGAAGCTGTCGGCCAGGCGCGTGTCACCACCGAGCGTGTCAGCGAATTGTCCAAGGCGGCGACGCGGATCGGCGCCGTGGTCGAGCTGATCAGCACGATCGCAGGTCAGACCAATCTCCTGGCGCTCAACGCGACCATCGAGGCCGCGCGCGCCGGCGAAGCGGGTCGCGGCTTTGCGGTTGTCGCCTCCGAGGTCAAGGCACTCGCCGAACAGACCGCGAAGGCCACCGGTGAGATCGGGCAGCAGATCGCCAGCATCCAGACCGCGACCGAGCATTCGGTCGGCGCAATCAAGGACATCAGCGGCACTATCGAGAAGCTCTCGGAGATTTCCTCCACGATCGCGGCGGCCGTGGAAGAGCAGGGCGCGGCGACACAGGAAATCTCCCGCAACGTGCAGCAGGCGGCGGAAGGCACCCATCAGGTCTCGGCCAACATCACCGACGTGCAGCGCGGGGCGAGCGAGACCGGCTCGGCGTCGTCGCAGGTGCTGGCGGCGGCCCAGTCGCTCTCTGGCGACAGCAACCGTCTCAAGCTCGAAGTCGGCAACTTCCTCGATACCGTGCGCGCAGCGTGACGCGGCATCGCGCAGCGCAAGCGGAACGCGAGATCGGGTTCGTCTGCTGAGCGACGACGCGCCCGCGCACTGGGATCGACGTTAACGCACGTGACGCGGCAAATTCGCGAGGCGTGTTTCGATTGCGCGGGATGGTTGCGATAATCCGGCAATTGAGCGACATATTCAGTATTTCTACTCAAGCGGCATCGCCTCGCGCTTAACGTTAATGGAAAGCTCGCAGACTAGCCTCCAAGGCTGTTCGCGCGCTTCGCCGCGACAATGCGTATCCCGGGGATGTTTTCGATGATGTTCATTCAGAATCTGCGAATTGCCACCAAACTCGCCATCACCTCGGCGCTGACCCTCGCGCTCGTTGCGCTGATGATCCTCCTCCAGATGAGCGGAAGTGCCGAGGTCCAGAAGCTCAACAATAGCGCATCGGGACAGCAGGCGATCGCGCAAAACGCCGCGGAAGCGAAGGCGTCGGTGCGGGGCATGCAGATCGGCATTCGCGACATCCTGACCTCGTCCTCGCCTGCCGAGTTGCAGAAGGCCGCCAGCTATTTCAACGACCGCCAGACGGCTGCCCTTAAGTTTTCCGGTGAAATGGCAGGGCTCTCGCAATCGCCGGAGAACCACAAACGTATCGACCGCCTGACCGTGTTGATTGGCAATTTCCAGAAAGGCGAGCAGCAGATCGAGGCGATCCGTAAGCAGGAGCTCGCGCTCGAGTCGAGGAAGGACGGCGAAGCGGCGACGCAATTGGCAAAGCTGACCGCTGAAATCATCCGCATCCGCAAGGAGATGCTGATGCCGACCAACGCGGAAATATCGGAACTGGCCGACGAGATCACGAACTTCGCCAAGCATAAGAGTGCAGAGGCGCGCACGGCGGCGGAAACAGAGGCTGCGTCCGTTGCGCGGACGTCATTCGTCGCAGGCGTGCTGGTCGCGCTGGTCCTGATCGGCGCGTGCGTCTTCTCGATCTTCAGCATTGCCCGTCCGATGCGCGCCCTGACTGTCGCGATGGAGAAGCTCGCGGGCGGCGACTTCGCTGTGGTGCTGCCGGGCCTCGGCCGCAAGGACGAGGTCGGCGGCGTTGCCGGTGCCGTCGAAAAATTCAAGACCGTATCCGAGCAGAAGGCGCGCGAGGAAGCGGAAGCCAAGATGCGGCAGGACCAGATGGCGGCCGAGCAGCGCAAGGCCGAGATGCGCAGGCTTGCCGACAGTTTCGAAGGCGCCGTCGGCGAGATTGTCGGCACGGTGTCGTCGGCCTCGACCGAACTCGAAGCGTCGGCCACGACGCTGACCTCGACCGCCGAGCGCACGCAACAGCTCACGACCGTGGTTGCAGCAGCCTCGGAGGAAGCCTCGACCAACGTGCAATCGGTGGCGTCTGCGACCGAAGAGCGTCCTCGATCACCGAGATCAGCCGCCAGGTGCAGGAATCGGCGCGGGTCGCGAGCGAGGCGGTGACCCAGGCCCGCACCACAACGGACCGTGTCGGCGAATTGTCCAAGGCGGCGGCTCGCATTGGCGACGTGGTCGAGCTGATCAACACCATCGCCGGCCAGACCAATCTGCTGGCGCTCAATGCCACCATCGAGGCGGCACGCGCGGGCGAAGCCGGTCGTGGCTTTGCCGTGGTGGCTTCCGAAGTGAAGGCGCTCGCGGAGCAGACCGCAAAGGCGACCGGCGAAATCGGCCAGCAGATTTCGGGCATCCAGGCCGCGACGCAGGACTCGGTCGCCGCCATCAGCGCCATCAGCAACACCATTGAAAAGCTGTCCGAGATATCGTCCACGATCGCTGCGGCCGTCGAGGAGCAGGGCGCGGCGACGCAGGAGATCTCGCGCAACGTGCAGCAGGCGGCGGAAGGCACCCATCGGGTCTCGTCCAACATCACCGACGTGCAGCGCGGCGCGGGCGAAACCGGCTCGGCATCGTCGCAGGTGCTGGCAGCCGCGCAGTCGCTGTCGGGCGACAGCAACCGCCTCAAGCTCGAGGTCGGCAAATTCCTCGACACCGTGCGCGCGGCCTGACGGGCGCATATCTCTGAGAGAACTGCAACCGCCGCGCGTAGAAGCGCGGCGTTTGCGCGCGTGCATATTGCGGCGCCGCGACGAAGACCGCGCAGGGTTAACTTTCCGGAAAACCGATGCAGTCATGATCCCCGCAATATTCCGGGCGCTGAGTCGCCCTCACGTATTGCGTATCGACGTATTGGAGCACACTCATGAGCGGCCCTTCCATTCGCCTCGCCCACAAGGTCATGGCGATCGGACTGTTCGGATTGTTGGGCCTCGTCGCCTTCGGCGCGATCTACGAGATCGGCAGTCTCTCCCAGGACGCCTCTCGCGAGATTGCCAACCGGGCTCGTGCGATCGCCGACATCGACAAGCAGCTCTCGATCGAGATGCTGGAGGCTCGCCGGGACGAGAAGAACTTCCAGCAGCGCCGCAACGAAAGCTACGCCAAGGCCCATGCCGAATTGATCGGCCCGATCAACCGCGACTTCGAGGAGATCGAGCGGCTGGTTGCGGCCGGCGGCATGGGCGCGCTGTCCGACCGGATGAAGCAGGCGCATGACGGCTTCAAGCGATACGCGTCGGACTTCGGCGCATTTGTGGCCGCGGAGACCCGGCTCGGCCTGAACGAGACGCTGGGCCTCTCCGGCTCGCTCCGCGCCGCCGTGCACGACATTGAGGCCAAGCTCAAGGAGATCGACGATCCCAGGTCCACGAGCTGGATGCTGATGATGCGCCGGCATGAGAAGGATTTCATGCTGCGGCGCGACCCAAAATACATCGCCGAGATGAAGAAGGCCGCAGTTGAATTCTCCAAGGCGATAGAGGTTGTCGCGGTCCCTACGGCGGTGATGAACGACATCACGGCCAAGCTGCAGAAATACCAGTCCGAGTTCGCGGCGTGGGCCGACACTGCACGGCAGAGCGCAGCCCTTGACGCCAGCATGATGAAGACCTTCCGCGAGCTCGAGCCGGGTATGGTCGAGGTACGCAATACAGTCGAAGGCCTGTACAAGCAGGCCGAATTTGGGGAAGCCGCGACCCGCGATGCCGTGCGCATATGGATGATGGTCGCCTTCGGCGTCACCGTCGTAGTGCTCGCCGCAGTCGGCTTCCTTCTGGGGCGTTCGATCTCGAAGTCGCTTGCCGGCATGGTCGGTGCGATGACGCGGCTTGCGCGCGGCGAGCTTTCGATTTCCGTTCCCGGCATCGGGCGCAGGGACGAGATCGGCGAGATGGCCGGTGCCGTCGAGGTGTTCAGGACCAACATGGTGGAGGCCGAGCGGCTGCGCGTCGAGCAGATCGATGCCGAGGCGCGCGGGCGCCAGCAGCGTAAGGCCGACATGCACCGGCTCGCCGATAATTTCGAAGGCGCGGTCGGCGAGATCATCGATACTGTTTCATCGGCTGCAACCGAGCTCGAGGCGTCTTCGAACACGCTGACGCAGGCCGCCGAGCGCGGCAACGGGCTTGCCACCGTCGTGGCGGCCGCCTCCGAAGAGGCCTCCGCGAACGTGCAGTCGGTGTCTTCAGCGAGCGAGGAAATGACCTCCTCGATCTCCGAGATCAGCCGTCAGGTGCAGGAATCGGCGCGTGTCGCCGATGTTGCCGTCGAGCAGGCCCAGCGCACCAATGCGCGCGTCGCCGAGCTGACCAAGGCCGCTTCCCGCATTGGCGACGTGGTCGAGCTGATCAACACCATCGCCAGCCAGACCAATCTGCTGGCGCTCAACGCGACGATCGAAGCGGCGCGAGCGGGCGAGGCCGGCAAGGGTTTTGCCGTGGTCGCGACTGAAGTCAAGGCGCTCGCCGAGCAGACTGCGAAAGCGACCGGCGAGATCAGCCAGCACATCGGTGCGATCCAGACCGCAACGCAAGACTCAGCCGGGGCGATCAAGGAGATCGGCGACACCATCGCGCGGATGTCGGAGATCTCGTCGACCATCGCGGCCGCGGTCGAGGGGCAGGGCGCCGCCACGCAGGAGATCTCCCGCAACATCCAGCACGCCGCGAATGGCACCTCCGAAGTCTCAGCGAATATCGGCCACGTCCAGCGCGGCGCAGGCGAAACCGGGGCTGCCTCGGCGCAGGTGCATTCGGCTGCGCAATCCCTTTCGCAGGAGAGCAACCGGCTGAAGAGCGAGGTCGCGCGCTTCCTGGAATCGGTACGGGTGGCGTGACAGCCGCTGCCGCGTTGGGGCGCAAGCGGACACGCTGCGCGTGGCAGCATGAGGTGGCTGCGAGCTGCAACAAATGGTTGCATGAGAAATAGCGACTGTCGGAAGTGTCCCGTAATTTTACGTAGGTCCCTGTTAACGCCTGCTTGCGACTATGTGTGCAATCTCACGGGATAAGAACCAGCCAGCATTGTTGAACTGACATCCGTCTCGCCACCGTCGTGGCGATCACGGCGCAGGTGATTTGCGCGTTGTCAGGTAACATCGGGATTTGTCGTGATGTCGAAATTGTCGATCGTCTTCAAGCTTCTGGCCGTGCTGTCGGTCCTCGTTCTTTCGCTCGCCGGTGTCGGCGTGACGGCGATCGGCACCATGCAGAACATCAATTCCCATACGGTCGAGATTGCGGAGAGCTGGCTGCCCAGCGTGCGCGCGCTTGGCTCGCTTCGCGCCGACATTAACGAGCTGCGCGTGGCGCTTCGTCTGCATCTGATGCAGGACAGCGTCGAGGGCAAGGACGCCGCCGAGAAGCGCTTGGCCTCGCTGCGCGCGCGCATCGACCAGACCCGCAAGGTCTACGAGCCGCTGATCACCTCCGCCGAGGAGCGCTCGCTCTATGGGCAATGGAGCACGGCGTGGGCCGAGTATCTGAACGGCGTGCAGGACGTGATGGCGTTGTCGCGCAAGGGCGTGGGACGTTTCCCGGCCGACGCTAACGAGCTGTTGCAGACCAAGGTCGCGAAGATGGCCCAGGCCGCCGACCCGCTGCTTCAGAAGGGCATCGAGATGAACAATCGCGGCGCCGAGCTGGAGACCAAGCAGGCCGCCGACAGCTATGCCATGATCTTCCGCGTGCTGGTCGGCATCATCGTGCTCTCGGTCGTGATCGCGATTGGCGCCGCCTATTATCTCGTGCGCGACGTTTCCCGTGGCATTGCCTCGATTATCCGCCCGATGCAGTCGCTCGGCGAGGGTGACCTTTCGGCCGAGGTGCCGCATCGCGGCGAGCGGACCGAGATCGGCTCGATGGCGGATGCGCTGCAGATCTTCAAGGAGGCGCTGATCGCCAAGAAGGCCGCCGACGAGGCCGCCGCGCGCGACGCCGAAGTCAAGATCGAACGCGGCCGCCGCGTCGACGCCATCACCCGCAAGTTCGAAGCCATGATCGGCGAGGTCGTCGGCACCGTATCCTCGGCCTCCACCGAGCTCGAGGCCTCCGCCTCGACGCTGACCAACACCGCGCAGCGCGGACAGGAACTCGCGACCGTCGTCGCAGCCGCCTCCGAGGAAGCCTCGACCAACGTTCAGGCGGTAGCATCCGCTTCGGAGGAGCTGTCGTCCTCCATCACCGAGATCAGCCGCCGGGTGCAAGATTCGGCGCGGATGGCCGCGGAGGCCGTCGAGCAGGCGGCGCGGACCAACGACCGCGTCAACGCGCTGTCGCAGGCGGCGTCCCGCATCGGCGACGTCGTCGAGCTCATCAACACCATCGCGGGCCAGACCAATCTGCTGGCGCTGAACGCGACCATCGAAGCCGCGCGTGCCGGTGAAGCGGGCCGCGGATTCGCGGTCGTCGCCTCCGAGGTCAAGGCGCTGGCCGAGCAGACGGCAAAGGCGACCGGTGAGATCGGGGCGCAGGTCTCGGGCATCCAGGCAGCGACGCAGGAATCGGTCAGTGCCATCCAGGAGATTGGCGGCACCATCGAGCGGCTGTCCGAGGTGGCTGCGGCCATCGCCGCCGCCGTCGAGCAGCAGGGCGCGGCCACGCAGGAAATCTCGCGTAACGTCCAGCAGGCCTCGGTCGGCACGCAGGAGGTCTCGTCGAACATCACCGATGTGCAGCGGGGTGCGTTCGAGACCGGCGAAGCTTCGAACGAGGTGCTGTCGGCGGCAAAATCGCTCGCGACCGACAGCACCCGTCTCAAGGTCGAGGTCGCGCAATTCCTGGAATCGGTTCGCACGGCCTGATCCTCAAATGCTCGTCTGCGGAGCCGGCGGCGATGCGACCGGCCGCCGGAACAGGATACGCTGGTAGAGCCAGCCGATCGCTACCAGCACGATGCCGAGGCACATGAAGGACAGCGCGCGGTAGACGCCCGTCAGCGTCGACATGTCGATGACGAAGGCCTTCAGGATCGTCAACGCGATCACGACGGCCGACGCCAGCCGCGCCCGCTCCGAATTGACGAGAATGCCGACGCCGAGCAGCACCACGCCGAAGCCGAGCCAGCCGATCGAATAGGTATATTGCTCGGCGCCCGTCGTCGCCCCGGCGGAGAGGATCGGGCCGTGATAGAAGCGGCGGATCTCCAGCGTGACATAGGTCAGCGCGAACAGCAGCGCGCCGCCCGCAATCGTGTTGGCGTAGGCCTTGCCGCGTTCGCCAGCTACGGCATAGGACAGCAGCAGCATCAGCACCGCCGGCAGCGCGTAGCCGAGCAGCAGCAGGTTGAACATGGTCCCGCCGACATCGGTGCGCCACAGCAGCGGGTTCTCCAGGATCAAGAGGCCGAACACGCCGACGAGCCCCGCGATTGCCGTGAGCACGACCGCGCCGACATTGTGCACGATGCTGCGGCTGCGCTGCCGCAGACGCTCCAGCCCGATCGCCATGGCGAGCGCGACACAGGCCTGCAGCGCGCATTCGAGCAGCGACGGTGCCGACGTCACGTCGCCGCCGGTCGCAAAGTGCCGGATCTCCATGAAGGCGAGCAGTGCGGTGAACAGGATCGCGGCGCTCTCGATCATGCGCAACGGGGCGTCGTCGCCGCGGCGGCGCAGGAACAGGCTCGCCGCCCAGAACGATGCCGCCGGCACGCCGTAGCCCCACAACAGCCAGTTGAAGATCGGCGTGGTTCCGACGGCGTCGCCGACGATGCGTGGATCATAGCCGATCCGAGCGGTGACCAGGCCTGCGAAGATCGCGGCCAGCCAGCGCAGGAACGGGATCGGCCGCTGCATCGAGATCCAGGCGGTGCCGAGCGACATCAGCGCGAGTGCGATCGTGAGCCAGCCCTTCTCCAATGCAAATGTCAGCGCCAGCGCCAGCGCACCGAGCGTGCCGGTCGCGAACAAGGCCGTGGAGATCATGGCGCCCGGCCGGGTCTCGCGGCGCGCAAGCGCTTCGGTGGCAGCGCCGAAGGCGGCGGCGAGCAGTACCGCGAGGATGGCGAACGGGATCGAGCGGTCGAGATGCGCGATGCGTGCGTAGAGCGCGACCAGGATCGCGATCGGCGTCGCGACACCCGCGACCGACCACACCACCGGAATGATCGCCGAGTTCGAACGGCCCTGCGCGAGGAAGCCCGCGATGCCGAAGCCGGCGGCGAAGATCGCTGCCATCACCAGATGTAGCGTCACCGCGCTGTCGATCGCCGTCGGTGCGATGCCGGCGATGGGGCCGCCCGGCAGCACCAGCATGTCGGGATTGGCGCGCACCGCCCATTCGGCGAACACGATGAAGACGGTCGCGGCGGCCGCGCCGAGCGCGCCGGTGGCCGCCGGCGCGCGCCAGGCGACAAGCAGCGTCGCGCCGACGAGCAGCGTGAAGGCGATCAGCGCCAGGTCCGCATGCGCGCTCGACAGCACGATCAGCATCGCGCCGAACAGATAGGCACCGAGCGAGCCCGACGAGACCGGCTCGATCTCACCGTCCTCGATCGTCGGGCCGAACATGAAGCCGCAGACGACGAGAAGAGCGGCAAGAACGAAGCCTGCGATCACATGCAAAGCGTGCGGCGCGACCTGCAAGTCGCTGGTATCGAGCCCCGGAAAGATCCAGAGCACGGCGAAGGCGATCGTGGTGACCGCAAGCCAGCGCCACAACCGGATACGGGCGAGGCCGAAGCTCGCGGCGGTGACGATGGCGAGATAGATGTAGAGTGCCCAATAGTTCGGCTTGTCGCTCGAGACGAGGATCGGCGTCACGAACGCGCCGACTACGCCGAGGCCCGCGAGCGCGGGCCCGTGCAAGAGCGCTGCAGCCAGCGTGCCGAGCGCGACGAGGCCGAGCAGCACGAAGGCGGTCGCGGGGACGAGGAATCCATAGAGCGCGTAAGCCGCGTAGATGGTCGCAAATGCCACCGCCGTGCCGGCCGCGGTGAGGATCGCGGGAATGTTGGCGATCGGCAGCGCGGCGATGTTGGAGATGCTCTCCTTGCGGCGTGACCATTCGCCGGCGCCAAGCAGCGCCAGCGCGAACACGCCGCCAAGGAACACGCGCACACCGGGGCCGACGAGGCCGGCCTCGATCGAATAGCGCACCATGAAGAAGCCGCCGAGCGCGAGCGCAAGGCCGCCGATCCACACCACCCAGCGCGTGCCGAGCCGTTCCTCGAAGCCGGGCGCGGGCGCGGGTGCGGGCCGCGGCGGCGGCGCGTCGGCCTCGGTGCTCGGTTCGAGCGGAGGCGGTGAAACATCCTCCGTGACGGGCGGGGGCGGCGCCTCGGCTCCCGGTTCGGCTTGGGGCACAAGCGGCGGCGGCGCTGCAGAAGTCGTCGCGGACGCTTCAGCCCACACATCTGCCGGGATCCGCGGCGGCTGCACGGGCCGTTGCGCGTGGAACGTCGCTTCGAGCGAGCTCAGCCGTCGTCGCAGCTCAGCCGCCTGGCTGGAGGCCTTGATCGCGATGATGAAAGCGATGACCGCAATGATCAGCGCGAAGACGTCGAACGGGCCGTCAGACATAAAGCCTCCAGGCAATCGGCGGGCAGGGGCCGATCGCGCATATCTCGGGTTAGCGCCGGGAGCGTACGCGCAAGCCCGGCGCGGGCCGCTCCTGGAGCACGTCGCGACGGAAGCGGTAGAGCGCCGCCGGACGTCCGCCCGTCTGTGTCGACATCACCCCGGTCGGTTCGACCAGGGCTTCCATTTCGACCAGGCGGCGGAAATTTTGTTTGTGCAGGTGTCGGCCGGAGATCGCCTCCACCGTATACTGCAATTCGGTGAGTGTGAACTCGGCGGGCAAAAGTTCAAAGACCACAGGACGATACTTCAGTTTTGCACGCAGTCGCGCGATCGCTGTCGCAAGAATCCGGCGATGGTCGAAGCGCATGGATGTGCCGAGCGCGGACAGGGCCTTGCGCGCTAATGCCGCAGGGCGGCCGTCGCGCCGTGCTTCCTCGACCAGCCCGGCCTCGTACAGGAGCTCGTAGCGGTCGAGCACGCGCTCCTCGTCCCAGGACGCGCCGTCGAGACCGAAATAGAAACGCACGCGATCCTTGCGCGGCAGTGCGCGCGTCGTCTCCGGCGTCTCCTCTTCGGCCCACTCGGTCAATGCAGGGATGATGTCGTCCGCGATGATCGCGGGCGGCCCCTCGCGCCAGTCCTCCCACGGCAGGAAGCGATACCACGGCGCGAAGCTCGCACTCGTGGCTGCGAGTTCGCCGCCGATGGCGCGCGTCAGTGCGAGATAGCCGATCGACACCATGTGCGCGCCGATGTCGCCGGCTTCGGCATGCCGGCCGCGATCGCCGAACGTGTAGAGCTGTTCGACATAGCCGAGCCGCAGGCCCGTCTGTTCCTCGACCCAGGCCCGCAGGCCGATCTCGAAAGTGCGATGGCTCGGCGCATCGAACGGGCCGAACGGCAGGCCGGCCAGGCCATCACTGTCGCGCGCGGTGAGGATCAGCGGTTCATGATTCTCGATCGCGACGATCGCGGCAGTCAGGCCGATCTCGATCGGCGTCAGCAGCTTTTCGCTCATGCGACAGCGATCGCGTGAGTGATGAGATAGGTATGCCAATTGTTTGAGCCGGTCTCGCCGCGGGCTCGCTGTAACCTCTCCCGCTTGCGGGAGAGGTCGGCGCGCAGCGCCGGGTGAGGGCTTTCTCCTCTAGGGGACTGTCCCGATGCGGAGATACCCTCTCCCCACCCCTCTCCCGCAAGCGGGAGAGGGAGCACACCTCTGCTGTGGTGCGCAACTGTCATTCGAGCTCGATCACGAACGGGCGGCCCTCGACCATCATCGCGCCCGGGCCCATCTCGTCGAGTGCGCGCAGCATGCGGCCGTTGCGTCCCAGCGCACGGTCGGCAAGGCTGACGATGCGGCGGTTCGGCGAGGCGATCGGGGAAGCCGCTCTAATCTTCTTTGCGATCTCGGTCTCGTCGCGATCCGGATTGAGTGCGCACACGGCGGCGAAGGCGCTCGCGGTGGAGCGGCTGATGCCGGCATAGCAATGCACCACCAGCGGCGCGTCACGGTCCCAGCTGCGCACGAAGTTCAGCACCTGCTCGATATGCGTTTCCGATGGCGCGACGAAGCCGTCCATCTCCTCGGTGATGTCGTCCATCGATACCTTGAGATGGTTGGCCGGCAGCACCGACACCGGCCGCGCCACCTGCTCGACATTGGCCATCACGGTCAGCACGTGGCTGGCCTTGGTGAGGCGGACGGTTTCGGGAAGGGCGGCGAGGGAACAGACGTGGATCATGGCGGACCTTTTTGGCGGCGAGTATAGCGAGCGCCCGTAGGGTGGGCAAAGGCGCATCGCGCCGTGCCCACCATTTCGCAACTGCGCATCTCCACCAGTTTGGTGGGCACGCTTCGCTTTGCCCACCCTACGAAGGGATAGGGTTCACGCAAACACGGCGCCAAACCGCTCCAGAAACTGCTTCTCGGCCCGGGCAGCCGTCCAGGGGGTGAGATAGTCGCGCCGGACGCTGTCGGGCAGGCCCGGATCGCGGCCGAACAGGCGCCTGGACTCGCTTTCGCTGAAGCCGGCGAGCGTCGTCGCCTCCAGATAGGCCGCGCCGCGATCGGCGGCCTTGATCGCCAACGTGATCTCCTCCGGCAGCACCGGCGGCAGGCCAAAGCGGATGTGGATGGCGCCGAGTAGGCGTTTTTCGACTGCCTTGTAATGACCGTCGAGCACGGCCTTGAACGGCGATATCATATCGCCGATCACGTATTCGGGCGCATCGTGCAGCAGCGCGGCAAGCCGCACGCGCAGATCCACGCGCGGGTTCTCGTGCCGAATCACGGTTTCGACCAGCAGCGTATGCTGCGCGACCGAGAAGATGTGTGCGCCGATGGTCTGGCCGTTCCAGCGGGCGACACGCGCCAGCCCATGCGCGACGTCGGCGATCTCGATATCGAGCGGGGAGGGATCGAGCAAATCGAGCCGCCGGCCCGACAGCATGCGCTGCCAGGCACGAGACGCCACATCGGGTGACGACTTCCTGGCCGTCATTTGGACTTGAGGCGCGGCTTGCGCTGCGTCTTGCCGCAGCTCGCGTGACAATGGCAGTCGACGAGATGATCGTTGACCATGCCGGTCGCCTCCATGAAGGCATAGACGATGGTCGGGCCGACGAATTTGAAGCCGCGCGAGGACAGCTCCTTGGAGATTTGCGTGGAGAGCGGCGTCGAGGCCGGTACGCTCGCGGTGGTCTTGAAATGATTGACCTTGGGCCTTCCGTCCATGAAGTCCCACAGGAATTTCGAGAAGCCGGGGCCCTTCTCCATGATGTCGAGATAGGATTTCGCGCTTGATATTGTGCCGTCGATCTTGGCCTTGTTACGCACGATGCCGGCATCGTTCATCAGCGCGTGAACTTTCTTCTCGTTGTAGCGTGCGATCTTTTCCGGCTGGAAATCGTCGAAGGCTTTGCGGAAATTGTCGCGCTTGCGCAGGATCGTGATCCAGGACAGGCCGGCCTGGAAACCGTCGAGGATCAGCTTCTCATAGAGCGCGCGGTCGTCATATTCCGGCACGCCCCATTCGGTGTCGTGATAGGCGACGTAGAGCGGATCCTCGCCGGGCCAGGGGCAACGCGTCTTTCCGTCGGGATGCAAGCGTGGAGCACGGCTCATGCGATGGGTTGCTTCGTCGGAATGCGGACGATTTCAGGTTCCGCTAGCCTCACAGCGAGGCCACCGGCAGTCAGCGCCTGTCCTGCGTCGAGCGCATCGGCGACGCGGTCGATGCGCACCAGCGCGATACCCTTGCCCTGCGCCGACGAGCCCATCGTGCCGACCGGCTTGTCGCCGGCGAGAATGCTGACGCCGGGCTCAGGCGAGGAGTCCTCGAGCAGTACCTTGACGCTGCGGGTGCGGGCGGTGCCGCGATGCTGCATGCGCGAGACGACCTCCTGGCCGACATAGCAGCCCTTGTCGAAATCGACACCGGCCAAACGGTCCATGTTGGTCTCGTGCGGGAACGCATCGCTGTACGTGAAATCGAGCCCGCCGCGCGGCACGCCGAGCGCGATGCGGTGGGCCTCGTAGGCGGCGGCGTCGACGAGCTCGGCGCCGATCAGATCGGACAGCTTATGTTTGAGATCTTCGGGGATCAGGATGCGGGTGCCGAGGTCTTCATTGCGCGGATCGGCGAAGGCGAGGTCGGGCTGGGCCGCAGGCTTGCCGTCCCAGGCCGCGAGCACGCCGAGATCGTCGGACAGGTTTTCCACCGTGACCTTGGCGCGCAGCTTGTAGAATTTCAGCTTGGTGGCGAGGCCGTCGGCAAGCGGCTTCGGGCAATCGATCAGGAACCCGCCGCCATGGCCGGCAGGCGCTTCCGTGATCAGGAAATCTACGATGATCTTGCCCTGCGGCGTCAGCAGCGCGCCGAATCGGCCGAGGCCCGGCTTCAGCTTGTCGACATCGGTCGTGACGAGGCCATTGAGGAAGTTGCGCGCATCCTCGCCCGCGACCTTGATCACGCCCCGGTCCGGAAGAAACGCTGATTTCATACGAAAATCTCTTGCGACATGTTGCTCCGGAACGTAAGCCCGCAAGGCAAAAACGACAAGACCTCAAGCCCTGCGCTTGGGGACGAGAGAGGCCTTCAGCCATGACCCAGCGTTTCGACGTGATCCTCAAGGGCGGCACTGTCGTCAACCAGGACGGCGAGGGAGCCCGCGATATCGGCGTCGTCAACGGCCGCATTGCCGAGATCGGCACCCTGTCGCAGGCTTCCGCCGCGGAGGTGATCGACTGCAAGGGCCTGCACATCCTGCCCGGCGTGATGGACACGCAGGTGCACTTCCGCGAGCCCGGGCTGGAGCAGAAGGAAGACCTCGAGACCGGTTCGCGCAGCGCCGTGATGGGCGGCGTCACCGCCGTGTTCGAGATGCCGAATACGTCACCGCTCACGGTGACGGAAGCCGCCTTCACCGACAAGGTGAAGCGCGCCCATCACCGCATGCATTGCGATTTCGCCTTCTTCATCGGCGGCACGCGCGAGAACGTGCAGGACCTGCCGGTGCTGGAGCGCGCGCCGGGCTGCGCCGGGGTCAAGGTGTTCATCGGCTCCTCGACCGGCGCGCTCTTGGTGGAGGATGACGAAAGCCTGCGCCGCATCTTCCAGGTGATCCGCCGCCGCGCGGCGTTCCACGCCGAGGACGAGTACCGCCTCAACGACCGCAAGTCGCTGCGTATCGAGGGCGACACGCGCTCGCACCCGGTGTGGCGCGACGAGACCGCGGCGCTGATGGCGACGCAGCGCCTGGTGAAGCTCGCGCACGAGACGGGCAAGCGCATCCACGTGCTGCATATCTCGACCAAGGAAGAGATCGAATTTTTGCGCGACCACAAGGACGTCGCCTCCTGCGAGGCGACGCCGCATCATCTCACGCTGGTGGCGCCCGAATGCTACGAGCGGCTCGGCACGCTGGCGCAGATGAATCCGCCGGTGCGCGGCGCCGATCATCGCGCCGGGATCTGGCGCGGCATCGAGCAGGGCATCATCGACGTGCTCGGCTCCGATCATGCCCCGCATACGCTCGAAGAGAAGCAGAAGATCTATCCGGCCTCGCCCTCCGGCATGACCGGCGTGCAGACGCTGGTGCCGCTCATGCTCGATCACGTCAATGCGGGTCGGTTGTCGCTGGCGCGTTTCGTCGATCTCACCAGCGCCGGCCCCGCGCGCCTCTACAATATGGCCTGCAAGGGCCGCATCGCCGCCGGCTACGACGCCGACTTCACCGTCGTCGATCTCAAGCGCAGCGAGACCATCACCAACAAATGGGTGGCCTCCAAGGCCGGCTGGACCCCCTATGACGGGTTGCGCGTCACCGGCTGGCCCGTCGGCACCTTCATCCGCGGCCGCCGCGTGATGTGGCAGGGCGAGCTCGTGACGGCCTCGCAAGGTGAGCCGGTGCGGTTTCTGAAGACGTTGAAACAGTAGGGAGCGGCACAAGCGTTCCGCACTCCCGGCGTCGTCCTGGCGAAAGCCAGGACCCATTACCCCGACTGCATCTTGTGCGAAGACTGGTGGCCAACACTTGCGCGCCACAACTTGATCCTGTGGTAATGGGTCCTGGCTTTCGCCAGGACGACGCCGAGGGAGGAATGAATGTCCCAACCGACACCCCTCATCACCACCGAGCAACTCGCCGCCATACTCGGCGATCCCAATCTCCGCCTCTACGACTGCACGACCTACAACGAGCCGGTGCCGCCGGGCAGCGACGTGCCCTATCGCGCCGTGCCCGGCGACAAGACGTTCGAGGCCGGCCACATTCCAGGCGCCGATTTTCTCGACCTGCAAGGCGAGTTCTCCGACGCCTCTGCGGAGCAATTCTTCATGATGCCTGACGTGGCCCAGCTGGAGACCGCCTTCGGCCGCCACGGCCTCGATGCGTCCAAGTCCGTCGTGCTCTACAGCATCGGCACCATGATGTGGTCGACGCGGTTCTGGTGGATGCTGCGCTCGCTCGGCGTCGACGCGCGGGTGCTCGACGGTGGCCTCGACAAATGGAGGGAAGAGGGACGGCCGATCGAGACAGGCGCGCCGAAGGGCTATCCGGCCACGACCTTCAAGGCGGCGCCGCGCGCAGGCTTCTTCGTCGACAAGAATGCGGTGAAGGCACGGCTCGGCGATCCCGCGACTGTTATCGTCAACGCGCTCGGTTCCCAGTTTCATCGCGGCCTCGAGCCGAGCCGCTACGGGCGGCCCGGCCGCGTGCCCGGCAGCGTCAACGTTCCCGCGGCGGTTCTCACCAATGCCGACAAGACGTTGACGACGCTCGCCGATGCCGAAGCCAAATTCGCCGCGGCAGGCATCACCCGCGACAAGAATGTCATCCTATATTGTGGCGGCGGCATCTCGGCGACGATCGATCTGCTGCTGCTGACGCAGCTCGGTTATGACAAGCTGACGCTGTACGATGCTTCGATGGGGGAGTGGGCGAAGGATCCGGCGCTGCCGATCGAGACGGATTAGGACATTCCCTGGTCTCTCCCCCAGGGGAAGGACAGAAACTTGGGAACCTTTCCCTTGGGGCGGCATCCAATGTCCGGAACGAAGCCAAACAAGCAGGTGACCGCCATGCCACGGACCGCACCCGGCCTGTCCGCCGGCGCTAAGACTTCAGAAATCCGGACATTGGAAGCCGAACTGGTCGAGCGGGCGCGGGGCCGTGACGAGGCCGCGTTACGCGAGATCATGCAGGCCAACAATCGCAGGCTCTATCGTCTGGCGCGCGGAATTCTGCGCAGCGACAGCGAAGCCGAGGATGTCGTTCAGGAAACCTATATCCGCGCCTTCACCCATCTCGACGGTTTTCGCGGCGAGTCCGGTCTGTCGACATGGCTGTCGCGCATCGCCATCAACGAGGCGCTTGGCCGGACGCGAGGCGCCAGGCCGCATGTCGAGCTGGGCTCGGTGCCCGAAGCGACGCTCGAGGCGCAGATCATCAAATTTCCCGCTTCTCCCGCAGGCGATCCGGAAAGGACCATGGCCCAACGTGAAATCCAGCGCGTCGTCGAGCGCGCCATCGATGAGTTGCCGGATGTCTTCCGCATGGTCTTCGTCGCACGCGTGATGGAAGGCATGAACATCGAGGAGACCGCCGAGCTGCTCGGCGTCAAGCCCGAGACCGTGAAGACGCGACTGCACCGTGCGCGCACCATGTTGCGCGAGAACGTGGAGAAGGAGATCGGTCCGGTGGTGATGGATGCGTTCCCGTTCGCCGGGTGGCGCTGCGAGCGGCTGACCGTGTCAGTGCTGAAGCGGCTCGGCATCGGCGGCTGAATTTTTCGGGAACGTTCGCGCGAAAATTCCATCCAACGCCTGTGAAGCAACGCGCCGGCAAAACATCCGGCACCACAGGAGTGTCAAACCATGTTCGTTCGTTGGACCACGGCGGTCGCCGCTGCAATTTTGTTGTCGAGCCCCGCGCTGCTGCAAGGCGCCAGAGCAGCCGACAAGCTGACCAATCCGCAGATCGCCCATATCGCCTACACCGCGGGTGTGATCGACATCAACGCAGCCAAGCAGGCGCAGAAGAAAGCCAAGAACAAGGACGTGAAGGCGTTTGCCGACGACATGCTGCGCGACCACGAGGCCGTCAACAAGCAGGCGCTCGCGCTGGTCAAGAAGCTGAACGTCACGCCTGAAGACAACGACACCAGCAAGGCGCTGTCGAAGCAGGCGAGCGAGAAGCTCGCCGAATTGGACAAGCTGAGCGGTGCGGCCTTCGACAAGGCCTACGTCGCAAACGAGGTCGCCTACCACAAAACCGTCAATGGCGCGCTGGAAACCCAGCTCATTCCGTCCGCCAGCAATGCCGAACTGAAGAGCCTGCTGCAGACCGGCCTGAAAATTTTCCAGGGCCATCAGCAGCACGCCGAGCACATCGCGGCGGAGCTGAAATAGGGAGGCGATGATGCCGGGACGATTGTCTGCGATCGCGTCAGCGGTCCTGCTCGTGGCGTTGGCCGTCCCGGCGCACGCTGCGACCATAGAGATCACGATGGAGAATCTCGAAGTGTGGCCGAAAGACGCTTCGGCCAAGGTCGGCGACACCATTGAATGGATCAACAAGGACGTGTTCGCCCACACCGCGACGGCCAGGAACGGCGATTTCGACGTGAACTTGCCGGCGAAAAAATCGGGGACGTTGGTTCTGAAGAAGGCAGGCACGGTCGATTATTACTGCCGCTATCATCCCAACATGAAAGCGACGCTCAAGATCGAGCCGTAACGGGCTGGGGAGCGCATTCCCGACGGCAGCGGAAACCGGCCCCGCCCGCGTGGCGGGGGCGTTTTCGGCAAGGCTTACTGCCTGAAGAAAGACTTACTGTCGGGAGATGTCGACCGAGAATTCGCCGTTGCGGATGCGGCCAGGAAAGCCTTCGACGAACTTCGCCACCGCGTCCTCGCCATAGGTGCCGACGAGCTCGGCAAGGGCCGCGAACAGGCTCGCCTGCGCCAGGCAGTCGCCGTCGACGCCGTCATGGCGCGCTTCGGCCCAGGCCTCGTTGAGATAGCTCAGTGCGGCCTGTTTCTGCTCGTGATCGGGCAGCGGCGCGCGTGCGGGGGCGTAGGACACTGGATGGCTCATGAAACTCGTCAGGGCTGGGGCGCAATCCACGGCGATGCGCTGTGCGAGAGGTGTAGCACGCGGGTTAACGCCCGCTAGGCCACTTCTTTAGGAACGGTTAACGGCTGTGTACAAAGTCGATGACAGGGTTCCCGCCGCTGTCATTCCGGGGCGCGACGATGTCGCGAGCCCGGAATCCATCTGGTCGCAGAGGCGGTGGAAGAATGGATTCCGGGCTCGCGACATCGTCGCGCCCCGGAATGACGAATGGAGAGTTCAGTTCGCGTAACGCGCCGTGAGATCGCGCGAGATCTTCGCGCCTTCCTCGATGTAGCGGCGGATCGCCACCGTCGCGGCCGGCGTGCAGCTCCGGTAGGTCTGCTGAAAACCGTTATAGCCGCGGTTGAAGCCGGCGATCATGCGGGTGCGGCGTTCGCCCGCGGGGGTTTCGGCATCGATCAGCGCCTGCATCTCGCTGCGCCATTTGTTGCCCTCGTTGGACCCACAGATGCCGCGCAGATAGTGCAGCCCGCCGAGGATCTCCGCCAGCCGCTGCAAATCGCCGTCAAACGGCGCTGCCCCGTCCTGAGCCCTCGTGGGCACCGAGGCGCAGGCGAGAATCAGGGCAAAAATGGCCAGAAATCGCATCGACATCGGCCGGGTGTATGCCTCCTCGGGGCGGTGGACGCAAGGCGCCGGGCCGTGCGAGCGTTGCGCTCCCTCCCCGCTTGCGGGGAGGGTCGGGGAGAGGGTATCTCCGCAGGCGAGCACCCCCAAGAGGAAAAGGCCCTCACCCGCCGCGCTCTCGCGCGTCGACCTCTCCCGCAAGCGGGAGAGGTGCGGCGGAGTTCGCCGTGCTGCCTATGCCTCGATCAGGCGCGCGGCGGACTGGATGACCTCTTCCAGCCCGCCGGTCAGCTTGAGGTCGCCAAGGCTCGCCAGGGCCTCCGGGGCGATCCAGCGGAAGTCGTCGAGCTCGTCGTTGAGAACCGGCTCCCGGGCCACCCAGCGGGCGGCAAAGGACATGATCAGGTAGTGGCCGGCGCCAGCCGCGGCCGGCAGCACTTCGCGCCAGCCCGCGAGGCCAATGATGTCGATATCGAGCCCGGTCTCCTCGTCGATCTCGCGCGCCAGCGCCTGGTGCAGCGATTCGCCGAACTCGACCCGGCCGCCGGGCAGCGAATAGAACCCCTTTGCCGGCGAGCGTGCACGACGGGTCAGAAGCACCTTGCCGTCACGAAAAATCGCGGCACTGACCGCGATCTGGGGACGGGTCGGCTGAACGATCGCAGCCATGACTTCACCTGCTCGAGCTCAGTTCGCCATGATATTGTCGACGTCGGCTTCAGCGCCGCCATTGATGATGCCGCCGCAGGCCGCGATCAGCGGCCTGACCCACTGGGCGGCCTGCTCGGCGAGGCGAACGCGGGTCGTGTCCTTCTCGACCTCGCGCATGGCCGAGCCGACCGCGGTCAGGATCGAGGTCATGGTGTCCGTGAGGTGGTCAAACTGGGCGCGCACGTTCGGGTCGGCCTTTTCGTAGGCCTCGATCGCCAGATCCCGGGCCTTGAAATTCGAGGCGGTGAAATGCTCGGCATAGGACAGCGGCGACCAGGTCAGAAAATCTTCCGCGCATTCCGGCATGTCGGGCACCATTTCCAGCAGCATCACGGCTTCATTGAAATGGTTGAGATAGTCGGTGGCAAGCCCGGTCCGCGGGTTGATGTTGGCCACGCGCAGCCGCTCGGCCCAGGCCGCGGCCTCGGGCGCCGTCTGTCCATGCATTCGCGCCGGCTGGGAGACCGTTGAGCTCATCTGCCGCAGTGTTAACGTTCGGGGTTAAAAGGACCTGAACGGACCCTATATAGGCCCTCAAGGATGTGTGGACGCTTCGTCATAACTTCGGCCCCCGCGGCTTTGCGGCAACTATTCGGCTACATTGAGCAGCCGAACTTCCCGCCCCGGTTCAACGTGGCCCCGACGCAACCGATTCCGGTCGTGCTGGCCGAGAACGGCGCGCGCCATTTTCGCCTGATGCGCTGGGGCCTGTTGCCGGGCTGGGTCAAGGATCCCCGCGGATTTACGCTCCTGATCAATGCCCGTTCCGAGACGGTGCTGGAGAAGCCCGCCTTCAAACGCGCGATCCGCCGGCGCCGCGGCCTGATTCCGGCCGACGGCTATTACGAATGGAAGGCGGAGGGTGGCCGCAAGCAGCCCTTCTTCATCCATCGCGTCGACGGCGCGCCGCTCGGCTTTGCCGCATTGTTCGAGACCTGGGTCGGGCCGAACGGCGAGGAGCTCGACACGGTCGCGATCGTCACGGCGGCGGCGGGCGAGGATCTCGCCACGCTGCATGACCGCGTGCCCGTCACCATCAGCCCGCGCGATTTCGAGCGCTGGCTCGACAGCCGCAGCGATGACGTCGATGCCGTGTTGCCGCTGATGACCGCGCCGCAAATCGGCGAATTCGCCTGGCACCCGGTCTCCACCCGCGTCAACCGCGTCGCCAACGACGACGACCAGTTGCTCCTTCCGATCAGCGCGGAGGAGATGGAAGCGGAGCTAGAGGCCGCGAAACCGAAGCGGGCGGTGCGGAAGGCCGCGGCCGGCTCGGCGGATGACGGGCAGGGGTCGTTGTTCTGAACACTGGCGCCGTAGGGTGGGCAAAGCGAAGCGTGCCCACCATTGCGCACCGAAGAAGCGGATAGGTGGTGGGCACGGCGCGTTGCGCCTTTGCCCACCCTACGGCAGCGGAGTTTGCGGCAGCCCTACACAATGTCTTTCGCCCGTAGTCCCGCGATCTCCGCCGCGTCAAATCCCAGCTCGCCCAGCACCGCGTCCGTATCCGCACCGAGCTCCGGCGCCATGCGGTCGAGCCTGCCGCCGCCATGCGCGAGCTTGAAGCCGCTGCCGGCGAAGCGCAGGCGACCGTAGGGCGTATCGAGCTGCTGGATTGCGCCGCGCGCCTTGATCTGCGGATGGTCGATGACTTCCTCGACCTTCCAGATGCTGGCGCAGGGCGCGCCGGCATCCTCCAGGATTGTCTCCCATTCGCGCGCCGGCCTGGCCGCGAGCGCCGCTTCGATGATGGCGCGCAGGGCCGGCTCGTTCTCGTTGCGGGCGAACCAGTCGGCGAAGCGCGGATCGGACAGCGTGTCCTCGCGGCCGAGCGCGGACATCAGCGCGCGATATTGCTTCTCGTTATTGACGGCGAGCAGGATGTGACCGTCGCCGCATCTAAACAAATTCGCCGTGGTCCTGCGGCTGACGGCCTGATTGCCCGACAGCTGCTGGCGATGGCCCGCGACCGAGAAGTCCGCGATCTGCCCCGACAGAAACGCCATCGTTGCCTCCAGCATGGAGACGTCGATGAGTTGGCCCTTGCCGGTGCGATCTCGCTGGTACAGCGCGCTCGACACGCCGAACGCAGCGGTCGCGCCCGACAGCACGTCGCACACGGCAAAGCCCGCACGCGTCGGGCCGGTTTCGGGATGACCCGTGATCGCCATGATGCCGGACAGCGCCTGCATCTTGCCGTCATAGCCAGGGCGCAGCCGATCCGGACCGGTCTGGCCGAAGCCTGAAACCGCGCAGTAGATCAGCTTCGGATTGATCGCGGACAGCGCCTCATAGCCGATGCCGAGCTTGTCCATCACGCCCGGGCGAAAATTCTCCATGACCACGTCGACCTGCGCGGCGAGCTTCTTCACGATCGCGATCGCATCGGGTTTTTGCAGATCGAGCGTCAGGCTGCGCTTGTTGCCGTTGATGGCCTGGAACGCTGGCGCGAGACCGCGGTCGGCCCATTCGCGCGAGAGCGGCGTGCGGCGCATGTCCTCGCCCTCGCGCCGCTCGATCTTGATGACGTCGGCGCCCAAGAGCGCGAGCTGGTAGCTCGCATAGGGGCCGGCCAGCACTTGCGTGAAGTCCAGGATCTTCACGCCCTCGAACGGTCGCGTCACGTCGCTCTCCCTTTTTGTTGTGGTTGTCGGAGGACGTCAGGCGGCGCGATTGCCGCGCGCGATCTCCTTCTGCTTGTCGAATTCGGCACGGCGGCGCGCCAGCTCTTCGGCTGAGAGCTGCGCGACGTTGTTGTAGTCGAGCTTCCAGGAGGCGTCCTCGCTCCAGCGCAGTGGCGACTGCATGGTGGTCTGCGGGCCGCTCGCGGTCTCCAGCAGCCTGAGCGCCAGCTCGAGCGTCTGCGCCTGCGAAGCGACGTCGTGCGGCTTGCCGGCGGAATTGCCGAGCGGGAAATCCGAGAACAGGAAACGCGGCACGGCGGCGTGCTCGATGATGTCCTTGGCGCAGCCCATCACCACGGTCGGAATGCCGTTCGCTTCGAGATGTCGTGCCACCAGCGCCGTGGTCTGGTGGCAGACCGGGCAGTTCGGAACCAGCACCGCGACATCGACCTTGTCGGCAAGGCAGCGCGCCAGAATCTCCGGCGCGTCGGTGTCGAGCGTGACGCGATGGCTGCGGTTGGTCGGCGCGCCGAAGAAGCGCGGGGCCATCTCGCCGATGCGCTCCGCAGCGCTCGCCTTCAAAAGCTGCGGCAGCGGAAACCAGGTGCCGTTGTCGGTGGCCGTGGTGTGCTTGCGGTCGTAGCCGATATGCGAGATGCGAAGGTCGTGCTGCTTCGCCGTGTCGCCGTCATAGACCTGGTAGAATTTCGCGCCGCCATTATACGCCGCGCCCGGGCCCTGGTCGCCCTTGGTGGGGTCGTACGGCGCGGCCGTCGTGATGATAGTGACGCGTGATTGCGACAGCGGCTTCTTCAGCGGCTGGAACGGCGCCTCGGTGTAATGGGCCCAGCGATACGCCGTGGTGTAGCCAATCGCGGCGTAATAGTCCCGCGTGCGCTGCATATAGGGGACGGGGGCGTCATAGTCGGGCGCAAAGCCAAATTCGTCGTCGCGCGAAGCGGACATGGGCGCGTCTCCTGGTTCTTGTTGGCGACAGACTAGAGATAGTCGGGGGAGAGCTCAACGGGGGGCAGTGCGATGCAGGTCAGAATTGCACTGATAGAGCCAAGCCCGCTTTTTCCCCTCCCCCCTCGCAAGGGGAGAAGGAAGACAACCTACCGAAACACATGCAGCGCCACATGCTGCAGCAGCATGATCGCCTTGGCGTCGATGATGCGCCCGTCCGCGATCATCGCCAGCGCCTCGTCGATGCCAAGCTCCAGCACCTCGATGTCCTCGCCTTCGTGTTCAAGGCCGCCACCATCGCTGACCCGCATCTCCGGCTCGTACTCGGCGACAAAGAAATGCAGCGTCTCGGTGATGGCGCCGGGACTCATGAACGCTTCGAACACCTTGTGGACGTGGTGCAGGCGATAGCCGGTTTCTTCCTCCGCTTCGGCGCGGATGCGTACCTCGGGCGAGGCATCGTCCAGCACGCCGGCGGCGGCTTCGATCAGGAGATCGTCGTAACCGCGGATGAAGGCCGGCAGGCGGAATTGCTTCACCAGGATCACCGTACGGCGTGCCAGATTATACGGCAGCACGGCGGCGGCGTTGTCGCGCTCATAGGTCTCGCGGTGCTGGGTCTGCCATTCGCCATTGGCGCGCCGGTACTCGAACGTGGTGTTCTTCAGCGTGGTCCAGCCGTCCGAGAGCACGCGGACGTCCTTGATGCGGACGCGGTCGGAAATCGTCATGGCTCGATCTCAATTGCTTGGCGTTGTGGTGCGGCCGTCGAGCCACTTCTGAAACATCACCGAGGTCGATTCCTCGAAACCCAGCGACTGGTAGAACGCATTGGCCTGCTCATTGCCGCGCCGGACCAGGAGCTGGAGCTTTGCGATGCCGGCCGCGCGCAGCCAGTCCTCGGCCGCCGCCATGATGACGCGGCCGTAACCACGTTTCTGGCTATCCGGATCGACCGCGACGTAATAGACCCAGCCGCGATGGCCGTCATGGCCGACCATCACAGTGGCGACGATGGCGCCGCCGTCGCGGCCGAGCAGGATGGTAGAATTGTCGCGCCGCCGCGCCAGCGCGATGTCCGCATGCGGATCGTTCCACGGCCGCGTCAGGCCGCAGCGCTGCCACAGCGTGACCACGGGCTCGACATCGGCCTCGGTGATCGCATCGATCGTGAGCGCACTCACAGCACTTTTCCCGGGTTCATGATTCCAAGCGGATCGAGCATCGCCTTGATGGACCGCATCAGCTCGATTGCAGTCTTGTCCTTCACATCGGGAAGCTCGTCGCGCTTGAGCACGCCGATACCGTGCTCCGCCGAGATCGAGCCGCCCATGCGCAGCACGATGGCGAACACGACCGCGTTCATCTGGTGCCAGCGCGCCAGATAGTCCGCGGTGTTGGCGCCGATGGGCTGGCTGACATTGTAGTGCAGATTGCCGTCGCCGAGATGGCCGAACGGCACCGGCCGCGCGCCGGGGATCAGCTTCACCACGGCTTCATTGGCCTCGGCGATGAAGGCCGGCACGGTGGCCACCGGCACGGAGATGTCGTGCTTGATCGAGCCGCCCTCCGGCTTCTGCGCCGACGACATCTCGTCGCGCAGCTTCCAGAAGCCGGCGCGCTGGGTGAGGTTGGCCGCGATCACCGCGTCGTCGACGATCTCGTCCTCCATGGCGCGGCCGAGGATCGTTTCCAGCGGCGTGCGGGCGTCATCGCCGGGGGACGACAATTCCATCAGAACGTACCAGGCATGCTTTTGCGCCAGCGGATCGCGCACGTCGATGCCGTGGCGGATCGAGAAATCGACTGCCATCTCCGACAGCAGCTCGAAACTCGTCAGCGCATTGGCGGCCTCGCTTTGCGCGATCGCCAGCAGTTTCAGCGCGGCGTCCGGCGACTTCAGCCCGACGAAGGCGGTCTCGATCGACCGAGGCTTCGGAAACAGCTTCAGCGTCGCCGCGGTGATGATGCCGAGCGTGCCTTCGGCGCCAATGAAGAGGTTGTGCAGATTGTAGCCGGTGTTGTCCTTCTTCAGCTTCGAGAGCACGCCGAGCACGCGCCCGTCCGCCAGCACCACCTCGAGCCCCAGCGCCATCTCGCGCGCGACGCCATAGGCGAGCGCGGCCGTGCCGCCGGCATTGGTCGAGAGATTGCCGCCGATGGTGCAGCTCCCTTCCGCGCCCAGCGAAAGCGGAAACAGCCGGTCCACGTCCGCGGCCTTCTGCTGCGCGATCTGCAGCACCACGCCGGCCTCGCAGGTCATGGTGTTGGAGGCGGTGTCGATCTCGCGGATCTTGTCGAGCCGCCGCAGCGACACCACCACCTCGCCATTGTGCGGGGTCTGGCCGCCGACGAGCCCGGTGTTGCCGCCCTGCGGCACCAGCGCGATCTTGTGCTCCGAAGCGAGCTTGCAGATCGCGGCAACCTCCGCGGTCGAGCCTGGGCGCAGCACCAGCGGCGAGCGGCCGTGGAACAGATTGCGCTCCTCGGTGACATAGGCCTCGATGTCGGCCGCATCGGTGATGGCGTGCCTCTCGCCGACGATCTTGCGGAATTGTTCGATCAGCTCGGGCGCAAGCGGAGGGGTGGCGGAATGATTAATGTTCATTGTCTTGTCTCTTGCTTCGCTCTTATCTCGCCACGGCCGCCCGGCGCAGCCGGTCGTTGATCGCTTCGCCTAGATCCTCCTCGGGGATCGTCATCACCGCGATCGCCCGCGGGCGCCTCTCATCGAGGGCGCGAAGATAGCCGAACAGATTGGCGGCGGCTTCATCGAGATCACCGCTGGGCGACAAATTCATGACCGCGGCAGCGGCCTCCAGGCCAGGCAGGCGCGCGGGGCCGAACGCCAGCAGCGCTTCGCCCGGCGCGACGTCCTGCGCATTGAGCCGCACATGGGCGCGCGGCGCGTAATGCGAGGCCAGCATGCCCGGCGCCAGCGGCTGGCTGTCGTCGCTGTCGGCCTCCGCCGGCAGTCGCGCCAGCGGTGCGCCGAGCACGGCCTCGATCCGCTCGCGTGACAGGCCGCCGGGCCGCAGCAGCATCGGCGCCGCAAAGCAGCCGACGATGGTCGATTCGACGCCGACCGTAACCGGCCCGCCGTCGACGATCAGGTCGATCCGGCCCGCAAGGTCGCCCTCGACATGAGCTGCCAGCGTCGGCGAGACGTGGCCGGAGAGGTTGGCAGACGGCGCCACCACAGCCCCGCCAAAGGCGCGCAGGATCGCCTGCGCCACCGGATGGGCCGGAATGCGGATCGCGACCGTGTCGAGGCCCGCAGTGGCAAGCTCGGCCACCGGGCAGTTTTCCGTCTTCGGCACCACCAGCGTCAGCGGCCCCGGCCAGAACGCCTCCGCAAGGCGCGAGGCGCAGGCGTCGAATCGCCCGATCCTGCGCGCGGCCGCGAGGTCGGCGACATGCGCGATCAGCGGATTGAAGGCCGGCCGCCCCTTGGCGGCGTAAAGATGGGCGATCGCGCCGGCATTTCCGGCATCCGCCCCGAGCCCGTAGACCGTTTCGGTCGGGAACGCGACCAGCCCGCCGGCGGCCAATGTCCGGGCGGCAGCCTCCGCGCCAGCCTCGCCGGCCGGTAAAATCAGCGTTTCAAGACCCGTTTTCACAGGGATAAGATTCCTCAGCTCGGCCGCTTGCGGTGCGCCAAACCCGACGCTATAAGCCGGCCTCTTGTCGGAGTGTGGCTCAGCCCGGTAGAGCACTGCGTTCGGGACGCAGGGGTCGCAGGTTCGAATCCTGCCACTCCGACCATTCTTCCAAAAGTCAACGTTTTCCTAAGGCTCGTTCCCAATGGCTTGGCGGACCGGCCGCCGGCGCCCGGGAGCGCCTTCTTGCAACGATTTTCGGGGCGGGTCCACGGCCGATTTGGCCGGGCAGGGCGGCTTGTGTGAGCGGCATGGCTCGGCATTTGCCGATATCAATGATTCGGCGTTGTAAGCTAGGTCAGAGGACTACCGCCGCGCCACCAGCACGCCGATCATGAACGCCACCATCAGCGCCGGCAGCGGCGCCTCGCGCACCATGCCGCGAACGACGTGTGTCCAATGTTGCTCCGGGACGAGGTTCGGAGACCTGATCTCCGGCGTTGGCGTGATGCCCCATTCCGACGCTAGCTCTGCGACCTCGCTCGATGCGAGCCGCACGCCATCGCGGACGCGGAAGATCGCTGCGTCGGATCGTTCGCCTGGTGCGAGCGCCATTAGCGTCGCGACGGCTGTGCGCAACGTCATCTCGCCGTAGCCTTGCAGCCTGACCGATTCCTCGGGGTCGGACGTCATCGCAAATACCTCACAGCGCCAAATGCTCTACAGCGCGAAGTGGCGCGCGATGGTGAAGGCCATCGTCGCGCACAGGACCAGCGTGGATACCGCGCCGGCCACGCCGCGCACGAGATCGGCCCGCGTCAGGTGCCTGGTCATGATCTTGCTCCCATGCTCGGCATGGCAATGGCGGGGAGGCGGCGTTGGTTCCTTGCGCGACGGGCGAATCGCGAACCGCGGCTATTTCCGCAGCAGCTCGCTCAGTGCGGCCGTCGCCTCGGCGCAGCGGATATCGTCGATTTCGCGCGACAGGCTGAGGGCGCTCGATCTGAGCTCTTCGACTTTCCAGCTCTCGGGGTGCTGGGTCTCGAGTTGACCGAGCCGCTTGTTCAGATCGTCCAATCTGGTCTGCAACTGCTCGACGCTGGCAGCCCCGTTCACCACCCAGACTCGTTGCGCACGCATCGTCGTTCCCCTGCTCGTCTCACGGCGTTGTGAGAGGGGTTCGTGGCCGCAATGGGAGTTTCTTTTGTCCGGCTTCAGACGGACGGGAACCGTTGCAGATCGGCAACGGGAGTTCCTTCGTGTTAGCGTGCGTCTGGAGCTCGGCCCGTCGCCGCATCAGGCCGCGCGCGGCCACTCGGTCGATTGCTTTTCAAGCCGGCTTTCGAGAATGGCGACGCTCACCCGGATATTCTCGCGCCGAGCCCGCAGGTTGTGCGCGAGCATGGGGTAGGCGACGTTCTGGGGATCGCAGATTCCAGCCTTCCGCTCTTCCTCCAGAATGTCGGCGTCGATCATTCGCAGGCGCCAGCGCAGGTCGGAGATCAATGCGTGGAGCTGTGTCGGCATGGTCGCTTCGAAACGGGACGTCGGGTGCATGATCGCCTCACGATGAGACAGACCCACTGCGGGTCTGAGGGATTTGACTGCCGTGCAGCAAGCGGAATGCCAGTGGGCGGCTGAGCGTCTCGCGCGATTGCTCGACGGCGCACCGGAACGATTGCCACGTTTTCCCGTTGCTGCAGGGGCCTCGACAACGAGGCGATCGAGGGACCCATGCCGCTCATCCGCTATTTCGTCTTCACCGGCGGCGCTCTGCTCGCCCTCCTGTACCTCGCTGACTACTACCTCGCCGGCCCCGTAAGCGCCGCCGCCGAAACCGGACCGGACCTCTCGATCGCCCGAATTCATTCTGCACAGACCTGGCCGGAGAAGATCGTCTTCGACACCAACGTGCGACAGATTCCGTTGACCAAAACTGTGGCGTCAACGTCAGACGCGGCGGCGCCAGTCGCGCCGGACGGTACGCGCCAGGCATTTGCCACGGCGGCGCAGCCCGCCGCGGAGCCCAGGCAGGCCAAGGCGGCCTCTCCGAACAAGCGCGTCGCGGAGCGGCATCGGCGCCGCCAGCCGTCGCGCATGGTGGCGCGCAGTCAGTTCTTCAACGAGCCCGTCGCCGCAGAATGGTGAGTGGCGCCCCGTGAGGGTGTTTGCGCGCGACGTGGATGCGATCAATCCCAATTCATCCTCGGCGCTTCCCGCGGAACGGTCGGGCTGCCTCTCGGTTGGGCACCGTGCCGGACAGCGAGGCTGTGCGCGCGGCGCATCGCGCGATAGGCTCTGCCGCGACCTGACCCGGGAAGCGGACGAGGGAAAGATTCGTGGCGAGATTTGTAACTGTTGCGGCCGGCCAGCTTGGCCCTGTGGCGCGGACCGAGACCAGAACCGCGGTCGTGGCGCGCCTGATGGCGTTGATGCGCCAGGCGCACGCAAACGGTTGCGACCTGATCGTCTATCCCGAGCTCGCTCTGACCACGTTCTTTCCGCGCTGGTATTTCGAGGACCAGGCCGAGATCGACAGCTTCTTCGAGCGGGAGATGCCGGGGCGGGAGACGAGAGGCCTGTTCGATCTCGCGCGCGAGATCGGCATCGGATTTTACCTTGGCTATGCCGAGCTGACGGTCGAGGCCGGACTTGTCAGGCGCTACAACACCTCGATCCTGGTCGAGAAGAGCGGCGCCATCGTCGCGAGATATCGCAAGGTTCATCTGCCCGGGCATGCCGAGCACGAGCCCTGGCGCGAATTCCAGCATCTGGAAAAACGCTATTTCGAGCCCGGCGATGGTTTTGGCGTGACCGAGGCCTTTGGCGGCGTGATGGGGATGGCGATCTGCAATGACCGCCGCTGGAGCGAGACCTATCGGGTGATGGGCCTGCAGGGCGTCGAGATGGTGATGATCGGCTACAACACGCCGGTGCACAATCCGCCCGCGCCCGAGCATGACGATCTCTCGCTGTTTCACAATCATCTGGTGATGCAGGCCGGCGCCTACCAGAACGGCACCTTCGTGGTCGGCGTCGCCAAAGCGGGTGTCGAGGAGGGCGTCGACCACATCGGCGGAAGCTGCGTCATCGCGCCCTCCGGCGAGATCATCGCGCGATGCACGACCAAGAGCGACGAGATCGCGCTCGCGCGCTGCGATCTCGATCTCTGCAACTCCTACAAGCGCACCACCTTCAATTTCGACGTTCACCGTCAGCCGCAGGCGTACGGGATGATTGTCGAACGGAAGGGCGTGACCATGATGGCGGATGGAACGCCGGTGCGAACGACGGGGTGATCTCCTGTAGCCCGGGTGAACGTAGCGATACCCGGGGCCGCTCGCGCGGCGTTCGCACCTTCCCGGATTACGCTTGCGCTCCATCCGGGCTACGGGACTTCCTGTGTCGCCCCCTGTCAGTCCGCCGCCGCTTAGAGGCGATGCTATCCCGTGCTTCGCTCGGAATTGGCCATGTCGCGGCAGTCAGGCGCAACAATCTCAAATGTCGTCCTGGCGAAGGCCAGGACCCATACCGCGAGGTCAAGCGATTTGACGCGGTATCAATCCCACCGAACGAATGTCCGCCAAACCCCTCCCTGGATAATGGGTCCTGGCCTTCGCCAGGACGACGCCTGAGCCATCAGTTTGATCCGTGATCTCATCACAACCAAGTGTCTTTATTCGGAAACAATCATTCCCTATTATTCCGCAATGCAAAAGACCGCCCGCAAATCCCAGCCGATTGCCCGTCCGCCCGGCCGTCCCCGGGAGTTCGACATGGACACCGCGCTCGACAGGGCCGTCCGCGTGTTTTCCGAGCGCGGCTACCATGCCACCTCGATCGGCGATCTCACCACGGCGATGCGGCTGGCGACCGGCAGCGTTTACAAGGCATTTCGCGACAAGCATGCGGTGTTTCTCGCCGCCTTCGAGCGCTACGTGGCTCTGCGCCAGGAGCAGACGCGTAGCGCGGCGGCGAAAGGCGCCAATGGCCGCGAGCGGCTGCGCAACATGCTGCTGTCGTATGTAGAGCATTCCCAGGGCAGCGAGGGGCGGCGCGGCTGCCTCGTGGTCGGCAGCGCCGTCGAATTGTCCGCGGTCGATCCGGTGGTCGCCGCCCTCGTCAGCGCGCGGCTGGAAACCAACGAAGGCTTCATCGCCGGCCTCATTCGCGAGGGGCAGGCCGACGGCTCTATACCCCGCCATGTCGCCGCCGATGACACCGCGCGGCTGATGATCTGCATCACGCAGGGCCTGCGCGTCGTCGGCAAGGCGCGCCTTTCGCTCGACGGCAAGCGCCTGGTCGCTGTCGCGATGAAGCTGCTCGCCTGAATTTTTTGTCATATTAGGGAACAAGCGTTTCCTATAGTTCGGAGACTGTGTGAATGACGATGAATGCCACGATCGAGACCGCGCCGGATCCGGATGCGGTGTCGCAGCTCCTGACCTTCGTGCTTGCCGCGGCCTGTGGCATGGTCGCCGCCAACATCTATTACGCCCAGCCGCTGATCGCCCCGATCAGCGCCGCGCTCGGCCTGTCGCATGAAGCGGCGGGGCTGATCGTCACCATGACGCAGATCGGCTACGGCGTGGGGCTTCTCTTCATCGTGCCGCTCGGCGACCTCGTCGAGAACCGTACCCTGATCTGCTCCGTCATCACGCTCGGCGCGGCAGCCCTGCTCGCCGCGGGGTTCGCGTCCCACGCGCTGCCTTTCCTGATCGCCGCGCTGTTCATCGGGCTCGGCTCGGTCGCGGTGCAGATCATCATTCCCTATGCGGCGCATCTGGCGCCGGCAGCCATTCGCGGCCGCGTCGTCGGCAACGTCTCGACCGGCCTGATGCTCGGCATCATGCTGGCGCGGCCGGTGTCGAGTTTCGTCACGGCGATGCTGTCGTGGCACGCGGTGTTCTTCTCTTCGGCCGCGCTGATGATCGTGCTCGCAGCCGTGCTCTGGATGACGCTGCCGAAGCGTAAGCCGGTCGCGCGGATGCATTACGGCGAGTTGCTGCTGTCGATGCCGCATCTGGCGCGGACCACGCCGCTGCTGCGCCGCCGCGCGCTGTACCAGGCCAGCCTGTTCGGCGCCTTCAGCCTGTTCTGGACCGTGACGCCGCTGCTGCTCGCGAGCGAGTTCGGCTTCACCCAGAGCGGCATCGCGCTGTTCGCGCTCGCCGGTGTCGCCGGCGTGTTCGCGGCGCCGATCGCGGGGCGGCTTGCCGATCGCGGCCACAGCCGCATGGCAACACTGGTCGCGCTGCTGCTCGCGGCCGTGGGCTTCCTGATCACGCATGTCGGCGCGGCCGGATCGGTGCTGAACCTCGCCTGCCTGGTCGTGGCCGCGATCGCGATCGACATCGGCGTGCAGGGCAACGTCGTGCTCGGCTTCCGCGCGATCTTCGCGCTGGGGCATGAGCACCGCAGCCGCCTCAACGGCCTCTACATGGCGACGTTCTTCACGGCGGGCGCGGCGGGCTCGGCGGTCGGCGCCTGGGCGTTTGCGCAAGGCGGCTGGACGCTCGCATCGGCCATTGGCCTCGCGTTGCCCGTCGCAGGGCTGATCTATGCGGCCACCGAGTAGCGGCCGCGGTGGTCCAGATTGCGCGATTCGGCCCGTTTACCAAGGCCGTCCGGCCGGCAATTTCCACCTCGCAGTTTCCCTGCCGCTGTAGTACTTTGGTCGCAAGCGAGCCTGGTTAACGGGCGGCAGGGGGAGGCTGATGAGGCGTGCGGGGCTGGTTGGCGTACCGCGGGTACGACCATGGTCGTGGCAGGCGTTTCTGCTTGGATTCGTCGTTGTCGCGATGTCGGCTGCGCTTCAGGGCGTCTGTGTTGCGCTCGGCGCAAAACTTTATTTCGCGGCGTTCCTACCCAGCCTGTTCGTGCTCGGCATTGTCGCGGGCGCACCGGCGGCGGCGTTCGCCGCGGTGCTTACAATTCCGCTGGTGTGGTGGGCGTTCATGCCGCCCTTCTTCGAGTTCAATTCGCTGACCAGCGCGCATGCCGATTCCATCAAGCTGTTCTGCCTGCTCGCCGTGCTGGTGATCGGCCTTGCCGATCTCTGCCGTGCGACGATGGCGATCATCAGCCGCGGCGGGTTGAAGCCGCGGAGCGAGAGCGCGGCAACGAATTCGCAATAGATCGGCCTTGCGCGGTCGCGCACGTTGCGCGCAGGCAACAGTCCGGAAACCATTCGCACGCTTGCTGTGCGGCGCTAACTTTTCGAAAAAGATTTGGCCGCAATTTCTCCCCCGGGAATGACGAGGGAGTTTTCGGACATGAACGGCCAAATCACCGGTCACGCCATCTTGGAGAACGTGCGTCGCTACCGCGGTATCGCGTCGCTCTATCGCCAGACCGCTGCATTCCGTCCGGGCCAGAGCTGGTCGCTGCTCGAGCAGGCGAAGGATTGGGAAGCGCGGGCGCTGCTGGAGCTGGAAGCCTATTTTGCCGCGCGGATGGACTACGCCGCGACGCGTGCGGCCTGATCGTTAACCATCGGCGCGGCCTTGGGCAGGCCCGCCGAGGGGCCGGTCGTCGGGTTGCGTACGGAGACCACGGGGCGATTACGGAGTTCTCTCGACGCCCGCCTGTGCTAGCAACGTCCCGACCGAGACATCCCAATTCGGCCGGGGCAAGCGATGACCACCTTTAACCGCATCTTCACGACCGAGCGCCTGCTCCAGATCATCGTCATTCTCGCGGCCACGGTCGCGATGAAGCTGATGGGCTGAAATTCGACGGGCTATCGCGCGCCGAGTTCGGGCAATTCGGGAAGATAGTTCGACCCCTCCGATCCCAAGAAATCGAACATCGCCTGCGCCGGTGGCAACAGCACCTTGTCGCTGCGGCGGATCACGTACCATTGCCGCACGATCGGCAGGCCCGCGACGTCGAGCACGATCAGCCGGCCCTCGGTGAGCTCGTGCGCCACGGTGTGGGCCGAGATGAAGGCGATGCCGAGCCCGGCGATGACAGCCTGCTTGATGGTCTCGTTGCTGCTCATCTCCATGCCGATGATCGGCTCGAGATCCGACCTCTGGAACATGCCTTCCATCAGTGTCCGCGTGCCCGAGCCGGGCTCGCGGGTGAGGAAGGTCTCGTGCACGAGGTCGGTCAGGTTGAGGCCGGAATCCTTCTCCAGCCAGTGCCCCCTGCGGGCGACGATGATGTGCGGATTGCGTCCGAGCTGCCGGACGTCGACGCTGACATCGGCCGGTGGCCGACCCATCACCGCGAAATCGAGATCGTAGCCGTGCATGGCCTCGCGGATCTCCTCGCGATTGCCGACCGTGAGCTTGAGCTCGATCTTCGGATACCGCTTCGAGAATGCCGCGATCGCGTGCGGCACGAAATACTTTGCAGTCGAGACAGCGCCGAGATGCACCGTGCCGCCGGTCCGCCCCGCAAGCAGGTCGAGCGCGCCCTGGCAGTCGGCGATTGCGGCTTCGACCCGCTCGGCGAGGGTAAGCACCTCCTTGCCCGCCTCCGTCAGCAGCATGCCGTCGCCGGTCCGCTGCAGCAGCGGCAGTCCGGCGAGATCCTGAAGCTGGCGCAGTTGCTGGGTCACGGCCGGCTGCGTCAGGCCGAGTTGGGTCGATGCGGCCGTGACGCTGCCCTTGGCCGCGAGCGCCGCGAGCGAGCGAAGCTGCCGGATCGTCAGATGCCGGAGCTGTGCCGAGGCATTATAAGATAATTCTTTGGCACTCATTATGAATAGAAATTTTCCTTATTAAGCCGCCCCTGTCAATCTCATCGTTGTTGGCACTGACCGCACCGGACCTCCAGCGGGGAGGGAACTGGATACGGCACCAGCAAGGGGATGGACGCAGATGACCGGGCAACTCAGGCTGGACGACCACCTTCAGCGGTATTCCGAGACGGCGCCGCATGCGCTGGCCGTGGCGGCCGCGGTCGACGCCATCGCGGCAGCCGCGATCGAGATCGCCGATCTCATCGCGACGGGAGACCTTGCGGACGCATCGGGCCTGACCACCGGCCGTAACAGCGACGGTGACGTCCAGCGCGATCTCGACGTGCAGGCCGACGCGATCCTGCGCCGCTGCCTCGGCAAGCTGCCGATCGCGGCACTGGCATCAGAGGAGATGCGCGAACCTCAGATCGGCGACCGCGCGGCGAAGATCTGCGTCGCGATCGATCCGCTCGACGGCTCCTCCAACATCGACATCAACATGACCGTGGGCACGATCTTCTCGATCCTGCCCGCGCCCGATGATCTCACGCTCGCCTTCCATCAGCGCGGCTCGGCGCAGCTCGCGGCGGGGTTCGTCACCTATGGTCCGCAGACCTCGCTGGTGCTGACGCTTGGCGAGGGTGTCGACATCTTCACGCTTGACCGCAAGTCCGGTTGCTTCCGTCTCGCCCGCAGCGCCGTGCAGATCTCCGAGACCTGCGAGGAGTTCGCGATCAACGCCTCGAACCGCCGGCATTGGGAACAGCCGGTGCGCGCCTTCGTCGACGAATGCCTCGCCGGTGTGGAAGGGCAGGCCAATCACAATTTCAACATGCGCTGGGTCGGCTCGCTGGTTGCCGAGGCCTATCGCATCCTCACCCGCGGTGGCGTGTTCCTCTATCCCTCCGATGCACGGCCCGGTTATGGCGACGGCCGCCTGCGCCTCGTCTACGAGGCGCACCCGATGGCTTACATCATCGAGCAGGCCGGCGGCTCGGCTTCGACCGGGCGCGAGCGCATCCTCGAACTCTCGGCGCAGAGCCTGCACCAGCGCGTGCCGCTGATCATGGGCTCGAGCAACGAGGTGCAGCGCGTCGAGGAGCTGCATTGCGATCCCTTGCTGGTCG
Source organism: Bradyrhizobium sp. i1.15.2 (assembly GCF_040548425.1). Taxonomy (NCBI): domain Bacteria; kingdom Pseudomonadati; phylum Pseudomonadota; class Alphaproteobacteria; order Hyphomicrobiales; family Nitrobacteraceae; genus Bradyrhizobium; species Bradyrhizobium sp. i1.15.2. The sequence continues at coordinate 109,016 of NZ_JBEPRQ010000004.1, read as the reverse complement.
CCAGCGTCTCCGCACCGCTGTTCGCGCGGCGCGGCTTCTTCCGGCTGTGAGCGAGGCATCCTATGTCCAGGAAGTATCCGATCATCTCCATCACCGGCTCTTCCGGCGCCGGCACCACGTCGGTCAAGAAGACCTTTGAGCAGATCTTCTTCCGCGAGAAGGTCAACGCCGCCTACATCGAAGGCGACGCTTTCCATCGCTATGACCGCGCGGAAATGCGCACGCAGATGGCGAAGGAGGCCGATCGCGGCAACAGGCATTTCAGCCATTTCAGCCCCGAGACCAACCTGTTCGAGGAGCTGGAGCGGGCGTTCCGCGACTATGGCGAGACCGGCACGGCGATGACGCGGCACTACGTCCACGATGCCGAGGAATCCGCGCTGCATGGTGCCGCACCCGGCACCTTCACCGAATGGAAACGACTGCCGGAGAGCTCCGATCTGCTGTTCTACGAAGGCCTGCACGGCGCGGTCGTCACCGACAAGGTCAACGTCGCGCGCTATGCCGACCTCAAGATCGGCGTCGTGCCCGTCATCAATCTCGAATGGATCCAGAAGCTGCATCGCGACCGCAGTGCGCGAGGCTATTCGACCGAGGCCGTCACCGACACCGTTCTGCGGCGGATGCCCGACTACATCCACTACATCTGCCCGCAATTTTCCGAAACCGACATCAACTTCCAGCGCGTGCCCACGGTGGACACCTCCAATCCATTCATCGCGCGCTGGATCCCGACGCCGGATGAATCGATGGTCGTGATTCGCTTCAAGAATCCGCGCGGCATCGACTTCCCCTATCTGCTCTCGATGCTGCCGCAAAGCTGGATGTCCCGCGCCAATTCGATCGTCTGCCCCGGCGCGAAGCTCGATCTCGCCATGCAGCTCATCCTGACGCCGCTGATCATGCAGCTGATCGAGCGCAAGCGAAACCTGAAGTGAACGAGGGGAGGATCCGATGAACATCTCCGTCCACGCCGATGCCGACCTCACGGCGGTCACGCACAACGATCTCGCCAATGCCGTCCGCTTTCTCGCGGTCGATGCCATCGAGACCTCGCAGTCCGGCCATCCCGGCCTGCCCATGGGCATGGCCGATGTCGCGACCGTGCTGTTCTCGCGCTTCCTGAAATTCGACTCGGCTCACCCCAATTGGCCGGACCGCGACCGCTTCGTGCTGTCGGCGGGCCATGGCTCGATGCTGCTCTATGCATTGCTCCATCTCACCGGCGGCGACCTCAGCCTCGATGACATCAAGGCGTTCCGGCAATGGGGCTCGAAGACGCCGGGGCATCCGGAATATGGCCACACGCCGGGCGTCGAGACGACGACCGGTCCGCTGGGGCAGGGGATTGCGACCGCGGTGGGCATGGCCCTCGCCGAGCGCATGGCCAATGCGCGGCATGGCGATGGCCTCGTCGACCACTTTACGTATGTGATCGCCGGCGACGGCTGCCTGATGGAAGGCATCAGCCAGGAAGCGATCTCGCTCGCCGGCCATCTCGGGCTGGGCCGCCTGATCGTGCTGTTCGACGACAATGGCATCTCGATCGACGGCCCGACCTCGCTCGCGACCTCCGACGACCAGCTCGCGCGCTTCGCTGCCTCCGGCTGGTCGGTTCGCCGTGTCGACGGGCACGATCCCGAAGCAGTTGCGCAGGCGATCGCCGAGGAGCGTGAGAGCACAAGACCGTCATTGATCGCCTGCCGCACCATCATCGGCTATGGCGCGCCGGATCGTCAGGGCACCGAGAAGGCGCATGGCGCGCCGCTCGGCACCGAGCAGGCGGCAGCGGCGCGGCGAGCGCTCGGCTGGGACTATCAGCCCTTCGTGGTGCCAATCCCGATCCTGAAAGCATGGCGGATGATCGGGCAGCGCGGGCAGGTCGCGCGTCTCGCCTGGCTCGATCGCTATGAATGCGCGACGCCCGAGCAGCGCGATCTGTTTGTCGAGGGCAAGACGGTTGCCCTGCCGAACGCCTATGCCCAAGCCTCGGCGAAATTGCGCGAACGCTTTGCCACCGAGCGTCCGAAGCTTGCGACGCGGCAGGCGTCGCAACAGGTGCTCGACGGCATCGCAGGGACGATTCCCGGATTTGTCGGCGGCTCGGCGGACCTCACGCATTCGAACCTGACGCATGCCAAGGCGCAGACCCCGGTCAAGCGCGACGCGTTCGCCGGCGATTACATCCATTATGGCATCCGCGAGCACGGCATGGCGGCCGCGATGAACGGCCTCGCGCTGCACGGCGGCTTCATTCCCTATGGCGGCACCTTCCTCGCCTTCTCTGATTACAGCCGGCCGGCGATCCGCCTTGCGGCGTTGATGCGGATCCGCGTCATTCATGTGATGACCCATGACTCCATTGGTCTCGGTGAGGACGGCCCCACGCATCAACCAGTCGAGCATCTCGCAGCGCTTCGCGTCATTCCGAACCTGCTTGTGTTCCGGCCGGCCGACGCGGTTGAGACGCTGGAAGCCTGGGACTGCGCGCTCCAAGCTGAAAATCGTCCCTCCGTGCTGTGCCTGTCCCGTCAGGCCCTGCCGACCTTCCGCAGCGATGTCCGTGGAAGAAACCGCGTCGCACGCGGCGCCTATCTGATTGTTTCGCCGGACGGCGGCCGAGACGTGACGCTCATTGCAACAGGTTCGGAAGTCTCGACTGCGCTGGAAGCGGCTCGCCTGCTTGCCACCGAGCATATCCGCGCGGCCGTGGTCTCCGCACCCTGCTTCGCGTTGTTCGAGGAGCAGCCGGAGGACTACCGCGCTGCCGTGCTCGGCACTGTGCCCCGGGTGGGCATCGAGGCGGCAGTCGCCGGCGATTGGCATCGCTGGATCGGCACTGATGGCGAATTCGTCGGCATGCGCGGCTTCGGTGCCTCGGCGCCTGCACCCGTGCTCTACCGCGAATTCGGCATCACGCCGCAAAGCGTTGCGGAAGCCGCCCGGCGGGCGATGGCCCGCACAGGCAAGCAATAACAGGAGGAATTGTCGTGGCCCGTATCACCCTTCGCCAACTGCTCGACCACGCCGCCAGTCACGGTTACGCGGTGCCGGCGTTCAACATCAATAACATGGAGCAGGGTATCGCGATCATGCAGGCGGCGGCCGAGGTCGATGCGCCCGTCATCATCCAGGCTTCGCGCGGCGCGCGCAGCTATGCCGGCGACCTCATGCTCTCGCACATGATCGACGCGCTGGAGCGGACCTATCCGGACATCCCGCTCTGCATGCACCAGGACCACGGTAACGACGAGGCGACCTGCGCCTCCGCCATCGCGCATGGCTTCACCTCGGTGATGATGGACGGCTCGCTCAAGGCCGACGCCAAGACCGCGGCCGATTACGCCTACAATGTTGCGATCACCAGCCGCGTCGTCGATCTCGCGCATTGGGTCGGCGCTTCCGTTGAAGGCGAACTCGGCGTGCTCGGCTCGCTCGAGCATGGCGGCGGCGAGCAGGAGGATGGCCACGGCGTCGAAGGCACGGTCAGCCATGATCAGTTGCTGACGGATCCCGACCAGGCGGTCGACTTCGTCCGCGCCACCAAGGTCGATGCGCTCGCGATCGCGATGGGCACCTCGCACGGCGCCTACAAGTTCAGCCGCAAGCCGGACGGCGACATTCTGGCGATGCGGGTGGTCGAGGAGATTCATCGCCGGCTGCCGAACACGCATCTCGTGATGCACGGCTCGTCCTCGGTGCCGCAGCCGCTCCAGGACATGTTCAACCAGTTCGGCGGCGAGATGCCGCAGACCTGGGGCGTGCCGGTCGAGGAGATCGTCCGCGGCATCAAGAGCGGCGTGCGCAAGGTCAATATCGACACCGACTGTCGCCTCGCAATGACCGCGGTGTTCCGGAAGGTCGCGGCGCAAACGCGCTCCGAGTTCGATCCGCGCAAATTCCTCAAGCCGGCGATGGATGCGATGCGCGAGCTCTGCCGCGAGCGCTTCGAGCAGTTCGGGACCGCAGGACACGCCAGCCGGATCAAGGTCGTTCCCTTGAGCGAGATGGCGCGGCGCTACCGCGCCGGAGAACTCGATCCGAGCGTCGACGCCCGCGAGCCTGTCGCAGCCTAATCATTCAGAGAGAGAAGAGCAGGAGAGAGCCATGAACGCACACGCAGGAACCGTCCGCGGCAAGGAAAGATATCGATCGGGCGTGATGGAATACAAGCGCATGGGCTATTGGGAGCCTGACTATGTGCCAAAGGACACCGATGTCATCGCGCTGTTCCGCGTCACGCCGCAAGAGGGCGTCGATCCGATCGAGGCGTCGGCCGCTGTCGCCGGCGAATCCTCGACGGCGACCTGGACGGTGGTGTGGACCGATCGCCTGACCGCCGCGGAGAAGTATCGCGCAAAATGCTATCGCGTCGATCCGGTGCCGGGCACGCCGGGCTCGTATTTCGCCTACATCGCCTATGACCTCGACCTGTTCGAGCCGGGCTCGATCGCCAACCTCTCGGCCTCGATCATCGGCAACGTGTTCGGCTTCAAGCCGTTGAAAGCGCTGCGTCTGGAAGACATGCGCTTCCCCGTCGCTTATGTGAAGACGTTCCAGGGACCGGCAACCGGCATCGTGGTCGAGCGCGAGCGGCTCGACAAGTTCGGCAGGCCGCTGCTCGGCGCCACCGTCAAGCCCAAGCTCGGGCTTTCGGGCCGCAATTACGGCCGCGTGGTCTACGAGGCGCTGAAGGGCGGGCTCGACTTCACCAAGGATGACGAGAACATCAACTCGCAGCCGTTCATGCACTGGCGCGACCGCTTCCTCTATTGCATGGAGGCGGTGAACCGCGCGCAGGCGGCCTCCGGCGAGGCGAAGGGCACCTACCTGAACATCACCGCGGGAACGATGGAGGACATGTACGAGCGCGCCGAGTTCGCGAAGGAGCTCGGGTCGTGCATCGTCATGATCGACCTCGTGATCGGCTACACCGCGATCCAGTCGATGGCGAAATGGGCGCGTCGCAACGACATGATCCTGCATCTGCATCGCGCCGGTCACTCGACCTACACGCGGCAGAAGAGCCACGGCGTGTCGTTCCGTGTCATCGCCAAGTGGATGCGGCTTGCCGGCGTCGACCACATCCATGCCGGCACGGTGGTCGGCAAGCTCGAAGGTGATCCGAACACCACGCGCGGCTATTATGATGTTTGCCGCGAGGACTTCAACCCGACCAAACTCGAACACGGCCTGTTCTTCGACCAGTCCTGGGCGAGCCTGAACAAGATGATGCCGGTCGCCTCCGGCGGCATCCATGCCGGCCAGATGCACCAGCTGCTCGACCTGCTCGGCGAGGACGTCGTGCTGCAGTTCGGCGGCGGCACCATCGGCCATCCCATGGGCATCGCGGCCGGCGCGATCGCCAACCGCGTGGCGCTGGAGGCGATGATCCTCGCCCGCAACGAGGGGCGCGACTACGTCCACGAAGGTCCGGAGATCCTGGCCAGGGCGGCCGAGACCTGCACGCCGCTGAAAGCTGCGCTCGAGGTCTGGAAGGACGTGACCTTCAACTATGAATCCACCGACACGCCGGACTTCGTGCCGACCGCGCTCGAAACCGTTTGAGGAGATTTGACATGAAGCTGACCCAAGGCTGCTTCTCGTTCCTGCCCGATCTGACCGACGACCAGATCACCAAGCAGGTGCAGTATTGCCTGACCAACGGTTGGGCGGTGAACATCGAGTTCACCGACGATCCGCATCCCCGCAATACCTATTGGGAGATGTGGGGCCTGCCGATGTTCGATCTCCAGGACGCCGCCGGCGTGATGATGGAGCTCACCGAATGCCGCAGAGTGTATGGCGACCGCTACATCCGTCTCAGCGGCTTCGACTCCAGCCATGGCTGGGAATCGGTGCGGATCTCCTTCATCGTCAACCGCCCGCCGCAGGAGGCCGAGTTCGAGCTGGTGCGGCAGGAGGTGGGTGGACGCGCGATCCGCTACACCACCGTGCGTCGGCAGCCCGCGCACGCGCCAACCTAACTCATTCTCCTCCGCGCGGAGCACTCCCTGCTCCGTTTCCTTGGCGGACCACTGCTTCGCCGCTCCCCCGCGGCGAAGCCCTTTTCTTCGAGGTGCCGATGCTGGATGTTCCCCACGCAATGACCACTGAACCCGGCGAGACCAGTTTCGATCTCCGCAAGGAGGCCGAAGCGGCTGGAATCACCGGCACGCTGCAACAGCTCGAGCAGGAGCTGATCGGATTGAAGCCGGTGAAGAACCGCGTGCGCCAGATCGCGTCGCTCTTGCTGATCGAACGTATCCGGCAGCGTGCGGGACTGGCTTCGTCGCCGCCGACGCTGCACATGTCGTTCACCGGCAATCCCGGCACCGGCAAGACGACCGTCGCGTTGCGCATGGCAAAGATCCTGCACGGCCTCGGCTTCGTGCGGCGCGGGCAGGTGATCTCGGTGACGCGCGACGATCTCGTCGGCCAGTATATCGGCCACACCGCGCCGAAGACCAAGGAGATCCTGAAGAAGGCGATGGGCGGCGTGCTGTTCATCGACGAGGCCTATTATCTGCACCGTCCCGACAACGAGCGCGACTACGGCCAGGAGGCGATCGAGATTCTGCTCCAGGTGATGGAGAACCAGCGCGAAGACCTCGTCGTGATCCTTGCCGGCTATGGCGAGCGAATGACCAGCTTCTTCGCCTCCAATCCCGGCTTCCGCTCGCGCATCGCCCATCACATCGACTTTCCGGACTATGCGGAAGCCGAGCTGCTCGTCATCGCGGAGCTGATGCTGAAGGAACGGGGTTATCGCTTGTCGGCGGCGGCGCGCGAAGCTTTCGAGAAATACATTGCGCTACGCCGGACCCAGCCGTTCTTTTCGAATGCACGCTCGATCCGCAATGCCGTCGACCGCATCCGCCTGCGGCAGGCCGATCGCCTGGTATCCGATCTCGATCGCATGCTCGAGATCGCCGACCTCGAAACGATCGATCCCATGGACGTCCTGGCGAGCCGCGTGTTTAGCGGCGTTGCGGACGCGCAGGGGAGTGCGAAGCCATGACCAGAGAAATCCTCATCGCGCCGTCGATCCTGGCTGCGGATTTCGCCCGCCTCGGCGAGGAGATCGCGGCGATCGACGCTGCGGGTGCCGACTGGATTCATTGCGACGTCATGGATGGGCATTTCGTTCCGAACATCAGTTATGGCGCGGACGTCATCAAGGCGATCCGGCCGCTGACGAAGAAAATATTCGACGTGCATCTCATGATCGCGCCGGCCGATCCCTATCTCGAGGCGTTCGCGAAGGCCGGCGCGGATGTCATCACGGTGCATGCCGAAGCCGGTCCGCACCTCGATCGCTCGCTCCAGGCCATCCGCGCGCTCGGTAAGAAAGCCGGTGTCAGCCTGTGTCCCGCCACTCCCGAAAGCGCGATCGAATATGTGCTCGATCGTCTCGATCTCGTCCTGGTGATGACGGTCAATCCGGGCTTTGGCGGCCAGTCCTTCCTGGAGTCCCAGCTCGAGAAGATCGGGCGTATTCGAAGCATGATCGGCGACCGGTCGATTCGGCTCGAGGTGGACGGCGGCATCACGCGCGACAATGCCGCTGCCGTGGCCGCTGCGGGTGCCGATACGCTTGTGGCGGGCTCCGCCGTGTTTCGCGGCAAGAGCAGCGCAGACTATGCCGGCAACATCGCCGCCATCCGCGCTGCTGCGGAAGCCGGCAGGGTTCCGGAGCTGCAACATAGTTCGGCGCAGACGATCCGGACCGGTGAGCCCGCGCTCATCCGGTAGGCTACCGGATACAGGCGGAGCGAGCCGGTACCCGAATGGGCTGTGCCAGGGCCTGCCACTTTCCACCAGACATATTGAGTCTACGCTGATTGGAACTTTCGGCCCAACACGCGTTTGCCTAGAATCAAGCGGGTCAAGCGCGCGGCGGGCGCAGCAAATCTTTTGCACAACCGCCATCGCCCTGACGCAAATAAGGGCAATAAGCTCTATGAATGCGAGGGAGGGTCTCATGGACAACGTACGTCGCTACCGCGCGCTAGCGTCCCTCTGTCGTCAGCAGGCCGCCTACCGGCCGCTCCAGAGCTGGGAACTGCTCGGTCAGGCCGAACATTTCGAATATCTCGCCGAAGTCGAACTCAAGGCGCATTTCGACGCGTGCAATGCGCAACACGACGAGGACGGCGTCGAGGCCTCGGCGTGGGAGAGGCCCGCCGCGGCGTGACGGGCCAACTCGTTCGAAGACGACCTGAACTTGCCGGTGCCGGCACCGCTCAAGGACGCGGTTGTCAGCCCGAACGACAGGTCTTGTGACCGGCCCGACCTGGTCGTCCCTCGATTAATGCGACATCAGCGTCGGGACCGTCATGGCTTCCAGCATGGCGCGGGTGACGCCGCCGAGGAACCGCTCCTGCAATCGCGAATGGCCGTAGCCGCCCATGACCAGAAGATCGAGGTTCTCATCGGCTGCCAGCGACAGCATGGTCGGCTGAATGTCGGAGCGCGCCGCCGACAGGTTGACGGTGCGGGTCGACAGTCCGCGCCGGCCGAGATGCCTTGCCAGATTGCGCGTCGAGACTTCGTCGGGAACCATATCTGTTTCGTTGATCGCAATGATCACGATCTCCTCGGCGCGAGCCAGGAATGGTGCGGCGTCGCGCATGGCGCGCGCGGCGAGGCGGCTGCCATCCCAGCAGATGCCGATCCGTTTCGCCTTGAACGCTCCATGGAAGGTGTAGGGCAGGAAAAGCACCGGGCCGCCCGCCTGGAACAGGATCTCGCGGGGCACATCGTTGTCGAGTGAGCCTTGCGCCGGATCCGGCTGGAGCACGATGCTGAGATCGTGCAGCCGCGCCATCTCGCCAAGCAACCCGACCGCATCCCCCGGCATCGCCCCGAGTGGGTGGCATGTGTAGGAAATGCCGGCGTTCATCGCTTCGCTCTTGAACACCGCGAGCGCCGCCTCGGCCCGCTCCACTGCGCTTTCGCGCTCCATCTCGAACACCGCCGCCACCGCAGCGCCGCCCTCCATGACGTAGGCCGCACTGGTTGCCACATAACCAACCGCGACTGCGTCGAGATGGGCGTTGAGGCCCGCTGCGAGTGAGATCGAGCCATCGATCACCGGGCGCATCGGCCGCTCGGTAGGGATGTGGACGAGAATGTCTTTGTACATGACGCGCCTCCGATGGACATCATCCGGTAGCTGCAGTCTTTCACGGTGCGCAGCGCCCGCGTTGAGCTGCATCAAACGTGCAGTCTCGACTTTTGGCCGTGTCGCCGGCCTCGGCTACTTTGCCAAGATTTAATCGCGTGGACGGGACGCTGTAAGGTGGCGACCACCATGTTGGGTCCAAGGCGACTTACCCAACATGGACATATCGACATGAACGATCACGTCAATTCCGACACCACCGCGTCCCGCAAGATCCTGAGACCGCGCCGGCTCGCGCTGCTCGGCACCGTGGCCGCGCTTGGCCTGGCCGTGCTGGCGACTGCCCCCGGCTCTTCGCCGTTCAGCGCGAACTCCTTCATTGCGCCCGCCCAGGCCGCGGAGAGCGCCGCGACACCGCCGGGCTTCGGCGACCTCGTCAGCAAGGTCAAACCCGCCGTCATCTCGGTCCGGGTCAGGATCGACCAGGACAACGACAAGAGCGCGATGCTGCAACAGAACCGGATGGATTCGGACGAAGCATCGCCGTTCGACCAGTTCTCACGGCAATTCGGCTTCCGCGGCCCGGGTGGCATGGAAGGCATGCCGCGCCAGCACCGCCAGATGATCACGGGTGAGGGCTCCGGCTTCTTCATCTCCGCGGACGGCTACGCCGTGACCAACAACCACGTCGTCGATCACGCCGAGTCGGTGCAAGTGACGATGGACGACGGCACCATCTACAGCGCGAAAGTGGTCGGCACCGATCCGAAGACGGATCTCGCGCTGATCAAGGTCGAAGGCAAGAAGGATTTTCCGTTCGTCAAATTCTCCGACCAGAAGCCGCGTATCGGCGACTGGGTGGTCGCGGTCGGCAATCCCTTCGGCCTCGGTGGCACCGTGACCGCCGGCATCGTCTCGGCCAGCGGCCGCGACATCGGCAACGGTCCCTATGATGACTTCATCCAGATCGACGCGCCGATCAACAAGGGTAACTCCGGCGGCCCGGCCTTCGACATGAATGGCAACGTGATCGGCGTGAACACTGCGATCTTCTCGCCCTCCGGCGGCTCGGTCGGCATCGGCTTCGACATTCCGGCCTCGACCGCAAAGCTCGTCGTCGCACAGTTGAAGGACAAGGGCGCGGTCACACGCGGCTGGCTCGGCGTGCAGGTGCAGCCGGTGACGTCGGATATCGCCGACAGCCTCGGCCTCAAGGAGGCGCGCGGCGCGATCGTCGACAATCCGCAGGACGGCAGCCCGGCAGCGAAGGCGGGCATCGAGGCGGGCGACGTCATCACCGCCGTCAATGGCACCGCGATCAAGGATTCCCGCGATCTCGCCCGCACCATCGCCACCCTGGCGCCAGGCACGTCCGTGAAGCTCGATGTCGTCCACAAGGGCGACAACAAGACGGTGACACTGGCGCTCGGCGAGTTGCCGAACGAGCGACAGGCTAGAGCCGACGAGGGCAAGTCGCAGCCAGATGCCGGCATGCCGCCGCGTCTCGGCCTCAGCCTGGCTCCGGCCGGGGACGTCCAGGGCGCCGGCCAAAAGGGCGTCGTCGTCACCGAAGTCGATCCGCAAGGGCCGGCCGCGCAACGCGGCATCCAGACCGGCGACGTCATCCTCAATGTGGGCGGCAAGGCCGTCGCCAATATCGGCGATGTCCGTTCGGAGCTGGCGCAGGCGAAATCGTCCGGCAAGCGCAGCGTGCTGCTGCAAGTCAGAAGCGCGCAGGCGACCCGGTTCGTGGCGGTGCCGCTCGCATAAGTCGAACGTCGATCGGCGCAACTCCAAAAAGGCGGCCTACGGGCCGCCTTTCCTGTTCGCCGTCAGGATTTCGGATGCCCGCCGATAACATTCTCGTTAACGGCAGGGAGGATGACCCGGTTCGTCCGAAAAAGCCGTGTTCGTTCATCACAATTACGGATCTCGTATGGACTCGGCGGCAATGAAGCCGCCGACGATTGCAAGCGTGGAACTTCGAACTTGCCGCCGCTGAGCCGGCCGGCAATTCGTATTTGATCGGTGCCGACATGGATCGATTGAAGCTCTCGCTGACGGCTGCGCTGCTCGTGGCGCCGTTCGTGCTGTGGGGCGGAAACGCTCTCGGGCGTGACGACGGCCGCTACGCGGACTCACCTCTCAAGCCGTGGTTCGACGGCCTGCGCAGCCATCTCGGTCCGTGCTGCTCGGATGCGGACGGGTTTGCCGTCGCCGATCCCGATTGGGACTCGCACAATGGACATTATCGCGTGCGGCTCGACGGCGAATGGGTCGAGGTACCGGACGAAGCCGTGATCACCGAGCCGAACCGGGCCGGCCGCACCATGGTGTGGCCGGTGAAGACCGCGTTCGGTGTGTCGATCCGCTGCTTCATGCCGGGCAGCATGATCTGACGGAGGTCAGCGCGACCGTTTGGAGGATTTGCGCTTCGACGTTTTCTTCGAACTCTTCTTGGAAGTTTTCCGAGATGTCTTCTTTGATGTCTTCTTGGACGACTTCCGTTTTGCGGCTTTCTTCGGGACCTTCTTGCCCTTCTTGCGCGCTTTCGACAGGCCGATCGCGATCGCCTGCTTGCGGCTCTTCACGCGTCCGCCTCGACCGCCAGGTCCGCTTTTCGCGGTCCCCTTCTTGTAGCGCTTCATCTCGCCTTCGACATCGCTGCCGGAGCTGCGCGAGTAGCGGCGCTTCTTTGCCTTGCGTGCCATGCATGTTCTCCCTTGGCCTGGGAAAACAATCCGAGACAGGCATAGTTCCGAAAGCGCAAGCAACGTCCCGGATACGCGGCCTAGCCTAGAACGAATCCGCCAGCTCGATCTCCGCTTCCAGCACCTGAATGCGCCGCGCTGCCTCGCTGGAGGACAGATCCCGCGCATATTGCGCGGGTTGATACGCCTCTTCGCTCAGCCGTTTCAGCCGGAGGCCCTGCGCCCGCGTCATCTGCTCGGTGAGGAAAGCTTTGGCGTCGTATTTGCCCTGAACCTGCATATCGCTTCTCCCTTCTGAAATCGTGACTTGACTATATGTTCTTATTTTGTTCTAACAAGTCATGGACAATAGAATTAATGAAATTCGACGTAAAATCAGCGCCTTGAGGCTGGAAATGGCCGATATCGAGGTGTCCGTACGCGAGCTCGTCGAGCGCGATCGGGACTGCACAGAGAAGGCCCTGGCGCAGATGGATCTGCGCCGGAAAATCAATCTGCTGATCGGCGAATGGAAGGCTGCAGGTGGCGGCGATGTCCTGCCGAATGTCCGCGATAGGATGCGCCTTCGTTCCGCGAAGGCAGCAGGTAGTCCTCTGCGCGTGGTCGCGCGCCGCTGAGAGCTTTGGGAGCGCACGGTGGAGGAAGACCCGGATGTGTACCGGATTCTAAAGCTGCGCGCCGAGATTCTCGAACTGGGCTCTGCGATCCGGCAGCTGCAACGCGAGGGGCTCGACGACGCCGCGGCCCAGCTCTTGATCGCCCGCAAGCGGGCACGGCTCGATCATCTGGTGAAATCAGATCCTGCGGGCGTCCACCCTGACATCCTGGGCGGCCATCGTAGCTGAGCCTTGGCGTAACGCGCGTGCGGGGCTCGTCGATACCGCATGTCGACGAAGCGGCCCGAGAAAAAGTTCGTTTGAACACCAAAGCAAAAGGCCCCGCGATCGCGGGGCCTTCATGATTTCGGGGAACACCTACTTGGTGTTGCTCATGCCGCCCTTGTTGTTCGTCATGGTGCCGCCCTGGTCGGAGCCGGGGCCGGAGCCGCCCTGACCGGAGGGATCAGCACCCTTGGAAGACTTGGTGTTGGCGCCCGTGGTGGTCTGCGACGATGACATCGAGGATCCGTGTTTTGCCTTGTGCGACTTGGCCTGCACGGCGAACGGTGCGGCGGCGAGGCCGGTTGCCAACATCACGGCAAGAGCGAGCTTGGTGGTCTTCATATGCGGGAACTCCCTGAGTTGAATTGACGCAGGCAGCCAACTGCCATTGGTCGCAGGAGTTCCGAACAAAGAAGTTCCGGTAAAGCACGCATCCTTCAAGATTGCTTGTCCTCTTCGAGGATGAATACGACCCCGGTCAGTGTTGCGCCGATCGCGAACGTCGTCACCAATGTGAGGGCGAAAACGACAACGGCCTGCCTTCCGCCGTGACTCAGCAAATTGGCGACGCCGGGATTGGACAGCACGAGCAAGAGGCTGAAAGCGAGTCCCAAGGCTGCGCCCATCATCGCGTGCGTCATCAGCTTGACGAGCCCGCTGGGAGAGATCAGGTCCGACGACTTCTTCGCGCGCATGGAACTCTATCCCAATCTCGCAAGCAACGCCTGCGACACGCGCCGGTTCCATCCGCATGAAGGAATCGTTATCGCCCGCTTCATCCGACGTTCATGCCGGGTGGGCGAGAATGACCCTGCAACACGGGAACATTCGATATGGGTAAGGTGGTCTTTCTCTATCGCTCTCTGGCTTATCGCAACGCCGCTGCGGACATCCTCCGCAAAGCGCGCAAACTGCCCCGCGGCGCGGAGCGAAGCGCGGCGCGCCGCTATGCCAAGGCGCTGCGCGATCTCGCCCAAACGGAAGCCTGGCTCGAAGGGCGGGTCGCGCGCGAACCGCAAACGACGCAGCGCAGGAAGAGTGCGGCCTCCGGTTAACCGGACGCGCGCTGCAATTCGGCGGAGCTCGCGGCTTCGAAGTTGCCGGGCGTGGTCGTCGCGGCGGTCTTGCGGACCAGCGGCACCTCGAGCCGGCACAACAGACCCTCGGCGCGCCAATCGAATCGCGCCTGCCCGCCGAGCTGGGACTCGACGCTCGCAAGCAGGCTCCGCGTACCAAAGCCGCGGGATTTCGGCGTCATGACGAGCGGGCCGCCGGATTCCTCCCAGGTGAGCGTGAGCAGCTCGTCCTCGACCTGCCAGCCGATTGCGAGCCGTCCCGTCCGCGTCGAGAGCGCGCCATACTTCGCCGAGTTGGTGAAAAGCTCGTGCAGCGCCAGCGCCAGCGTCTGGGCGGTCGCCGGCAGCAACTGAACTTCGGACCCCGCCAATTTGATCTGGCCGCCGAGGGAATAGGGCGCAAGCTCCTCGTCGATCAGCTTCGAGAGTTCGGCACCCTGCCAGCTCGACAGTGACAGGATCGTATGCACGCGCGCCAGTGCATTGATGCGTCCCTCGACGGCGCTGACATAGGCTTTGACCTCGTCGGCGCGGGTGAGGCGCACGATCGATTGTGCCAGCGCCAGCGCATTCTTGGCGCGATGATCGACTTCCCGCGCCAGCAGAGTCTGCCGTTCCTCGGCGCGCTTGCGTTCGGTGATGTCCACCGTCACGCCGCTGACGCGCATGACCCGACCGCTATCGTCAACCGTGGCGGCGGCCGTGCCTACACACCAGCGCACATCGCCGTCGGGCCGGACAATGCGGAACTCCGTTTCATAGGAGCGTGTGCCCTTGTTGAATTCGGCGATCGCCTTGCGCAACTGATCGACGTCATCCGGATGCAATAGCGCCTGAACGTTGGCCGGGTTCACCTCGAAGCTCTCCGGGCCAACACCAAAGATGCGGTATTGTCCCTCGTCCCACATCCAGTCGCCGGTGATCCAGTCCCAGTCCCAGGAACCCATCTTGCCGGCGGCGATCGCCATGCTGCGCCGCTCTTCGCTCTCGCGCAGCTTTGCAGTGGAATTCTCCAGCTCGGCGGTGCGTGCACGCACGCGGTCCTCGAGATCCTGGTTCAGCCGTTCGAGTTCGCGCGTCTTGCGATAGAGCTCTGCAAACACCTTGACCTTGGCGCGCAGCACCTCCGGCACGACCGGCACCGGGACGTAGTCGACGGCGCCCATCTCGTAGCCGCGCAGGCGGTCGATGTCGCTGACTTGAATGGCCGAGATGAAAATCATTGCGGTCTTCTGGAAGCGCGGGTGCTCGCGGATCATCGCGGCGAGCTCGAAGCCGTCGAGCTCGGGCATGCAGACGTCGACCAGGATCACCGCGATCTCGGTCTTGAGCAGCACCTCCAGAGCCTCGCGACCGGACGAGGCGATCACGAGGTTCTGGCCGAGATCCTTCAGGATCACCTCATAGGCGAGCAGCTTGGCCGGCTGGTCGTCGACGAGGAGGATGTTGACCTTTTCGTGGTCCATACGGGCATCCAACTCAGCGGTGCAGCCACATGCGGATTGCAAGCAGCAATTGATCGGTGTTGACGGGTTTGGCGAGGTAGTCGGACGCGCCGGCCTCGAGGCATTTCTCGCGGTCGCCCTTCATGGCCTTGGCCGTCAACGCGATGATCGGAAGACGGGCGAAGGTCGGATTTTCACGAATGACGCCGATGGTCTGATAGCCATCCATCTGCGGCATCATGATGTCCATCAGCACGATGGCGATCTCCGGGTTGGATTCGACCAAGGTCACCGCCTCGTTGCCGGTCGTGGCCGTCAGCACCTTCATGCCGCGCCGCTCCAGCACGCTCGACAGCGCGAAGATGTTGCGGGCGTCGTCGTCGACGAGCAGGGCTGTCTTGCCGATCAGGTCTTCGTCGGAACTGTTCAGCTTCTCGAGCATGCGCTGCTTCTCGACCGGCAACTCCGTGATCACGCGATGCAGGAACAGCGCGGTCTCGTCAAGCAGGCGCTCCGGCGATTCCACGCCCTTGACCACGATGCTTCGCGCCATGGTGTGGAGCTCCGCATCTTCCTCGGCCGACAGCTCGCGGCCGGTGAAGACGACGACCGGAACGTTCGAGAGCGCCTCGTCGTTGCGGATCTGGTCCAGCACCTCGAAGCCGGTCATGTCGGGCAGGCGCAGGTCGAGCACGACGCAATCACAGGGGGTCTCACGCAGCATCGAGAGCGCGTCGGCACCGGTGCCGGTCGTCACGATCTCGATGTCGTCGTGATGCAGGAGCTCGCGGATCGAGAGCTGCTCGGCCTCGTTGTCTTCGACGATCAGCAGCCGCTTGCGCCGCGGTCGCGCATATTCCTTGATCTGCGTCAGCGCGGCCGAAACGCCCTCGGTCGTCGTCGGTTTGTTGACGAAGGAGAAGGCGCCGCGCGCCAGCGCATGCTGGCGGTCCTCGTCGAGCGTGATGATCTGCACGGGGATGTGGCGGGTCAGCGGATTGTGCTTGAGCTGGCTCAACACGGTCCAGCCGAGCATATCCGGCAGGAATACGTCGAGCGACACGGCCCTCGGCTGGTACTGCTTTGCTAGCTCCAGCGCCTCCGCGCCGCGTGCGGCGACCAGCACCTTGAATCCCTTGTCGCGCGCGAGGTCGACCAGCACACGTGCGTAGTGCGGGTCGTCCTCGACGATCAGGAGGATACTGTCGCCGGGTTCGAGGTTGAGCCGGTCGTCGGGAAGCTGCTCGATGACGCGCTGCGGTTCGGCTGTAGCGGGCTGCAGCGCCGGCGGCTGGCTCTGTTGGGGCGTCGCGCGGGGCGCGAGCGTCGGGCCGGAATATTTCAGCGGCAGGTAAAGCGTGAAGCACGAGCCCTTGCCCGGCAAGCTGCGCAGGTGGATCTCGCCGCCGAGCAGGCTTGCGAGCTCGCGGCTGATCGCAAGGCCGAGGCCGGTGCCGCCATATTTGCGGCTGGTGCCGGCATCCGCTTGCTGGAACGCCTCGAAGATCAGCTTCTGCTTCTCCAGGGGAATGCCGATGCCGGTGTCGGACACTTCGAATGCGATCACGGCCGGCGCCGAATTCAGCACCGGATGATCCGTGCCCCAGCCGCCGACCGCTGCGGCGACCTTCAGGCGCACCTCGCCTTCGGCGGTGAACTTGAAGGCGTTGGAGAGCAGGTTCTTCAAAACCTGCTGCAGGCGCTTGGAATCGGTGACGAGGCTGCGCGCGAGATTCGGATCGACGTCGATCTTGAACGACAAATTGCGGTTCTCCGCCTCGTGACGGAACGGCCGCCCGACCGTCTCGAGCAGGTTCGCGGTCAGGATTTCCTCGGCGTCGACCGTCACCGTACCGGACTCGATCTTGGAGAGATCGAGAATGTCGCTGATGAGATTGAGTAGGTCGGTGCCGGCGCCGTGGATGGTGCGGGCGAATTCGACCTGCTTGCCGGTAAGATTGCCGTCCGGATTGTCGGTGAGCTGCTGGCCGAGGATCAGGATCGAGTTCAGCGGCGTGCGCAGCTCGTGGCTCATATTGGCCAGGAATTCGGACTTGTACTTCGAGGTCAGCGCGAGCTCGGTCGCCTTTTCCTCCAGTGCGCGGCGGGCCTGCTCGATCTCCTGGTTCTTGCGCTCGACTTCGACGTTGCGCTCGGCGAGCTGCTGCGCCTTCTGTTCGAGCTGGTCATTGGTCTGCTGCAATTCGCGCTGCTGGGTCTGGAGTTCGCCGGCGAGCTGCTGCGACTGCTTGAGCAGGCCTTCGGTCTGCATCGTCGCTTCGATCGAGTTGAGCACGATGCCGATCGAGTCCGTGAGCTGCTCCAGGAAGGTCATCTGCGAGGTCGTGAAGGAGGTGAGCGAGGCGAGCTCGATGACCGCCTTGACCTGGCCTTCGAACAGCACCGGCAGCACCACGAGGTTCTTCGGCGCGACGCGAAGCAGCGCCGAATTGATCGGCACCACGTCGGGCGGAATGTCCGCAATTACGCGCGGGCGCCGGTCGAGCGCGCATTGGCCGATCAGGCCGTCGCCGAATGGCAGCACGCGCGGATACGGATAGACGCCGTCGCCGGCATAGGAGGCAAGCAGCAGGAGCCGCGGATTGTCTTCGTTCTCGACCTGATAGATCACGCCGGTATGCGCGTTCACCAGCGGCGACAATTCGGTCAACAGCAGGCGACCGACGGTGGTGAGGTCGCGCTGGCCCTGAAGCATGTTGGTGAATTTCGCCAGATTGGTCTTCAGCCAGTCCTGCTCGGTGTTCACGTCCGTCGTGAGACGGAGGTTGGTGATCATCGTGTTGATGTTGTCTTTCAGCTCCGCGACCTCGCCGCGGGCGTCGACCTGGATCGACCGCGTCAGGTCGCCCTTGGTCACGGCGGTCGCCACTTCCGCGATCGCGCGCACCTGCGAGGTGAGGTTGGCCGCCAGCAAATTGACGTTGCCGGTGAGATCCTTCCAGGTGCCGGCGGCGCCGGGCACGTCGGCCTGACCGCCCAGCCGGCCCTCGACACCGACCTCGCGCGCCACCGACGTCACCTGGTCGGCGAAGGTCGCGAGCGTCTCGGTCATGTTGTTGATGGTGTCGGCGAGTGCGGCGACCTCGCCTTTCGATTTCACGGTGAGGTTCTGCTTGAGGTCGCCGTTGGCGACCGCGGTCACCACCTTGACGATACCGCGGACCTGCTCGGTCAGGTTCGCCGCCATGAAGTTGACGGTGTCGGTGAGATCCTTCCAGGTGCCGGCGACGCCGGGCACCAGGGCCTGGCCGCCGAGTTCGCCTTCGGTGCCGACCTCGCGCGCAACGCGCGTGACTTCGCCGGCGAACGCATTCAGCTGGTCCACCATGGTGTTGATGGTGTTTTTGAGCTCGAGGATTTCGCCCTTCACGTCGACGGTGATCTTGCGCGACAGGTCGCCGCGCGCCACCGCGGTGGTGACTTCGGCGATGTTGCGGACCTGGGTGGTGAGGTTCGCGGCCAGCAGGTTGACGTTGTCGGTGAGGTCCTTCCAGGTGCCGCCTACGCCGGGCACGACGGCCTGGCCGCCGAGCCGCCCCTCGGTGCCGACCTCACGTGCGACGCGCGTCACTTCCGCGGCGAAGGAGCGAAGCTGCTCGACCATGGTGTTCAAGGTGTCCTTGAGCAGCAGAATTTCGCCGCGCACGTCCACCGTGATCTTCTTCGACAGGTCGCCGCCGGCGATCGCGGTCGCGACCTCGGCGATGTTGCGGACCTGCGCCGTCAAGTTCGAGGCCATGAAGTTGACGTTGTCGGTGAGATCCTTCCAGGTGCCGGCAACGCCGGGGACTTCGGCCTGGCCGCCGAGCTTGCCTTCGGTGCCGACCTCGCGCGCGACGCGCGTCACTTCACCGGCGAAGCCGTTGAGCTGGTCCACCATGGTGTTGATGGTGTTCTTCAGCTCCAAAATCTCACCACGGACGTCGACGGTAATCTTGCGCGAGAGGTCGCCGCGCGCCACGGCAGTGGTGACTTCGGCGATGTTGCGGACCTGGGCAGTGAGGTTGCCCGCCATCGAGTTGACGCTGTCGGTGAGGTCTTTCCAGGTGCCGGCGACGCCGGGCACGTTGGCCTGACCGCCGAGCCGGCCTTCGGTGCCGACCTCGCGCGCGACGCGCGTCACTTCACCGGCGAAGCGGTTGAGCTGGTCGACCATCGTGTTCAGCGTGTCCTTGAGCTGAAGGATCTCGCCGCGCACGTCCACGGTGATCTTGCGCGACAAGTCGCCGCCGGCGATCGCAGTCGCGACTTCGGCGATGTTGCGGACCTGGGCGGTGAGGTTGCCCGCCATCGAGTTGACGCTGTCGGTGAGGTCCTTCCAGGTGCCGGCGACGCCGGGCACTTCGGCCTGACCGCCGAGTTTGCCTTCGGTGCCAACTTCGCGCGCGACGCGCGTGACCTCGCCGGCGAAGGCGTTGAGCTGGTCCACCATGGTGTTGAGCGTTTCCTTCAGCTGAAGGATTTCGCCTGACACGTTGACGGTGATCTTCTTCGACAAATCGCCCTTGGCGACCGCGGTCGCGACTTCGGCGATGTTGCGGACCTGGCCGGTCAGGTTCGAGGCCATCGAGTTGACGCTGTCGGTGAGATCCTTCCAGGTACCGGCGACGCCGCGCACCTGGGCCTGGCCGCCGAGCTTGCCTTCGGTGCCGACCTCGCGGGCCACGCGCGTGACTTCACCGGCGAAGGCATTGAGCTGGTCCACCATGGTGTTGATGGTGTCTTTCAGCTCCAGGATTTCGCCGCGGACATCGACCGTGATCTTTTTCGACAGATCGCCGCCCGCGACCGCGGTCGTCACCTCGGCGATGTTGCGGACCTGCGCGGTGAGGTTCGAGGCCATCGAGTTGACGCTCTCGGTCAAGTCCTTCCAGGTGCCGGCGACGCCGAGCACGTTGGCTTGGCCGCCGAGCCGGCCCTCGGTGCCGACCTCGCGCGCGACGCGCGTGACTTCGCCTGCGAAGGCGTTGAGCTGGTCGACCATGGTGTTGAGCGTTTCCTTCAATTGAAGGATTTCGCCCGAGACGTTCACCGTGATCTTCTTCGACAGGTCGCCGCTCGCAATGGCGGTGGCGACATCGGCGATGTTGCGGACCTGCGCGGTGAGGTTCGACGCCATGAAATTGACGTTGTCGGTGAGGTCCTTCCAGGTACCGGCGACGCCCGGCACCTGGGCCTGGCCGCCGAGCTTGCCTTCGGTGCCGACCTCACGCGCTACGCGCGTCACTTCCGAGGCGAACGAGTTGAGCTGGTCCACCATGGTGTTGATGGTGTCCTTCAGCTCCAGGATCTCGCCGCGCACGTCGACCGTGATCTTGCGCGACAGGTCGCCGCGCGCCACGGCGGTGGTGACGTTGGCGATGTTGCGCACCTGTGCGGTGAGGTTGCCGCACATCGCATTGACGCTATCGGTGAGATCCTTCCAGGTGCCGGCGACGCCTGGCACGATGGCCTGCCCGCCAAGCTTGCCGTCGGTGCCGACCTCGCGCGCCACGCGCGTCACTTCCGAGGCAAAGGAACGGAGCTGGTCCACCATCGTGTTGATGGCTTCCTTGAGCTGAAGGATCTCGCCGCGGACGTCGACCGTGATTTTCTTCGAGAGGTCGCCGTTCGCAACTGCGATCGTCACCTCGGCGATGTTGCGAACCTGGTTCGTCAGGTTGTTCGCCATCGAGTTGACGCTCTCGGTCAGATCCTTCCAGACGCCGGTCACCTCAGGTACCTGGGCCTGGCCGCCGAGCTTGCCCTCGGTGCCGACCTCGCGCGCCACGCGCGTCACCTCGGAGGTGAACACGCCGAGCTGCTTGATCATGGTGTTGACGATCGTCGCCGACTGCAGGAATTCGCCGCGCAGGGGACGCCCATCGACGTCGAGCTTGACGGTCTGGAGCAGGTCGCCCTGCGCCACGGCCGCGACCGCGCGCGTCACCTCGCGCGTCGGCCACAGCAAATCGTCGATCAGCGTGTTGACCGAGCCTTCCATGTCGGCCCAGGAGCCGGAGGCCAGCCCAAACTTCACGCGCTGTCGCGTCTTGCCCTCGCGGCCCACGACCTGGCCGACCAGCTCGAGCTGCTGCGCCATGCGCTGATTGGCGGCGATGATGTCATTGAAAGTGTCGGCGAGCTTGCCGTCGATGCCGAGATAGTCGCCGCTCATGCGCACGGAGAAATCGCCGTTGCGCATGGCCTGCAGGGCGAGCAGCAATTCTGCCCGGGAATCGGGCTCCGACATGCCGTTGGTTTTTGGCTTTGGAACGCGACGACCGGAACGTGATGCAGATCCGGGATCGAGGTCGCTCATACTGATTCCCCCGCAGGCGTCGGCCGATTCCCTGGCGAGACGCGGTTTATCAAAATAGAGCGTCAGCCAAATTCGAAATCAAGCGCCAACGTGACGGCGCCAGGAAGTGGAACCTGCTTTGCTCAGCCCGATTAACCTAAGTGCGATCCCTCGGAATGGTTCCATCCAGTTCCAGTATTTCCGGGCCGGCCGTTTGTTTTCAGCGACTTGGTTATCTGCCTTCCGGAACGGAGCGCCGGGCGTGCCGTTAGCCCGCAGATGGAGGGAGAGCGCACATGAAAGCAGGATTTGCCGTCATCGGGACCGTGATGTTGTTGGCCGGATCGGCGTTCGCGCAGGGCGGGGCCCCCAGCGGCCGTGGGGCCGTCACCGGCGATCCCGCCGCAAGCTCCGCCACCCCACGTGCGGACACACCAACCACGGGTACGTCAACCCGGTCTAATCCCAGCGGTAGCGGCACGTCGAGTTCGGGCGGGAAGGATGACAATGGGGATGCCGGCCGCGACAGGATGCCGGAGAGCAACCGCACCGTGCGGCCGGAGAGCCAGCAAAGTCATCCCAGCGACAAGTGAACGGTCTATTTGTCTGCCATAGTGCGCTCGGCGTCCTTGACCTGCGAGCGCAACATCGGGAGTTGCGCGCGCGCGAACGCTGCAAGCGCGGCATTGTCGGGCGCCTTGAGATAGCGTTCGAGCAGGTCGATTACCGACTCATACTCGGGAATCTGTGCTGCATAGAAGCTTCTGACAAAACTCGGTCCGTCCGAAGTTTCGGGCTCGACCAGGCTCGCGCTCGCCGGCGTCGTCTTGGTGACGCGCGGTTCGGTGCCGATCGCTTCCTGAATTGGCTTCAGGGCCTTGTCGCGCCTGGCCGCTTCTTCGGCACGCAGGGCGGCGAGGTTCTTGACCTCGGCATTGCCCTTGAGGTCGGTGCTCTCCAGCAGACCCTGCTGGAAGCGGCTGAAAGTGTAGAGATCACTGATGGTCTCGGTTGCGGTCGGCGTGCGGCCGCCCGGCCTTCGCTCACCGGTGCTGTCGGCAAGCGCTGCCGTGCTGACGAATGCCAAAACGATCGCGAGAAGAATCCGCATGGGATATCCAAGGCGGACGGCGGTCGAAAGTTCCGCAGATGTTACGATCCGGTAAGGGCGGTTGCGACGCGACGGTTCCGTCCCCAATTCATACTGATGAAACAGTCCGAGATCTTCAGGAATAACGCCGACAACTGCCTCCAGCTCGCCGAGAGGGCCGAAGGGCAGCCGGCACACAATCGTTTTCTGCGCATGGCGAATGCGTGGACGGCACTTGCCGACGAGCAGGATTGGCTCGACGGCGAGGTGCCGCCCGTTCCGGCCCGCAGGCTTCAAAAGCAGGACGCGTAACGCTGTCGTTTTCGTGGATCTGCGTGTGAGACTGCTCACGGACAGCAAGCAGGGTCATTCGTAACAGTCGATCGCGTTGATTTCCTATTCCAGGAGGTTTTTGCAATGGCTCCACGTCTGGCTCTTCTTTCGCTCATCCTCGCCTTTGGCGTGTCGGTCGCGTTCGCCACCGTGACGACGGTGCGGCAGGTGCATCACGAAAATGCATCGGCCCCGGTGCACTTGACGCATAGTTAGCAGTCCGATCTCGCGGGCCGGAACCTTCGACGCTCCGGCGCGTAAGCGCTTCGAGACAGCAAAGAGGCGAGAGCTATCATGGCCCATTCCGACCAAGGCATCATCAGAGATCAGCGCGGTGAACAGCAGCCGCGGGACAAGCAGCGCGCGCAGACCGTGCACAAGTCGGAGCCAAAGGGCTCGCCCTCTCGTGAGGCTACGCGCGATCCCAAACTGAACGACAACAGCAAGACGCCCGGCTCCGGCATGGCGCCGGATGATTCCGGCGACGCCCCGAGCGGCTAATTCCATCAGGAACGAATTCGCACGCAAAGAGTCGAGGGATTGCTTCCGGCTGTCATGCCCCCGGTGATCCGGAAGCAATCTCCAAGGACGGCCCTGGCACCCCGTGCTGGGGCCGTTTGCTTGAGCATCAGGCTGGACTAATCCTCGGCGTCGCGCTGCGGATGCGGTTGCGTATGGCCGTCCGGGCCGCGCCCGAAAACCCCGAACCTGCTCGATTTGACATTAGGCCCTGCATCGACAGCGGCGGTGGCCAGGCCGAGCTTGAGGAGCTCGCGCACAGCCGCGGCTCGCGTCGGCATGCGATGTTTGAACCGGAAGTCGTCGACCGCGGCCAGTTCTTCCGGTGACAGCATGACCTGGAGCCGCTCGGCGCGAAGGTCGTTCATGATCAATCACCCAAAATGAGCAAGTTGAGTAGTTTACTCAACGAACTCATTCCACCGCGGTTCCACAAGATGCGGCTATGGCGCCAAGTTAGCCAAAAAATACAACAAAATCAATAAGTTATATGATGCAAGGGCCCTTTGGCAGGTGTATGCTCCCGGCAAATGGGAGAGACCTCATGACGAGCGAAGTCACATTGCCCCGCAAACATGTCGACGAGAGCGCGGCACCCAAGCCGGTGCGCCCCAGCCATCAGAAGGTCATCGAGCAGGTCGAGCGCTGGGCCAACAGTCCGGGCCTTCAACCGCCGAGATTGCAGCCGTCAACGCATGCCAAAGCGGGCTAGCGCTTCGCAAGGGGAGAGCCCTTTGACGATGGCGAATGGGCTGATCGGTGCGATTTGCGGGAGACGATGCGAAGCTTGCGCCTGAGCCACCAGGCCAAGACCGAAACGATGGTCCAGACTATCAACGCGGCAGCGAAAGCGCCCGGAGCGCTCGCGGCCACGGTGAAATGAAAGACGGCGGCGAATGCCAGGAGACCGATGCTTCCCCAGGCGGCGCCAGCCGCGTCGAGCGCGGCGGCCTCTTGCCCGCGGCGCGTGCCGCTGAGGCCGGCCTTCTCCTTGGTGCGGCGTTCATGGCTTTCGACCAGCGTGGCGCTCGCGCAGAAGATGGCGGGAAGCGCAAGGAAAAGTCCGCCGACGGACACACCGAAGCGCGCTCCCAGAACCCCCGTGAGCACGGTCGCCAGGCCACCGAGCAGGAAACGAATGCCGTATTCGTACCAGCGTGTCTGCTTGAGCGCGGAGAGCGACAGCTTGACCGGCATCAGGCCGTACCTCCGAAGCCGGCGAGCAGGCCGAAGGCGACCGCAAGCCACACGATAACAGCGAGGACGGTCGCGGGCAGCGCGGACACACGGTATCTGATCAGCAGATGGCAGACGACGACGCTGTAGCAGCCGAGCGCGACCGCGCCATAGATCATCGTCCAGCTTTCGGCCGCGGCATATCGCGGGCCGTGCTGGACGACGGCGATGCCGAGCGTCGCCAGTGCGACTGACGGTGCCGCGCCGAGCAACCCCGCAAAGCTTTTGGGTTTGAGCATATCGCCCAAGATCGCAAAGGCGGAGACGATGATGCCACCGGCGATGAAGCGCACGAGATATTCGGTCACGGCTTTTCCTGCCGATTGACTTGCTTGCGGAACGATTGCGTCAGTGTCCATGGCCGCAAGAGTCTCTCTACGGCCGCGCCAAGCGCAAAGCCTGCGACCACGTCGCTTGCCCAGTGCGCGAGCACCGCGATCCGTGTCAGCGACAGCGCGATCGCAACCGTGCGCAGCAATCGGCGCGGCGTCTTCGGCAGCAAGCCCGCCGCCGAGGCAAGAGCGCCCATATGGACCGCGTGACCGGACGGGAACGCGTCGCGCGCTCGTCCTGAGACGGGTACTCCATGCCCGTGCCCGCGTATGGTCAGCCGGTCTGGCCTGGTCTGATCGAACACGGATTTCAGGATATGCGGCAGGGCGGCCGTCGCGAGCGACACGGCCAGGACGTGGTTTGCCACGGGCCGCTGTTGCGGCTGCCGAATATGAGTATAGAGCCACCCTATTGCGGCCAGTGCGAGCAGCACGTGCTCGTCAGCGGCCCAGGTCAATGTCTGCGCCGTGTGCTCGACGCCTGAATTGGTGTGATCAGCGATCGTATCCGCGATCGCGGTATCGATCCGGCTGGGTTTGACCTCTACCAATGCCATCGGTCTGCAAGCGTGATGTCCTTTGTGACAGTTTTGTAAAGCCCGAAGACAAAGAAGGTTCCTGGACCCTACCTTGCGGCATCAGCCTGGGGCCGGGCCAAAAGCGCCGTTTACGGCTGTCCCGATCCACCAGCGGACCCATACACCTGGCCGGTCGCATAGCTCGCGTCGGCTGCGGCAAGCTGCACGTAAATGGAGGCCAGTTCGGCGGGCTGGCCGGGACGGCCGAGCGGCGTCATGCCGCCGAATTTTTCGAGCTTCTCCATCGTGGCGCCGCCGGAGACCTGCAGGGGGGTCCAGATCGGGCCCGGTGCGACGCCATTGACCCGGATGCCCTTCGAGGCGAGCTGCTTCGCCAGCGACTTCACGTAATTCATCGTCGCCGCCTTCGTTTGCGCGTAGTCATAGAGATCGGGCGAGGGATCGTAAGCCTGCTCCGATGTCGTGCCAATGATGCACGAGCCGGGCTTTAAATGCGGCAGCGCCGCCTTGATGATCCAGAACGGCGCGTAGATGTTGGTCTTCATGGTCGCGTCGAAGTCTTCCGAGGAGACGTCGAGAATGGACGCACGTGTCTGCTGCCGCGCCGCGTTGCAGACGACGATGTCGAGTCCGCCGAGATCTTGGACGGCCTGCTCGACCAGCTTCTTGCAGAAAGCCTCATCCTTAAGGTCGCCGGGAATCGCGAGACCGATACGCCCTTCCTTCTTGATCAGCGCGATGACGTCCTGCGCATCCGGTTCTTCCGCCGGTAGATAGTTGATGGCGACGTCGGCGCCTTCGCGTGCGTAGGCTATCGCAGCGGCGCGGCCCATACCGGAATCGCCGCCGGTGATCAGCGCTTTGCGGCCGGCGAGCCGGCCGGAGCCCTTGTAGCTGGTCTCGCCGTGATCCGGGGGCGGCTCCATCTTGCCGGCGAGGCCAGGCCAGGGCTGCGATTGCTTCTTGAACGGCGGCTTTGGAAAGCGGGTGACGGGATCGACCAGGTTCTGCTCGGCCATTTTCTGCTCGGCCATGGTCGTGTCTCCTTTCGCTGTGGAAGAGGCCAGCGAAGCGGCAGCAAGCGTTGCGCTCGCCGCTTGGACGACGTGCCGGCGGGATACTGAAGCCTTGTCGTGATGTGTCATGACGATCTCCGCGATCTCGCGATCTCAATGCGCGGAGAGAGGCATCGTTGCAAAACGAGAGGACGCCGACCCGCAAGCTGGCGTCCTCGGAAGATGTTTACTTGGTCTGGCCGACGCTTGGCGCCTTGCCGAGCTCCTTGGCCATGTCGAGATGGTGCTTGAGCGCCGGCAGCGTCTTGCCGGCCCAATCCTTCAGGTCGGAATTGTCGCCGCCCTTGGCGTAACGCTCGAACAGCGAGACCGCGTCCTCGTGGGCGCTGACCTGGTACGAATTGTAATCCGAGCTGAAGTCCCTGCCATTCGCGCTCTTGAGCTTGTCGAGCTTGCTCTGATGCGAGCTGTCGAGCGCTGTCGGAAGGGTCGCCTGCACCTTGCCGCCGGTGACGAGGCCCTTCAGTTCGCTGCTGGTCTTGGTGTGGTCGGTCACCATCTGTTGCGCAAATATCTTTTCCTGCGCGTTGCCTTTCTGCTCGGCAAGTTTGCTCGATTCGATCTCGAACATGTCGCTGATGGCGACTTCCTTGACGAAGTCGGCGGTGGCGGGCGCGACGCCGAGCGCCGAGTTGACGCCGGTTTTCTCGCCGAGCGACTGGGCGAGCGCGGGGCCTGCGAGCAGCACGCAAGCAGCTGCGATAATCATTCGTTTCATGGTCCGATCCCTCCGAATGGGCGCGCAGCCTCTCGCCGCGCGGCGTTGCGCCCACCAACACGCTGCAGCGGCCGGAGTTCCTAACGGCTAATCCGTCGGTCTCCTCCCGCTCCGTGGGTTGATGGGATCCGTCGGCTTGCGCCGAAGCCGTTCGGGCAGGAACGGCTCGGTCGGCGTGGCAGTGGCCTCGGCACGCACGTCTGCATGGCGTTGTGCCCGTTCATGCGGCGTCCGGTTGTCGTTGATCTGCCGCTTCACGTCGAGGCCATCCACGGGATCGTTGACGCCGTGCTGGATATCGCGGAAATCGCTCATGCTTCACCTCATTCACTTCCAGGCAGGATTTTTTCCAACACCTGCCGCGCCGCGCCCTTGATCACTCCGCTCTCGTTGGGATCGCCCTTCATCAGCGCAAGAGAGAAGTTCTTGGCCTGCTGCAAGGTGATGTGCGGCGGCAGCGGCGGCACTTCGGGGTCGGTCTTGACCTCCAGCACCACCGGCATCTCGCTCGCGAGCGCCTGGTCCCAGGCCGAGCCCAGCAGCTGCGGGCTGTCGACATAGATGCCGGAGAGGCCGATCAGCTCGGCAAAGCGCGAATAGGACACGTTCGGGATGCGCTGCGATGCCTCGAATTTCGGATCGCCGTTGATGACGCGCTGCTCCCAGGTCACCTGGTTGAGGTCTTCGTTGTTGAAGACGCAGACGATGAAGCGCGGATCCTTCCACTCGCGCCAATACTTCGCGGCGGTGATCAGTTCGGCCATGTTGTTCATTTGCATCGCGCCGTCGCCGACAAGGGCAATCACCGGGCGGTCGGAATGCGCGTATTTCGCGGCGAGCGCATAGGGCACCGCGGCACCCATCGAGGCGAGGCCGCCTGAGAGCGAGGCCGTCATGCCGCGGCGCATCTTCAGGTCGCGCGCGAACCAGTTGGCGCAGGAGCCGGAATCGCTGGTGACGATGGCGCGGTCGGGCAGGCGCGGAGACAGCTCCCAGGCGACGAGTTGCGGATTGACCGGTGCCGCGGGCTGATGTGCCCGATCATCCAGCGTCTTCCACCATTTCGCGACGTCGTCTTCGATGCCCTGGCGCCAGGCGCCATCGCTCTTGGGTTTCAGTCGCGGCAGCAGGGCGCGCAGCGTCTCGGCGGCGTCGCCGACCAGGCCGACCTCCATGGGAAAGCGGATCGACATCATGCTGGCGTCGATGTCGATCTGCACGCCGCACGCCGCGCCTTCCTTCGGCAGGAATTCGGCATAGGGGAACCCCGAGCCGACCATCAGCAGCGTGTCGCATTCCATCATCATGTTGTAGCTGGGTTCGGTGCCGAGCAGGCCGATCGAGCCGGTGACCCAGGGGAGATCGTCGGGGAGCGCCGCCTTGCCGAGCAGCGCTTTGGCGCAGCCGGCGGACAAGCGGTCGGCGACCGCGATCACCTCTTCAGTGGCGTGGAGCGCGCCGGCGCCGATGAGCATCGCGACCTTCTTGCCGGCGTTGAGCACCTCGGCGGCGCGGTCGAGGTCAGCGTCACGAGGCTTGATGCCTGGCGCGCTGTAGCCGACGCCAGAGTGCAGGGTGCCGTGAGCGCGCGGCGGATCCTCGTACGGCTCCTCCTGGATATCGTTGGGCAGGATGATCACCGTTGGCGTGCGCCGGGCCAACGCGATTCGGATCGACCGATCGATCAGATGCCGGATTTGCGCCGGCGAGGAGGCCTGCATGACGTAGGCGCCAGCCACATCCTTGAACATCGAGACGAGATCGAGTTCCTGCTGATAGTGTCCGCCCAGCGCATTGCGTGCCTGCTGACCGACGATCGCGAGCACGGGCTGGTGATCCAGCAGGGCATCGTAGAGCCCGGTGATCAGATGCGAGGCGCCGGGGCCCGAAGTGGCGATACACACCCCCAGTTGGCCAGAGAACTTCGCATAGGCGCTCGCCATGAAAGCGGCCATCTCCTCATGCCGCGCCTGGACAAAGCCGATCTTGCCCTCAGCACGCTGAAGCGCACCGAATACGCCGTTGATGCCATCGCCGGGATAGCCAAAGAGGTGGCGCACGCCCCATTGATGCAGACGTTGAACGATGAAGTCTGAGACGGTCTGGGACATCGAGGGCGCCCTTCGTTTTCCGGTATTTGGTTTCCGGGATTTGAAGCTGAGAGAACCGCCCGTTTCCGGCGATGTTCCTCAAGTCTGACGGAACATGCCGGAACGATCGCGCACCTCTTTGGGTTGTCTCCAGACTGGCTGAGTGGAGAATTGAGATGTTGAATCAGGGTGAACTGGACCAAAACGAGATGGGTCGGTTGATCGGCAGCGACAAGGTCGAGGGAACATCGGTCTACGGCGCCGATCGCAACAAAATCGGCTCGATCGAACGCGTGATGATCGACAAGATCAGCGGCAAGGTGTCCTACGCCGTGCTCGGCTTCGGCGGATTTCTGGGCCTCGGCAACGACCATTATCCGCTGCCCTGGCAGTCGCTGAAATACGACACGGAGCTCGGCGGTTACGTCACGGGCATCACCACCAAGGAACTGGAAGGCGCGCCGAAATATGGCGAGCGGAGTGATTGGAACTGGGGGGATGACGCCGCGGTTCGCGGCATCAACTCCTATTATGGCGTCCCCTTCGCGTAAGGTTTCCACCGAAAGGAAGCTCGATGAGCAAGGAACGGCCTAACGACGATCCCCGGCAGCAGAGCGACTGGGGTTCGCACAAGCAGACGGACAAGCCCTGGAAAGGCACTCCGGAAAAAGAGCAGGGATCGGACGAGGTGAAGCCCGATCTCGAGAAATGGCACGCGACGAAGACACACTGAGACAAGGTGCCGTTCCCATGAGTCATCGAGGCGAGCGCGGCATCCAGTGTGCCGCGCTCGCTTTTGGGCAGGGCGTTCACGAACGCGATGGTGCTCGCAACAAGGGGAACCATGATCAGGAGTTGCAGTTGGGCTCGCGTCGCGTGAGCCGGCTTTGGCGGCTCTGCCGCCAGTTTAATCCCGAGAAAGGTGTTTACCGTGGATGCTCAGACACGGGAGCGTGGACCGTCCGCGGAGCAGCCGCAGAGGGCGAAGGAAGCTCCGAAGACATCTCCTGATCAGGCCCACGACGCCAAGGATTCGAAGCCGGCGAAGGCGCCGTCGCTGCAAGATCGGCTTCGCGAGCATTGGCTGGTGGCAAGCGTTGGCGCCATCGTCTTGCTCGCAGCTCTGATCGGCGGATTGCTCTATTGGCTCCAGATACGCCACTATGAATCCACCGACGATGCCTTCGTCGCCGCGCGCAGCTTTTCCGTGGCCTCCAAGGTCGGCGGCTACGTGACCGACATCCCGGTGACGGACAACCAGCATGTCAACGCCGGGGACCTTCTCGCCAAGATCGACGAGCGCGACTATCGGATCGCCATCGATCAGGCCAATGCGCAAGTCGCGGTCGCCAAGGCGAACATCGCCAATGTCCAGGCGCAGATCGTTTCGCAGCAGGAGCAGATCAAGCAGGCGGAGGCGCAGCTCGAACAGGCCCAGGCCCAGCTTCAGTTCTCGCAGGAAGAATTCGCGCGCGCCCAGGATCTGGTCGAGAAGGGCGCCGGCACCGTGCAGCGCCAGCAGCAGACCCGCTCCGATCTTCAGGCGCAGCAGGCCAACACCGAGCGCGCGAAGACCGCGGTGACCGCCGCGCAAGTCGGCATCAAGACGCTGCAAGCGCAGCTTGAGGGCGCCCGGGCGCAGCTCGAGCAGTCGCAGGCGCAGGTCGATCAGGCCAAGCTGAACCTGCAATATACCAGCGTCGTTGCGGCGCAGTCCGGCCGCCTCGTCAAGCTCAGCGGCGCCAAGGGCACTTTAGTCACAGCGGGACAGAGCCTGATGATGTTCGTGCCTGACGAGGTCTGGATCGTCGCCAACTACAAGGAGACGCAGCTCAACGACATGCGGCCGGGCCAGCCGGTCGAGATCCGCATCGACGCCTATCCCGGGCGCAAGCTGACCGGCCATGTCGAGTCGGTGCAGCCGGGCTCCGGCACTGCGTTCAGCCTGTTGCCCGCGGAGAACGCCACCGGAAATTACGTCAAGGTGGTGCAGCGCGTGCCTGTGAAGATCGTGGTCGACAGCTGGCCGGCCGATTTGCCCGTCGGTCCCGGCATGTCGGTCGTTCCCTGGACCAGGGTGCGATGACCGACACGGCGCAAGGCGGCGCGTCCGCGGGCGGCTGGTCGCCGGAGCGCTCGGCGGCCGGCGGTCATAATCCTTATCTCATTGCGTTCGTCGTCTCGATCGCGACCTTCATGGAGGTGCTCGACACCACCATTGCCAATGTCGCCTTGCGCCACATCGCCGGTGGGCTTGCCGTCGGCATCGACGAGAGCACCTACGTCATCACCAGCTATCTCGTCGCCAACGCCATCGTGCTGTCGATCTCGGGCTGGCTGTCGACCGTGATCGGCCGCAAGCGCTTCTACATGATCTGCGTTGCGGTTTTCACAATCTCCTCGCTCTTGTGCGGCTTTGCCTGGAATTTGCAGGCGCTGGTGCTGTTTCGAATCCTTCAGGGCCTTGGCGGCGGCGGCATGGCGACCAGCGAGCAGGCGATCCTCGCCGACTCCTTCCCGCCGCACAAGCGCGGCCAGGCTTTCGCAATCTATGGCGTCGCCGTCGTGGTCGCGCCCGTGGTCGGTCCGACGCTCGGCGGCTGGATCACCGACACCTACACCTGGCACTGGGTGTTCCTGATCAACGTCCCCATGGGATTGCTGTCGCTGTTCCTGGTCGGCACGCTGGTCAAGGAGCCCTCGGGGGCGGAGGAGGAGAGGGAGAAGCTGCTGAGCAAGGGCCTGCGGGTCGACTATGTCGGCTTCCTGCTGGTCGCGATCGGGCTCGGCTCGCTCGAATACGTGCTCGACGAAGGCCAGCGCAACGACTGGTTCGGCTCGAACATGATCGTGTTCTTCGCGGTGCTTTCGGCCGTGTCACTGCTTGCGCTGATCCCGTGGGAGCTGACGCGCGAGGATCCCATCGTCGATCTCCGCCTGCTCGGCCGCCGCCAGTTCGCCGCCTGCTTCCTGGTCATGCTTGCGACCGGCGCGGTGCTGATCTCGACGACCCAGCTTTTGCCGCAACTGCTCCAGAGCGATTTGAACTACACCGCCATGCTGGCGGGTCTTGCGTTGTCACCGGGCGGAATCGCGACCCTGGTGCTGATGCCGGTGGTGGGCCGTCTCGTCAGCAGCGTGCAGCCGAAATACCTCATCATGCTCGGCGCCACCATCGTCGCGTTCTCGATGTGGCATCTCACGGGCCTCACCGGCGACATCACCTACGGCTACGCCGCGATGTCGCGCATCTTCCTGGCGCTCGGTCTGCCTTTCCTGTTCCTGCCGGTCACGACCGCGTCCTATGACGGCGTGCCGCCGGACAAGACCAACCAGGCCTCGGCGCTGATCAACGTCGCCCGCAATATCGGCGGCTCCATGGGCGTTGCGCTGGCGCAGACAATCCTGGCGCAGCGCCAGCAATTCCATCAGAGCCGTCTGATCGAGCACGCCGCGCCGTCGGACCTCGGCTACCAGCAAGCTATCGAGACGATGACCCGCTTCTTCCAGGCTCAGGGCTCGAATGCGAGCGATGCGGCTGCGCAGGCGGTCGCCTGGGTCGGCCGCACCTTGCAGCAGCAGGTCGATTTGCTCGCTTATATCGACGTGTTCTGGACGCTCGCGGTCATCGCGGTGCTGATGATCCCGACCGCCGCGGTGCTGCGCCCGATCAAGCTGGGCGCCCCCGCGCGGGGGCATTGAGCCAACAGCCGCTCGGCGAGAAATGGCGAGAGAGAGAAGGGTGACCGCGGCGCAAAAGTCCGGCTAGACTGGTCCGAACGTCAAGCAAAAGCCCGGGAGGTAATTTAAGTGAAGACCGCGATCACCGAACTGTTCGGCATCGAGCACCCCATCATTCAGGGCGGCATGCATTTCGTCGGCTTTGCCGAGCTGGCGGCTGCCGTCTCCAATGCCGGCGGGCTCGGCATCATCACCGGTCTCACGCAGAAGACGCCGGAGCTGCTGGCAAAAGAGATCGCGCGTTGCCGCGACATGACCGACAAGCCGTTCGGCGTGAACCTCACTTTCCTGCCGACCTTCGCCGCGCCGCCTTATCCGGAATACATTGCCGCCATCGTCGAAGGCGGCATCAAGTCCGTGGAGACCGCCGGCCGCAGCCCGGAAGCCTACATGCCCGCGCTGAAGGCCGCCGGGATCAAGGTCATCCACAAATGCACGTCGGTGCGCCACTCGCTGAAGGCCGAGCGCATCGGATGCGACGCCGTCAGCGTCGACGGCTTTGAGTGCGGCGGCCATCCCGGCGAGGACGACATTCCCAACATGATCCTGTTGCCGCGCGCGGCGGAGGAATTGAAGATTCCGTTCGTCGCGTCCGGCGGCATGGCCGACGGCCGCAGCCTCGTCGCGGCGCTGTCGCTGGGGGCGGCCGGCATGAACATGGGCACGCGCTTCATCGCCACCAAGGAAGCGCCGGTGCATCAGAACGTCAAGAACGCGCTGGTCGCCGCGACCGAACTCGACACCCGCCTGATCATGCGGAGCCTGCGCAACACCGAGCGCGTGCTGAAGAACGCCAATGTCGACCGCCTGCTCGAGATCGAACGCGAGAAGGGCGACAAGCTGAAGATCGACGACATCCACGACCAGGTCGCGGGCGTTTATCCCAGGATCATGTTGGACGGGCAGATGGACGCGGGCGCGTGGAGCTGCGGCATGGTCGCAGGCCTCATCCACGACATCCCCACTTGCAAGGAACTCGTCGACAGGATCATGGCTGAGGCGGAAACCATCATCCGTACCCGTCTAATGGGGTTTCTTGAAGAGACGGGTGCACCGCGAAAGGTCGCCTGACACCGCCAAACTTCTTAACCACGGCGGCAGTTGACCGCTGGAATTGCGCGCGACGCCTCCTAAATAGAGGTAAATTACCTCTTAACAATCGATTTCAGGAGGCGTCCGTGATTATGAAGAGCGCTCCTTTTGCAATGGCCGTTGTCCTCGTGCTCGCATGGGCCGGCGTCGCGCGCGCTGACGACTACAAGCCCGACGAATATCTCGGCCTCGATCTTTCGAAGGCGGTGTTGTCGCCGAAGCGGCTGGGGCCCGAAACCCAGTTCGCGCCGGTCGCGCTGGAGGCGCGCGGCGGCAACGAGGCGCAGGCGCGCGCCGAGCCGGTCGACGTGCCGAAGAGGGTCGCCGCCGAACGCGTGCGCGTGTCGGAGCCGAAGGTTGCGCACGCCAAGCCCGCGCACCCGCGCGGCGCGGCGCGCACCAAGCTCGCGCATCGTCACGGCAATCCGCTCGACGCGCAGGCGATGGACACCCGCATCCAGACCTGGCCGTGCCGCAGCGGCGGCATCTGCAACTGGAAGCATTAGGTCAGTTCCGAGCGTCATCCGCACGTCGTAAAACCGTAGGCCCGCGGTCAAGAAACCGTAAGCCGGGGGTCAAACGACGCAGGCACCTTCCGTCGCTAGTCGACGAAGGTTTCCTGAATGGTAGCGCTCCGCGCCTCGCGCGCCTGGACCCGGCGGCAATTCCTGGTCCGTTCCACCTCGAGCCTCACCGTTGCCGCGCTCGCAACGCCACATCTCAGCCGCGCCGCTGATCGTCCGCAGCTCGCAGGCGGCATCCAGTCCGGCGACGTCTCGGATGGCTCCGCGGTGATCTGGGCGCGCGCCGACCGGC
This sequence comes from Bradyrhizobium sp. i1.15.2, assembly GCF_040548425.1. NCBI lineage: Bacteria > Pseudomonadati > Pseudomonadota > Alphaproteobacteria > Hyphomicrobiales > Nitrobacteraceae > Bradyrhizobium > Bradyrhizobium sp. i1.15.2. The sequence continues at coordinate 73,893 of NZ_JBEPRQ010000004.1, read as the reverse complement.
CGGCGCGGATGCGGGTGGACTATTCGACCGTGGAGAGCTTCAAGACGATCATTGCGTCGGCTTCGCGCGATGCGTCGCCCGATGCTGACTTCACCTCGAAAGTGCTGCTGAACGATCTGCCGCCCGGGCAGGACATCTTCTATCGTGTGCGCTTCGACGACATCGCGACCGGCATCGCCGGCGAAAGCCGCGTCGGCCACTTCCGCACTGCGCCGGCTGCCGGCCGGTCGATCTCGTTCCTGTGGTCCGGCGACACCGCGGGGCAGGGCTGGGGCATCGACACATCGCGCGGCGGCTATCGCAGCTATCGCACCATGCTCGACAATCGCCCGGACTTCTTCATCCACTCCGGCGATCACATCTACGCCGACTGCACGATCCCCTCCGAGCAGAAGCTGCCGAACGGCGAGATATGGCGCAACGTCGTGACCGAGGAGAAATCCGAGGTCGCGCACACGCTGGCGCAGTTCCGCGGCAATTACAAATACAACCATCTCGACGAGCACTTCCGCGCCTTCCATGCCGAAGTGCCGATGTTCGCGCAGTGGGACGATCACGAAGTCACCAACGACTGGTCGCCGACCGGCAGCTACGACGAGGCCGGTCATGAGGATGACGGCACCCCGCGCCTGGTCGCGCGTGCCCGCCGCGCCTTCTTCGACTTCATGCCGATCCGCGACATCGGCGCGCGAAAGGGGCGGGTCTATCGCAAGATCGCCTATGGTCCGCTGCTCGACGTCTTCATGATCGACATGCGCAGCTATCGCGACGAGAGCTGGAACAAGGGTGATGATCACCGCGGCTGGATCCTGGGCGCCGAACAGCTCGCCTGGCTGAAGCGTGAGCTCGCGGCCTCGCGCGCGACCTGGAAGGTGATCGCGGCCGACCTGCCGATCGGCCTGGTCAGCCTCGATGCGGTCGCGCTGGGGAGTGGGCCGCCCGACCGGCGCGAGCACGAGATCGCCGATCTTCTTGCGTCCATCAAGCGCGCCGGAATTCGCAACATCGTCTGGCTCACCGCCGACATGCATTACACCGCCGCGCATTACTACGATCCGAACAGGGCGCAATTCCAGGAGTTCGAACCGTTCTGGGAGTTCGTCTCGGGACCCTTGCATGCCGGCACCTGGGGCCCGGGCAAACTCGACGATACCTTTGGTCCGGTCGCGATGTACCAGAACGGGTGCAGTGAGGCGCAGGGCGAAAACCTCGCGCCCTGTTTCGGACTGCAGTTCTTCGGCAAGGTCGACATCGATGGCCGGACCGGCGTCATGACCGTAACGCTGAAGGACATCGAGAACCGGGACCTCTGGTCGGTCGATATCGTGCCGCAGCCGCAGGCGCGTCCAGCCGTGGTGGCGCAGCATTCCTAGGTCGCTAACCCGATCTTGATTGGCCGCCGTGCGCCTCCCGCGCTATGCTGTCCGTTCCCGCCACCTCTTTTCCATCCCCGAAGAGTCTGCTCACGCAGCATCGCTGCTGGCCTCCGGCGGGCTGAACGATGTCAGGAGCCTTTTCATGGATAATCTCAAGACCCAGGGCATCAGCATGCCCAAGCTCGGCCTCGGGACTTTCCGCATGCAGGGCGATGCCTGCCGTGCGGCGGTCGAGAGCGCGCTGTCGATCGGCTATCGCCATATCGATACCGCCGAGATGTACGGCAACGAAGAGCCGATCGGCGCGGCGCTCGCCGCGGCCCGGCTGCCGCGCGGCGAGCTGCACGTCACGACAAAGGTCTGGCACGAGAACCTCAGCCCCGACGCCATCCGCCGCGCCTTCGACACCAGCCTGACCAAGCTCGGGCTCGACCATGTCGACCTTTATCTCGTGCACTGGCCGTCGAAAGCCGCGAACTGGGGCGCGGTGTTCGAGACCCTGATGAAGCTGAAGGAGGAGGGGCGCACGCGGGCGATCGGCGTCGCCAATTTCACCACGGCGCTGCTCAAGATCGTGGTCGAGGACATCAAGGCGCCGATCGCCTGCAATCAGATCGAATATCACGCCATGCTCGATCAATCGAAGGTGCTGGCTTATCTCAACGCCAAATCGATCCCGCTGGTCGCCTATTGCCCGTTGGCACAGGGGCGCGTCGCGTCAGATGAGGTGCTGGCCGAGATCGGCGCCAGGCACAATGCAACTGCAGCTCAGATCGCGCTGAAATGGCTGCTCGATCAGGACGGCGTCGCCGCGATCCCGAAGGCGTCGCGCCGAGAGAGCCAGCAGGCCAATCTCGACGCGCTGAAGATCACGCTCGACGATGCCGACCGCAACAAGATCGCCGCGCTGCCGAAGGACAGACGCTGCGTCAATCCCGGTTTCGCACCGGCGTGGGACTGAGAGTCGTCGCTGAGCGCACCGTCTCTCTCCGCGTGCACATTTGTCAGTTTGAATTCGCCGAGGAATACCCCTCATCCGGCGCTTCGCGCCACCTTCTCCCACAAGGGGAGAAGGAAGAAAGAACGCAAAGAAATGGCCCCGTGAGGGGCCATTTCCATATTGCGTTGCGCATTAGTCCCAATGGTGACGGTGGCCACGCTTGATCACGACGACGCGGTCGCGATTGTGCCAGCCGCGATGCCAACCGTGATCGCGATGCATGCCGTATTCGGCGCGGGCGCCATACATGCCGTGATGATGACCTCCGCGCTTGATCACCACCGTCTCCGCGCTGGCGAGCGTCGGCAATGCAACAGCGAGCGCGCCGACAGCGGCAAGCACACAACCAAACTTCTTCATGATGTCCTCCTCCAATGGAATGCAAATCTAAACGGCGCATTCGCGGGAACGTTCCGGAGGAATCGCAGGAGAATTCTGAACGCCTGTTCAGGTGGGTTAATCGCAGCGCTGTTGTGCAGGCGTTGGCGCGCCGGTGGCGACGTATTTGCCGTCCCTGATCGTGTACTCGCCGCGTTGGCTGCGATTGTAGATTGCGCGCAAGCTGCCTTGCTTCGAGAGGAGCAGGCCAAACTCGCGGGTCTGCTGCAGCAAGGGGAAGTACACCATCACATTGAGCAGGCCGTCGGCGCTGATCATCGCCGATACCACTTCGTTTTCGTCCTTGGCCTCGCCGAAATTGCGCCGGTACATCACCCTTCCGTCCTTCCGGATCTCGTAAATCAAGAGCGCGCCCTTGTCGCGGTCGGGCCGGGCCGCGCAGTCGACCGCCCATGAGCCGAGCAGGCCCCATTGCTCGACGGTCGTCGCAAGCGATTCGGCACCGGCCGCGGGCGTGAACGCAACCCACAGCACTGCTGCCGCAATCCAGCGGCTCAAACAACTCGTCATGTCCTGATGAGCCCCACCTCCGAATAATTCCGAAGTGTAGCATCCCACGCGCGATCGTCCACGCTGACCGCCATTCGCGCGCGAATTTGATCCGCGTCAATGAGGCCGGCCGCTTCCGGAGTAGGATGGCGTTCCCGAAGGCGAAATTGGATAGACCGATGCTGAATCAAGTCAGGGATTTCGCAGGCGAGGTGCTGCCGGGGAGCTGTGCCGTGCCGCCTTATTCCGAGACCGCGTTTCTGGCCGAGCTGGGCGACCGCTTGAAGTCCTCACGCATGCGCTGCGTCCTGTCGCGCCGGGAGCTGGCCCGCCGCTCCGGGATTTCCGAGCGCTACATCGCCCAGATCGAGGCCGGCAAGGGCAACGTCTCGATCGTGCTGCTGCTGCGGCTGGCCTCCGCGATCCACGGCAGCCAGCCCCAGATCGTCTGAAGGCTCAGGCCCGCTTCTCCACATTGGCGCTGCGGGCCGGCACGCCGAACTCCTTGCGGCAGATCTCGGCCAGCACGGCGACGCCCTCGCGGATCTGCTGATGCGAGGGGCTCGCAAAGCACAGCCGCAGTCGCGATCTGGAGTGGTTTTTGTCAGTCGACCATTCCGGCCCCGGATTGATCGATACGCCGGCGGCAAGCGCGGCCTGATACAGCTTCAGCGTATCGACCTGATCGGGCAGCTTCACCCAAAGGAAGATGCCGCCCTTCGGCTCCTCGAATTCGGCGGCCGTCCCGAACTGCTCGTTGACGGCCTCCATCAGCGTGTCGAGCTTGGTGCGCAGTGCCTTCGTCAGCGCCGGCACGTGGGTCGAGAAATGCGGCTTGCAATAGGCGGCGAGCACCATCTGCTCCAGTGCGCCGGAGCCGGCGTCCGTCTTCAGCGCCAGCATCCGCGACATCACATCCCAGGGCGCGACGATGAAGCCGACGCGCAGCGCGGGCGCGATCGACTTCGAGAACGAGCCGATATGGATCACGCCGCCGTTCCGGCTCATCGCATGGATCGCCGGCGGCCGCTGTCCTGACCAGACCAGATCGGCATAGCAATCGTCTTCGAAGATGGGCACGCCGTAGTCTGCCGACAGCCGCAACAGCTCCGTGCGGCGGCCCTCCGGCATGATGCTGCCGGTCGGGTTCTGCACGGTCGGAATGGTGTAGATGTACTTCGGCCGGATGCCGCGGCCCTTGAGGTCGGCAAGCATCGTGGCCAGCACGTCCATGCGCATGCCGTCCTTGTCGAGGGGGATGCCAACCACATTGACCCCGAGCCGCGCCAAACGGGTCAGCGAGCCCTGATAGCTATCCTGCTCGAAGATCACGGTATCGCCGCGCGTCAGCAGCGTGGCGTTGACGAGGTCGAGCGCCTGCAGCGAGCCGGAGACGATCAGGAGATCGTCGACCGTGCAGTTGATGCCGGCATCGCGCTTGAGTTTCGTCACCAGGAATTCGCGCAAGGGCAGATAGCCCTGGGGGCCATGTGCCAGCCCGTAAGTGGCGAGCGAGCGGCCTTCGCGTTGCAGAGCCATGTTGGCCGCCTCGATCAGATGATCGAGCGGCAGCTGCTCGGAATCGTTGTTGCCGCCGACAAAACTGTATTTGGCGAGACCCGTCCAGCGCGCAGAGGGGGCCGGCAGCCCTGCGGGAAACAGGGGCGCAAAATCGAAGCTGGACGTCATGGGAGCGTTCCTCATTCTATTCTTGTCAGGCTGCCGGCTTTGCGCAGGTCAGTCGTGCTTCTTACTTATTTCTTGCCGACCGTCCGGGTCGGACGACCCTGGCTGATGAAAGCGTAATGCGCATTGGCGACGCCGCCAACCATCAAGGCCTCGACGGCAGGCTCGGCGATCTCGCTTGTTGCGGCCCAGTCGACGAGGAAATTGGCTCCCGTCCCGCCGCGTACGTCGTCGGTCGGAATGAAGATCGAGACGGTGGCGAGGGGCTTCAACGCGACGGGCGCCTTCAGATAGCTCTCGACCTGCCTGCCTGCGGTGTCGAAATAGGCGATGCGTTTGACCACCAGTGCTTGCGTCTCGGAGGCGTTGTGCACGCTCAGGGTCACCGAGAAGTCGACGCGCAGCTTGCCCTGGCTCATTGCGACGCTGGAATAGGCGGGCACATAGAACCCGCCGGAGACGACGAGTTCTTCTTTCGGCAGTGCGGTGAGGGAATCGGCAAAGCTTTGTTCGATATTCACCTTGGATTGAGCGTCTGCGGGGATGGAGGAGGCGAGGGGACATAGCAGCATTGCAATGGCGAGCCCCATCCGCATGTGACGAATTGCTCGCTTGCCGCGCCGCACTCGATCACTAGGGTGCGGCAAAACGGACCAATCTGGCATGCACGAGCTCATTCGCGACATCACTCTCTGTATCCTGTTTGCCTGGATGTTGGGCTTGCTTGCCCACTTCTCCAGGCAACCGTTGATCCTGGCCTATCTTATCGCCGGCTTCTGCATTGGTCCATTTGGCGCCGGCTGGGTCAAGTCGCAGGAATCGATCAGCGTCATCTCCGAGCTCGGCCTGATCTTCATGCTGTTCATGATCGGCCTGGAGATCGACCTGAAGAAGATCGTGCGGGCCGGAAAGGTCATCCTGTTCGCGGCGGGCGGACAGCTCCTCGGCGGCTGTCTGCTCGGGGTGCTGTTCTTCGTCGGCATCGGCCTGTCGCTCGGTGGGGGCCAGTTCGACGCGGTTTATCTCTGTGTCGCCTGCGCGCTGTCGAGCACCGTCATCATCGTCAAAGTGCTCTACGAGAAGCGCGAGCTCGACACGCTGCCGGGCCGCATCACCCTCGGCGTGTTGGTGCTCCAGGACATCTTCGCCATCCTGTTCCTGGCGGTGCAGCCGAGCCTTGCCAATCTGGAAATCAGCGTCATCCTGCTCTCGATCGGCCGCGTCGCGGTATTGGTCGCCGCCGCCCTGCTGGTGAGCCGCTACGTGCTGCCGCGCCTGTTTCACCAGATCGCCCGCCGCCCCGAGCTGATCCTGCTCGGCGCGCTCGCCTGGTGCTTCCTGGTCGCCGAGACTGCCGAGCGGCTGTCGCTGTCGCGCGAGATGGGCGCCCTGATCGCCGGCGTCTCGCTCTCGACCTTTCCCTACGCGCTCGACGTCACGGCTAAGGTCACGACGCTACGCGATTTCTTCATCACGCTGTTCTTCGTCGCGCTCGGCATGACCATTCCCGTGCCCGGGCTCTCCGTGATCGGGCTTGCCCTGATGATCGCGGCGTTCACGGTGGTGAGCCGCCTCGTCACCACTTTCGCCCCGCTCTATCTGATGAAGCAGGGCCTGCGCGCTAGCCTGTTGCCGGCCCTGAATCTCGCGCAGATCTCCGAGTTCTCGCTGGTGGTGATCCAGACCGGCGTCGCCGACCACCACATCGCAGCCCAGACGGCGAATGCGGCCTCCTTCGCCTTCGTGGTGCTGGCCGTGCTCTCGACCTTCGTGATGACCCGCAGCGACGAGATCACCCGCTGGGCGATCGGCCCCCTCAAGCGGATCGGCCTGCGCGATCTCGACCACGGCAACGGCCATGGCGAGGAAGGGCACGAAGGCCATGGCGAGGCGCGCCGCATCGTCATCCTCGGCTTTTTCCGTGCGGCGAGCGCGCTGCTGGCCGAGATCGAACGGCAGGCCCCGGTGCTGCTCGAGCAGATCACCGTGATCGACTTCAACCCCAATGTGTACCAGACGCTGCTTTCGCGCGGCCTGCACGTGATCTATGGCGATATCAGCAGCGCCGACACGCTGCTCCATGCTGGCGTCGGCAAGTCCGAGATGATCATCCTCAGCGTACCGGATGCGCTTCTGAAGGGTGCCAGCAACGAGAAGCTGGTCCGCCACGTTCGCACCCTCAACCCGACCGCCATGATCGTTGCCACGGCCGATCTGTTGTCGGATGTAGGCGAACTCTACGCGGCCGGCGCCAGCTATGTCACCGTGACCCGGCTCAGCGACGCTCATGAGTTGTTCACGGTGATCGAGGCCGCCCAAGCCGGCCTGTTGGCCGACAAGCGTGCCGAGCTCGATCAGCGGCTCGGCGAGCGGCGCGAAGTGCTGCCCTGACCGCGCCCGGCCGGCTTCTCACCGGGCTTTTCCGCGCCCATATCCCTGGTATGCCCGTGCAAGCCGCCCGCCGGGCAGGGCTGCGGTCCGGCATATGTGGTTGCGCCGGGGACACTAGCGCCCCGGGCCAAGTCCGGCTAAGCCTCCGGGCCATAACCGATAGAGATTGGGAAATGCCGGATAACGTCCAGGAAGTCTTGCAGGCCTTTGCCCGGGGTGAGCTCGTGGTCGTCACCGACGACGATGACCGCGAGGGTGAGGGCGATCTGATCGTCGCCGCCTCGTTCTGCACCGCGGAGAAGATGGCGTTCATCATCCGCCACACCTCCGGCATCGTTTGCGCGCCGATCACCACCGAAGATGCGCGCCGCCTGCGGCTCGATCCGATGGTGGCCCACAACGATTCCGCGCACACCACCGCATTTACGGTTTCGATCGACTACAAGCCCGACGGCGGCACCGGCATCTCGGCCGAGGAGCGCGCCTCGTGCTGCCGCGCGCTGTCCAATCCCAACGCCGGCGCCAACGATTTCGCCCGTCCCGGCCATATCTTCCCGCTGATCGCCAAGGATGGCGGCGTGCTGCTGCGCTCCGGCCATACCGAGGCCGCGGTCGATCTGTGCAAGCTCTCCGGCCTGCCGCCGGTCGGCGTCATCAGCGAGTTGATGAACGACGACGGCAGCGTGATGAAGGGCGAGCAGGTCGCCCGCTTCGCCGCCCAGCACAAGCTCAAGCACGTCACCATCGCCGACATGATCGCCTACCGCCAGGTTCGCGAGAAGCTGATCGAGCGGGTCTCGACCTTCGTCACCGAGAGCCCGATCGGGCCGCTGCAGGGCTATGCCTACCGCTCGCCGTTCGATTCCATCGCCCACGTCGCCTTCGTCTACAACGGCGTCGGCGACGGCAAGAACGTCCTGACACGCTTCCACAAGCCGAACATCGTCAAGGACATCTTCACCGGCCACAAGCGCATGGCGGCGGTGCTCGAGCACTTCAAGAAATCCGGCCGTGGCGTTCTGGTCTATCTGCGCGACGGTGCGGCCGGTGTCCCCGTGGCGCCGCTGCCCGATGAGAGCGCGACCGAGGCCGACCGCAACCGCCAGTGGCGTGAAGTCGGCGTCGGTGCGCAGATCCTGCGCGATCTCGGCGTCACCTCGATCCGGCATCTCACCTCCTCGGTGCACGACTACAAGGGCCTTTCGGGCTTCGGCATCGAGATCGTCGCCAACGAGCTGCTCGAAAGCTAGCGCTGTCATCTCAGGGTGCGCGAAGCGCATCCCCCGAGGTGAGCCTCGCTCGTCCCCGGGATTCACGCAGACCCGATCATCTGCAACGCAATTGCACTTGTTGCCGCGGCGCTTTACGTTGTCGGGCAAATTTTGACGGAACCAGACGAAAGGACGTTTCATGACCGCGCGCCCTCAGGCCAAGGACAAGCCGGCTTCGGCTTCTTTCCAATGGGACGATCCGTTCCTGCTCGACGAGCAGCTCACCGAAGACGAGCGCATGGTGCGCGACACCGCGCGCGCCTACGCCCAGGACAAGCTGCTGCCGCGCGTTGCCAAGGCCTATCTCGAAGAGAAGACGGATCGCGAGATCTTCAACGAGATGGGCGAGCTCGGCCTGATCGGCATCACGTTGCCGGAGGAATATGGCTGCGCCAATGCAGGCTATGTCGCCTATGGTCTGGTCGCGCGCGAGATCGAGCGGGTCGATTCCGGCTACCGCTCGATGAACTCGGTACAGTCCTCGCTGGTGATGTATCCGATCTACGCCTATGGCGACGAGAACCAGCGCAAGAAGTACCTGCCGAAGCTCGCCAGCGGCGAGTGGGTCGGCTGCTTCGGGCTGACCGAGCCTGACGCCGGCTCCGATCCGGCCGGCATGAAAACCCGCGCCGAGAAAGTTTCGGACGGCTATCGCCTGACCGGCAGCAAGATGTGGATCTCGAACGCGCCGATCGCCGACGTGTTCGTGGTCTGGGCCAAGTCGGCCGCGCACGACAACCAGATCCGCGGCTTCGTGCTGGAGAAGGGCATGAAGGGCCTGTCGGCACCGAAGATCGGCGGCAAGCTGTCGCTTCGCGCCTCCATCACCGGCGAGGTCGTGATGGACGGCGTCGTGGTTCCGGAAGACGCGCTGCTGCCCAACGTCTCCGGCCTGAAGGGCCCGTTCGGCTGCCTCAACCGCGCCCGCTACGGCATTTCCTGGGGCGTGCTCGGCGCGGCCGAGGACTGCATGCACCGCGCCCGCCAGTACACGCTCGACCGCAAGCAGTTCGGCAAGCCGCTGGCTGCGACCCAGCTCGTGCAGAAGAAGCTCGCGGACATGCAGACCGAGATCGCGCTGGGCCTTCAGGGCTCGCTTCGCGTCGGCCGCCTGATGGACGAGGGCAAGTTCGCGCCCGAGATGATCTCGATCATGAAGCGCAACAATTGCGGCAAGGCGCTCGACATCGCCCGCGTCGCGCGCGACATGCACGGCGGCAACGGCATCTCGATCGAGTATCACGTGATGCGCCACGTCCATAACCTCGAGACCGTCAACACATACGAGGGCACCCACGACGTCCACGCCCTGATCCTGGGCCGCGCGATCACGGGTATTCAGGCGTTTTTCTGATTGCCATGTATTCCATGGCAGTTGCCTTGCTCCGCTGTCATCGTCCGCCTCGTGCGCATTGCGCACTGGGGCGGACGATCCAGTATCCCAGAGACCTCGCCTTCGTCTCGACCGCCGCGGCGTACTGGATACCCCGCTTTCGCGGGGTATGACGGCAGAGAGTTTGGCTACAGGAAGTCCCATGTCCGACAATGACGACGTCCCGTTCAACCGCGACTTTCCGCTGAAGCCCGGCATCGTCGAGGAAGTCCGTCCTGGCGTGCGGCGGGTGCTCTGTAACAATCCGAGCCCGTTCACTTTCACCGGCACCGTCAGCTACATCGTGGGCCGAGGCAACGTCGCGATCATCGATCCCGGTCCGGACGACGAGGCGCATGCGGCGGCCCTTCTCGATGCTGTCAGCGGCGAGACGGTGAGCCATATCTTCGTCACCCACACCCACCGCGACCATTCGCCGAACACCGCGCGGATCAAGCAAGCGACCGGCGCGCCTGTTTACGCCGAAGGCCCGCACCGCGCCTCGCGCCCGCGTTTCGAGAGCGAGAAGCACAACCCGGAATCCGGCGCCGACCGCGACTTCGCACCCGATATCAGGATCGGCCATGGCGACGTCGTCGAAGGAGACGGCTGGCGGCTCGAGGCCGTGGCGACACCCGGCCATACCGCCAATCACCTCGCGTTCGCCTGGCCCGAGCGGAAGTTCAACTTCGTCGGCGATCATGTGATGGGATGGTCGACCTCGATCGTGGCGCCGCCCGACGGCTCGATGATCGACTACATGGAATCGCTGGATCGCCTCGCCGCGCGCGAGGAGGATGTGTATTTCTCCGGTCACGGTCCCGAAATTCCCGACGGTCCGCGCTTCGTGCGTTTCCTGATCCGTCACCGCAAGGCGCGCGAGGCCTCTATCCTGCACCGCCTTGCCAAGGGCGAGACCGACATCCCGACCATGGTCCGGGCGATCTATATCGGCATCGATCCGAGGCTCACCACGGCAGCGGGTTATTCCGTGCTGGCGCATCTGGAGGATCTGGTCGCCCGCGGCGTGGTGGCGACGGACGGCGATCCCGTGATTGGCGGGACCTATCGGATGGCGAACTAGTCCCTCGTCATTCCGGGGCGCGCGTTAGCGCGAACCCGGAATGACAGAATCCTACTTCTTCACCGTCTTCGCCGGCGCTTTGGGCGGCGCCACCGGCGTCTTCTTCACCGGCTTGAGTGCGTCGGCATCGGCGGCGGTGTTGAGATCGTCGATGAATTTCTTCACGCGCGCGGCGTTGCTGCCGAGGTCACTCTCGAAATAGCGCGAGGCGGAGCGGATATCGACGCGGGAATCCTCGCCGTCGGGCACGACGCGGATTGCGATGTCCTCGCGGAACCCCATGATCGGCGAGCGCGCCACCGCCTCGATGCGGCCGATGCGGCGCGGCGGCTGCGGCGCGCGCTCGTCGATCACCAGCCATTTGCGCTTGTTGACGAGCTGAAGCGCGATCGCATAGGCGCGGTCGACTGAAATCTCGAGTTCGATCGGCTCGATATCGGGATAGAACTGACGCTGCTGCTCGGCCGAATAGAGGCCGGCATACACCGCGGGGTTGGCACCATCGCCGGTGCGCAGGCGGGCCAGTGCGTCGAAGCGCGGCGGGTCGATCGGGTCAGTCGTGATGTCGTGGATCGCCGGCAGCTTGCGGTATTGCAGGCCGAGATAAGCTGGATAGGCGAGGATCGCGCCGTCGATCAGGAAGGCAAGCAGGATGCGCGCCATGCCGCGCGAGCCGTTCTGCCAGATCGCAGCGAAGCCGGCGAGCCCGAACAGGATCGAGAGCGCCGCAATCCCGAGCCCGCCGAAGAAGGTCGCGAGTGCCGGCTTCATCTCCAGGAAGCCGAACCGGACGATGATGATCGAGACCACCACCGCCACCACTGCGAACACGGCCAGATTGCGCGCCCAGCTCGCGAGGCTGGACACGGGCTCCGACTGATAGGGAGCGGAAAACCTGCGGGCCATCGGGTGAGCTCTGCCGGGGTCTTAGGGACGGTGCCGGCCGATCTGGCACGACGATGGGCCGTTGAGACCACGGCCCGCGGGCAAATTCAAGCGTTCCGCAGAAGGCTGCATCGTCATGGCCGAGCTTGACCCGGCCATGACGGTGGTGGCCGCCTACGCCGCCGCGTTCGGGAAGCGGTACTCCCTAAACTGGTCGCGCAGCGCGGTCTTCAGGATCTTGCCCGTCGCCGTATGCGGGATGCCTTCGACGAAGGCAACGTCGTCGGGCATCCACCATTTGGCGATCTTGCCGTCCATGAACTTCAGGATGTCCTCGCGGCTGGCCTGCTGGCCCTGCTTCAGCTGCACGATCAGCAGCGGACGCTCGTCCCATTTGGGATGGAATACCCCGATCACGGCGGCTTCCGCCACGGCTGGATGGCCGACGGCGAGGTTTTCCAGCTCGATCGAGGAGATCCATTCGCCGCCGGACTTGATCACGTCCTTGGAACGGTCGGTGATCCGCATGTAGCCGGCCTCGTCGATGGTCGCGACGTCGCCGGTGTCGAAGAAGCCGTCCTCGTCGAGGATGTCAGTGTCGACCCGGTAATAGGCCTTGGCGACGGCCGGGCCGGCGACCTTGAGGCGGCCGAAGGTCGTGCCGTCCCACGGCAGTTCCTTGCCGGCATCGTCGGTGATCTTCATCTCGACGGCGAACGGCGCGTAGCCCTGCATCTGCAGCACGTCGAGCCGTGCCTCGCCCGTCGCATTCTGGAACGGCGGCTTCAGCGCCGCGACGCTGCCGATCGGGCTCATCTCGGTCATGCCCCAGGCGTGGCGGACGTTCGAGCCCATGTCGAGGAAGGCCTTGATCATCGAGCGCGGCATCGCCGAGCCGCCGCAGATCACCATCTTCAGGTCCGGCAGTTTCAGATTGTTCGCGGTCATGTGCTGGAGCAGCATCAGCCACACCGTGGGCACGCCGGCGGTATGCGTCACCCTCTCGGTCGAGAGCAGCTCATACACCGAGGCGCCGTCGAGCTTGGCGCCGGGCATCACGAGCTTGGTGCCCTGCGAAGGCGCGGAGAAGGCGATGCCCCAGCTGTTGGCGTGGAAGAGCGGCACCACGGGAAGCATGGTCTCGGAGGCGCTGGTGCCGAGCGCATCGACATTGTTGGCCATCAGCGCATGCAGCACGTTGGAGCGATGCGAATACAGCACGCCCTTGGGATCGCCGGTGGTGCCCGATGTGTAGCACATCGCGGCCGCCGTGTTCTCGTCAAAGTCCTTCCATTTAAACTTGCCGTCGGCCTCCGCAATCCAGTCCTCGTAGGCGACCACGTTCTTCAGCGTCGTCTGCGGCATGTGCGCCTTGTCGGTCAGTACGACGTAGCGTTCCACGCTTGTCAGCTTGTCGGCGATCTTCTCCAGGACGGGAATGAACGTGATGTCGGTCATCACGATGCGGTCCTGCGCATGGTTGATGATCCAGGCGATCTGCTCGGGGAAAAGGCGGGGATTGACGGTATGGCAGATGGCGCCGATCCCCATGATGCCGTACCAGACTTCAAGATGGCGCCAGGTGTTCCAGGCGATCGTTGCGACACGGTCGCCGAGCTTGATGCCGTCGCGCTCCAGCACCTGCGAGACCTTGAGCGCGCGCTTGTGGATATCGGCATAGGTGGTGCGATGGATCGGTCCCTCGACCGAGCGCGTCACAACCTCCTGCTTGCCATGAATCTTGGCGGCGTGTTCGATGATCCGGTGGCAGAGCAGGGGCCAGTCTTGCATCAAACCAAGCATTCGGTCGTTCCTCCGAGAAGCCGCTGGGCGGATTGTCGCTCTCAGCGTTGGGCCAAAGAATTGTCATGAGTTTTAGCCTGCCCGCCTTTCGCCGCAAATGGTCTTGTCGCGGCTATATGTCCATCGGCGCGGCAATGGTTACCGTCGTGCTCGGGCTCGCGGATCGGGCGGAGGCGCGCAAATATGGGTCCCCGCTGGACATCTTTGGTATTGCTGCACCACGGCCGCGCGCGGCGGCTCATTCTGCCAATATCTCCGGCAAGATCCCGCTCCCGCGGCCTCGCCCCGAGGAGGCCCCCAAGGCATCGGCCAAGGCGTCGGACGAGGCTCCTCCGGAGACCGGCGGCAAGCCTTCCCCGGACAAACCTGGCAGCACCAAGCCCGCCGAGGAGGCCCCCCCGCCCGAGAAGCAGGCCTCGGCGTGCCGCCTCGGGCTGACCGAGGAGATCGCGATCGCGCCCTCGATCCCGGATATCCGCGGCCCGGGCGCCTGCGGCGGTGAGGATCTGGTGCGGCTCGAAGCCATCGTGCTGCCGGACAAGCGCAAGGTGGCGGTCAAGCCCGCGGCGATCCTCCGCTGCACCATGGCGTCCGCAATCGCCGATTGGGTGCGCAAGGACGTGGTGCCGCTGGCCGCGAGCCTCGGCTCGACCATCAGCGATCTCGACAATTTTGACAGCTTCGAGTGCCGCGGCCGCAACCGCGTTGCCGGCGCCATGCTGTCCGAGCACGGCAAGGCCAACGCGATCGATGTGCGCGCCATCAAGCTCGCTAACGGGCAGTCGATCGGCCTGACCGACCGCACCATGCCACGCGAGGTGCGCGAGCGCGTGCTGCATTCGGTCTGCTCGCGCTTTTCGACCGTGCTCGGCCCCGGCTCGGACTGGTACCATGAGGACCATATCCATCTCGACCTCGCGCAGCGGCGCAACGACTACCGGATCTGCCAGTGGAACGTCTGGGATCCCCTGCCGCAGGTTGCGCCGCTCCTGCCGCCGGAACGGCCCGAGGAGGCCCCGCCGCGTGAGGTCGCGGCCAAACCTGAAGAAAAGCCCGAGACGAAGCAAGGAGTTGACGACGAGGCGGAGAAATCTCCTACGCCTGCGGACAAGTCGGGGGCCGAGGGCCACAAAGCCCAGCCGCACAAGCCGGCAACAAAAAAGCGCCGGTGAAACCGGCGCTTTTGAATGTCAGAGATCAGGAGGCAATCAGTAGCTGCCCGCCTGGCCAGTTCCGCCGCCGCCGAGCGCAAGGCGCGAATTGTACGGCGAGTCGCCATGCTTCGGTTCGAGCACCACGACGATGGTGCCGACCTTGACCCGGCCATAGAGGTCGATCGCGTCCTCGTTGGTCAGGCGGATGCAGCCCGACGAGATTGAGGCGCCGATATATTCCGGCTGATTTGTGCCGTGAATGCGGAACAATGTGTCCTTGCCGCCCGAATACAGATACATCGCCCGCGAACCCATCGGATTGTCCGGACCGGGGGCGACGAAGGTGGGCACGCCCAGGCGCGAAATCTCGCCGGGGGTCGGGTGCCAGGCCGGCCATTCGGTCATGCTGCCGACCTTGGCAATGCCGGACCAGGCCATGGCTTCTTCACCGACGGTGATGCCGTAGCGGATCGCCTTGCCGCCATCCAGGACGTAGTAGAGGTAATGGTTGTCGGAATCGACCACGATCGAGCCGGGCGATTCCTTGCGGTGGTACTCGACGATGGCGCGGCGGAACGGCTCTGCGACCGGGGTGTTCTCGTACCGAACCTTGGCAAGGAGTTCCTTGTCCTTCGGCTTGAATGCCTTGGTGTCGGTCGCTTCAAAATGCGTGGCCTGCATGCAGCCCGACAGCATCAGGCCAGCGGCCAAAATACCCAGCGTAACTTTCA
The DNA here is from genome assembly GCF_040548425.1 of Bradyrhizobium sp. i1.15.2. Lineage (NCBI taxonomy): Bacteria > Pseudomonadati > Pseudomonadota > Alphaproteobacteria > Hyphomicrobiales > Nitrobacteraceae > Bradyrhizobium > Bradyrhizobium sp. i1.15.2. Next base: position 58,252 of record NZ_JBEPRQ010000004.1, on the reverse strand, counting down.
GCAACGACATGATTTGGTTCCAATCGACAACAACAAGCTTTCGTGGGGCTTGAGCAGGCCCAATTCCACGATTCCGTTGGCCCCATTATCGTTGAAATCTGCCACAATTCCAGCCTTACGAAGCTTCTCCCGCGCTGCAAGACCTTACCTGTGGCTTTTCTGCCGCAAGTTTTGCGGGCCCGAGTCGGTTTCTGGGCAAAACGGGCACATGTGTCGATTCCGTGCCACAGTTGGGCCACGGCGCCGCCACAAATGCAAACGCTCCGTTAATGTGCTTGTCATCATCAACTTGTCAGAATCGCGCTAAGGGCTGTCAGTCTGTCGCAGGCCCCTCCTGGAGTTGTGCATGTTTTCTGTGTTTGTTCCCTCCGATTCCTCCCTCAAGAAGGCCATCGTCGAGGATCTCGCGGCAGTACCGGAGCATGCGGTCTGGATCGACCTGGTCAACCCGACCGCGGCCGAGGACAAAGCCGTCGAGAAGCTCTCGGGGATCGCAATCCCGACCCGGGAGGACATGCAGGAGATCGAGATCTCGAGCCGCCTCTATATGGAGAACGGCGCGCGCTACATGACCGCGACGCTGATGTGCCACTCCGATACCGACATGCCCCGAACCACGGCGGTGACCTTCATTCTCGGCGACCACCGCCTGGTGACGGTGCGCTATGACCAGCCCAAGCCCTTTGCGCTGGTCGAGGCCAAGCTGGCCCGTTCCTGCACGCCGGCCATCACCGGCGAGATGGTGCTGATGGAACTGCTCGATGCCGTGATCGACCGCTGCGCCGACATCCTGGAGCGCTGCGGCGCCGAGATCGACCAGGTCTCGCATGACATCTTCGAGCCGGAGAGCGAGCGCCACGGTCATGCCAAGCAATATTCGCAAATCCTGATCTCGATCGGCCGCAAGGGCGACCTGACCTCCAAGGTTCGCGAGAGCCTGGTCTCGATCGGCCGTGTCGTCGCCTTCCTCTCGGCGGTGGTGGAGGGCGTGAAATGGTCGAAGGACATGCGCGAGCAGCTCAAGACCATGCAGCGCGACGTCGTCTCGCTGACCGATCATGCCTCCTATCTTTCCAGCAAGATCACCTTCGTGCTCGACGCCATGCTCGGCGTCGTCAATCTCGAGCAGAACAACATCATCAAGCTGTTTTCGGTCATGGCGGTTGTCCTGATGCCACCGACGCTGATCGCTTCGATCTACGGCATGAACTTCAAGTCGATGCCGGAACTCGAATGGGCGCACGGCTATCCGTTCGCGCTGGTGCTGATGCTGATTGCGGCGATCGTTCCGTACTGGATCTTCAAGTGGAAGAAGTGGCTGTAATAGCTACCGAGACCTTACGCGGGACGCAGAGACACAGTGTCTGGTGTCGCAGAATAGAGCGGGATTGCGGCCGCACGGCGATGTGTGCTCGCCGCCCCAATTCCTCCGGTAAAATTTGAGCGGTGGGCTGAACGTTTACGCGAAACTTGTCTGCGATAAGGAGCAGGTAAGCCGCGAGGAACAGCCATGGTTGAAAAACACATAACGACGCCCCCCAACGTCATCGATCTGGCGAGCTATCGCCACGTCGTGACGAGCGGCAAGGCGTCGTCGATGTCGGCACGCATGTGCCGACACTGTGGTGCTCCGCTGCTCGACGGTGAGAACGACGACGATTGTTCGACTGCAATCAGCACGGCCGCTCCGCAGCCACGCGAGAGGTCACGTCGGATTCGACTCGATTGAGGAACGGAAGCCAAGGGCGATCCAGGTCTTGCGGCGGCGTTGTCTGGATCGCCTTGCTCCCGCCCTTCGGCAAATCAGCTAGCGCTTCACGATCTGCGCCGTCGAGACGATGGTCTCGGCCACGACCCCGTTGCCGCTGAAAGAAGCCAGGTGCTCCCGGACGTCGCGTAGCATCGCCTCGACATTGTCGCCCAGCGCATCTGGTGATGACGACGAATAGGTCAGCGTGCGCCGCGTCAGGTCCTCCACGCCAACTACGTGGCTGGTCTCGACCGTGACGAGTTCGGTGGGCCGACCCATGCTTCGCCTACACGTGCTGGCCGCCGTTGATGTGGATCTCGGCGCCGTTGACGTAAGAACTGGTGTCCGTACACAGCACGTAGATGATCTTGGCGACCTCGTCGGGCGTGCCGAGCCGGTGCATCGGGATCTGCTGGTCGACGATCTTCTCGGTGCCCGGCGACAGGATCGAGGTGTCGATCTCGCCCGGCGCGATCGCATTGACGCGCACGCCGACGCGGCCGAAGTCGGAGGCCATCTCGCGCGTCAGGGATGCCAGCGCGGCCTTCGAGGTGGCGTAGGCGGCGCCTGCGAAGGGATGCACGCGCGAGCCCGCGATCGAAGTGACGTTCACGACAGAGCCCTTGGCCGTCTTCAGTTCCTCGAGCAGCCCGCGCGCCATCATGATCGGCGCGAAGAAGTTGACGTTGAACACATGCGTCCAGGTGTCGAGGTCGGTGTCGATCGAGCCGAGCCTGGAGCCGTCGGCGCCCTTCGGTGAGATCGCGGCATTGTTGACCAGCGCATGCAGCATCCCGCCTTCGAGACGGTCGCGGATGTCGGAGATTGCGCGGGTGGTATCGGCGGGCGTGGCGAGGTCGACCTGGATATGGTCCTCAGGGCCTGCATCCCACGGACAATCCTCCGGGAACGGATGTCGCGAGCAGGTGATCACGCGCCAGCCGGCCGAGGAGAAACGGATCACGGTGGCATGGCCGATGCCGCGGCTCGCCCCGGTCAGGAGCAGCGTGCGGCGCGGCGCGTTGGAAGGCTGCGGCATGAAGGTCTTTCAGGTTGGAGCATGATCCGGACCCGGAGGGCCGCGTTAGCGCAAAGCGTGCAGCGGTTTTCCGAAGGGATCATGCTCGAACAAAATACTAAGGATACATCCGCGTCTTGGACCATTTCTGGCCGGCCGCGTCACGGCGAAATTCGATGCGGTCGTGCAGGCGGAATGGGCGGTCATGCCAGAATTCGATACGCGACGGCGTGATGCGCCAGCCGCTCCAGCCCGGCGGCCGCGGCACCTCGCCGATCATGTGCTTGGCGGCGACCTTGGCGATCGCCTGCTCGAAGGCGAAGCGGCTCTCCAGCTCCTGCGACTGCTTGCTCGCCCAGGCACCGATCTGCGCCTGTTTCGGGCGGGTGGCGAAATAGGCGTCGGCTTCGGCCTCGGTCACCGGCGTCACGTTGCCGCGGATGCGGACCTGCCGGCGCAGCGACTTCCAGTGAAAAAGTAACGCCGCCTTAGGATTTGCGGCGAGTTCGCGGCCCTTCTGGCTGGCGATGTGGCTGTAGAAGACGAAACCATCGGTATCGAAGCCCTTCATCAGCACCATGCGCACATCCGGCAGGCCATCGGGATCGACGGTTGCGAGCGCCATGGCGTTCGGATCGTTCGGCTCGCTCTTGATGGCTTCGTTCATCCAGGCCTCGAACAGCGCAAACGGCTCGTCGGCGGCGGTGAAATCACCGGATGTTAAGGGTGTCTGGTGTTTCATCGAGGTCGTGTCGGTCATGTCTGGGGTCCGAGTTGCGTCCTGCGGTCCAAAACGCGCTGTTGTCTGCTACCGCCCTATATAGGGTATGGGGACGCGTTGGCCTATCGGCGATCCGGCCGTCCGGCTTCGTCATGACGATCATTCTGATCGGGCTCGGCACCGGCGGTTGCAGCTTCTCCCGCAACGACAAGAGCGCCTACGCCAAGGCCGAGGACAGCGACCTCACCGGCTCGATCGCAATGCCGGCCAGGGCGGCGGCACCGACCGAGACCGATCTCGCCTTCGCCCGCAACGCCGCCTCCGACGTCCTCAGCAAGAACGACAAGGATTCCAGCCAGCATTGGGAGAATCCGGAAACCGGGGCGCGCGGTTCGGTCACTCCGATCGCGCAATCCTATGCCGCCGAGGACGGCCGCAAGTGCCGCGACTTCCTGGCGAGCTACGTCAACGGCAGCACCGAAAGCTGGCTCCAGGGCGCGGGCTGCCAAAGCAGCCGTGGCAGTTGGGAGATTCATACGCTAAAGCCGTGGCGGAGCTAGGAATCGCTTCACCAGGCTAGTTGCAAAAATACCACTCGCCCCCCACATGAGGCTCAGTTGGGGGCGGGGAGCCCTTTGAACAATTCGATTTCTTGAAGGAGACGTGACGGATGCGCGACCCCTATGAGGTCTTGGGGGTGCCGCGGAGCGCCAACGCTGCCGCGATCAAGAGCGCCTATCGCAAGCTTGCTAAGAAGCACCATCCTGACAGCAACAAGAACGACCCGAAGGCGGCCGAGCGCTTCGCTGAGCTCAATTCGGCCAACGAGATCCTCGGCGACGAGGACAAGCGCAAGCAATTCGACCGCGGCGAGATCGACGCCGACGGCAAGCCGCGCTTCCAGGGCTTTCCCGGCGGCGGCGGGCCGCGCGGTCGCGCGGGTCCCGGCGGGTTCGAGAGCTATACGTTCCGCGGTGGCGGCGCGGGCCCTGGTCCGGGCGGCGGCGCGTTCGAGGACATCCTCAACAGCATGTTCGGCGGTGGGCCGCGTCCGCGCCCCGGGGCCGGCGGCGGTGCCCAGTTCGAATTCGACACCGGCGGGATCGGGCTCGATCTCGACGTCAATGTCGCTATGACCGTCTCGCTGGAGGAGGCGGTGAAGGGTGGCGAGAAGCGCGTCCGGCTGCCGAACGGCAAGGAACTCAACGTCAAGGTTCCGGCCGGCGTGACCGAGGGCCAGCAGATCCGGTTGCGGGGACAGGGCGAGAGCGCCCAGGGCCATCCGCCGGGTGATCTCCTGATCACGATCGGCATCGCGCCGCATCCGTTCTTCAAGATCGAGGGCGCCGATCTCCGGATCGACCTGCCGGTCACGCTTTATGAGGCGGTGCTTGGCGGCAAGGTCCGCGTGCCCACCCTCGGCAATGCCGTGGAGCTTTCGGTCCCGCAAAACACCTCTAGCGGCCGGACCTTCCGGCTTAAGGGCAAGGGACTGCCAAAAGCTGGCGGAACCGGGGATCTCTTCGTCACTGTCAGGATTATGCTACCGGACGGGAACGACGCCGAGCTTGAAGCATTGATGGAGAAGTGGCGGGACCAACGCCCCTACAATCCACGTAGCGGGCTTGGCTAAGCGTGATCCAGAAAGTGTGAAGGGGTTCTCCTAACGACTGAGAGCGTCGTCCATCGAGATGATGCTCATCATATGCCCGAGGCGTGGTAGCTCTTCTTGGCTCACGTGCTCGACGTGTCGGCTGTCCGGCGGGGCAGCCGATAAAAAGGTGCGGCCTCGAGAGGGGGACCAGCGCGGTACCAAAAACCCCAATCGAGGCCGCCCGCGTCGATCGGCGGATCGAACGCTGCTCATTTTCGCGTGATCATCCGGTGCGATAATGAGACGCGCCGATGTCTTCATTCCAAATTTTCAATGTCGGAATCGAGGCACCGCGCTTGCGTAGTTGTCTAGGTGCCGCTTTTCTCTGCTTGGTCGTAGACCGCCTGCGCCACTTTGGTCAGCCGATCCCGGTCGCCGCCACCGCTGACGACGTAGCCGACGCCGCGCTCCGACCAGAACAGCGCCCCGTCCTTGTCCGTTCGGGCGTAGCGCATCTGCGTTGCACCATTCTCGGTCTTGGCGGTGTAAATCGTGTACCGCTCGCCCGAGGCACCCTCATACATCAGGAACGACGCCGGCCCGTTCGGCCCCGGCAAAAGCCGGCCACCGACGAGCTTTAGTCCACTCGCCTCCAGGTTCGGTGCAAACACGGTCCAGCCGCAGCGCCGGGTCAGCCAGGCCTGGAGGTGGTCGCGCTCGTTGCCGCCGACCTCGACGGGATGGCGAACCTCGACGACATAGAGGCGGTGGGCGTCGAGTGCGTCAGTCGTAAAACTCTGGAAGGTCGAGGGCGCGTTGGCGGCGCCATGCGCCAGCCAGCCGGCGGTGCCGCCGGCGACGAAGGCCACCAGCACGGCCGCGGCGGCGCCATAGAGCCAGTGCCGCGGGCGGCGCTCCAGCCGTTCGAGCTCCAGCCGCGCCGGCACCGGCTCCTGGGCGACGGAATCGTAGCGGGCGTGCAGCATCTCGGCCATGGCGCGCCAGGACTGCACGCGCTCGCCATCCTCAGGCTGCGCGGCAAGCCAGGCTTCGACGTCGGCGCGGCGCTCGGCCGGCAACTCGCCGTCGACATAGGCGTGCAGTTCGTCCTCGGTCACTGGGATCTTGCGGTCGTTCATATCGATCGTCTCTGGCTCTGCGGCCCAAAATGTTCTTCGTGGTTCAACTGCGCCGCTTCCCATGCCATGCAGGAGAAACGACCGGCGCGATGCATCAATCCTGCCATCATTTCACCCGCCTGAGCGCCGGGCGCTCACCCTCCAGCGAGGCTTTAACGTGGGCGCGGGCGCGTGCCAGGCGCGACATCACGGTGCCGATCGGCACGCCCTGGATGTCGGCGACCTCGCGGTAGCTCATGCCCTCCAGCATCACCAGGAGCAGCACCGAGCGTTGCTCCTCGACGAGCGTCGCCAGCGCCCTCTCGATATCGCGCCCTTCGGCTTCGGTCCCGCTGGCGTCCGGGTTGTTCTCCGTCAGCTGCATGAATTGCGGGCGCCGTGCCAGCGAGCGCCGCCGGTTCTTGTTGAGGTTGGTCAGGATCGTATAGAGCCAGCTCCTGACGTCGCCCCCGAGGAACAGGCGCTCCGAACGCAGCGCCCGCACCAGCGTATCCTGCACCAGATCGTCGGCCGCATCCGCCTCGCGCGTGAGCGCGCGGGCGTAGCGGCGCAACGCCGGGATCATGGCTTCAACGCTCTGGCGAAACGCACTCATTGCGATCTTGACGTCCTGATGTCCGGCGCGAGCGCCACAACGATCATAACACCCGAGCGGAACGGCTATTCCGGCGCGTGAAACAGCGTTAACGCCGCGTATTAGGACTGTACCGCCACGGAGGGCTGGTGTACCTCCAAACCTTACCGGGAGCTCGACGGGACGTTAGCAAAATGGCGCAGAATTCAGGTCTGATGCAGGGCAAGCGGGGCGTGGTCCTCGGCGTTGCCAACAACCGCTCGATCGCCTGGGGCATTGCCAAGGCATGTCACGCGGCCGGCGCCGAGCTCGCCTTCACCTATCAGGGCGATGCGCTGAAGAAGCGCGTCGAGCCGCTTGCCGCCGAGATCGGCGGGCTCGTACTCGGCCATTGCGACGTCACCGATGCCGCGACCATCGATGCGGCGTTCGCGGTGCTGAAGGAGAAGTGGGGCAAGATCGACTTCCTGGTGCATGCGATCGCCTATGGCGAGCAGCTCGACGGCCGCTACGTCGACACCACGCAGGAGAATTTTTCGAAGTCCATGCTGATCTCCTGCTACTCGTTCACAGCCGTGGCGCAGCGCGCCGAGAAGCTGATGACCGACGGCGGCTCGCTGATCACGCTCAGCTATTACGGCGCCGAGAAGTGGATGCCGCATTACAACGTCATGGGCGTCGCGAAAGCGGCGCTCGAAGCAAGCGTGCGTTATCTCGCCGCCGATCTCGGCGAGAAGAACATCCGCGTCAACGCGATCTCCGCGGGGCCGATCAAGACGCTCGCGGCGTCCGGCATCGGCGATTTCCGCTATATCCTGAAGTGGAACGAGGCCAACGCGCCGCTGCGGCGCAACGTCTCCACGGAAGACGTCGGCGGCAGCGCGCTGTATTTCCTCTCGGACCTCTCGCGCGGCGTCACCGGGGAGGTGCACCACGTCGATTCCGGCTATCACGTGCTCGGCATGAAGCGCCCGGACGCGCCGGACATTTCGTTCGGCGGGAAGGACTAACTTTTTACCCAGCAATGCCCGTGCCCACGATCTATTACCTTCGCCACGGCGAGACCGAGTGGAATGCCCTCGGGAGGCTTCAGGGTATCAAGGACATTCCGCTGAACACGCGCGGTCGCGGTCAGGCCGTGCAGGCCGGCGGCATTCTCGCCGACCTGTTCAGGCGCGAGGGCCGCGACAAGGCTGCATTACCCTACGTGTCGAGTCCGCTTGGCCGCGCGCGACAGACCATGGAACTGGCGCGGAGCAAGCTCGAACTGCCGATTGCGGACTATACGCTCGACGATCGCTTGCGCGAGATCGGCTACGGCACCTGGGAGGGACTGACGCTGGCCGAGAGCGAGGCCTCCGATCCCGAAATATATGCCCGGCGCCTCGCCGACAAATGGACGGTGGGCCCCGCGGGCGGGGAGACCTACGCCGATGTGCAGGTCCGCGTGCGCGCCTGGTACGAGCAGCTCCGGACCGACACCGTCGCGGTCGCCCATGGTGGGACCTGCCGGGCCCTGATGGTTTCACTCGGCCTGGAGACGCCGGCGAGAGCCGCCGAACTCTACATCGAGCAGGGCGCCGTCTACGTGTTCCGGGACGGGCGGCTGGAGAAGTTTAGTTAAGCCGGTTCGCCGTCTCCGTGGGGGCTGCGGGTTTGACCACCGGCGCCCCGCGCGTTACCACACGCGGGAACCGAGCCAGCGAGCAGCGATGTCCTTCAACACCTTCGGCCACATGTTCCGCGTCACGACCTTCGGCGAGAGCCATGGGGTGGCGATCGGCTGCGTGGTCGACGGCTGCCCGCCCATGATCCCGCTCGTCGAGGCCGATATCCAGGGCGATCTCGACCGGCGGCGGCCAGGCCAGTCGCGCTTCACGACCCAGCGCCAGGAGCCGGATCAGGTCAAGATCCTCTCCGGCGTGATGGCGCATCCGGAGACCGGCGTGCAGGTGACGACGGGCACGCCGATCGGGCTCCTGATCGAGAACACCGACCAGCGCTCCAAGGACTATTCCGAGATCAAAGACAAGTTTCGCCCCGGTCATGCCGACTTCACCTATGAAGCAAAGTACGGCCTGCGCGATTATCGCGGCGGCGGCCGCTCCTCGGCGCGCGAGACGGCGACGCGCGTTGCCGCCGGCGCGATCGCGCGAAAGGTGTTGCCCGATGTGAAGGTGCGCGGCGCGTTGGTGCAGATGGGGCCGCACAAGATCGACCGCGCGAAGTGGGACTGGGACGAGATCGCGAAGAATCCGTTCTTCTGTCCGGACAAGGACAAGGCCGCATTCTTCGAGACCTATCTCGACGGCATCCGCAAGAGCGGCTCCTCGATCGGCGCGGTGATCGAGGTCGTCGCCGAAGGTGTGCCGGCTGGCCTTGGCGCGCCGATCTACGCCAAGCTCGATTCCGATCTGGCGGGCGCGATGATGACCATCAACGCGGTGAAGGGCGTCGAGATCGGCGCCGGCTTTGGCGCGGCGGAATTGACCGGCGAAGAGAACGCCGACGAGATGCGCACGGGCAATGACGGCACGCGTTTTCTCTCCAACCACGCCGGCGGCGTGCTGGGCGGCATCTCCACAGGGCAGCCGGTGGTGGTGCGTTTCGCGGTCAAACCGACCTCGTCGATCCTGCAGCCGCGTCTCACCGTCGATCGCAACGGCGCCGACACCGAGATCATGACCAAGGGCCGCCACGATCCCTGCGTCGGCATCCGCGCCGTACCCGTCGGCGAAGCCATGATGGCCTGTGTTTTGGCGGATCATTTCCTGCGCGACCGCGGCCAGGTCGGGCGCTAGCGTTCTGCGAGGCGCTTGTATCGCGCCACTGGCCCACCGCGCAGCTTGACGATCCCACAACTTCGTCCGCAAATGCGCGCATGGAAAGTTCCGAGCTCCAACGCATCACCAGCTGGCTGATCGACGGCGCCTGGTCGTCGAAGACCCCGGCCGAGATGACGGCGGAAGCCTGCGAACGGATGGTCGCAGCCGGTCTGCCGCTATGGCGGTTCGGCATCTTCATCCGCACGCTGCATCCCGAAATTTTCGGTCGCAACTTCATCTGGCGGGAGGGCGAGGAGGTCGAGATCGGCACGGTCGATTTCGAGATCCTGGAGACGCCGGAATTCGCCAGAAGTCCGCTGCGGGTCGTGTTCGAGCAGGGACTTGAGGTGCGCGGACGCATGGACGATCCCGGCAGCAAGCATTTCCCTTTTTTCGACGATATGCGTGCCGAAGGCGTAACCGACTACGTCGCGACGCCAATGCAGTTTCTCGACGGCTCGGTCCACGCGACGAGCTGGACCACGCGCCATCCAGGCGGATTCACCGATGAACACATCGCGGCGATTCACAGCATCATCAAACCGCTCGCGCGCATCACTGAGATCATCAGCCTGCGCCGCACCGCCGAGATGCTGCTCGACACCTATGTCGGCAATCGTGCCGGAGCGCGCATCCTTGGCGGTCAGATCCGCCGCGGCCACAACGACACCATGCAGGCTGCGATCTGGCTCTCCGATCTGCGCGGCTTCACCGCACTGTCGGACCGGCTGCCGGCCGAGACCGTGGTCGAGATCCTCAACCATTATTTCGACTGCCAGGTCGCCGCGATCCGCGGCCATGGCGGCGAGGTGCTGAAATTCATGGGCGACGGCCTGCTCGCGGTATTCCCCATCGACGAATATGTCGGCGATGCCGCGCATGTCTGCACGCGGGTGCTGGAGGCGGCGCGCGAATCCCGCGCCAGCGTCGAGGCGCTCGCGTACCCTGTCGGCGATGTCGTCGAGCGCTTCCGCTTCGGCGTTGCGCTCCACGTCGGCAACATCCTCTACGGCAATATCGGTGGCGGCAATCGCCTCGACTTCACCTGCATCGGTCCCGCCGTGAACCTTGCCGCCAGGCTCGAGAAGATCACCGGTCGCCTGGGGCGGACCGTCGTGGCCTCGGAAATGTTCGCCAATGTCTGCCGCCGCGACTGGCACGAACTCGGCGAATTCCCGATCGCGGGCTTTTCAAAGGCGCAGCGCGTGTATGGGCTGACGGATGAAGCACCGGCGCTGGTCGCTGAGCGCTACTCCTCCGGCTCCGTCGTGAACAGCAGCGGATAGCCCTTGGTGCGGCCGGCATCCGTTGCGCGGGTAGCCTTGGTCTCGGCGACGTCCTTGGTGAAAACCGCGACCACGCAGGCGCCGAGCTTGTGGGCGGTGATCATCACCTTGTAGGCCTGATCCTCGGTCATCCGGAACTCGGCCTTGAGGATCATCGTGACGAATTCGCGGGGCGTAAAGTCGTCGTTGATCAGGATGACCTTATGCAGCTTCGGCCGCTCGACCTTGGTCTTCGTCCTGGTTTTCGGTTTGACAACGGTATCGTTCATTCCGCCTCCCGGATATGGCGGGCTCGGGTTCCTGCCGGCGCGCTCAGCGCGCGGCCTTCTCACCATATTGCAGGACCTGCACCTTCTCCAAGGTGATCAGGCCGCTCGACATCATGCCATCCAGGATGGGCAGGAATGCATTGATGTTGTCCTCGCTGTCGACGATCTCGATCAGCAGCGGCAGGTCTTCCGAGAGCCGCAGAATCTTCGAAGTATGGAGCCGGCTCGACTTGCCGAAGCCCATGGGGCCGCGCAGCACGGTGGCGCCGGCCAGATGCCGCTCGCGCGCCGTCATCACGATCGCTTCATAGAGCGGCTTGCCGTCGAAATGGTCGTTCTCGCCAATGAAGATCCGGAGCGAAACTGCCTGATTGGGGATCTGCATGATTAGCTCCTTCGCAAGCGGTTGGTGCCGCTGGCTATCATATGGCCTGCCCATACCGACACCAGCCAGCAAATGACGGATGCCGCGATATAGGCGAGCGCCGTATATTTCATGCCGCCGTGGAGCAGGCGGAAAGTCTCCAGGCTGAAGGTCGAAAAGGTCGTGTAGCCGCCGCAGAACCCGGTCATGACGAACTGCCGGTGCTCGGGCCGGGCCAGCAGGCGGCCGTCGGGCCCGGTCAGCGTCGCGTAGAAGCCGATCATCAGTGAGCCCGTGGCGTTGATGAACAGCGTCGCGACCGGGAAGCCGGGCCCGGTGTCGAGCGCAAGCCCGACCAGATAGCGCGTCAGCCCGCCGACCATGCTGCCGGCGGCAATCCAGGCATAGAGCGTCGCGGTGCGCCAGCGATCGGCAAAGGAGGGGGACTTCATCTGCCTCTAGCCTGCCAGAGTGTCCGTGAGGAGGAAGCCGCAACTGACGGCCGCGAGGCAGAGCACGACCGAGACCGCGACATTCCCGAGCGCGTGCATCGCCTCGCCGTTGCGCGCCAGCGTCAGCGTTTGCAGACTGAACGAGGACACCGTGGTGTAGCAGCCAAGAAAGCCGGTGACCGCGAACAGCCATGGATCGGGCGCGGCGAAGGCCGAGCCGGGATGGGTCGCCAATGCGCCAAAAATGCCGATCAGAAAGGCGCCAGTGACGTTGATGGTCACGGTGCCCCACGGAAACGTCTCGCCCAGCCGCCGGGCGATCGCGCCGGAGATGAAATAGCGCGCGCAGCCGCCGAGCATGCTGCCGATCATGATCGCAAGCACTCCGCTCAGCACGGCGAACAGCCCCCCGTCATCGTTTCTCCTCCGTTGCCAGCCCGCCGCCGACGGCGAATAGTCCCACGAGCGCGACCAGCGCGAAGCCGAGCCCCGCCAGGAACGTGCCGGCCGGACCATAGGCATCCCACAAGGCGCCGGCGATCACGCTTGCGGCCAGCAAGGCAAGGCCGGTGAACAGGTTGAAATAGCCGAACGCGGTGCCGCGCAGGCTCGGTGGCGCCGCGTCGGCGACGAGGGCCGAGAGCAGGCCTTGCGTCAACCCCATATGCAGTCCCCACAGCACGACGCCGAGGGCGAGGCCCCCAAGGTTTGGCAGCAGCGCGAGCGCAAGATCGGCGCCGGCGAGGAAGACGAGGCCGAGCGCGAGCAGGCCGGTGCGGTTGATCCGGTCCGAGAGCACGCCGGCCGGATAGGCCGACAACGCATAGACGATGTTCATCAGCACCAGCACGGCCGGCACCCACATCGCATTGAGCCCGATGTTCTGCGCGCGCAGGATCAGGAAGGCCTCGCTGAAGCGCGCCAGCGTGAACACGACGCCAACCGCGACCACGCGCCAGTATACGGACCCGAGCTGGCGCACCGCGGCGGTATTCAGTGGATTCCTTGAGGGCTCCCGGCCAGGGTCCGGCTCCGGCTCGCTCACCGCGAACGCGATCAGTCCGAACGACAGGAAGCCCGGCAGCACGGCCACCCAGAACACCATCGTAAAATTGTCCGCCGTCCACCACATCAGGCCGATCGCCATGAGCGGCCCGACGAAGGCACCGATAGTGTCGAGCGACTGCCGCAGGCCGAAGCTCGCGCCACGCAGGCCGATGGGTGCGATATCGGCGATCAGCGCATCGCGCGGCGCGCCGCGAATGCCCTTGCCGACGCGGTCGATGAAGCGCGCGGCAACCAGCCATCCGACGCTGGGGGCAAGCGGGAATAGCGGTTTTGTCAGCGCGGCGAGTCCGTAGCCCAGCGCGGCGAGCAATTTGCGCCGGCCTAGCCAGTCGGACAACGCGCCGGAGAAGATCTTCGTGATCGAGGCGGTCGCCTCGGCAATGCCCTCGATGAAGCCGACGGTGAGCGTGGAGGCGCCGAGCACGGTGACGAGATAGACCGGCAGCAGCGCGTGGATCATCTCGGAAGAGACGTCCATCAGCATCGAGACGAAACCGAGCACCCAGATTCCCCTGGGCAGCCCCGCACGTGCAGCATTCGGTGTTGTCGTCGTCACGTCCAGGACTTCTCCTCGGCCTCTGCTTGACCTCTGCTTGACCTCTCCTTGGCCTTCGCGTCCAGGCAACAAAAAACCCGCCAGCGGCGGGTTTGTCCATGCTCCCACCGAAGGCAAAGGCTTAGAAATTGCCCCTCCTCAAGCAGGAGTCATCAGCCCATTACGGTCACAGGCCGCCGGGCGGTTGTCGGGGGACTCCATCCCCATCTGTGTCGCCAGCCTAGCATGGAAATGGCGCCGGACAAATGGGCGAGGGTGCTCTGTCTAGTGGCCCGTTCTTCCGGGGCGCATGGCGCATGACGGCATACCCGTGCCAGCGATCGCGCAGTCAGCGGCGCGAGCGCGGCAACATGGCGGCAGCTTTGCGTAATGCTTCGCAATTCCCGACCCGCAGATCCCAACGCGCAAATCCCTAACTGGAATGTGAAGCGCAAGCGATCTTCGGACTTTGCGGCAAGGCGATTGCATGTCACCATCGCGTCATACGACGGGAGGCTGCGATGCGCTTGCTGTTCTCGATCGGGGCTGTGCTGGTGACCGGCATGTTTGCCGGAGGGGACGTCGCGGGCATCGCGGCACCAGGACCCAAATTTGAGTCGCCTAAAATTCAGCCGCAACGGCAAGCAGCCGACAGGGACGCGCAGACGGTCGATGTCGAGCTGATCCTCGCTGTCGACGTCTCCTACTCCATGGACATGGACGAGCTCGCGATCCAGCGCGAAGGCTATGCGCAGGCGATCCAGTCGAAGGAATTCCTGCAGGCGCTGAAGCTGGGCCCGAACGGCCGGATCGCGGTGACCTATTTCGAGTGGGCCGCCTCGACCGACCAGAAGATCATCATTCCCTGGCGCCTGATCGACGGACCGGAGACCGCCGATGCCGTCGCCGCCGAAATCCTGAAGACGCCGATCCGGCGCGCCTCGCGCACTTCGATCTCCGGCGCGATCAGTTTCGCGATGCCGCTGTTCGACGAGGATCCCTATCGGGGCTTGCGCCGTGTGATCGATATTTCCGGCGACGGTCCCAACAACAATGGCACTCCGGTCACGATTGCGCGGGACGCGGCGATCGAGAAGGGCATCGTGATCAACGGCCTCCCGATCATGGTCAAGGAGCCGTCCTATTCGACCATGGATATCGACAATCTCGACTTCTACTATGAAGATTGTGTCATCGGCGGCCCCGGTTCCTTTGTCATCACGATCAAGGATCGCGAGAAGTTCAAGGAAGCCATCCGCACCAAGCTCTTGATGGAGGTTGCAGGCCGTATGCCGGAGCGCCCGGTGATGCGCGTTGCGGAGAAGGACAGGGAGCCGCGTGTGAACTGCATGATCGGCGAGAAGATCTGGTCAGACCGCTGGGGTCGCTGAGCGCGGCCCCCGGACGAGACCTTTTGCCCTATTTGCCCGCGATGGAATTTTAACCATGCGTTAACTGTTGCGTGGCCCTAATCGGCTGCTTCCAATTGTTTCCGGATACTGTTCTGACGTTCCTGTCGGGGCGCGAACCAAGCGGGCCTGTCAGACAAATCCGCCGAGCAATCCAATGGCCATCGTCTCATCGAGCACCAGCCAGATTTCGCCCGCCAACGAGCGGGTGTATCACCAGAGCGCCCTGCTCGGTGACTGGAAGGGCAATTGGGCGGGCAACAACCAGCCCGTCGGCTTCAAGGTCGTGAACATCCGCGGTGCCCGGGCGCAGGTCGAGTACACCCATAACGGGCACACCGAGCGCGGCTTTGGCGAGGTCGCCGGTTCGCTTCTCACCTTCGGTAACATCACGGTCGGCACCAAAGACGGCAAGAGTTTGGTGCTGTTATCCTCCGCGGGCGCTGGCAAGCAGACCGCGACGCTGGACAAGCAGGCGCCGCCGGCCTCGGACAGCCGTCTGATGGGAAGCTGGGGTGGCTATTCAAGTGACAATGGCAAGAGCGCGAGCTTCAGGGTGCTCGGCGTCAACGGCAACGAAGCGCAGGTCAGCGTCACCACCGATGGCGTCACCCGTCAGGGCACCGGCACCGTCTACAAGAACGTCATCATGTTCGGGCAGGCGCAGATTGCGACCGACGACGGGCAGAATGGCAAGATCATCTACCAGGTCGGCAACAAGTCATTCATGGTGCCCGTGACGAAATATCCGCCGGCGGATACGTCGTCCACGGTGGACAGGACGGCATAGCCGATCACGGCTGCTGCTCGCTGGACCGCGTCAGCGCCTTCAAGTGCCGGTCGATCTGACGCAAGACGTCGCACGCGGGCGCCAAAGCGCCATTACCGATCATTTGCGGCGGCCAGCTTACGTTGCCGCGCGAGCGAGGCAAGGATGTCGGCGCCAGGCGTGGCTGCAGCATCGGCATGGCCATATACCGCAGCCACGCGCCGGAATGGGGAAGATCAGATCCGCGCCTCCAGAATCAGATTGAAGGGCGTTTCAGCTGCGCGGCGGAAGCGCGTCAGTCCGCCCTCTCGCGCGACCTTGCGCAGCCTTGCCTCGCCGGCTTGCGCGCCCAGTGCGAGGCCCACCTCCTGGTCGAGCGAGGCCGGCGTGCAGATCATGGTCGACGCCGCATAATAGACCCGCCCGACCGGGTTGAGATTGTCCTCGAGGCGGTCGCCTGCGAACGGCTCGACCAGCATGCAGGTGCCGTCCTTTGCCATGGTCTCGCGCACGTGGCCGATGGCGCCGACGGGATCGCCCATGTCATGCAGGCAATCGAAGAAGCAGACGAGATCATAGCCCTCGGCCGGATAGGTCTTGGCGGAATGAACAGCGAAGCTGACCCGGTCGCCCAATCTGGCTTCGGTGGCCGCCTTTCGCGCGGCCTCGATCGAACCCTCGTGATAGTCGAAGCCGTAGAAGCGGGAGTTCGGGAAGGCTTCCGCCATCAGCCGTGTCGAGACGCCGTGCCCGCAGCCGACATCGGCGACCTTGGCGCCGCGCTTGAGCTTGTCCACGACGCCGTCGAGCGCGGGCAGCCATTCCTGCACCAGATGATGCATGTACCCGGTCCGGAAGAAGCGTGCGGTGCCGCAGAACAGGCACTCGCTGCGCCGGTTCCAACCGACGCCCTTGCCGGATTTGAACGCGTCCGAGACCTTCGGCTCGTCGAGAAACGCCGAGGCAATGACATTGCCGAACGCGCCGAGGAACACCGGACTGTCCTCATCGGCAAGCGCCATCGCCTGCTCCGGCAGCATCGAGAATTTTGCCGAAGCGGAATCGTATTCGATGTAGCCGGATGCCGCCTGGCTCGCGAGCCATTCGCGGACGTAGCGCTCCGCCGTCCCGGTGGCGCTTGCGAGCTCGGACGAGTTCATCGGTCCCTTGGCGGCAAGGGTACGGTAGAGACCGAGCTTGTCCCCGAGCAGGACCAGCGACGCATTCATCGCTGCCCCGAATTCGGTGACCATCTTGCCCATAAAGGCATTCAACCTGTCGGAATTGACCTCCATGACAGCCTCCGTGCTGACGCGCCCCCTTAGGTGGGTCAATCCGGCATGCGGGAAGTTCAAACTGGCAGGAAAACGTGATCCCGGAACTCAAGGGAAGACTGGTGTCGCTATGCTGGCATTCATGCTGTCTGGTGGGTATAATTCGCAAGCTTTTCGACGGTTATTTGGATGTCCAGGCTTACACGCTCTTGCGGTCTCGCGGTTTTTCTTGCCCTGCTCTGCCTCGGCGAAGCGCCGGCTCATGCGCAAGGCGCACCCCTGCAATATTGGATCCCCGGCGGACCTTTCGGCTTCGGCGGCGTTGCCGGCCAGAGCGCCGACAGCTACGGCAATTTCCCGAGCTTCAATGGCGCCGACGCAAGCGGCCGCAGCAATTTTGCGAACGGCTTCTTTGTCGGCAGCCAGCATGGCAATCTCAATTGGAGCGGCCTCAGCCCGGCCGGACTGAGCGGCAATTTCAGCGCGCTCTCCTACGACAGCACGCAATTCGGCTACAACACCAAGACCGCGGGCGGCATGCCCGTCACGTTCTTTGCCGGTTTCGACACCCTGAAATACGGCAACGGCATCGGCAGCTCGCTTGCGCCGCTCACCTCCAGCGCCTCGCCCGGCTACAGCGCATTTGCGGGTGTCGAGTTCAAGCCGACCTCCAACCTCAGCCTGTCGTTCGGCGCCGGCTTCACCCAGCAGGACTCGGGCCGCATGGATAGCGATCTCAGATCGAACATGCTGCCCGGCGAGTCGCCGGCGTTGAGTGGCCTTCGGCGCTAACTAGCGCGTGAACTTCGCAACCAGCTCGACATGCGGCGTGTGGCGGAACTGATCCACCGGCACGACTACGTCAATCTTGTAGCCGCCATCGATCAGCAGCCGCGCATCGCGAGCAAAGGTCGCGACATTGCAGGAGACCGCGACCACCACCGGCACCTTGCTCGCGGCGAGCTTCAAGGCCTGCGCCTGTGCGCCCTGGCGCGGCGGGTCGAACACGACAGCGTCAAAATCGCGCAGCTCCGGCGCCACCAGGGGACGGCGGAACAGGTCGCGCGGCTCGGCCTTGATCGGCTTGAGGCCCGGTGTGCGCGCGGCTTTTTCGAGCGCTGCAATGGCGCCGGCGTCATTGTCATGGGCGGTGACGCGGGCCTTTTCGGCGAGCCGCAACGCAAACGGCCCGACACCGCAGAAGAGGTCGAGAACGTTCTTGGCCTTGCCGATGCGCTCCGCGACCAGCGACGCAAGCGTCGCTTCGCCGGCGACGGTGGCCTGCAGGAACGAGCCCGGCGGTAGCGTCACTTCGGCGCGGCCCATCTGCAGGGTCGGTGGCAGGCGTTGCAGCACCAGTTCGCCGTGCCGTGTCAGCCGTGCCAGGCGATGCTGCTCGGCGACGCGCGACAGCGCCGTCACGAGCGGCGTTGGCAGCGGGCCGGAGCCGCGCACGTCCACGTCGAGACCGTTGGCGGTCGCGGTCACCTGGATGTCCAGCGGCTTCGTCACCAGCATTTTGGACGTCAGCAGTTCGGCGAGCGCCCAACCGGCATCGAGCGCGCCCTCGAGCCCGGGATCGAGGATCGGGCAGCGATCGATCGGGATGACATCGTGCGAGCTCGCAGCCGAGAAGCCGACCTTGAGGATGTCATGGGTGCCGAACCGGCCGTGCAGCGTCATGCGCCTGCGTCCCGCACCATGGGCATCGACCAGCGGCGCCACCTCGCAGTCGATGCCGGCCTGGGCCAGGGTCTCGACCACGATGCCGCGCTTCCAGGCGTGATACGGTTCAGCCGCCCAGTGCTGGATCGCGCAGCCGCCACACACCCCGAAATGCGGACAGAACGGCGCGACGCGCTCGGGGCTGGCGACATCCACCGCCAGCAGCTTGCGGCGATCAGGATGGTTGCCGACGACGTGATCGACCTCGACGGTCTCGCCGCCGAGCGTATAGGGCACATAGATGGCTTCACTAGCGTCGAGCGAGACGCCGTCGCCGCGATGGCCGACGTGATCGATCGTCACGCGCTCAACCACGGCGCGCGCCCAGGAAGAATTCGATGTTGCCGTCGCCGCCGGTGATCGCCGACGGGAACACCTCGATATCGGTGCAGCCGAGCGAGGCCGCAAAGGCGGCGATGTCGTCGCAGATCTCGCGGTGCACGGCGGCGTCGCGGACGATGCCCTTCTTGTTGTGCTTCCGGTCCGCCTCGAATTGCGGCTTGATCAGTGCCAGCAGGCTCATCGGCGCGGCCGCCAGCGACAGCGCCACGGGCAGCACCGTCTTGAGCGAGATGAAGCTGACGTCGATCACGACGACATCGGGCCGCGCCGGCAAACGCTTGCCGTCATAGGCGCGGATGTCGGTCTCTTCCATCGACACGATCTTGGAGTGACCGCGCAGCGAGGGATGCAACTGGCTGGTGCCGACATCGACGGCAAAGACGAGACTCGCGCCGTTCGCCAGCAGCACCTCGGTAAATCCGCCGGTGGACGCGCCGACGTCGAGGCAGACATGGTCCTCGATCTCGATTGGGTAGCGCTCCAGCGCGCCGGCGAGCTTGACGCCGCCGCGGGAGACGTAGGGGTACGCGGGCTCGGCCTGGATCACGGCGTCCTCGGCGATGGTCTCCGACGGCTTTGCGACCTGCTTGTCGTCGGCGGTGACGAGGCCGGCCTCGATCGCCGCGCGCGCCCGCGCCCGGCTCTCGAACAGGCCGCGCTCGACCAGCAGAACATCCGCGCGCTTGCGGGCAGGGGACATCATCTCTCCGAAGACGCCAGAGGCGCTTATGTAGCGATCAATCGCGCGGCCGCCATCCGGACGCAAGCCTCGAACGCGGCCAGATCGTGCCAGACGTCGATCGGCATCTGCGCCGGCGTCACCAGCGGGCAGCCATGCAGTTCCAGCGCGTGGATCATCATGAGATTGTCGACGAGGCCAAAATCCTCGACCGTCAGCCCCTGCGCGTCGACCAGCCGCCCGTCCTCGGACGTCACGTCCATGAAGCGGCTGAGGCGGTCGGCATAGGCGGCGCCGTCGTTGGAATAAGCGAGGCAAAACTTGCGGCGGCCGGCCATGTAGCCGAGCTCGTAGATGGTGCCGGGATCGGCGCTGGCGCCGCGGAACGGCGTGAGGTTGGCGATGATCGCATCGGCCGCGTCCATCATCGCCTCGTTGCCGCAAAAGATCCGCCGCGAGGCGTCGGGAGCGGCGAGGTCGATGTCGTTGTCGAGGGGATAGAGGCCGGTAAGGCCGTGCGCGGCACAGATCGCGACCTTCTCCCGGCCGATCTCGACCGCATCTGGCAGGAACACGTCGGGGCCTGCCAGATAGATTTTCATCAGAGCTGCTTCGCGGAAGGTCGAAGCTCGCTGTTAGGCGAGCTTGACCGTCTCGGCCTTGACGTCCTTGCCGAGCGCCTCGAACACCTTGGCGACGATGCCCTTGGCGTCGAGACCGGCACGACCGTACATCGCCGCCGGGGTGTCGTGGTCCTGGAACACGTCGGGCAGCACCATGGTGCGGAACCGCACCAGGCCGCTGTCGAGCGCGCCCTGGTCGGTCAGGTATTGCGCGACATGCGAGCCGAAACCGCCGACCGAGCCTTCCTCGATCGTGATCAGGATCTCGTGGTCGCGCGCGAGCTTGAGCACCAGCTCGGTGTCCAGCGGCTTCATGAAGCGCGCATCCGCGATCGTGGTCGAAAGGCCGTGGGCCGCGAGCTCGTCGGCGGCCTTCTCGCATTCGGCAAGGCGCGTGCCGAAGGAGAGCAGGGCGATCTTGCTGCCCTCGCGGACGATGCGGCCCTTGCCGATCTCGAGCGGAACGCCGATTTCGGGCATCTCGATGCCGCGGCCTTCGCCGCGCGGATAGCGCAGGGAACTCGGACGATCGTTGATCGCGACCTGGGTTGCGACCATGTGCACCAGCTCGGCTTCGTCGGCCGCCGCCATGATCACCATGTTCGGCAGACAGCCGAGATAGGCGTTGTCGAACGAGCCGGCATGGGTGGCGCCGTCGGCGCCGACGAGGCCGGCGCGGTCGATGGCGAAGCGCACGGGCAGGCTCTGGATCGCGACGTCATGCACGATCTGGTCGTAGCCACGCTGCAGGAAGGTCGAGTAGATCGCGCAGAACGGCTTGTAGCCTTCGGTGGCGAGACCGGCGGCGAACGTCACCGCGTGTTGCTCGGCAATGCCGACGTCGAAGGTGCGGTCCGGGAACGCTTTGTTGAAGATGTCGACGCCGGTGCCGGACGGCATCGCCGCGGTGATGGCGACGATCTTGTCGTCCTTCTCCGCTTCCTTGACGAGGCTCTGGCCGAACACGTTCTGATAGGCCGGCGCGTTCGGCTTGGACTTGGCCTGGGTGCCGGTCGCGACGTCGAACTTGACCACCGCGTGGTACTTGTCGGCGGAGGCTTCCGCCGGGCCGTAGCCCTTGCCCTTCTGCGTCACGACGTGGAGCAGGATCGGGCCGGTCTCCATGTCGCGCACGTTCTTGAGCACGGGCAGGAGATGGTCGAGGTTGTGGCCGTCGATCGGGCCGACGTAATAGAAGCCGAGCTCCTCGAACAGCGTGCCGCCGTCCATCATGAAGCCGCGGGAATATTCCTCGACGCGATTGGCGCGGTTGGCGAGGATCTTGGGCAGGCGCTGGTTGATCTGCTTGGCCACATCGCGCAGCGTGCGATAGGTCTTGCCGGAGTAGAGCCGCGACAGATAGGCGCTCATCGCGCCGACCGGCGGTGCGATCGACATGTCGTTGTCGTTGAGGATGACGATCAGGCGCGAGTTCATCGCCCCCGCATTGTTCATGGCCTCGTAGGCCATGCCCGCCGACATCGCGCCGTCACCGATGACGGCGATAACGTTGTTCTTGCCACCGGAGAGGTCGCGCGCGACGGCCATGCCGAGGCCGGCGGAGATCGAGGTCGAGGAATGCGCGGCGCCGAACGGATCGTAATCGCTCTCGCTGCGCTTGGTGAAGCCGGACAGGCCGCCGCCGGTGCGCAGGGTACGGATGCGATCGCGCCGGCCGGTGAGGATCTTGTGCGGATAGGCCTGGTGGCCGACGTCCCAGATCAGACGGTCGCGCGGGGTGTCGAAGACGTAATGAATCGCAGTGGTGAGCTCGACCACGCCGAGGCCTGCGCCGAAGTGACCGCCGGTCACCGAGACGGCATCGATGGTCTCCTGACGCAGCTCGTCGGCGACCTGGCGAACCTGCTCGACCTTGAGCCTGCGCAGGTCGTCCGGCGTCCGGATGGTGTCGAGAAGCGGCGTTTTACTATATGCGTTCACGGCGATTTCCAATTTGTCAGCGCCGGAAGATTGTTCCGGTGCGCGATGGGTTTGCTCAATATCGGCGCAGCGCGAGTCCTTAAACCGTCGGAGCCACCTGCATGGGGCAAAGCCCCGTCTTCAAGCTTAGGTGAGCTTAAGTGCTCTCCGGTTCAGTCTCTGTGATCCCTGTCACTTAGATCGGCTTCGTCCATCCCAGCCAATTCATCAGCAGTTTGAAGCGCTTGTCGTCGGTAATCAGTGCCTACGCAAGGCTTACAAAAAGCCACACTCCGCGCAGCTTTACACCAAAGCTTGGGCCAAAGCCAACCCGCTGGGCCGATTACGGGCATGCACCTGCAACCCCCGGGCCAGAGTGGTTAATCCCAGCGCCAGCGGAAGGGTTCCAAGCTTGCCCGGTTCCTCGGCAAGGTTTTTGGCGTGCGGAAGCTATTTTTAGACGGATTTGGGAGGGCGAGGGGCCCTCTGCGGGAGGTTCCGTGATCTCCAGAGTGCCGGTTCGCTTGAATCAAGCAGCAGCAGCAACGCCGACGGCGGCGTGCGATCATGAAAAATTGCCGGTGCCCGCTGCGTGAGATAGGCGGCTTTGAAGGCGGCCCTTACTGGACGTCGAGCGGCGCGGTGCCGGTGGCCTGGCCGCTGGCATCGGTGGTGATCTTGTCGACGCGCGCCTCGGCCTGGCGCAGCAACTCCTCGCAGCGGCGCTTCAGGGCCTCGCCGCGCTCGTAGATCGTCACGGATTCCTCGAGCGGCACCTTGCCGTCCTCGAGCCGCTTCACGATGGTTTCGAGCTCCTCGATGGCGCGTTCGAAGGTCAGCCTGGAGATGTCGATTTGGGTATTTTCGGCCATATAAGTTTCCGATTGCCCGATTCGCTTCATGTCGGAGAAAGCAAAGTTTTGCGGGCGCAATGTGGCGGGTGTGTCAGGCGCCCATCAGGGCGCCGACATGCGCCGTAACAGATTCTTTCAGTCCTTGCAGGTCGTAGCCGCCCTCGAGCACAGAAACAACGCGCCCCCCGGCGGTCTTGTCGGCGAGGTCCATCAGCTTGCGCGTCACCCAGGCATAATCCTCCGCGCGCAAATTCAGCGACGCCAGCGGATCGCGATAATGCGCGTCGAAGCCGGCAGAGATGACGAGCAGCTCCGGGCTGAATTTTTCGAGCTGCGGCAGGATCAAACTTTCGAACGCGATGCGGAATTCCGGCCCGCCGTCCTCGGAGGCGAGCGGCGCGTTGACGATGGTGTCATGGTCGCCGCGCTCGCTCTTGGCACCGGTGCCCGGAAACAGCGGCATCTGGTGCGTCGAGCAGTACATCACGGTCGGGTCCGACCAGAAGATGTCCTGCGTGCCGTTGCCGTGATGCACGTCGAAATCGACGATGGCCGCGCGCTTGATGCCGTATTTGCGCTGCGCGTGGCGCGCGGCGATGGCGACGTTGTCGAAGAAGCAGAAGCCCATCGGCTTGCCGATCTCGGCGTGGTGGCCGGGCGGGCGCACCGCGACGAAGGCGTTGCGATGCTCGCCATTCATCACCGCTTCGGTCGCCGCGACCGCGCCACCGACGCCGCGCATCACCGCTTCCCACGTGCCCGGCGACATCGAGGTGTCGCCATCGATATAGACCTGTCCGCTGGTCGGCGCGATGTGGCGCAGCTCCGTGACGTAGTGCTCGTTGTGGCAGAGCGTGACGAGATCGAGATCGCCCTCCGGCGCCTGGTCGCGCACCAGGAACTGGAAGCGCTCATGCGACAGCGCCTCCTCCACCGCGCGCAGGCGGTCCGGCCTTTCAGGGTGTCCCGGCGGCGTGACGTGGTCGAGGCAGGCCTTGTGGGAGAGGAGAAGCGTACTCATCAGTCGGCCTCATGGGATGCGGGCTCTCGACGTCGCTTGGCGCATCCGGCGCCAAAACGCAAATGCAAAACCCAATCTATGCGTTCCCCCGGGAATGGCAAAGGGTGTCCCGAACCGGCCCGTTTGATCCGGATCAATTCACGCGCAGGATGCGGCTCAGCGGCAGCGGCCCGATCGGTCCGTGCGCCCTGAAGAACGCGAACAGCGCGTCGGCGTCGTAGCCGCCATATTGCGGCCCCGTGCCTTGTTTGGCGACCGTAAAGCCGTCGCCGCCAACTGCGAGGTAATCGTTGAGGGTGACGCGGTAGCCGCTTCCGGCTTCGATCAGCCTGCCATTGAGCGTCATCTTCTCGTTGATCACGCGCTCGCCGAATGGCTTCGCCGCATCCCAGGCGTAACTGAACCCGTTCGAGACCTGGAGAATCCGCGGCCGCTTCGGATCGAGCCATTGCTGCTCCAGCATGTCCTTGAGCTGGCTGCCCGTGAGCGTCATGGTGACGAGCCGGTTGCGGAACGGCTGGCTGGCGAAAACGTCGCCGAAGGTGATCGCGCCGTTCTCCTTCGGGACGATGTCGGTGCGGATACCGCCGGGATTGGTGAGCGCGATGACGGCGCTGCCGTCCTTGGCGTCCCTGGTCGCGGCGAGCTGCGCGTCCGCAATGACGTCGCCGAGCGGGCTTTCGCCGGCGTCGTTCGGCACGCGTGACAGCGTCTGCGTCACCGATCCAGCCGGGCGATTGGCGATCGGCGCCGAAAGCCTGTCGTAGGCGTCGATCAGTGCGGTCTGCTCGGGATCCTTAGGCAGCGAGGCATTGGCGACGAGGACGTTCTCGGCTCTGGCGCTGACGATGTCGCGCGTCGCCGGATCGAGCTTGAGGTCGATCGCGGTGACCAGCGTCCCGTATTTGTCCCCGCTGGTGACGAGCCGCCCGTCAATATCGCAGACATAAGCACGATGAGTGTGGCCGCTGACGACGACGTCGACGGCGCGATCGAATTTTTTCACGATGTCGACGATCGGCCCCGTGATGGCAGGGCATTCGTTGTAGTCGCCAGCCGGCTCGCCGCCCTGGTGGATCAGCACCACGATCGCCTCGACCCCACGCGCCTTCAGCTGCGGCACCAGCGCGTTCACCGTCTCGGCTTCGTCGCGGAATTCAAGACCCGTGATGCCCGATGGCGAGACGATGCCCGCGGTGTCCTTCAAGGTCAGCCCGATGAAGGCTATGGGGATGCCTTCGAACTCCCTGATCTCGTAAGGCGGCAGCACGCTCCTGCCGGTCGCGGTCTCGATGGTGGACGCCGCGAGATAGCGGAATTTGGCGCCCGTGAAGGGGTGCGGCCCCTGGCAGCCGTCGACGGGATGACAGCCCCCGTTCTGCATCCGCAACAGCTCGGTCTTGCCCTCGTCGAATTCGTGATTGCCGACCGAGGTGATCGCGAGCCCCATCATCGAGAGCGACTCGATCGAAGGCTCGTCGTGGAACATCGCCGACAGGAACGGGCTTGCGCCGATCAGGTCGCCGGCGGCGACGAAGATCGTGTTCTTGTGTCCCTCGCGCAGCTGCTTCACCAGCGTCGCCATGTATTCGGCACCGCCGGCCGCCACCATCACCTTCCTGGACTTGTCCTCGGGATCACTGATCCGGATGCCGCCCGGCGGCGGGCGCAGATTGCCGTGGAAATCGTTGATCGCGAGGATGCGCAGCTCGACGGGTGCGGCGGTTTGGGCGGACGCGGGCAGGGCGGCGAGCGCGAGCGCGAAGACGGTCAGGCGGAGAACATGTTGCATGAAACCAGACTAGTCGGTCCGCACGAAGATTTCACGAAAGTTCTCGCCGTCATTCCGCGGCGCTGCGCCGGACGACAGCCTACTTTTTCTTCTTTCTGCTCGCGAACGCGTTGAACGCGGCGGTGGCTTCTTCCGACTTCAGCCGCTCGCCGAACAAATGGGCCTCCTGGTCGATACGGCGGGTGAGCTCCTCGGATGCGACGCGGAGCAGTTTGCGCGAGGTCGCGACCGCTTCGGCGGGCAGCCGGCAGATATCGCGCGCCACCTTGCGCGCCTCGACCTCGGTATGTCCCGGCGAGACCACGGTGTTGACGAAGCCGGCGGCATGCGCTTCCGCGGCCGTAAAAGTCCGCCCCATCACCAGCATGGCGAAGGCGCGCTGGTAGCCCATCGTGTTCGGCATCAAGAGGCTGGACGCGCCGACCGGCACGAGCCCGAGATGGATGTAGGGCGCGGAGAAGGTTGCCGCGTTCGAGGCCAGCACATAGTCGCAATGGAACAGCATCACGGTGCCCATGCCGATCGATGCACCGTCCACGGCCGCGATCACCGGCTTGGCGTTGAGGGCGAGCGAATAGAGAAACTTGGCGCCGTCGGACAGCGTCTCGGGGCGCGACGTGTCGGCGTGCATGAAATCGTCGATATCATCGCCGGCGGTGAACACGCCGGAGCCTCCGGTGATGATCATGCAGCGGATGTCGGGATTGTTCTGCGCGGTGTCGATCGCGCGGCTCATCTCCCGATACATGTCCTGCGTGATCGCGTTCTTCTTGCTCGGGCGACGCAGGGTGATCACGCGTGTTTCGCGCTCTTCGGTGACGACGATATTGCCATTCGGCATGAGAGGCCCCTGCGGTCGCCGCGACACTGACATTGGCTAGACTCGCGAAACGTCAGCCTACATCATCTTGCAGGCGTGCCAATGCGCTCGCGCGACCTTTTGAAGACCGAATTCGCCCGAGACGGGCGCATCACGCTCCCGCCGTGCGACGCGTTGCAATAATCAGCTGCCATTTTCGATTGAAAAACCCCTGGTTGTGGTGCACGATCGCCTCGCGCCGTTCCCTTTGGCCGATTGCCTGATTGATGATTGCCGCCACTCGTGTTGACGAATCCTCGCTGCACTATCGCGGCTGGCGCGTCGTGCTGGCCTGCTTCCTGATGGCTTTCTTCATGTTCGGCTTCGGCCTCTACGGCCAGGGCGTCTATCTCGCCGAGCTTCAGCGCGCCCATGGCTGGCCGGGCACTCTGGTCTCCGCGGCCAGCACCTTCTCCTTTCTCCTGACTGCCGTCCTCGTCATCTTCACCGACGATCTGCTCGCCCGCATCGGGCTGCGGTCGCTGATCCTGTGCGGCCTGTCGGCGCTCGGCGCTTCGACGGTGCTGCTGGCGCTGCTGCAGACGCCCTGGCAGCTCTATCTCGCCTATGCGCTGATGTCGTTCGGCTGGACCGGCATGGGCACGGTGGTGATCGCGACCGTGCTGAACTCCTGGTTCGAACGGCGCCGCGGGCTCGCGCTCAGCCTCGCCTACAACGGCGCGACCTGCGGCGGCATCGTCCTCGTGCCGCTGCTGCTGTCGCTGAGCGCCAGCATCGGCTTCCGTTCCGCGATGCTGGCCGCCACGCTCGCGATGGTGGTGCTGGTGCTGCCGGTGGTGGTCATCTTCACCGGCTGGCGGACCGAAATGCCGCCGACGTCGGGTGGGGATTCATCCGCTGGCGGCACTGCCTTGCCTGCGGTTCACTCGCGCAAGACGCTGCTCGCCAACGCGGCGTTCTGGACCATGGTGCTGCCGATCGCGGTCGCGCTGCTGGCGCAGATGGGATTCATCATCCACCAGGTGACGTTTCTCGAACCGCTGATCGGCCGCGCCAGTGCGGGCCTTGCGGTCACCATCATGGCGGCGATGGCAGTGGTCGGGCGCCTGTCGCTCGGCCTGTTCGTCGACCGGCTCGATCCGCGACTCGCCTGCGCGGCATCGATGACGAGCCAGGCGGCGGCTCTGTTCGTGCTTCTGCAAAGCACGAATCCGACCGTGCTGCTCGTGTGCTGCGCCGTCTACGGCTTCTCGATCGGCAACATGATCACGTTCCCGCCTTTGATCATCCAGCGCGAGATCGGCGCCGGCGCTTTTGCCGCCGCGATGGGATTGGGCACGTCGATCAGCGGCATCGTCAGCGCCTTCGGCCCCGGCATCGTCGGCCTCGTGCGCAGCGTAACCGGCGATTACACGACGGCATTTGCGATGTGCGTGGTGCTCGACCTTTTGGCGGCGGGCGTGGTGCTGTGGCGGCCGGGGCGACGTACGAAGCTCGCGGCTTCGTAGCCCGGATGGAGCGCAGCGCAATCCGGGATTCGTGCCACAAGCAATGACAGCGCCGGATTACGCTGCGCTTCATCCAGACTACGCCGTCCCAGCTACCCCAACAATACCACATCCGCCGCCGCGACCGACTCCGCGCTCTCCGTCACAGTTCGCTCGAGCGCGCCGGCCTGCACGGTGATGTTCTCGGCGAAGAAGCGCGCCAGCGAGACGTAGCGCGCGGCGTCCGTGATGCCATGGGATTTCGCGGCGAGCGCTTCGGATGCCAGCATGCAGCCGCCAAGCGTGGCGCCGAACTGTTGCAGATACGGCGTCGCGCCGGCCAGCGCCTCGTTCGGCGCGGACGCAACCCGCTCCAGCAGCCATTTGCTTGTGCGCGTCAGCGCCTCCAGTGCCTCGCGCAACTTCACGCCCGTGGTGCCGAAGGCGGGATCGTTGGAAGCTTCGACCTGCTTCACGATGGCCGAGAGTTCGTCGAGCAGCGCCCACACCGCTGCGCCGCCGTTGGCCGCGAGCTTTCGCGTGACGAGGTCGATGGCTTGGATGCCGTTGGTGCCCTCGTAGATCGCGGTGATGCGGGCATCGCGATAGTGTTGTGCCGCGCCGGTCTCCTCGATGAAGCCCATGCCGCCATGCACCTGCACGCCGAGATAGGCGACCTCGTTGCCGACATCGGTGGAATAGCCCTTGGCCATCGGCGTCAGCAGCGCCGCGCGCGCGGCAGCGTCCGCGCGGACCTTCGGATCGCTGGCGCGTGTCGAGACGTCGATCGCCACGGCGGTCGCATAGCAGATGGTGCGCGCCGCCGCGGTCTGCGCCCGCATCCGCATCAGCATGCGCTTGACGTCGGGATGCACGAAGATCGCATCGGAGCCGTCACCCTTCTTGCCGAGGGCGCGGCCCTGCTTGCGCTCTTGTGCGTACGACAATGCCTGCTGATAGGCGCGGTCGGCAACACCGACGCCCTCGAGGCCGACGCCGAGGCGGGCCTGGTTCATCATCGTGAACATGCAGCGCATGCCCTGGTTCTCTTCGCCAACCAGGAAGCCGATGGCGCCACCATGATCGCCCATTGTCATGGTGCAAGTGGGCGAGGCATGCATGCCGAGCTTGTGCTCGACGCCGCTTGCGAAAATGTCGTTGCGCGCACCCAGCGAGCCGTCTTCGTTGACCATGAATTTCGGCACAAGGAACAGCGATATCCCCTTGGTGCCGGCCGGCGCGTCCGGCAGGCGCGCCAGCACGAAATGCACGATGTTGTCGGTCATGTCGTGCTCGCCATAGGTGATGAAGATCTTCGTCCCCTTGATGCGATAGGTGCCGTCGGCCTGCTTCTCGGCGCGGGTGCGCAGCGCGCCGACGTCGGAGCCGGCCTGCGGCTCGGTCAGCTGCATCGTGCCGGTCCATTCGCCGGAGACGAGCTTCTCGAGATAGATTTTCTTCAACTCGTCGCTGCCATGCGCGTCCAGCGCCTCCATCGCCGACGCCGTCAGCAGCGGGCAGAGGCCGAAGGCGACGTTGGCGGCGCTCCAGATCTCGGTGCAGGCGGCGTTGATCGCGAGCGGCAGGCCCTGGCCGCCAAAATCCTCGGGGCCGGAGACCGCGTTCCAGCCGCCCTCGGTCCAGCGCTTGTAGGCATCCGGCCAGCCCGGCGCGGTCGTGACCTTGCCGTCGCTGAGCTTGATGCCGTGCTCGTCGCCGACCTTGTTGAGCGGCGCCAGCACATCGGTTGCGAACTTGCCGGCTTCCTCCAGCACGGCGCTCACGATATCGCCGTCGAAATCGCCGTAATGGCCGGCCTCCATGGCAGCCTTCAGGCCGGCGCCGTGGTTGAGCGACAGCAGCATGTCAGAGATCGGCGCGCGGTAGGTCATGGCTCACTCCCGGGGAGACAGTTCTTGCCGCCGTATTCCCATGAAACGGGGGAGGTCTCAACTGTCAGGAGGGGTGGCGGAGCGGCCGTCGAGAGCGGGGTGGCGTAGCGCCCCTATCAGGCATGGCGCGGCGCCGCCGGCGCCTGTGGTATTTTGCCCCTCCGGGCGGTTGAAATGCCGCGCCTCTCCCTATAGACCGGCACCACTCGAGGGAATCCGCGGGCGCTCGTGTCGCCGCCGTTCCCACGGGCCTGATGGGGCGTAGCCAAGTGGTAAGGCAGCGGATTTTGATTCCGCCATTCGGAGGTTCGATCCCTCCCGCCCCAGCCAGCGCTTAGCTCGCGGCGCTTACTCGGTCGCTTCCATGTGGTTTTGGTCCACGACCCGCAGCGTCCGCCGCACCATGCCCTCGACAATGACCGTCGATTCGCTTGGACGCAGATGGATCGCCGTGGACCTGAGCAGCCATGGCAACACCGACTGCTCGAGCCGCTCTTCATAGGCGTGGCGCATCATGTCGAATGCCATCAGGCCTGGACCCGCCAGGATGACATGGTGTGGGCGCAGCACCGATATCGTTGCGGCGACCGCCTCGGCGAGGGCGCGACCTGCCTGCAGGAACAGCTGCTCGAGACGTGGATCGCCGCCCAGCGCACGCTCGCGCAACAGAGCCATCTGTCCTTCGGACGGCTGCTGCGAGTCCGCCGGCGGCAGATCGAGAAAGGTGCGGGCGTCGCGGTAGAGCGCATAATCGGCAAGATAAGCCTCGATGCAGCCGCGCTGGCCGCAGCGGCATTGCGGGCCGTCCGGCGCCAGCTTGACATGGCCGATCTCGCTGCCGGCGCCCCAGCGTGCTTCACCATCGGCAACGACGCCCATCCCGATGCCGTGACCGACCATGATCGTGGCCGAGAGGCCTTGCGCCAATGCCGGTTCGGCGGACGTGAGGGCGAGCGCGACCGCGACAGCGTCGTTCGCCATCACGACCTCGACCCCGAACGCCTGACGTATCGGCGTCGCCAGATCGACTTCGGTGATCGACAGCGCGGGACTCCACAGCGTCGTGCCGGTGTCGACGTTCACGATGCCTTGCAGCGCAATCCCGATTCCCAATAGCCGATGGCGCGGCGTCGCCGTCGCATCGAGCAGCGCATTGATCTGCGCGATCACGAGATCGCGCAGCGCGCCTGCATCGAGCGCGCGCGTCGACAGTGCAAGTCGCGACTGCGCCACGCCGGAGCCCCGGTAATCCGCGATCAGCGTCTCGATCAGGTTCATACGCACGGAGATCGCGACGATGCGCCCGAACTCCGGGTTCAAGGTCAGCAGCACGGCCGGCCGGCCGCGGCGGCGGCCATTCGGCCCGTCCGCATCCTCTTCGTCGGGATCGTCGGACCATGCGGTTGCCGCTGTCTCGGTCTCGCACAGCATCTCTTCCGCGATCAGCCGCGACGTCAGGCCTGAAACGGCCGGGAAGCTCAATCCCGTGTTCCGGGCGAGCTCCACACGCGGCAACGGCCCTTGGCGTCGCAAGACTTCGACCAGGCGGCCACGGTTCGAGCCGCGGGCCACGGTTGAAACGCGTCTCGGCGGCTCAGTCTGGTCAACCATGTTGCCCCTTTAATTCTACTGGTGAATTTAATATGCGCGCGGTGCAGTACTGTGGCGTAAAAAGCACATTCGGAAAACGTCTTTGGGCGCCATGTTTACTAATATCGTACCTTATGTACTATTTACGCTTGAATAAGGCGCTCGTACATCCTGATCTTGACACTTTACGCTGCGTCATTTCTTCGCGGCGTAAATAAAATAAGGGCGCAAAAGCGCTGTGAAGCCCCGGAGTGGGTGAACAAAGGGAGATACACATGAACGGATCAATCAAGAAATTGATAGTGCCGCTGCTCGCGACCGCCGCCGCGCTCGCGATGGCCACGGGGATGGCGCAGGCTCAGCAGAAAAAGACCATTGCGCTGGTCACCAATGCCGCGGCCGATTTCTGGACCATCGCGGGCCGTGGGCTCGAGAAGGCTCAGAAGGAGCACCCGGAATACGACATCCAGTTGATCGTCACCAACGAGGCCACCGCGGCCGGCCAGCGGCGCGAGCTGGACGACCTGCTGGTGCGCGGCGTCGCCGGCATTTCCATCTCGGTGGATGATGCGCCGCACGCAACCGAAGAGCTCAACAAGGTTGCGGCCAAGACCGTGCTGATCACGACGGACAGCGACGCGCCGCAGAGCAATCGCCTTGCCTATATCGGCACCGACAACGTCGCGGCCGGACACCAAGCAGGCGAGGAGATCAAGAAGGCGCTGCCGAACGGCGGCAAGATCGCGCTGTTCGTCGGCACGATGGATGCGGACAATGCCCGCGAGCGGGTGCAGGGTATCAAGGACGCGATCGCCGGCACCAAGGTCGAGCTGGTCGACGTGTTCACCGACCAGGTGGACTTCGCCAAGGCCAAGGCGAACATGGAGAACGTGCTCGTCAAATATCCCGACATCGCGCTGTTGTCCGGGCTTTGGAGCTACGAGACACCGCTGATCTATGACGCCGTCAAGGCGGCGGGCAAGGCCGGCAAGGTGAAGATCGTCGGCTTCGACGAGGACCAGCGCACACTGCGGGGCGTTTCCGACGGCACGATCGAATCGACGGTGGTGCAGCAGCCCTACGAGTTCGGCTATCTCTCCGCCACCAACATCATCAAGACGCTGAACGGCGACAAGTCCTGGATCCCGGCGGGCGGCAAGCTGATCGTGCCGACCAAGGTAATCAGCAAGGCCAACGTCGCGGCGTTCACCGCAGACATGAAGAACCTCCTCAAGAAGTGAGTATCAGGCGCCCGGCGGCACGTCCGCCGGGCGTCGTGCGGGAGGAAATGAATGGCGGAAATCCTGTTCGAACTCGCCGGGATCAGCAAATCCTATCCCGGTGTCATGGCCCTCGATGACGTCAGCCTGCGGGTGTACCGCGGCGAGGTGTTGGGCCTGATCGGCGAGAACGGCGCCGGCAAGTCGACGCTGATGCGCGTGCTCGGCGGCGTGATCGCGCCGAGCGAGGGTGTGATCCGCATCGGCGGTAACGACTACGCGCGGATAACGGTGAACGAGGCGACGCAGGCCGGCATCGCCTTCGTGCATCAGGAATTGAACCTGTTCGAGAATCTCGACGTCGCCGCGAACGTCTTCATCGGGCGCGAGAAGCTGATGGGCGGGCCGCTGAAGCTGGTGGACAGCGCGCAGATGCGCGCCCGCGTGACGCCGCTGCTGGAGCGGCTGGGTGCGGATTTCGCGCCGGATACGCTGGTCGAAGACCTGTCCATCGCCGAGCGTCAGATGGTGGAGATCGCCAAGGCGCTCTCGATCGACGCCCGCGTGATCATCATGGACGAGCCGACCTCCAGCCTGACGATTTCGGAGACGGAACGGCTGCTCGAGGTGATTGCCGACCTGAAGGCACACGGCATCTCGGTGATCTATATCTCCCACCGGCTCGGCGAGATCATGACCTGCGCCGACCGCGTCGTGGTGCTGCGCGACGGCCGCACGGTGGGAGAGCTGGCGCGGAACGAGCTAAGCCATGCCGCGATGATCCGGTTGATGATCGGCCGCGACCTGAAAGCGCTGCATACTCCGCCGAAATACCCGCCGCAGCCGGGCGGCTGCGACATCGTCGGCGTCGTGACATCGGCTTTTCCCGACCGGCAGGTTGATCTTTCCGTGCGGCATGGCGAGATCCTGGGCCTGGCGGGGCTGGTAGGCGCCGGCCGCACCTCTCTTGCCCGCGCGGCCTTCGGGGTTGACCCGCTGCTGGGCGGCGAGATCAGGATCGACAACGCGCCGATCGCAATCGCATCGCCGCGCGACGCGATCAGCCAAGGCATCTATCTGGTGCCGGAGGATCGCAAGAAATCCGGGCTCGTGCTGGAGCTGCCGATTCGCGAGAACATGACGCTGGCGAGCCTGTTGGATCATGCGCGGATGTGGCTGGTCAGCGGCGCGGCCGAACGCAAGGTCGCGAAAGAGCAGGTCAGGCGCCTCTCCATCAAGGCGCCGAGCATCGACATGGAGGTGGTGACGCTCTCCGGCGGCAACCAGCAGAAGGTCGTGCTCGGCAAATGGCTGTCCATGCAGCCGCGCGTGATGTTCTTCGACGAGCCCACCCGCGGCATCGATGTCGGTGCCAAGAGCGAGATCTACGCGCTGATGCGCGACCTCGCCAACCATGGCGTCGCGATCGTGATGATCTCGTCGGACATGGAGGAAGTCATCGGCGTCTCCGACCGGGTGGCGGTGATGCATGAAGGCAGCGTCAGCGGCGTGCTCGAGCGGGAGCAGTTCAGCGAATACAACGTATTGCGACTGGCCATGGGCCAGGCGCTGGAAACCGCGGAAGCGGCCGCGCCATGATCAGGAAAGAGCTCGGTCTGGGATTGCTGCTGGTGGTGATCGCCGCCATCACGGGTGCGATCAATCCCGCCTTCCTGTCGCTGGTGAACCTCTTGAACATGGCCAATCTGATCGGCCTGTTCGGTGTGTTCGCGCTCGGCGAGGGGCTCGTGATCATCACCGGCGGCATCGACCTGTCGCTCGGCTCGATGTTTGCGCTGCTCGGCGTCGTGTTCGTCGACCTTCTGACGACCTACGACGTGCCGTGGCCTCTGGCGCTGGCGGCCGTGCTGCTGGGCGGGCTGGTGCTTGGCGGCATCCAGGGGTTCCTGATCACCCGGCTGAAGATGCAGCCCTTCATCGTGACGCTGTGTGGGTTGCTGATCTATCGCGGCGCCGCCCGCTACTACACGAGCGATTCGACCCGCGGCTTCGGTTATGGCGACGAGGCGGCGACACTGAGCAACATCGCCTCGGGCAATGTGGCGGGAATCCCGAACACCTTCATCCTGCTGATCGTCCTTGCGCTGATCCTCGCTGTGCTGCTGCACCGCTCGGTCTACGGGCGCTGGCTTTATGCCGTCGGCAAGAACGAGGAGGCGGCGCGCTTCTCGGGCATCAGCACAAACGTCGTGATCGCAACCGCCTATATCATCAGCGGCGGGCTCGCCGGAGTTTCAACAGTCTTGTTCGTGTTCTACACGAACTCGGTCTCGCCGAGCTCGTTCGGAAATTTCTACGAGCTCTACGCGATCGCGGCCGCCGTCCTGGGCGGGTGCAGCCTGCGCGGCGGCGAGGGGTCTATTCTCGGTATCGTGCTGGGCACGGCGCTGCTGCAGGTGTTGCAGAACCTCGTGAACATCCTGGGCATTCCCAACTCGCTGAACTTCGCGGTGATGGGCACGGTCATTCTGATCGGCGTGTTGGCGGATCAGCAATTGCAGGCACGACGGCGCCGCAAGCTGGCGCTGGCCGGCCTCGCCCGTGCGGCGCCGAAATCGACATTGGCCGAGCAAGTCCAAGGCGCGTCACCGCGCCCCGCGGATGCATTGCCGGCGAGAACGGGTGATCGGGCATGACAGATCCACGCTCCAGTTGACACAAGGCCGCCTGGTCGGCGGCCGCTGGGGGAGGGAGCGCGTTCCAGGCTCGAGGGCTTTGGGCAGGGGCGTGAGGCGAAACAAGCAAAGCCTGAGACGGCGGGAGGACGAGACAAATGTTGCGCAGGTTTATAAACACCGCAGGGGTGTGCGGTGTGGGGATTGCTTTCTCATCGCTGTTTTGCGGTGGAGTATATGCGGCCGATTTTTCGACGAAAGCTGCACCTGTTCCTTATGCGGCTGACGATTTCTGGACGAGACCGTATCTGTTCGGCGATCTCGGCAGGACCAGGCTGAAGGAGCAGGGCATCGATATCGGCCTGACGCTCGGTAACGAATCCGTCGGCAATCTCTCCGGTGGAAGCAGGAACACCGCAGCCAACGCCGGTCAGTTGTGGTTTGGCGCGAAGCTGGACATGGGGAAACTCGCCGGCATCCCCGGCGGCACCGTCGGTCTCACGCTGGTCGACCGCTTCGGCAAGAATCTGAATACCGAAGCGGACATTCCCGCCCTGCAGCTGACGAACGAAGTGTTCGGCCGCGGCAATATTCTGCGCCTGACGCAGCTCTACTACTCGCAGAAGCTTTTCGATGACCGCCTTGAACTCAAAGGCGGCCGTCTTCCGGTCGGCTCGGACTTCTTCTTCGGCCTGTGCGAGTTCATCAACCTGACCTTCTGCGGCGGCCAGCCCGGCAACATCCAGGGCGGCTACATCTACAATTGGCCGGTGAGCCAATGGGCCGGGGTCGTCCACTACAAGATCGCGCCGGAATTCACAGTGTCGGTCGGTGTCTACGACGCCAATCCGGGTTACCTGACGACGTCGGACCCAGGCGTCTACTTCTTGCCCGGCATTCCCGCCTCGAATCGCGCCAGTGGCGTGATGGTGCCGGTGGAATTGGTTTGGACGCCGAAGGGGCCCTTGACCGGGACCTGGAGACTTGGCGGCTGGTACGACAGCGCCTCGTCTATTGATGGCGGCCTTCCGGGTGTCATCAGCACCATCCCGGGCGTCGGTGGCGTGCCGGATCAAAATATCAGCGATCAACGCGGCCGCTTCGGCGTCTACGAGTCGATCCTGCAACGATTGACTGTTGACGGTCCCGGTGCGGTAGGCTGGTACACATTCCTCAACACGACCGTCGCCGATCACCGGACGTCGTACCAGGATTACCAGATCGCCCTGGGCTTCCGGCATACCGGAACGTTCTCCTGGCGTCCCCAGGACGAAGTCGGCTTCGCGGTGGGCACGACCCACGTGAACACGGCGGCCCTCAGTCCCAACGCCGGCGGCAACGAAGTGCCGCTCGAAGTCTGGTACGGATGGCAGGCGACCGGCTGGCTGAACCTCAAGTTCGACGCCCAGTATGTCATCAATCCCGGCGGGCGCGGCTATAACGGGGTGGGCGTGAAGACCGACAATGCCGTGGTTCTTGGCATGCGCACCGAGGTCCACTTCTGACGGGACGCTCACCCGTCTGATGCGAAAGGTGGGGCATGCCCGTCCCACCGGAGCGCACGCAACATGTGGCGGCTCCGCTCAGCGGAGCCGCCCGGCCGCGACTTCGGTCATTCCGACGTTGCTGCGGCTAGGCGCGGGACTTGGTTATCACCTATCCCTCGTATTGATCCGGCCCCATCGCCCAAAGCGATTGATCGTGGCCGGATGCGTAATTGCGATTGTTCAGCGCCGGATTGCGATTGACCATCGGCCGCATGAACATCGGGTGGGTGGCGCTGCGAACCTCGTGCTCGACCGTGAACAGCGGCTTGCCGCTGTCGAGATCGACGATGTCGCAGAAGCGGTACTGGTACTGATTGTCCTCGCGCGAGATCAAATCGCGCGCCAGCAGCTTGCGATACGGGCCGGAGAAATCGGTGATGTACATCTGCACGTGGTGGCCGTCATAGTCGCCTTGCGGCTGATCGGTCTCGCGGAACAACAGATGCTGGTCGCGGCCGGTCTTCACGGCGGCAACCGTGCCGTCGCCGTTCCGCAACTCGGATGGCATGCCCATGATCTCGGGGTAGAAGGCACAAATGCGCGCGGCAGATCCCACCGGCACGTCGAACTCGACATAGGGAATGCCGAGCGCGACGCGACCGAAGCGCGCGGCGTCGGGCTCGTAACAGCGTAGCCGGTTGCCCCACGGACAAATCGCTTCGACATGGTCGTTACGCTCGGCGAAGGCGAACGCCGTGCCCTCGAGCTTCTTCGCGACTGACGCCAATCGCGCCAGCAGCGCCTCGCGGCCTGCGATGACCAACCCGACATGACCGCGCAGCACTTGCGGCCGGCCGCTCGGCAAATGAAACTGGCTCCGTCCAGCGTTGATCCACATGTTGGTGTCGGACACCATCAGAAAGGGATCGCGGGTGAGCCCGAGGCCTGCGACATAGAACAGTGTGGCGAGGCGCTGGTCCGGGACCTGGATGTTGACGTGCTCGAAATGGATCGCGTTGCCGAGATCTTCTTTGGATCGATCGAATTGTTGCGGCATGGACGGGGCTCTGATTGGGGAGGGAGGTCCATACTAGAGCACAATTTCCGCCAGTCGAAATGATTCGCCGATCACATCTCGAGGGTGGGGCATGGCGTCCGTTGCCACCTTGCCGCAAATGCCAATCCCTGTAAGCTGACGAACAGCACAAAGGAAAGAGATCGATGGGAGGGGTTCTGGACGGCGTCCGGGTTCTCGATTTCGGGCGCTATATCGCGGGGCCCTATTGCGCGACCTTGCTGGCCGAATTCGGCGCCGAGGTCATTCGCGTGGAAAAGCGCGACGGCAGCGAGGATCGCTTCGTGGCGCCGGTCGGCGAAAATGGCGAAGGCGCGCTGTTCCTTCAGGTCAACCGCAACAAGAAGTGCCTCACGCTCGATCCGATGAAGCAGGAAGGGCAGGAGGTGATGCGCCGGCTGGTTGCGACCGCGGACGTGGTCGTCGCCAACTTGCCGCCGCAGACATTGCGCGCGATGAAGCTCGACTACGATTCGCTCAAGGCGATCAAGCCGGACATCATCCTGACGACGGCCACCGCGTTCGGCGGGCCGGGGCCATGGTCCGACCGCGTCGGCTTCGACGGTGTCGGCCAGGTCATGTCGGGATCGGTGTACATGACGGGCGCCGGCGATCCGCCCTACCGGGCTGCGGTCAACTGGGTCGATTTCGGGACCGCGCTGCATTGCGCGTTCGGCACGCTCGCCGCGCTGATCGAGCGCGGCAAATCCGGGCGCGGGCAGATCGTCGAGGGCGCATTGCTCGCCACCGCCTTGTCCTTCACCAATGCCACGCTGATCGAGCAGGCCGTCATCAACGTCAATCGGGTGCCGACAGGCAATCTCGGCCAGACCGCGGCGCCCGCCGACATCTATCGCACGAGGGACGGCTGGGTGCTGTGCCAGGTCACGGGGCATCCGCTGTTCAAGCGCTGGGCGAAACTGATGGGTGAGGAGGAGGTCTGGCTGAACGATCCGCGCTTTACCGACGACATCAGCCGCGGCAACAACGGCCCTGTCATCAGCGAGCGGATGGCGCGCTGGTGCGCCGAGCGCACCACGCAGGAGGCCGTCGACACCTTGGGCAAGGCCATGATTCCGACCGGCCCCGTGCTGAGCCCGCAGCAGGCGCTGGATCATCCGCACATCCGCTCCGCCGGATTCATGCAGGACGTCGACTATCCCGGCTTGCCGAAGCCCGCACCGGTGGCGCGCGCCGCCGTCCGCCTGTCGGAAACGCCCGGTGAAATCGCGACGCGCCCGCCCACGCTCGGCGAGCATACCGACCTTATCCTGAGCGAGCTCGGCTACGACAAGGCCGCGATCGCGGCGCTCCGGCAGGGCGGCATCGTCTAGCGGTGAACAACGGCGCCTGCACGGCGGCTTGCCGTCGTGATCGCCGCGCTTTGCCGCACGTTGAGCAATTGCTTCAACGCCTGTGCATCGGCCGGCGCCGCGCTCTTCTGGTCATTGTCGAAATAGACGTAGACGTCGCAGCCCTGCCGCTTCCAGGACGTGATGCGCCGCGCCCATTGCGCCAGCGTGGGTTTCGTATAGTGCCCGTGATAGCGCCCGCTTGGTCCGTGTCCGCGCACATAGACGAAATCCGCGGTGCGCTTCCACGGCGCCGGCGCGTCGTGATGGTCGGACAGGCACAGCGAAATGTTCTCGTCGGCCAGCATCCGCAAGATGCGCGGTTGATACCAGCTCGGATGACGGAATTCGAAACTGTAACGCCGCTTCCGCGACAGCAGCTTGAAGAAGCTGGCGAGGCGGTCCGCGTCGGCCTCGAATTGCGGCGGCAGCTGGAACAGGATCGGGCCGGCCTTGCCGCCGAGCCGTGAGATGCGATCCTCGAGCAGCTCGAGGCTGTTCACCGAGCGATCCGAGAGGCGCTTCCAATGCGTGATGAATTTCGAGGCCTTCCAGGCAAAGACGAAATCGCGGCCGGTCTGCGCCCGCCAACCCTCGACGGCCTCCGGCGTCGGGGTGCGGTAGAACACGCCATTCAGCTCGGTGGTGTCGAACTGTCCGGCGTAATAGCTCAGCTGCTGCTTCAGCGTCACGCCCTCCGGAAAGAACGGACCTCGCCAGGAGGCGTAATGCCAGCCGGAAGTTCCGATCAGAACGCGCGCCATGTTTGACGTGTCCATCCGTTGCGATTTGCCGGATGGGAACGTCCGTGCGGCCGATACGTTGCTCGTGAGATTGATCAACGCAGGACCGGAACCGATGTACGCGCTGTTCGAAGGCAACAAGCAGATCGGCGATCCCTTTCCCTCCGAGAAGGAGGTGTGGGAAGCCGCCTTGATCGAGGGGCTGGTGACCGACGTGCCGGTCGCGGACGAGGAGGGCGGCCGCCTTCTGCCCGCCGGCTATCACGTCGCGCAGGTCGAGGAGACGTTCGAGCCGAAGCCCGGCTGGAAGCTACCGCGCGAGATCTCGTGAGCGGGCGGGTGTTCGCAGGGCGGTGAGCTTACTACGCGCAGCCAGGCTTAGCCGGATGAATGCGCAAGACCCGGTGAGTTCGTTATCGCTTGAAGCACGGCAAGACGGTCGGGCCTCAAGATGATCAGCCGCGGCGGCTGATCGCCGACTTTCGAAATTGGTCCATCGACGAAGTAAGTGGCGCACCTCGTTGAGGCCCGTTCAGCGAGGCATGACGGATTTGGATTTGCTCAGGTTCAGTTCTTCGATGCCGCTATCGCGATGTCGGGCCGAAACCCGAAAGCTCGTCGAGACCATCACATGGTTTGCATCGAGGTTGAAATGATACTTGGCAGATCTGACGGCATTTGGGTGAATGAGCCGAAACAATGGACCGAGGAGGGCAACAGCCTTGAAGTGGTCACTGACAATGCCACCGACTTCTGGCGCGAGACTCATTACGGCTTTATCCGCGACAACGGACATTTTCTCGGGTTTCTGGCCGGGGATGCCTTCACGGCCGAGTTGCGGGTGCGAGGTAATTTCCAAGCGCTCTACGATCAAGCCGGCATCATGGTGCGCGTAGACGCTAATCGCTGGCTTAAGGCCGGAATCGAATTTGCGGACGGACGGGCCATGCTTTCGAGCGTATTGACGGATGGGCGGTCGGACTGGGCAACAGCACCCTATGAGCACGACGCACGTGACTTCCGATTGCGGGTAACCGTTGCTCATGGCGTTCTTCGTGTGCAAGCTTCGAACGATGGCAAGGTTTGGCCTCTCATGAGGCTTGCGCCGTTTGCCAAGAAACCTTCCTATCTTGTTGGACCGATGGCTTGCACGCCGGAGCGGGCCGGGCTGGAAGTGGCTTTTTCGGAGTTTCGGATGACGGCGCCGCTCGGCAAGGACCTTCACGATCTAGAATGAGGCTGCTGGCGCGGCCGGAGGCAGCGCTGAAGTCTGAAGTCGCCCATCGCCGTCGGTTGGCGCATTGCAGCGGCAGGTGTGGAGTCGGGGTAGGGCAGAAGCCGTTGCCCGGTGCAGACCGCCGCCTTTGACCCGTCGGAAGCATGGCGGGCATCAAGTGCAGTGTCATTCATGGATACACACTCTAGTTCGAGGCCAGCGCCGCCTTGGCGACTTCCACCATCCAGCTCGATGCCACCGGCAAAATCGCGTCGTTGAAATCATAGCGCGGGCCGTGCAGCTCGGCGCCGTCGCGCAATTCGCCGTTGCCGATCCAGACGAAAGCGCCGGGGCGCCGCGAGAGATAGTGGGCGAAATCCTCACCGGCCATGCTGGGCGCGAGGTCGCGCCGGAGCTCGGCCCGCAC
The DNA here is from genome assembly GCF_040548425.1 of Bradyrhizobium sp. i1.15.2. Lineage (NCBI taxonomy): Bacteria > Pseudomonadati > Pseudomonadota > Alphaproteobacteria > Hyphomicrobiales > Nitrobacteraceae > Bradyrhizobium > Bradyrhizobium sp. i1.15.2. The sequence continues at coordinate 16,304 of NZ_JBEPRQ010000004.1, read as the reverse complement.
CTTGTCCGCGGCGAGGCGCGCGAGATCCGCCTCGGCCGGCGTGTTGATCACGACGCCGACGCCCATGACGATCTCGGGCGTGACCTTGACGCCGAAGCTCGTGGCAATCCCGGCGCAGATCTGTTCGATCCGCGCCACGACGGCGTCCTTCACCGCATCGCGATGGTAGCGCAGCGTGCCGCCGATCGAGACGCGTCCGGCGATCTGGTTGCGTGCCGTGCCGCCTTCGAGCGTACAGAGCGAGAGCACGGCGGTGTCGAGCGGATCGACGCTGCGCGAGACGATCGATTGCAGCGCCACGATCAAATGGCCGGCCGCCATCACCGGATCGCGCGTCAAATGCGGCATGCCGGCGTGTCCCGCATGGCCATCGATGGTGATGGTGATGCGCCCGCCGGAGGCCATGACGACGCCGTCATGGACCGCGATGGTGCCGGCGGCAAGCCCCGGCCAGTTGTGAAAACCGAACACCCGCTCCATTGGAAAGCGCTCGAACAGCCCGGCCGCGGCCATCGCACGCGAGCCGCCATAACCTTCCTCGGCCGGCTGGAAGATGAAATCAACCGTCCCGCTCCAGCTGGTGTCGGCGGCGAGCAGCGCGGCGGCGCCGAGCAGCGAAGCGGTATGTCCGTCATGGCCGCAGGCATGCATCACACCGGGATTTTGCGAAGCGTAAGCTAGCCCCGTATCTTCGGTGATCGGCAGCGCATCCATGTCGGCGCGCAGGCCGACGCGGCCCTGTGCAGCCCCTCGCGTGAGGGTCGCGACGATGCCGTGACCGCCAACGCCTGACACAAAGGGAATGCCAAGTTCGGTGAGCTTGTCTTGCACGAAAGCGGCGGTGGCTTTCTCCTGGAGGGACAGTTCGGGATGCGCATGCAAATGCCGGCGCCACGCCGTCAGTTTCTGGTGCAGCTCGGGGGTCAAGGCGGGAATCTCTCGGCTTGTGTGTCGGCATCGACACCATAGCCGAATAACCGCAGCTTGCATCAAGCGTCAGCGAATGCCTCGCGTGCAGCAACGCGCTGGTGATTGCCGGGGCAGACCGACTGCGCTCCACTTCACCTCTCCCGCTTGCGGGAGAGGGCTCGATCGTCATTGGGGATCTCACTGCGGAGACACCCCCTCCCCAACCCTCTCCCGCAAGCGGGAGAGGGGGCGCGGTCGTGGCTCCGCGCTACGCCGACAGCTTCGCCAGCCCGTTCCAATCGAAGCTGATGCCGTGGCCGATCCGGTCCGGCGCGAGCGCAAGCCCGTCCTCAAGCACCAGCGGATGCTCGATATATTTGTCGAGCCCAAAACCGTGCGCCTCCAGATACGACCGGTTCGGGCAGGCTGCGAGCAGGTGCACGGTGATGTCGTGCGCGCCGTGGCTGGTGACGGGCAGGTTGAACGCTTCCGCCAGCCGCGCGATCTTCATGAAGGCGGAGACGCCACCGCAATTGGTGACGTCAGGCTCGGGATAGGACACCGCGCCTGCGACGATGTAGTTCTTGAACTCCCACAGCGAACGCAAATTCTCGCCCGCCGCGATCGGCACGCCGCCGGCCTGCATGATGCGGGCGTGGCCCGCGACGTCGTCGGGAATGATCGGCTCCTCGAGCCAGGTGAGGTCGTAGGGTTGGAACGCGCGGGCGGCGCGGATCGCTTCCTCGACCGTCCATTTCATGTTGGCATCCACCATCAGCGGAAAGCCGTCGCCGAGATGCTGCCGCATCGCCGCGACCCGGGCGACATCTGATTTGAGATCGGGGCGGCCGGCCTTCATCTTGATGGCGCGAAAGCCCTTGGCGAGATTGCCGTCGGTCTGCTTGAGCAGAGCCTCGACCGAGAGATCGAGGTCGATGCCGCCGGCATAGCAGGGCACGCGCGCATCGAAGCCGCCGAGCAATCGATACAGCGGCAATTTCGCGCGCCGCGCCTTCAAATCCCACAGCGCGATGTCGAGCGCCGAGAGTGCCAGCACCGCCGGCCCGCCGCGCCCGCCATAATGCAGCGCCCACCAGACCTGATGCCAGATCGCTTCGGTATCATCGGCTTCGCGGCCCTCGACCAGCGGCGGGATTTCGCGCTTGAGGATGTCGGCGACGGCGCCGCCATTGCGCCCGACCGTGTAGGTGTAGCCGACGCCCTCGGCGCCATCGGCATCGCGGATGCGGCAGGTGATCAGCTCGAACGCGGCGATGTCGCCATGGGTCGAGTCGGAGAGCATGACGGGGAGGGGGATCCGGTAGAATCCGGTCTCGATGGTCGAAATGCGCGGCATGCAGCCTCCCTTATTTTTTTCTTGTAGGATGGGTAGAGCGCAGCGAAACCCATCATCGTCATCTTCGCAAGTAGCGATGGGTTTCGCTGCGCTCTACCCATCCTACGAAGTTAGCTCACCGCATCGTTGCGAGCTGCACGGCCAGCGCGCAGGCGCGATCGTATTCGTCGAGATTGATCCACTCGTCGATGGTGTGCGCCTCGTTCTGGCCGGCGCCGAAGGTCACGGTCGGAACGCCGTGGCGGACCATCCAGTTGGCATCGAGGCCGCCATTGGCGGTGCGCACGTTCGGGGTGCCGCCGATGGCGGACACGGCCTCGACCGCGCGTTTGACGACGGGAAGGTTGTCCTTCATGCGGAACGGGAAATAATCGGTCTCGGCCTTGAACTTGACCTTGCCGGACTTGCCTTGCGCATTGGTGACTCTCTTGGCGGCCTTCTCGAACGCGGCTTTGTAGGCTTTCGTGATCTCCTTGAAGAACTTTCCGTCGTGGCTGCGGCTTTCGCCGCGCACATGCACGTAGTCGGTGACGACATTGGTGGCGTCGCCCGCAGGCCGCCCCTCGCCGCCGGTGACGGGGCCGACATTGCTGGTGCCTTGCTGCTTGCGCTTGACCACCTTGCCGAACCAGCCGCCGGCCTTCACGTCGGCCAGCGCGAGGGCCATGATCATGGTCGATGAAATGCCGCGCTCCGGCGCGACGCCGGCATGCGAGGCGCGGCCGAAGATTTCGACGGTCCAGCGGTCGGCGCCGACTGCGCCGATGACGACGTTGGAGGCCGAGCCGCCGTCATAGTTGAACGCCATCACCGGCGAGCCGAGTTCGTCGAGCTTGACGTGGCGCGCGCCGTAGAGCCCGCTCTCCTCGCGCACGCAGAACAGCAACGTGATCGGCGGATGATCGAGCTGCTGCTTCTCGAGCTCGGCGGCCAGCGTCACCAGCACGCCGCAGCCGCAGCGATTGTCGCCGCCGAGCGCGGTCTTGGCATCGTTGACGATCTTGCGACCCGACTTCTTCGGCTTGGCGCCGGCGCACAGCGGTACGGTGTCCATGTGGGTCATGAACATGATGCGCGGCTGGTTGTGCAGCGCGCCGCGGCCGGGCAGGTCGACGACGAGGTTGCCGGTCTCGGTCGGCACCGGAATGCGCGTATTGGCGTCATCGAGCCGGATCGCCTTCGCCGGTACGCCGCTTTCCTTCAGCGCAGCCGTGAGCTCACGCCCGATCGCCGCCTCCTGTCCGGTGACGCCCTCGACGGCGAGAAAGCGCATGAGGCGGTCGGTGGCGGCTTTGGTGTCGACAGGCATGAGATGTCCCTTTGATGCACGGTGCCTGCCAGCATCCCCTGCGGCAACTTGTTTCGCAAGGCGGCCTCAACGCATGAACTGTGGCGCCGCGTTGCTGTGCGCGCATGGTCCCAGAACCAACCGCTATTCCCGTCCGATCAGTCGTGCACGATGGCCGTCGCCTCTATTTCGACACGAGCCCGGGCGGGGGTTAAAGCGGCTACCTGAACGAGCGTGCTTGCCGGACGCGTCGCCCCGAATGTTTCGCGATGGGCGCGGGCGACTTGGTGTGTGTCCGCCATATCGAGAACGTAGACGACTGTTCTCACCACGTGCCGCAGCTCCGCTCCAGCATCTGCAAGCGCCTCGGCGACTATCGCGATTGCGCCCAGCATCTGTATGTACGCATCCCCTTCGAGTGCTGGAGGACGAGCCGTCGTTCCGGAGACGAAGACATGGTCCCCGACACGGACGGCACGCGCATAGCCGTAGCTGTCCTCAAAAGGATAGCCGGACATGACGCTTTTCCTGATCAAAACGATTTCCCACGTCTGCATCTACGACATCAGCACGCCTTCCGCACCGGATGTCTGCGAATTGACATCCTCCTGCCGGGACTTCGCCGGCTACATCTGCCGGGCCGCCCCGGAGACCCGGATGCTCGAGCCGGGTTCGGCGCTGATCTCGGCACGCAGCCGCGACGGCACGCCCATGTCCTCGCCCTGACCGATATCAATCGTGCCGCCATGAGGCCAGCCAAGGTCCCGCAGATATCCGGCGAGGGCCGCGGCCGCGGCGCCTGTCGCGGCATCCTCGTAGACCCCGCCGGCTGCGAATGGATTGCGGGCGTGGAACAGCGTGTCGGTCTCGGCATGGACGAGGCTGATGGTGACGAGGCCGGCTGCAGTCATCAACTGCCGCCCTTGCTCCAAGTCATAATGCATCGCGGCCAGCTTCTGCCGGCTCGCCAGGGCCAGGACGAGATGCCGGGCGCCGGCCTCGGCGATCGCGGGAGGCAGGCGCGGGTCGAGATCGGCAACGCTGTACGAAAACAGGCCGAGCGCGGCCGCGACCAGTGCGTCGGGCGCCTGCGCGCTGCGCGTGCGCGGCGATTGCAGCGCCGCCATCAGTGCGGACTGCTTCCGCCAGCCTGTCACCGTGATCGCTGTGTCGTTGAGCTGGAGCGCGAGGGTGCCTTCGCCATGGGCAAGGGCGAGCGCGGCCCCGAGCGCGATCGTTGCATGGCCGCAGAACGGCACCTCGATCTCGGGGGCGAAGTAGCGTACCCGCCAGCCATCCTGGTTTGGCGCGGCGAAGACCGTCTCCGAATACCCGACCTCCGCCGCGATCGCCAGCATCCGGTCGGCCGGAGGCAGCGCGTCGCAGAGTACGACCCCGGCAGGGTTGCCCCCGTTCTCTCCTTGCGAAAAAGCGGCGATCCGCTGCACGTCCATTCGTCCCTCCAGAAGACCAGGAACTCCGAGCCTACCGGTTTTGGACGGTCCGCGTATAGGCCAGAAAGATGAGCGTACCGAACAGAAGCATGGCTGCCATGAACAACAGCACCGCCGGCAGTCCCGCGAACGCGGCCACCGCGCCGGTGATCGACTGCATCAGCGCCGCGCCGAGGAAGAAGGCGAGATTGATCGCCGCGAGCGCCTTGCCTGCCACTTGCGCATCGACGAGCTGCCGCGACATGCCGAACAGCAGCGGCTGTGCCGAGGTCGCCAAGCCAATGAGCACGAACAGTACGAGGTCGTATTGCGGCGGCATCACGGGAAGGCTGAGCAGCTTCGAGACGGCATAATGCGGCGCCCCTAGTGCCATCAGCGCCAGCAGCAATGCGCCGGCCAGGTGTGTTCCCGCCACCAGCGCGCGGCGGCGTCCGAGCCTGCGGTCGATCATGCCGACGAGAAGCGGACCTGCAATCATCGCCAGCGTGAACGCGCCGAGCTGGTTGCCGGCCTCGACCCGCGACAATCCCTTGACCTGCATCAGCCACGGCCCGCCCCACAGGCCGCGCAGCACCAGCGAGGTCGCAAGCGACACCAGCGCCAGCGCGATCAGGCCGCGCAAGGGCCGCGACAATCCGAGCCTGAGCACCTCGATCATCTGCGACAGCGGCGAGGATTCGTCCTTGTGCTCGGCCGGCTGGTTCGGCACCAGCAGGAACACCGCGAGCGCCACGGCGACGCCGCCGAGCGCCGAGATCCAGAACCCGGCGCGCCAGCCGTAGGTGTCGACCACGAAGGCGAGCGGGCTCGACGACAACAGCATGCCGATATTGCCGATCGAGAGGATCGCGCCCGACCACAGCCCGAAGCGCGCAGCCGACAATTGCTTGGCCGCCAATGTCATCGGGCACATCAGCATGCCGGAGGTGGCAACGCCCAGCAGCACCTGACCGACCGCGAAGCTTTCGGGGCCCGTCGCGAACCCCGACGCGATAGCGCCGACCACGGTTCCCGCGAGCAGGCTCAGCGACACCGGCCGCACGCCAAAGCGGTCCATCGCCGCACCGACCGGGATCTGCGCGGCCGCAAAGGCGAACGGGTAGACCGAGGTGAGGCTCGCCAGCGCCTGCGGTTCGATGCCGAAATCCGCCGCCATCAAATCGAGGCTGACCGCCGGAATGGTGCGCAGTAAGGTCGAGAGCATGTGCCCGCAGGCCAGCGCAAGCAGCGCAAAGATCAGCGCGCGGGTGGCTCCCGCGTCGTTGGTGGCGGCGGTGGTCATGGGCGTTGCGTCCCGAGAAGGTTTCGGGTGGGGTTACATGATTGACGGGTGCGTGCCAACATCGGGAACGCCATGGCCGCAATGTCATGGATGCACAAGGCAAGTGACATCATGTATCTCGGCATCGACCTCGGCACCTCTGCCGTCAAAACCGTTCTGGTCGACGACGCGCAGCGCGTGGTGGCGAGCCGCAGCCGGTCGCTGACGGTCTCTTCGCCGCGTTCCGGCCATTGCGAGCAGGACCCGGCGCAGTGGATCGAGGCCACATTTGCGACGCTGGACGCGCTGAAGGCAGATCACGCGCGCGAACTGGCCGCGGTCGAGGGCATCGGCCTGTCCGGCCAGATGCACGGCGCGACGCTGCTCGACGCCAGCCACACGCCGTTGCGGCCCTGCATTCTCTGGAATGACGGACGGTCGTTTGCGGAATGCGCTGAGCTGGAGCGGCGCTGGCCCGCCTTGCGAATGACGACAGGCAACAAGGCGATGCCGGGATTCACGGCGCCAAAATTGCTGTGGGTCGCGAGGCACGAACCGGAGATCTTCGCGGCGACAACACTCGTGCTGCAACCCAAGGCCTATCTGCGCCTGGTACTGACGGGCGAGGCGATCGAGGATGTCTCGGACGCCTCGGGTTCGCTGTGGCTCGATGTTGTCAGCCGCGATTGGTCGGATGAGGGGCTCGCCACGACCGCGCTGTCGCGCCGGCAGATGCCGCGTCTGGTCGAGGGCTGCGCGCCGGCGGCACGGCTGCAGAGCGAGTTGGCGCAGCGCTGGGGTATGACCGGGCGGCCGATGGTCGCCGGCGGGGCCGGCGACAATCCGGCGGGAGCCGTCGGCATCGGCGCCATCAATCCCGGCGCAGCCTTCATTTCGCTCGGAACCTCCGGCGCATTGCTGGTGCCCACCGAGACGATCGCGGCCAATCCGGAGCGGGTCGTGCACACGTTCTGTCACGCCGTCCCCGACAGGTGGATACAAGCCGGCGCGATCCTCTCGGCGGCCTCGTGCCTGGCCTGGATCGCGCGGCTGTTGGGGACTTCCGAGGCCGACCTGCTGGCGCCGCTCGGGTGCCGCCCGCGGGCGCCGTCGCAGGTCAGCTTCCTGCCGTACCTCTCCGGCGAACGCACCCCGCACGATGATCCGGATGTGCGCGGCATGCTCGACGGGCTCAGTCACGCCACCGATCGTGATGCGATCGTGCAAGCCGTGCTCGAAGGCGTCGCCTTCGCGCTGGCGGATTGCCGGGACGTCCTTGCCGAGACCGGATTGGCGATCGCGGAGGCGGATGTCATCGGCGGCGGCTCGCGGTCGCGGTTCTGGCTTTCGGTGCTGGCCAATGTCCTGAACATCCCCATGCATCGCTTTGCCGACGGCGAGACCGGCGCGGCGTTTGGTGCGGCCCGGCTCGGCCGCCTCGCCGTCACCGGGGAGGCGATTGATGCCGTCTGCACTGCACCACGGCGCGTCGAGACCTTCGAGCCTGAGCCCGCGCTTGCGCAGGCCTATGCCGAGCGGCTTCCGCAATGGCGCCGCCTGTACCGGCCGCGGCGCTGATCGCGATACGCGATGATGTGGCGAAGAAAAGGCATCACGCGCGGGATCGGTTCCGTCTGCAAAAGATAAAAGCAGCGCCGGACCGTTCGTCGGCATGCGTGAGGTATTGCCCTGCGCCACAACCTTTTGTTTAATGCTTGCACCCGCGCCAGGGACCAACGAGACGCGGGTGAGATTGCGATGCCGCCGTCGGCGCATCGGGGAGGTGTGATGAGCGAGCCCATCCTCGAGATGCGCCGGGTCTCTAAATCGTTCTTCAGCATCAAGGCGCTGCGCGACGTCGACCTCACCGTCTACGCGGGCGAGATCCACGCTTTGATGGGCGAGAACGGCGCCGGCAAATCCACCCTGATGAAGATCCTGTCGGGCGCCTACCGGCCGGACCCGGGCAGCGAAATCCGCATCGACGGCCAGCCCGTGCAGATCAGCGGTCCGCTCGGCGGCCGCGCGGCCGGCATCGCGATCATCTATCAGGAACTCTCGCTCGCCCCCAATCTGAGCGTCGCGGAGAACATCTATCTCGGTCGCGAGGTCTCCCGCGGCGGCTTGCTGGCGCGCGAGGCGATGCAGGCCGGCGTCGGTCCGATCCTGGCGCGGCTCGGCGCGGATTTCACGCCGCAGACGCAGGTCGCCAATCTCTCGATGGGCCAGCGCCAACTGGTCGAGATCGCGCGCGCGCTGCACGCCCGCTCCAGGATCCTGATCATGGACGAGCCGACCACCGCGCTGTCAGCCGGTGAGAGCGAAAGGTTGTTCGCGCTGATCCGCCAGCTGCGTGCCGAAGGGCTCGCCATCATCTACATCTCGCATCGCATGGATGAGGTCTATGCGCTCGGCGACCGCGTCACGGTGCTGCGTGACGGCACGCTGGTCGGTTCGCTCGACAAGGGCGACATCCGCGCCGACACCATCGTCCGGATGATGGTGGGTCGCGACGTCTCCTCCTTCTACAAGAAGGAGCATGATCCCAGGAATGATGCGCGGTCGGGAGCTCCCGTGCTCGCGGCCGTCGACATCGCCGACGGCAGGCGCGTCAAGGGATGTTCGCTGACGGTGCATGCGGGCGAGGTCGTCGGCCTTGCCGGCCTGGTCGGCGCCGGCCGCACCGAGCTTGCGCACCTCATCATCGGCGCCGCGCCGATGATCTCCGGTCATGTCGAGATCGAGGGGCGCACGGTCTCGATCCGCACGCCCGGTGAGGCGCTGGATGCCGGCATTGCCTATCTCACCGAGGACAGGAAGGCGCTCGGCCTGTTCCTCGACATGTCCTGCCTCGACAACATCAATCTCGCGGTGCTCGGCCGGGATGCGAAATTCGGCGGCATCCTCGACCGCGACAAGGCCCGCGACCGCGCCAAACGCGCGTTTGCGGGGCTCGGCATCCGTGCTGCGAATGTCGCTGTTCCCGCCGGCGGGCTCTCCGGCGGCAACCAGCAGAAAGTGCTGCTGTCGCGGCTGCTCGCGATCGGCCCGAAAATCCTGATCCTCGACGAGCCGACGCGCGGCGTCGACGTCGGCGCCAAGTCCGAGATCTATTCGATCATCGACAATCTCGCGAAGTCGGGCACCGCGGTTCTCGTCATCTCGTCCGACCTGCCCGAGATCATCGGCATCTGCGACCGCGTCATCGTGATGCGCGCGGGACGTATCGCCGGGCAGATCCGGCGCAACGCGACATCGCCGCTCAGCCAGGAGGACATCATGGCCCTCGCCACCGGAACGGAGCAGCTCGATGCCTGAGAACGGCGCTTCCTCCAGCACCGCCCCCGCCAAAGCCGTCCCCGTCGCGCCCGGTCTTGCCGCCGCGCAGGAGACGAAGCGGCAGCGGACGCGGATGATCATTCGCGCGGTCGGCATGCTGCCGGTGCTGCTGCTGCTGTGCATCGGTTTTCACGTGCTGTCGGACGGCCGCTTCTTCACCGGCCAGAACATCGGCATCGTGGTGCAGCAGTCCGCGGTCAATACCGTACTGGCCGCAGGCATGACCTTCGTCATCCTCACTGGCGGCATCGACCTGTCGGTCGGCTCCATCCTGGCGGCGTCGGCGATGGCCGGGCTGATCATCTCCAAATTCCCCGATCTCGGGGTGCTGTGGTTGCCGGCCGCGGTGCTCACCGGCGCCGTCTTCGGCATTCTCAATGGCGGCTTGATTGCGCTGTTGCGCCTGCCGCCCTTCATCGTCACGCTGGGGTCGTTGACCGCCGTGCGCGGCGCGGCGCGGCTGCTCGGCGCCGACACCACGGTGTTCAATCCGTCGATCCCCTATGCTTTCATCGGCAACGGCGCCTTGACCCTCATTCCCGGCGTATTGTCGATTCCCTGGCTCTGGGTGATCGCGTTGCTGGTCATCCTGGTGTCGTGGCTGGTGCTCAAGCGCACCGTGCTCGGCGTCCACATCTACGCGGTCGGCGGCAACGAGAGCGCCGCGCGGCTCGCCGGCATCAAGGTCTGGGCCGTGCTGATCTTCGTCTATGGCGTGTCCGGCCTGCTCGCGGGGCTCGGCGGCGCGATGCAGGCGGCGCGCCTTTACGCCGCCAATGGCCTGCAGCTCGGCCAGTCCTACGAGCTCGACGCCATCACCGCCGTGATCCTGGGCGGCACCTCCTTCGTCGGCGGCATCGGCTCGATCTGGGGAACGCTGGTCGGCGCGCTGATCATTGCTGTGTTGTCGAACGGCCTGATCCTGATCGGCGTATCCGACGTCTGGCAATATGTGATCAAGGGCCTGGTGATCATCGGCGCGGTCGCGCTGGACCGCTATCGGCTGCAGGGCTCGGCCCGCACGTGAGCGCGGAAAAAATGCCGTGGGCGCTGCAGCGTCATGTTCATTTCGTCACGGCAACTGGTCGCCGTGCCGGAGCTTCAAACAGACCAGGGAGGAAGCCAATGTTGAAGTCGATCTCGTTTGCCGGCGCCGCGATGGCGCTCGTCCTGAGTTCCGCGCCGTCCGGCGCCAAGGAGCTCAAGTCGATCGGCGTTTCCTTGGGCTCGCTCGGCAATCCGTTCTTCGTCGCATTGTCGAAGGGCGCCGAATTCGAGGCCAAGAAGACCAACCCCAACGTGAAGATCACCACCGTCGGCTTCGAATATGACCTCGGCAAGCAGGTCACCCAGATCGACAATTTCATCGCCGCCGGCGTCGACCTGATCCTGCTCAACCCCGGCGATCCCAAGGCGGTCGGCCCGGCGATCAAGAAGGCGCAGGCCGCCGGCATCGTCGTCGTTGCCGTCGACACCGCGGCCGAAGGCGCCGACGCCACGGTGACCACCAACAACGTCCAGGCCGGCGAGATCTCCTGCCAGTACATCGTCGACAAGCTGGGAGGCAAAGGCGACGTCATCATCGAGAACGGCCCGCAGGTCTCCGCGGTGATCGACCGCGTCGTCGGCTGCAAGAACGTGTTCGGCAAGAACCCCGGCATCAAAGTCCTGTCCAACGACCAGGACGGCAAGGGCTCGCGCGAAGGCGGCCTCACGGTGGCGCAGGGCTATCTGACCCGCTTCCCCAAGATCGACGCCATCTTCGCCATCAACGATCCGCAGGCGATCGGCACCGACCTTGCCGCGCGCCAGCAGCAGCGCACCGGCATCATCATCACCGCGGTCGACGGCGCACCCGATATCGAAGCAGCCCTCAAGGATCCGCAGGCGGCGCAGATCCAGGCCTCCGCCTCGCAGGACCCGTTCTTCATGGCCCGCCGCGCCGTGCAGGTCGGCGTCAACATCCTCAACGGCCAGAAGCCGGCGTCCACGGTCGAGCTGCTGCCGTCGAAACTGGTGACGCGCGACAATGTCGGCGAGTACAAGGGCTGGACCTCGGACCGGACGCAGTAGCGGGCGCGAGACGGCCGGCGCCGGATGTGGCGCTGGCCGGCTTGCGTGGCGTGGTGCTAGCTCGGCATGCAGCGTTTGACCGGGGCTGGGTCGACCGCGCTCTCGTTAGGCTCATGATCTTGAGGTCGCAGGTTCAAATCCTGTCCCTAATCATACCCGCAGACTCAACCACCCGACGTCCGCTTTTCGACACGAAGCAGGCCCCTGGCTTTCAATGCACCAGTTCAGCTTGTGACCCGTTGCCGGCATGATCCGTGTCCGACATATTGATCGCATGCCTAGGGATGAGAGCTATCTTGAAAGAATTTCTGATCTTGCACCTCAATTGAGAGAGGTGCTCGCTAAACTGAAGGCCGAGTGGTCGCCTGAAGTGGTGCCCGTAACCCTCGTGGGTACCGGATTGGCGGAGGCTTTTGTCGAGCATTTCAATCGACTGCCAAAAAGCGCAGTACGATCCATCTTTGAACTCTGCGAACAAGCACTCGAAGACGGCTCTGCTCAAGAACGTGCCGCCTTATCAACCGGCTTTCTTGAATCACTACAGCATGCAGATGGCAGAAAGGCGTTCGATTTCAGGTCGGTGGTAGGCCTCCTGGGACCGAAGTCCAGAGAGCATTGCTCAGCAATGGATAGGTTCTGGAAAGCCACGACGAGCGGCTTGTAGAGGTCCGCTTATGGCCCATAGCTGACCTGTCCCGCGCAGCCGGTCCATGACCGCTTGTGACCCTTAGCCGACCTCGCGCCGCTTTGGCTCAGGTGCGGACATCAAGTTGCACCAGAATTGCGATCGGACAATTCCACCGGCTTGCGCAGCGACATCGTGTGTTGGTGGGGTGCGCCGCCGCGTCAATGCGTTACCACGATGAAATCCGTGTCTTTTCCCGTCTCCTGGCTAATTCCGTTGTCGGAAACAATCAACGAAGAGGCCGGCGTCAGGAGTTCAGAGATCTTCTCAACCGTATCCTGGGGCATTTCGATGCGGTTGAGCGCCGCGTTGGCTTTGTCGGGTAACGGTTCCGGCGCGGTTTGCTTCGCGGGCGCTTCTCGCCGTTTCGTGGCAGCTTCGGACATACGGGGCAATTCCTCTGGAATCGACACGACGCTCCAGCGAATAGCCGTTCCCTCGTTCTGGAATTCCATTGCGGTAAACACGTGCGTTCCCAGCGGCTCCTCCGGATTTTCGATCTTGACCGGGACATCAAACAACGGCGTGAAGCCCTGACGCACGAACAGCTTGCTCAACTTACGACTGACGAAGATGGAGATCGGGACGATCTTTTTAGGCACGCTTGCAGCGGGAGCCGAGCCCGGCTCCTGGAGACTGGCGGCTTCTGGAGTCTCGGCGCTTGACACCAGTGATCCCTGCGTTGCCGCGGCTGCACCGATGCTCTTGGTTGCGACGGTGGCACTCTGGAATTCGGACGAACCGGACGCGGCTTTCGGTTGAAAAAGATGCGGATTGGTTATCTCGACCGGCTGGACATCACCATGCGCAATGATCACGCGCGTGCCGCGCTTCGTGAGATGCCAGAGTCGAACGGCAAAATCATTTTTCAAACGGATGCAGCCGTGTGACGCTGGATGCCCGGGCACGACACCGGCGTGCAACGCTATCCCTGACCAGGTGATGCGTTGCATGTAGGGCATGGGGGCGGCGCTATAAATATTTGAACGGTGCCATCGTTCTTTGCTGATGACGCTGAACACGCCGAGGGGAGTCGGATGCCCCTCCATTCCCGTGGACACCGAAGAGCGTGCAATCAGGGCCCCGTTGTCAAAAAGCGAGACCCGTTGGTCTGCGAGCGAGATGATGATCTGGAGCGGGCCCTTCGGAAGGGGCTCGGGCCGAACGCTCTTGGCCGTTTCAGAGTTTGTCTGCCGGTGGTGGTGCTTGTCTTTGTACGGAGCGTATGGGCTTCGCCAGAACGTGTGTTGGGGTCCAAACAGAAATTGAGCGTGTGCGATCCCCGCAGGGAGCATGAAAATGGCGAGTACAGCGGTTGTTATCGCGCGCTGCATTGCTGGTAATTCCTTAACGAGCATCGCCCGGTCCCGTAGGCGCGATTCCATCGTTTCGAGACGATGCGCGAAGCCGAAGCCTGATGCGTCATCCTGACAGCGCACCAAGCCTCTCCTCCAAATCTGGTCGCAGTGGGTCGAAAATTGGACCGTACTCACAATTACCGTGGGAGTTGCCGCTGAGACGGGCGCGATTGCTTGTGATCGACGCGTTGCAATCGGGCAACACGTTTCGGAAAAATTGACGAGCGGCCGTTTGCGCCATTGCGCGACCCACATTGAACCCAAGAATGAGCCTCTTCGCATGCTTGGCTTTTCTACACGGCTCCGGTGGAGCCTATGGGGGCGACGGCATCATGAACCCGCGGCGATTTGCGATAGTGGCGCCGACGTTTTGCGGAACGGTCGTTCTCGCGGGGTGGATCGCTGGCTGGCTGGCTGGCTTGGGTCCGGCCGGCACCGAGAACGCCCGCGCAGTGACCATCCAGGGCCGCGCAGCATCTCTCGCCGCCACCGCGATGCTCGCGGATGAACCGCAGGCAATCGCAATGGGCAACACCGGACCCGCGAACGCCGCTGTTGCTAGCGCCGAAGTGGCGACGGCCGCTGAGCCCGCGGCGGGGACGGCCACCGACACCACGGCGGCCTCGGATAAATCGGAATCGATCGTCGTGGCCGCGTTGCCCGATTCGTCGCAAACGCTGTCGGCCGATTTACCGCCTGCGCAGGACTCGGTGGACTTGGGCCACCACGATGTCGCCCAGCTGGCGCCGACCACGTGCGGTGCATCCGGCGGTGCCTCCAGCACGGGGCCGCAGGATTTCCGGTATCTCATTTGTTATGTCTGGTCCGAACTGCCGCCTGCCGAGAAGCCGGCGGCGATCGTCTTGCGTTCGTTCAAGGACATCCCGGTCGGAACGCCGGTGGAAGAGATCAAGCGCGCGTCCGACGCTTTCGGTCTGGATTTCACTTTCATGAAGGCCGTGGCCAAGGTCGAGTCCGGTTTCGATCCCAAGCAGCGCACCGGGTCATATATCGGGCTGTTCCAGCTGAGCAAATACGAGTTCAGAAAATTCGGCTCCGGAGACATTCTTAGTCCCCGCGATAATGCCGTTGCGGCAGCCTACAAGGTCATCACGGAAGGCATTCTATTCCAGTGGGTGACGCACAGGAAGCCGGACTTGAACGATCTTTACCTGATCCATCAGCAGGGCTGGGAAGGCGCCGCGGAGCACCTCAGCCAACCCAATCGCATCGCCTGGAAATCGATGTGCGCCACTGGCGAAGGCAGGGAGAAGGGCGAAAAATGGTGCAGGCGCGCGATCTGGGGCAATACGCTTCCGGCCGTCAAAGAGGCGTGGAAATCCGTGGAGAAGCTGACGTCGGAGGCGTTCGTCGGAATGTGGCGCGAGCGGGTTGCTCATTTCCAATCGAAATACATGGGCACCGCGACCGCCGACGCCGAGCGGGCGCAGGCACCAGTGAACTCCCGTTGAGTGGTTAGCAGGAGTTGCCGCACCCGCGGGCGAGCGGGCCTTCCGTCGCTGGTCGCGCGGATGCGCTTTATATTGTTGCCTGATCAGTCATTCGCGCCGACATCGGTAAAAAGGAACCCCGCCGGCGTCTTGGTAAAGACGAAGATGACCTCGCCGCAGAAGACGAAGTAAGTGTCATTGTTCTCTTGATCGCGGTCGTAGACGGCCTTGCCGCGCTGGATACACGCGCGGTTTTTCGCCGTGAACGAGGTCGGATAGGTCTTGGCGCGAAATTGCGCGGCGTCACGAATTGCGCTGTCGTTCATGAACGGCAATCGTGTCATACCGGCGACGGCGGCGGAATCGTTTGTCCTCAGCGCCGCGCGAAACCTCTCGATGAAGGCATCGAATTCCTTCTGCAAGGCAGGAGAAGCGACGGCTTTCTTCGCTTGTACAACGGCTGGAGCAAGGTTCACGAAAGCGGTTGCGAGCATAATTCTCAGCAAAAATCCCAAGGGTCGGCTCCGTCCATCGACTAATCAAGGCCCTCCGACCGATCCAAATCCATGGTGTTCTGTTGCGTCAAGGGCTTTCTGGCGCGCCAGCGCAGCGTTAGCCCGCGCCCAGGCGTGGACCAACAGCATTTGCTTGGCGCCCACTGCTGCTTTTCAACCCTTAGCCGATCTCGAGGCTGGCGCCGAGCTTGTCCGCTCGTGACGGCGTAGCCGAGCAAAGCCCTCAGGGACTCTAAGAAAATGACCCACGGTGCAAGTCTGCAGGGCATCTGTTGCGGGTCTCTGCAAGCGTCCTCGTCAACAACAATTGCGATCTACGCTGGCTTGAGAATCTATTCGGCAACTCGCGACAGCTCCCCAAGTAGCTTCAACGCATCATCCAGCACCTCGTGAAGCTGCCTTCGTTCAGCGGCCGCATCACGCGTGAATGCGCCGTGCGTTTGCGCATTCTGATTTCCTTTCGGCGCGCTTGATCTCCGTGCGCCGCCATGCATGCGGCAGCGAGACTTGCCGTGCACGTGTTTAGACCGGAGACATAGCTGACGCTTGTTCGGACACATCACTGACAGGTTGGCCATTGGTCAAGTCGATTGATGCGACCTGCCAACTGGCGA
>NZ_JBEPRQ010000003.1:0-495690 GCF_040548425.1 Bradyrhizobium sp. i1.15.2 | reverse complement strand
GCAATGGGGCTCGTCCTGACCGCGCCGATCTGCGCCTTACAACGTTCATCGCAACCTCCAAACTCCTGGTGTTGCGACGACCGTTTGAATCCGCCCAGGACCGCCCATCGTTTGAGGTTCATGGCCAGGCAGAGAAGACGCAGATGGGTATGATTGCGTGCCAGGCCCAGATAGCGGGCTCGCGCCCAGCCGTAGACGCCCTTGAGGCGCGCGAAGACCTGCTCGACCGGGGCGCGGCGCCGTCCCACGGCGTCGTTGAAGCGCTTCTGCCGTTCGGTCAGGGGATGATGCTTGTTGGGCCGGAACATCAGCCGCGGCTTGATGCCCCGGGCAGCCAGCCCGGCGCGACGCTCATGCTTGTCATAGGCCTGGTCGGCGTAGACCGCCTTCTCGTCACCGCTGATCAATTCGTCGGCGGGCACCGTATCGTTGACCGCAGCGTCGGTCAGCTTGCTGCGACGAATGATCGCCGAGCCCTGGTCGACACCGACATGCGCCTTGTAGCCGAAGTATCGCTTGCCACCCTTCTTGGTCCATCGCGCATCCGTATCGCGCTCGCTATTGACCAGCTTGCTCGGCGGGCGTCCGTCCGGGCCGGGAGGCAGCGGGTCCTTTGGCGGCTTCGGCGGTTTCACGGCCGCCGGGATCAGGCTGGCGTCGATCAATGTGCCTCGGCGCAGCACCAGCCCGCGCGCGTCGATCTGGCGCAGCATCTCGGCAAACAGCGTCTCGTCCAGGCCAGCCTGCTGCAAAGCTTCGCGGAAGCGCCAGATCGTCGTGTGGTCGGGCGTCTCGTCGCCCAGCGCAAAGCCGCAGAAGTCGCGGAACGAGGCCCGGTCATCGAGCGCTTCTTCCAGTTCCGGATCGGACAGACCGTACCATTGCTGCAACAGCACAGCCTTGAACATCACCAGCCGAGGATAGGCCGGCGCGCCACGCTCCGGCTCCGGCAGGCCGCTCAGCACGCGCTCGACAGCCGCCCAATCCACCAGTTCGCCAATCCGCCTCAGGACCGCACCCCCTTTGCCCCGCCGCGACGCCAACGCATCTGCGAAGCTCGGTTGCCCCACCTGCCGATATGCCATCCCCAGATCCTCTTCAGATGTCTCTTAGAGAATCGCAGATTCGCGATTTACGCAAAGCCCTCGCAAGCGGGAGAGGTAAGAGGAGTTTGCGGGATCGCTTCCACACCACTTCCCCACTTGACACATCCATAACTCCACGGTTATGAATATACCCATAACTTACAGGTTATGGATTACATGCCCCCCGCCGCTCACGACCTTCTGTTCAGGACGCTCGCCGACCCCACCCGTCGGGCGATCTTCGAGCGATTGTGCCGCGAGGGCGAACAGACGGTCGGGGCCCTGACGGCACTGTCGGGCGTGTCCCAGCCGGCGGTCTCAAAACATCTCGGCGCGCTGAAGCAGGCTGGCCTCGTGCGCGACCGGCATCAAGGACGGCAGACGCATTACAGCGCCCAACCCGGCGCGCTCAATCCGCTGATCGACTGGACCAGCCAGATGGCCGGATTCTGGCAGAACCGGCTCGACGCGCTCGACGATCTCCTGAAGAGGATGGACCAATGAACGAATCCGCGACCGAAACCCGATCTGTCGTCGTCGAGCGCGAATTTGCCTTTCCGGCAGAGCGGATCTGGCGCGCGCTGACGCAGCCGCATCTGATCGAGGAATGGCTGATGAAGAACGACTTCAAGCCGAACGTGGGCCACCGCTTCAACCTTCGCGGCGAATGGGGCGGCGTGCTGGACTGCGAAGTCCTCACCATCGAGCCGCAGAAGACGCTCGCCTACACCTGGAATTTCTCGCACGAGGACGCGGCGTTCGATCTCAAGAGCGTCGTGACCTTCACGCTGACGCCGACGGGCGCAGGCACTCATCTGCGTGTCGAGCAAGCGGGCTTCAGCCCGGCGCAGAAGCAGGCATTTGGCGGCGCGCATGCCGGCTGGAAGCAGTTTCTCACCAAGCTGGACGAGCTGCTGGCCAAGGCAGACTAGCTCGGCCGCCGGCCTTCATTTCGATCATCTCAAGAGGAGGTTTCATTGACCGGAAATATGTGGATTCGACAGATCCATCGCTGGCTGTCGATTGCTTTCACGCTGGCCGTCATCGCCAACATCGTCGCCCTGACGATGCAAGTCCAGGCGACGTGGATCGGCTTGCTCGCCTTCGTCCCATTGATCCCGTTGCTTGCGACCGGGCTCTACATGTTCGCGCTGCCATATCTCGGCCGCGGCCGCGGCGCCCGACAAGAGGCGTGAGCATGAAGAAGGCCGTGACCGCGAAAACCAGCAGCGCGATGAAGACGAATGGCGCTTCGCCATCCAGGATGATCGACGGCAGGATCAAGGAGCTCGGCGACTGGCGCGGCGACATGCTCGGGCGAATCCGCGGCCTGATCAAGGAGGCCGACCCTGATGTCGTCGAGGAATGGAAGTGGCGCGGCGTTCCGGTGTGGGAGCACGACGGCATCATCTGCACCGGCGAGACCTACAAGGCCGTGGTGAAGATGACCTTTGCCAAGGGCGCCGCGCTGGACGATCCCGCCGGCCTGTTCAACTCGAGCCTCGACGGCAACGTGCGCCGCGCGATCGATATTCGCGAAGGCGACAAGATCAACGAGAAGGCGTTGAAGGCGCTGATCCGCGCAGCCGTGGAGCTGAATGCGTCGAAAGCCAAGAAGAAGCCGGCGAAGAAGCGATCGACTTAGAGCACGATTGATTCACGTTGATCGCTTTAGCAGCCGCGGACTGGCTGCAACCTCTCCCGCTTGCGGGAGAGGTCGGCGCGTAGCGCCGGGTGAGGGCTCTATCCTCTGGGGGAATCCCGCTGCGGAGACACCCTCTCCCCACCCCTCCCCCGCAAGCGGGGGAGGGAGCGCAGCTCCCTGGCAGAAGCCACAAGGCTAATCTTGTCGCGCTCCGGAAGCTGCCCCGCCCTCACGCCACCGCCGAGATCGGCCGCGGGCTCACGACGTATTCGCGCAGCACCTTGTCGTTGGAATCGACCTCGATCAGTGCGACATCGTAGGTCCAGAGATCGGCGAGATGCTGGAGCACGCGCTTGGCGTCGGTCTCGTTGAGCTGCGCGCCCTTGATGACATGGTGATGCAGGATCAGCCGCCGGTCGCCGGAGAGATCGACGTCGACCACCTCGATATTCGCGTCGATGTAGCCGACATCGTGCTGCCGTGCCAGCTCGCGCCGGACGCGGCGGAAGCCGCGCTCGTCGTGAATGGCGTCGACCCGGATGCCGGCGCGCTCCTCGGGATCGTCATGCAGGTGGAACATGCGGAGATGCCGCATCAGCTTCGGACTCAGGAACTGGGCGATAAAACTCTCGTCGCGGTAATTGGCCCAGACGTCGCGCAGCACGCCCATCACGTCGTTCTTGCCGGCGATGTCCGGGAACCACTCGCGGTCCTCGTCTTCCGGCCGGGTGACGATGCGCTCGATGTCCTGCATCATGGCGAAGCCGAGCGCATAGGGATTGAAGCCGGAAAAGCGCTGGTCGTCGAATTCGGGCTGGAACACGACGTTGGTGTGCGACTGCAGGAATTCGAGAAAATTGCCGTCGCTGATGCGGCCCTGCTGATGCAGCTTGGTCATGATGCGATAGTGGACGTAGGTCGCCGTCCCCTCGTTCATCACCTTGGTCTGGCTCTGCGGATAGAAATATTGCGCGATGTGGCGAACGATGCGCAACAGCTCGCGCTGCCATGGCGCCAGCCGCGGCGCGCTCTTCTCGAGGAAATACAGCAGGTTTTCCTGCGGCAGGCCGAGCAGCTTGCGGCGCCGTTCGACGCTGAGCGCGGACCGGGTCTTGCTCTTTCCCGCCGGCACGGTGCGCCAGAGGTCGTTGAAGACCTCCTCCTCATGCTGGCGGCGGCGCCCTGCCCGCTTCTCTTCGGCGCGGAGGTCGAGCTTCTTCTTGCCGGGATAGCGGTCGATCCCATGCGACATCAGCGCATGCGCGGCATCGAGGGTGCGCTCGACCTCGACGCGGCCGTAGCGATCCTCGCATTGCATGACGTAGTTCTTGGCGAAATCCAGATAGTCCAGTATGCCGTCGGCGTCGGTCCACTGCTTGAACAGATAGTTGTTCTTGAAGAAGTGGTTGTGGCCGAAGGCGGCGTGCGCGATCACCAGGGTCTGCATCGTCGCCGTGTTCTCCTCCATCAGGTAGGAGATGCAGGGCGAGGAGTTGATCACGATCTCATAGGCAAGTCCCATCAGGCCCTTGCGGTATGAGGCCTCGTGATACGCGAAGTGCTTTCCGAATGACCAGTGCTTGTAGAACAGCGGCATGCCGACCGACGAATAGGCGTCCAGCATCTGCTCGGCGGTGATGACTTCGATCTGGTTCGGATAGACGTCGAGCCCGAGATCTTTCGTCGCCACCTCCTCGCAGGCATCCGTGATGCGCTGCAAGGTGTGAAAATCCCAATCGGCGCCTTCGAACAAGCGTTCTGTCATGGAGCGGCTTTCTCCTGGGCAGTGTCGCGGCGCTGAAACAGATCGTGGAAGACCGGAAAAATCTCGCTGCGCTCGCTGACCTTGCGCATCGAGAGCGGTGCGCCGCTGTTGCGCAGGCGCTCGTAGAGAGTCCAGAGCGAGGAGTCAGACAGATCGAAAGCGCTGCCGCCGGACTCGCCGACCTCGAGATAGGCAAAGAACTGGCAGACCGGCAGGATCTTGTCGGTCAGCAGCATGCCCGCGAGCTCGCCGTCGGAATAGGAATTATCGCCGTCGGAGGCTTGGGCGGCGTAGATATTCCAGTCCGACGGGCTGAAGCGTTCGCGCACGATCTCGTGCATCGCCTGCAGCGCGCTGGAGACCAGCGTGCCGCCGGAAGCCGGGCCGTAGAAGAAGGTCTGCTCGTCCACCTCCTCGGCGCGATCGGTGTGGCGGATGAAGACGATGTCGACATGCTTGTAGCGGCGCTTCAGGAACACGTAGAGCAGCATGTAGAAGCGCTTGGCGAGATCCTTCATGTGCTCGGACATCGAGCCCGACACGTCCATCAGGCAGAACATCACGGCCTGGGCAACGGGCTTGGGCACCGTCTCGAAGCGGCGGTAGCGGATATCGAGCGGATCGATGAAGGGAATGCGCTTGGACTTCGCCTTCAGTTTTTCGAGCTGGGCCATCAGCACCAGACGCTCGTCCTCGTCCGCGCAGGCGGCGATGGCGGCTTCCAGCTCTTCGATCTCCTCCTTGCTGGGACGCTTGAGCGCGATACGGCGCGCCAGTGCGCGCCGAACCGTCCGGCTCACCGAGATGTTGGATGGCGAGCCCGACGTGGTGTAGCCGGCGCGCTGGATGCCCTCGCTCTCGGTGTGCGCGATCTTGCGCTTGGCAAGGTCGGGCAATTCGAGATCGTCGAGAAAGAGATCGACGAATTCGTCGCGGCTGAGCACGAAACGGAAGGCGTCCTCGCTGTCGCCTTCGCCCGGTCCGGAATCCTTGGCGCTGCCCTGGCCCGAGCGCTGGAGGTAGTCGCCCTCGATGAACTTCTTGTTCCCGGGCAACACCATGTCGCGCGTTCCGCCGTCGCGGCGGAAACGCGGCTCATGCATGCCGTCGAGCGGAATGGTGACCTCGCCACCCTCCAGGACGTCCTTGATGTCGCGTTCCTGCGAGGTCTTCTTGACGGCGCCCTGCACCAGGGATTTGGCCCGACGCAAGAACCGCTGCCGGTTCTCGAGACTCTTGCCGCCAGGATTCAGGCGCCTGTCAATAATGTGAATCGGCACTTTTCCATCCGCCTCAACCGGCCTGCTTCACGCGCATGTACCATTCGACGAGCCGGCGAACCTGACGCTCGGTGTAGCCGCGCTCCACCATGCGTGCGACGAACTCGCCGTGCTTCTTCTCCGTCTCGCCGTCCTTCTTCGACCCGAAGGAGATGACCGGAAGCAGGTCCTCGACCTGGGAGAATATCCGCTTTTCGATCACATCGCGAATCTTCTCGTAGGAGATCCAGGTCGGATTCTTGCCGCCGTTCTGGGCGCGCGACCGTAACGAGAATTTGACCACCTCGTTGCGGAAATCCTTCGGATTGGCGATGCCCGCCGGCTTCTCGATCTTGGTCAGCTCCTGGTTCAAAAGCTCGCGATCCAACAGCTGGCCGGTGTCGGCGTCCTTGAAATCCTGGTCCTCGATCCAGGCATCGGCGTAGTCGACGTAGCGGTCGAACAGGTTCTGGCCGTAATCCGAGTAGGATTCGAGATAAGCCTTCTGGATCTCGTTGCCGATGAACTCGGCATAACGCGGTGCAAGGTCCGCCTTGATGAATTCGAGGTAGCGCTTCTCGACTTCCTCGGGCAGCTGCTCGCGCTTGATCGATTGCTCCAGCGCGTACATCAGATGCACGGCGTCGGCGGCGACTTCCTGCGGATCGTGGTTGAAGGTCGCAGCCAGGATCTTGAAGGCAAAGCGGGTGGAAACACCGTCCATGCCCTCGTCGACGCCGGCGGCATCGCGATATTCCTGGACGCTGCGCGCCTTCGGATCGGTCTCCTTCAGGCTCTCGCCGTCGTAGACCCTCATCTTGGCGTAGGTCGTGGAATTTTCGTGCTTGCGCAGGCGCGACATCACCGAGAACCGCGCCAGCGTTTCCAGCGTCGCGGGCGCGCAAGGCGCGGCCGCGAGCTCGGAGCCCTGGATCAGCTTCTCGTAGATCTTCTGCTCCTCCGTGATCCGCAGGCAGTACGGCACCTTGATCACGCAGATGCGGTCGATGAAGGCCTCGTTGTTCTTGTTGGCCTTGAAGCTCGACCACTCGGCTTCGTTGGAGTGCGCGAGGATGACGCCGGTGAACGGAATCGCGCCGATGTTCTCGGTGCCGATGTAGTTGCCTTCCTGCGTCGCGGTGAGCAGCGGGTGCAGCATCTTGATCGGGGCCTTGAACATCTCGACGAACTCGAGCACGCCCTGGTTGGCGCGGTTGAGGCCGCCGGAATAGCTGTAAGCGTCGGGATCGTTCTGCGCGTAGGTTTCGAGCTTGCGGATGTCGACCTTGCCGACCAGAGAGGAGATGTCCTGGTTGTTCTCGTCACCCGGCTCGGTCTTGGCGATGCCGATCTGGCGCAGCCGCGACGGCTGGATTTTTGCGACTCGGAACTGGGAAATGTCGCCGCCGAAGGCTTCCAGCCGCTTGTAGCACCACGGGCTCATCAGGCCGGTGAGACGGCGGCGTGGAATGCCGTATTTCTCTTCCAGCATCGGGCCGAGCTGATCCGGATCGAACAGGCTGAGCGGACTTTCGAACACGGGCGAGAGCTCGTCGCCAGCCTTGAGCACGTAGATCGGATGCACTTCCATCAGCGACTTCAGCCGCTCGGCGAGCGAGGATTTGCCGCCGCCGACCGGACCGAGCAGATACAGGATCTGCTTACGCTCTTCGAGGCCCTGCGCCGCGTGACGGAAGAAACCGACGATGCGCTCGATGGTTTCTTCCATGCCGTAGAAGCCGGCGAAGGCCGGATAGGTGCGGATCGTGCGGTTCAAAAAAATACGGCCAAGGCGTGGGTCCTTGGCCGTGTCAATCGTCTGGGGCTCACCGATCGCTGCTAGCAGTCGTTCGGCCGCGTTCGCGTATTTCATGGGATCGCTTCGACACGATTCCAGATATTCCGCCATCGACATGTCGTGTTGGCTTCTCGCCTCGAACGACTTAGCGAAAGCGTTGAATAGAGAATCGTTGTACATGATCCCTCTCCGCGTGAGTTCCGCTACACAATTGAACGAAAGCAGCGACCGGACCGTTCCTTAGCGCCACTCTCGAATCAGCGTGAGCACATGACGATCATTCGACACCCGGGCGCCTTCTCGGCGCAACGCACAACGTAGGCACAGGGTGAGTTACGAACAGGCACCTGCCTGATATTTGAGCGAATCTTTGTCTATATTGGCTCATTTCCAGAAAATGTCACTCGCTCGCAACATCCGGGCGTTACCGGGGATGCGTTCATCCGGCCTCGCATCATAGCGGTCTGCGAACGGCGATCTTATGACGCTTGTGCGGCGAAGCCTTGCGTGCCGCGTTCATCTTCCTGCTGCAATGCGGTGCGCGGACCGCCGGCGGCGTGATAGTCGCGGCAAGCGCGCAGCAGTGTATCAAAATCGGTCGCTAGGCCCTCCGACCGGATGACGATGCGATCGTCCCTCACGGAGCGGGCCAAGCCGCGGATGCTGCAGAGCTGCCGCTGCAAGGCCGGCGTCGGCGTCAGCACGATCACCTTGCGCCCGCGGCGTTCTTCAGCCGAAATCTCCGCGATAGAGTCCCACAGCAGAAATTCATTGCCGATGCGGAGATCGCGGATGCCATAGGGGGTGACGATCACCACCGATCCCCGCTCGGCGGGGAGCATCCAGATCAGCCGACCGGTCATCACGGCGAACACCACCACGCCGGCAGAGCCGACCGTCGCGTCGTAATCGCCAAAAGCGCTCGACCAGCCCAAGGCGAGCGTTGCGCTGAGCAGCGTCATGGCGAAGCCCGCTACGACCAGCAGCCGCGTTTGGGTCGTACACGGACCGATTTCGAGATCGTGGGACGCATCGACGCATCCGGTCGACGTGACCGACTGGGGGCTGTCTGTGACAGCGAGCGCCAGACGGTCATGATGTGCTTGCATGCTTTCCCCCAGCATGGCCATTCGCGACCGAGCCACGATGCATCAGCCGGACCGGAATCCGCTGATGAGTACTCCGCGCAGCCGCTAGCGGCGAGGCGAGACAGCTGGCGTTACACAACAAGGCCCCGACCGATTCCTCACGGCCAACGACCTTTTTACGCAACTCGGCTCCCTTTACGCGGATCGCCATGATCGCGACGGAGTTACACTGGAGGATATGACGCCCATACCCTTGATTGGTTCCCTCAAGGAAGCATGTAAGCTAGAGGATAGCGCGTCAGGACCGGCGCGGAAACCCCTCGCCCGCAGGCTTGGAGATAAATTAGCATCATGAATCCCGTCAAAGAACTGGAAAAGCACGGACAAGCCGTCTGGCTGGACTTCCTGGCCCGCGGCTTCATCGCCAAGGGCGACCTGAAGCGGCTGATCGACACCGACGGCGTCAAGGGCGTCACCTCCAACCCCTCGATCTTCGAGAAAGCGATCGGCAGCTCGGACGAGTACGACGCGCCGATCGGCAAGGCGTTGAAGCGCGGCGATCGGTCGGTCGCCGACCTGTTCGAGGCCGTCGCGGTCGAGGACATCCAGAACGCCGCCGACGTGCTGCGCCCGGTCTACGACCGCCTCAAGGGTGGCGACGGCTATGTCAGCCTTGAAGTCTCGCCCTATCTGGCGATGGACACCGCCGGCACGGTCACCGAGGCGCGGCGGCTCTGGAAGGACGTCAACCGCAAGAACCTGATGGTGAAGGTGCCGGCAACGCCGGAGGGCCTGCCGGCGATCGAGACCCTGATCGGCGACGGCATCAGCATTAACATCACGCTGCTGTTCTCCAAGGCAGTCTACCTTCAGGTCGCCGAGGCCTATCTCGCGGGCCTGGAGAAATACGTCGCCGGTGGCGGCGACCCCTCGCATGTCGCGAGCGTGGCCAGCTTCTTCGTCAGCCGCATCGACAGCATGGTCGACAAGCAGCTCGACGAGAAGATCGCTCGCGCCAACGATCCGTCCGAGAAGGAGCGGCTGGCCGCGCTGAAGGGCAAGGTCGCGATCGCCAATGCCAAGGTCGCCTATCAGGATTACAAGCGCCTGTTCTCAGGTCCCCGCTGGGACAAGCTCGCCGCCAAGGGCGCCAAGCCGCAGCGCATGCTGTGGGCGTCGACCGGCACCAAGAACAAGGATTACAGCGACGTCCTCTATGTCGAGGAGCTGATCGGCCCCGACACCATCAACACCGTGCCGCCGGCGACGCTCGACGCATTCCGTGACCACGGCAAGCCGCGCGACAGCCTTGAAGAAAACCTCGACGACGCCCGCCGCGTGCTGGAAGAGCTGGAGCGCTCCGGCGTCTCGCTCGATGCCATCACAGAGGAGCTCGTCAAGGACGGCGTCAAGCAGTTCGCCGACGCCGCCGACAAGCTCTATGGTGCGGTCGCCCACAAGCGCGCCACCGTGCTCGGGCCCGCGATCGACCGCCAGCTGCTCTCGCTCGGCGACGGTCTCGGCAAGGCCGTGGCCAAGAGCACCGAGGAATGGCGCGCGTCGGCCAAGATCCGTAGGCTGTGGCAGCGCGACAAATCGGTCTGGACCGGCACTGACGAGGACAAATGGCTCGGCTGGCTCGACAGCGCCGCCAAGGCCGATGTTGCCGACTATGAGGACTATGCCAGTCGCGTGAAAGGCCAGAAATTCTCCGACGCCGTCGTGCTCGGCATGGGCGGATCAAGCCTCGGGCCGGAGGTGCTGGCCGAGACCTTTGGCAAGAAACCCGGGTTCCCGAAGCTGCACGTGCTGGATTCCACCGATCCGGCGCAGGTGCGGGCGATGGAGGCCAGGATCGACATCGCCAACACCGTGTTCATCGTCTCAAGCAAGTCCGGCGGCACCACCGAACCGAATGCGATGAAGGATTATTTCCACGAGCGCGTCACGCAGGCGGTCGGGCCGAAGGTCAAGACCGGCCATCGCTTCATTGCGGTCACCGATCCCGGATCGTCGCTGGAGAAGGCGGCGAAGACTCTGAGCTATGCACGCATCTTCCACGGCGAGCCCTCCATCGGCGGACGCTATTCGGTGCTCTCGCCGTTTGGCCTGGTGCCGGCGGCAACCGCGGGCATCGATATCAAGACCTTCGTCAAGCATGCGCTTGCCATGGCCCGCTCCTGCGGACCGGACGTGCCGCCAGCCGAGAACCCTGGCGTGCAGCTTGGCCTTGCCATGGGCCATGCAGCGCTCGAAGGCCGCGACAAGGTGACGATCCTGTCGTCGAAGAGGATCGCCGATTTCGGCGCCTGGGCTGAGCAGCTCATCGCGGAATCGACCGGCAAGGATGGCAAGGGTCTGATCCCGATCGACGGCGAGCCGCTGGGCGAGCCTGGGGTCTACGGCAATGACCGGCTCTTCATCGACATCCGTATCGAGGGCGAAGCAGACGCCGCCCATGACTCGCAGCTTGCTGCGATCGAAGCGGCCGGTCATCCCGTCGTGCGCATCGTGATGAAGTCGATCGACCATCTCGGCCAGGAGTTCTTCCGCTTCGAGATGGCAACGGCGGTGGCGGGCAGCATCCTCGGCATCAACCCGTTCGACCAGCCGGACGTGGAAGCGGCCAAGATCAAGACCCGAGAGCTCACCGCGTCATTCGAAAAGACCGGCGCGCTGCCGGCCGAGCAGCCGGTGGTCAGCACCAATGAGGCCGATCTCTACACCGACGAGACCAACGCCGCGGCCCTGCGCGCCGCCGGCGCCAACGGCGACCTCACCTCATGGCTGAAGGCGCATCTGTCGCGCTCCAACCATGGCGATTATGTCGCCCTGCTCGGCTACATCGCGCGCGACAAGGCGACGATCGACGCACTCCAGACCATGCGGCTCGAAGTGCGCGAGAAGCGACATGTCGCAACCTGCGCCGAGTTCGGACCGCGTTTCCTGCACTCGACAGGACAGGCCTACAAGGGCGGCCCCGACAGCGGCGTGTTCCTCCAGATCACCGCCGACGATGCCAGGGACCTGCCGGTGCCGGGCCAGAAGGCCAGCTTCGGCGTCATCAAGGCCGCGCAGGCGCGCGGCGACTTCGACGTGCTCACCGAGCGCGGCCGGCGCGCGCTGCGGGTCCACCTGAAGGGCGGGCTCAAGAAGGGTCTCGCGGCGCTCAATGCCGCGCTCAACGACGCACTGAACTAAGGGAATTCCTCAAATGCAACTCGGCATGATCGGCCTCGGCCGGATGGGCGGCAACATCGTTCGCCGCCTGATGCGCCACGGCCATTCGACCGTGGTCTACGACAAGGACGCCAAGGCCGTCGCCGGCCTTGCCGCAGACGGCGCGGTCGGCTCGGCGACGCTCGAAGAGTTCATTGCGAAACTGGAGCGGCCGCGCGCGGCGTGGGTGATGCTGCCGGCCGGCCACATCACCGAGACCACGATCGACACGATCGCGGGCGCGATGCAGGAAGGCGACGTCATCATCGACGGCGGCAACACGTTCTGGCAGGACGACGTCCGCCGCGGCAAGGCGCTGAAGCAGCGCGGCATCCACTATGTCGACGTCGGCACCTCCGGCGGCGTCTGGGGCCTCGACCGCGGCTATTGCATGATGATCGGCGGCGAGAAACAGGTGGTCGATCGGCTCGATCCGATCTTCGCCGCGCTCGCGCCCGGCGCCGGCGACATTTCGCGCACGGAGGGACGTGAGGGCCGCGATCCCCGCATCGAGCAGGGCTACATCCATGCCGGCGCCGTCGGCGCCGGGCATTTCGTCAAGATGATCCACAACGGTATCGAATACGGCCTGATGCAGGCCTATGCCGAAGGTTTTGACATCCTCAAGAACGCCAACATCGAGGCCTTGCCGGCGGATCATCGTTACGATTTCGATCTCGCCGATATCGCCGAGGTGTGGCGGCGTGGCAGCGTGATCCCGTCCTGGCTGCTCGATCTCACCTCGACGGCGCTCGCCGACAGCCCGGCGTTGACGGAATATTCCGGTTTCGTCGACGATTCCGGCGAAGGACGCTGGACTGTGAACGCGGCGATCGACGAGGCCGTGCCGGCCGAAGTCCTGACCGCGGCGCTGTTCGCACGTTTCCGTTCCCGCAAGGAACACACCTTCGCCGAGAAAATTCTCTCAGCGATGCGAGCCGGCTTCGGCGGCCACAAGGAGCCGAAGCAGCCGGCTGCTTCGAAGCCGAAATAGCAATTAGCAGAGCGAAGGCCAATAGTTCGTGACAAAAGACCCGCAAGCCAAGCGCAAGCCGGAAAATTGCGCCTTCGTCATCTTTGGTGTCACCGGCGACCTCACCCATCGGCTGGTGATGCCATCGCTCTACAATCTGGCGGCCGAGCATCTGTTACCGGAAAAGTTCTGCGTGGTCGGCGTCGCCCGCCGGGGCCAGTCGGACGACGAGCTGCGCGACAGCCTGTTAAAGGGCTTGCGCCAGTTCGCGACCCGGCCGGTGGACGACGACATTGCCAAGAAGCTGCTGGAATGCGTGACCTTCGTCGAAGCCGACGCAAAGGATCCGCCATCCTTTGATCGCCTGCGCGAGCATCTGGATTCCCTGGAATGCGCGCAGGACACCGGCGGCAACCGGCTGTTCTACCTGGCGACCCCGCCGGCCGCGTTCGCGCCGACCGCGCGCGAGCTCGGCCGCACCGGCATGATGAAGGAGAACGGCGCGTGGCGGCGGCTGGTGATCGAAAAGCCGTTCGGCACCGACCTCGCCTCCGCGCGCGCGCTGAATGGCGAGCTGCTGAAGATCATGGACGAGCACCAGATCTACCGGATCGATCACTATCTCGGCAAGGAGACGGTGCAGAACATCCTGGTGCTGCGCTTTGCCAACGGCATGTTCGAGCCGATCTGGAATCGCAACCATATCGACCACATCCAGATCACGGTGGAGGAAAAGCTCGGCGTCGGCCATCGCGGCGGCTTCTACGATGCCACCGGCGCGCTGCGCGATATGGTGCCGAACCATCTGTTTCAGCTGATGTCGCTGGTCGCGATGGAGCCGCCGGCGCGTTTCGATGCCCATTCCGTGCGCTCCGAGAAAGCCGAGATTCTGACCTCGATTCAGCGCCCGAGCGAAGAAGAAGCGCTGAAGAGCTCGGTGCGCGCCCAATATCTGTCGGGGCGCATCGGCGACGATGAGATCCCGGACTATCGCAAGACCGAGGACGTCAAACCCGGCAGCACCACCGAAACCTATGTCGCGCTGAAACTGATGATCGACAATTGGCGCTGGGCCGGCGTGCCGTTCTATTTGCGCACCGGCAAGGCGCTCGGCCACAAGCGCACCGAGGTCGCGATCAAGTTCAAGCAGGCGCCGCTGTCGATGTTCTCAGGCACGGCTGTCGATCGTCTCTCTCAGAACTTCCTCACGATCGGCATCGCACCGACGGAGACCATCGAGCTCCAGTTCAACGCCAAGATCCCGGGGCCGAGCGTCACCATCGACGGCGTCGAGATGAAGTTCCGCTATGGCGACTATTTCCGGGCCGATCCCTCGACCGGCTACGAGACGCTGATCTACGACTGCATGATCGGCGACAACATCCTGTTCCAGCGCGCCGACGGCATCGAAGCCGGGTGGCAGGCGGTGCAGCCGTTCCTGGACGCCTGGAAGAACGCGGGCAGCAACGGCATCGAGACCTATCAAGCCGGCAGCGACGGCCCCGCCTGCGCCGATGAATTGCTCCGCCGCGACGGCCGAAGCTGGCGTAAGTTTTCGTGACGGCGATGGCCGGACAGCCGAAGCTGATCGTCGCGGCCGACGCCGAGGCTCTCGCCCGGGCCGCGGCCGAACGGGTGATGGCGCGAATCGCGGCCAATCCCGGGCGCATCGCGATCTGCCTGACCGGCGGCTCCAGCCCGAAGAAGCTCTACCAGCTGCTGGGCAGCGAGGCCTGGCGCGAAAAAATCCCGTGGGAGCGCGTGCACTGGTTCATCGGTGACGAGCGCTTCGTGCCCGAAAGCGATCCCCTCAACAACATGGCGGTCGCGCGCGCGACCTTTCTCGATCGCAACGCGCCCTCCGGCCATGTTCACCCGATCCCGACGACGGCTGACACCCCCGATCAGAGCGCCGAGGCCTATGCGCGCGAGCTGCAGGCTTTCTACGGCGCGGAAAGCCTGGATCCGGCACGGCCGCTGTTCGACATGGTTTTGATGGGCGCAGGCCCGGACGGCCACACCGCTTCGCTGTTCCCGGGTTATCCTGCGATCGAGGAGACGAGACGCTGGGTGGTCGGCGTCCCCAAGGCCAATGTTGCCCCCTTCGTGCCGCGGGTCTCGCTCACCCTGCCCGCGCTGGCGTCCTGCCGCGAAATGCTGTTCGAGATTGCGGGGCACGACAAGCAGCCGATCTTGACGCGCCTCCTCAATGGCGAGACTCTGCCGGCTGTACGCGCGCGCTCGAATGGCGAGACCGTCTGGCTGGTCGACCAAGCCGCGCTTCCGGGGGGAATTCGTGACGGGCGTTGAAGCACCTTGTGCATTGATCGTGATGGGCGTGTCGGGTTCGGGCAAGAGTACGGTTGCAAAAGCGCTGGGCGAGCGCCTCGGCTGGCGATTCGAGGACGGAGACAGCTTTCATCCCGCCAGCAATGTCGAGAAGATGCGGGCCGGCCATCCCCTCACCGACGAGGACCGCTGGCCCTGGCTCAACGCCATTGCCGACGAGATCGCGCGGGTCTGTGACAAGGGCGAGCACGTGATCATCGCCTGCTCGGCGCTAAAGCATACTTATCGGGACGTGCTGGTGCGCGGACGCGACGACGTCCGCTTCATATTCCTGCGGGGCACGAAGGAGCTGATCGCCGCTCGCCTTGCGCAACGCAAGGGGCATTTCATGCCGCCCGGCCTGCTGACGAGCCAGTTCAACACGCTGGAGCCGCCCGAGGCTGGCGAGCACGTGATCACCGTCTCGATCGACGAATCCGTGGAAGCGATCGTGGACGGCGCGGTGCGACAGCTGAAACTGGGCGGCGCGAAACGCTGAGGCCAAACACCCAAGGGATTGTCATGACAATAATCTCGCTCGTCGTCTCCGACGTCGACGGTACGCTGCTGACGAAGGACAAGACGCTGACCGACCGCGCGAGGTCCGCGGTGCAGCGTCTGCACCAGGCCGGCATCGGTTTCACGATTACGTCGAGCCGGCCCGCGATCGGCATGCGCTTCCTGATCGAACCGCTGGCGCTCTGGCTGCCGGTCGGCCCGTTCAATGGCTCCTCGATCGTCGATCCCGAGATGAATCCGGTCGAGCAGCATTTGATTCCGGCGAGCGCCGCCGAGCGGTCCCTGCAAATCCTCCGGGACTTCGGCGCCGACATCTGGCTGTTCACCACCGACAAATGGCTGATCGACAAGCCTGATGGCCAATACGTCGCTCACGAGCAGCACACCATCCGCTCCGATCCCACCATCGTCACGGACTTTTCACCGTATCTCGCGAGCGCCTGCAAGATCGTCGGCGCCAGCGCCGATGCAGCCGGCCTCGAAGCATGCGAGAAGGTAATGCAGCAGGCGCTCGGCAGCGAGGCCACTGCTGTGCGTTCGCAAACCTATTACCTCGACATCACCCCGCCCGGTTTCGACAAGGGCACATTCGTGCAAGCCATGGCCAAGCGCCTCGGCATTTCAACAGACGCGGTCGCCACCATCGGCGACATGCAGAACGACCTCGCGATGTTCCGCGTCAGCGGCACCTCGATCGCCATGGGTAACGCCGCCGACAACGTCAAGGACCAGGCCACCCACGTCACCGCGTCCAACGAGCAGGACGGTTTTGCGGAGGCGATGGAGATGATCTTGAAGCGGAACGGGGTCGCCTAGGTCACTACTTCGACCGCTGCATCGCGGGCTTCTCGCTGCCCTGCCTTGCCGCCGACAGATTATGCGCGGTGTTGACCAGCGCGATATGAGTCAGCGCCTGCGGGAAATTGCCGGTCTGACGCTTGGCGCCTGAATCATATTCCTCGGCCAGCAGCCCGACATCATTCGCGATCCCGACCACGCGATCGAACAAGGCTTGCGCCTTGTCGAGATCGCCCGCCAGCACATGGGCATCGGCCAGCCACAGGCTGCAGGCGAGGAAGGCGCCTTCGAGCGGCGGCTGCCCCGCAGGCACCTCGCGGGGATCGTGCCGCAGCACGAAGCCGTCAGGCATCATGTGCTTTTCCATCGCCAC
Organism: Bradyrhizobium sp. i1.15.2; assembly: GCF_040548425.1. NCBI lineage: Bacteria > Pseudomonadati > Pseudomonadota > Alphaproteobacteria > Hyphomicrobiales > Nitrobacteraceae > Bradyrhizobium > Bradyrhizobium sp. i1.15.2. Next base: position 478,840 of record NZ_JBEPRQ010000003.1, on the reverse strand, counting down.
TATGGTGCCGCGAATGCGCGGATCCGACGCTTCCAGGAAGCCGACGGCCGGCAGCAGCAGCACGCTGGCATCGAGCAGCTTCGAGCCGTAGGACTCCACGAAGGCATTCTCCTCCGTGTCGAAGCCCCGGTTGCAGACGTCGCGATGAATGGCGTCGCGCAAGGTGCGCCAGTGCAGCAGCGGCGCCTTGAAGCCGAAGGTCTCGGCGCTCTTGATGCCGCGGTCGAAGGCGACCCAGGTCATCACCTTGGAGAAGACATAGTGCTTCGGCTCTCCGCGCCGCTCCCAGATGCCGTGATCGGGCTGGTCCCAGACTTCGGCGAGATGCTTGAGCACGGCGCATTCCAGCGCCCAGCTCTCGTCGTCGAGCTTGAGCTTGGCCATCCGCGACTGATGGAAGGCGTCGATCAGTTCGCCGTAGACGTCGAGCTGGAGCTGCGCATGCGCGGCGTTGCCGACGCGCACCGGCTGCGCGCCCTCGTAGCCGTCGAGCCAGGTCGCCTCCCACTCCAGCAGCCGCCGCTGGCCCCAGATGCCGTACATGATCTGCATGTTCGACGGTGAGCCTGCCGCCGCACGCAACAGCCAATTGTGCCAGGCCGAGGCTTCCTCGGTGTAACCGGAGTTCATCAGCGCCAGCAACGTAAAGGTGGCGTCGCGCAGCCAGCAGAAGCGGTAGTCCCAATTCCTGGCGCCGCCGAGCTTCTCCGGCAAGGAGGTGGTCGGCGCCGCGACGATGCCGCCGGTCGGACCGAAGGTCAGCGCCTTGAGTGTGATCAGCGAGCGCACGATCAGGTCGCGATAGTCGCCATCGCGATTACAGTGGCTGCACCAGTCCTGCCAGAACTTTTCCGTCTCCTGCAGCGCGAGCTCCGGGTCGATCGGTGCGGGTGGCTCGAGATGCGAGGGGCCGTAGGTCAGCACGAACGGCACGGTCTCGCCCGCCTTCACCTCGAAATCGGAGACCGTGGTCAGATCCTCGCCGCGGGTCTTCGCGGGAGTCCGCAGCACCGTCATGTCCTGCCCGGCGACCGCCAGCAGGGAATGGTCGATCCGCCGCACCCACGGGATGTCGACGCCGAAGCCGAAGCGGATGACGAGCTCCATCCGCATCTTCACCGTGCCGCTGATCCCGCGGACCAGCCGCACGATGTCGGAGGCCTTGCCGCGCGGCGGCATGAAGTCGATCAGCGCAACGGTGCCACTCTTCGTCTCAAAGCGCGTCTCGAGGATGAGGGTGTCGCCGAGATAGCGGCGCGACGTCGCGGTGACGTCCTCGCCCGGCGCGATCAGCCAGCGGCCGTTCTTGTGCGTGCCGAGGAGCGCGGCAAAGCAGGCGTCGGAATCGAAGGCCGGCCAGCACAGCCAATCGATCGAGCCGTTGCGGCCGACCAGCGCCGCGGTCTCGCAGTCGCCGATCAGCGCATAGTCCTCAATCCTCTGAGACAATGTCGTACGAGCCTTGAAAACGGCACCCTTGGAGCCCCGGCGATCAACGCCCGCCGGGCAACGAGCGTTCCCGTGTCGCGGCCTTCAAAGCCGCGAGATCGACTTTCGAGGCAATCTTGTCGAGCGTCACAGGCAGGCGCTGGCGCCAGTTCGGATGCTCGTCGATCGTGCCGGGAATGTTGGGCTGGTCGATCACCCCGAGCAGATCCTCCAGCGACACCGCAAGCAGCCGCGACGGCGTGCGCGACAGGAAGGCGAGCACCGAATAGACATCATTGGCACGGATGCCGTTGGCGCGCAGGATCTCGTCGAGCAGACCGAGCGCATCCCAGCGGGCCTGATCGTTCTCGCCGGGATCGAGCCCGAGCGAGCGCTTCATCCTGAGATCGCTGAATGAGCGCCAGCCGGCATAGGTCGACAAATCATGCGTGTTCAGCGTCACCAGCGCATTGGGCCGGTAGTGATCGACGGGCCGGAAATGACCGGCATCGTCGCGCTCGAACATCATGACGAGGTAGGACCAGATGCCGAAATCCTGCATGGTCTCGCGAAAACCTTCCGGCACCGTGCCGAGGTCCTCGCCGATCACGATGCACTTATGGGCCGCGCTCTCGCGCGCCACAGTCGCCAGCAGCGCCTCGAACGGCATTTGCACATAGGCGCCGTTGTCGGGCTTGAAGCCGCGCGGCACCAGATAAAGTCGCTTCAGGCCCAGCACGTGATCGAGACGGATGGCCCCGGAATGGCGCATTGAAGCCGCGAGCATATCGGCGAATGGCACGAAGGATTGCGCCTCCAGGCCGCCGGCATTGAAGCCGGCGAGGCCCCAATCCTGGCCGATGGTATTGAGCACGTCCGGCGGCGCGCCGACGGCGAGATGACGGGAGATCGCCCCCTGCTCGTTCCAGGCATCGAAGCCGTTCGACTGCACGCCGACGGCAACGTCGAGATAGAGCCCAACCCGCATGCCGAGCTGGCCGGCCAGCTCCTTGGCGGCATGCAACTGACTGTCGGCCGTCCATTGCACGAATTCGACGAACTCGACCTCGTGCTTGTCCGGGCCATTGCGCAGCTCGGCGCATTTCGTCTCGTCCGGCTTTTGCCATTCCTCCGGCCATTCCCACCACGGCGCCGCGAAGCGATGACGGAGCACCTCGAAGCAGGCAAAGCGGGACAATAGCGGCGCGCGAGCCGCGCGGAAGGCGTCGAACTGGTTGCGGCGGACGCCGCTCGCGGTTTTGACGAAGCTGTCGAAGGCGGCGCGGAGGCCGAGCCATTTCAAGGCCGCCATGTCGGGATAGGGCACGCGATCGCCGTCACGGAGCCGCGCGGCGGTCGCGGCCGCGTCGGGGACGAGGTCGGGGGAAAATTCCGGGATCGCCTCGACGTCGATATAGAGCGGATTGAGAAACAGCCGGCTGTTCGGCGAATACGGACTGCAATCGGCCGGATGGTCGTCGAACAACACATGCAGGGGATTGAGCCCGACGCCGTCGGCCCCCAACTGCTTGGCGAGCCGGACGAGACCGGCGAGGTCGGTGAAATCGCCGATGCCCCAATTGCGGTCCGAGCGGACGCTGTAGAGCTGCACGGCAAGCAGCCAGCCGCGGTCGAAATCGCCGCCAAAGGCCCGCTCCGGCGCCACGATCATCGGCACCTCTTCGGTCACGCCTTCGGCATCGGTCAGCGTCAGGCGGTGATAGCCGAGCGGCAGGCCGGCGGGCCAGGCAATCACGGGCTCGCGCGTCTCACCTTGCGCGATCAAATTGCCGTTGTCGGTCATCTTCCATTTGAGCGGCGGCGCACCGATCGTCACCAATTCGGTGCGCGGATGTCCCAAGGCGCGTACCACGACGGGCCCGCTGACGAAGCGGTAAACCCGCTTTTCCGGCAAGGCGTCGAGGATGGATTTGAGGGCCACGGGATCGGTGACCCGCAGCTTTCCGAGGGCATCGACGAATTCGGATTGAACGCCCTTGATCCGGGCTTGAGCTAAAAGATCCATTCGGCACGCAGCTTGCAGGCCATTTTTTGGCCGGGGGCATCGATTTTAACGAGGTCGCGGAAGAGGTTAGTCAGGGGTAACTCGCGAGCCGCGCCTGCCGTTCCCCAGGGAACCAATGACACACAAGCGGCTTTCTATAGTGGTATCAAGCGTAGGTTCCCGGCAAGGGAAACGGGCTCCTGCTTTCTTGTCAATGGCATCACCGTGAACAAGACAATTCAAACTGTCGAGAGTGCCGCAGCGGGCAGCACTTTCCTCATCGAGGACGTCTATCCCCTGATCGACGGCGGGCGCTTCCCCGTGAAGCGGATCGCGCGCGAACCGGTCGAGGTCTGGGCCGACATCTACCGGGACGGCGACGCCGTGATCGGCGCAGCGCTGATCTGGCGACAGGAGCAGGACCGCGAATGGCAGAGCGAGCCGATGATCCCTCACGGCAATGACCGCTGGTCCGGCGCGTTCACACCGGTCGAGCCCGGCAAATATGTCTATGCGATCGAAGCCTGGACCGACGAATTCGCCACGTGGTCGCACGCGGTCGCGCGCAAGCAGCGCTCCGGTGCCGATGTCAGTCTCGATGCGATCGAGGGCGCCGGCCTTCTGACCAAGGCGCATGGCACGCAGCAGGACGCCGCCGCCGTCATCGTCAGGCAATGCGAGGACTATCTTCAGACCGGCGACGTTGCCCCGCTGCTGGCAACCGAGCTCGGCGCAGCCATGGCCGAGAGCCAGTCGCGGCCTGATCTCACGCGCTCGGCGCTATTCCCACTGTTCGTCGACCGCGACAAGGCACGCTTCGGCGCCTGGTATCAGATGATGCCGCGCAGCCAGAGCGTGGTGCCAGGACAGCATGGCACGCTCCGCGACTGCATCGCGCGCGTGCCCGACATCGCCGCGATGGGCTTTGACGTGCTCTACTTCACGCCGATCCATCCCATCGGCCGCACCCGGCGCAAGGGCCGCAACAACACGCCGGTGGCGGCCGAAGGCGATCCCGGCTCGCCTTATGCGATCGGCGCCATCGAGGGCGGGCACGATGCGCTGCACCCCGAACTCGGCACAATCGAGGATTTTCGCGCGCTGGTCGCGACCTGCCTGGAATACGGCCTCGAACTCGCGCTCGACTTCGCCGTGCAATGCTCGCCGGACCACCCGTGGCTGACGCAGCATCCGGAATGGTTCAAATGGCGCCCGGACCGCTCGGTGCGGACGGCTGACGGGCCCTATTCCGATATCGTCATCCCCGATTTCACGTCCGTCGACCGGGCTGGACTGTGGAACGCGTTTCGCGACGCCATGCTGTTCTGGATCGACCACGGCGTCACCATCTTCGCCGTCGACAATCATGACACCGCGCCGCTCGCCTTGTGGGAGTGGCTGATCCGTGACATCCGCCGCCGGCATCCCGAGGTGATCCTGTTCTCCAAGACGTTCGCGCGCCCGAAGCTGATGAAGGGGCTTGCCAAGCTCGGCTTTGCACAATCCTTCAGCTATTTCCCCTGGCGCACGGCCAAATGGGAGCTGGAGCAATATCTCGGCGAGCTGACGCGCTATCCCGAACGTGACTTCTATCGGCCGAACCTGTTCGTGAATACGCCCGATCTCTTGCCCTATCATCTCCAGGGCGGCGAGACATGGGCGTTCAAATCGCGCCTCGCGCTGGCCGCGACGCTGTCCGGCAATTACGGCGTCTACAGCGGGTTCGAGTTGCTGGAGCACGACGCGATCCCCGGCCGCGAGGAATATCTCGATTCCGAGAAATACCAGGTCTGGCAGCGCGACTGGAACAAGCCCGGCAACATCAAGGCCTACATCACGGAGCTCAATCGCATCCGCAACGAGAATGCTGCGCTTCACCAAACCGCGAACCTGCGCTTCCTCGGCATCGAAGACGGCGAGACGATCGCCTTCGTGAAGGAGGCGACCGGCCCGGCCAACGTCGTCGTCGCCGTGGTTGCACTGTCGCGCCACGTGCGCGAATTCTGGTTGCCGCTCGGGGACGTCACGGTTGACCCCGGCGGGCAGCGACACCATGTGTCGGCACTCGAAAACCTCCTCACCGGCGAACAGGCCCGCATCGAATGGGGCGGGATCAGGTTGCGTATCGATCCCGAGCGCGATCCGGCGCTACTGTTCCGCTGCCTGGCGTAAGGGCGCACGCCATGAACGTATTGTCTTCCGTCGACACCAAGAAAGCCGAGGCTGCCGAGATCGTGGACGAGCTCTGGTACAAGGACGCGATCATCTATCAGCTCCACGTCAAGGCGTTTGCCGACAGCAATCAGGACGGCATCGGCGACTTCGCCGGGCTGACCGAGAAGCTGCCTTATCTCCAGGAGCTCGGCGTCACCGCGCTCTGGCTGCTGCCGTTCTATCCTTCGCCCGGCCGCGACGACGGCTACGACATCGCCGACTACGGCGCGGTCAATCCCGATTTCGGGACGATGAAGGATTTCAAGCGCTTCATCCAGGAAGCGCAGAAGCGCGGGCTGCGCGTCATCACCGAGCTCGTCGTCAACCACACCTCGGACCAGCACAATTGGTTCAAGCGCGCGCGCCGCAGCCCTCCGGGCTCGAGCGCCCGCAACTGGTATGTCTGGAGCGACACCGACCAGAAATACCAGGGCACCCGCATCATCTTCACCGACACCGAGAAGTCGAACTGGACCTGGGATCACGAGGCTGGGGCGTTCTACTGGCACCGCTTCTTCTCGCACCAGCCGGATCTCAATTTCGACAATCCGCGCGTCGTCAGCGCCCTGATCCAGGTAATGAAGCGCTGGCTCGATGCCGGTGTCGACGGCTTCCGTCTGGACGCCATTCCCTATCTCTGCGAGCGCGAAGGCACCTCGAACGAGAACCTTCCCGAGACGCATGCCATCATCAAGCGGCTGCGCCACGAGCTGGATTCCTACTCCAAGGGCAAGCTGCTGCTGGCCGAGGCCAATCAATGGCCGGAGGACGTGCAGGAATATTTCGGCCGCGGCGACGAGTGCCACATGGCCTACCACTTCCCGCTGATGCCGCGCATCTACATGGCGATCGCCCAGGAGGACCGCTTCCCGATCACCGACATCCTGCGCCAGACGCCGGACATTCCTGCGAGCTGCCAATGGGCGCTGTTCCTGCGCAACCATGACGAGCTGACGCTGGAGATGGTGACGGACGTCGAGCGCGACTACCTGTGGACCACCTACGCCAACGATCCGCGCGCCCGCATCAATGTCGGCATCCGCCGGCGCCTCGCGCCGCTGATGGACAACGACCGGCGCAAGATCGAGCTGATGAACTCGCTGCTGCTGTCCTTCCCGGGAACGCCGATCATCTATTACGGCGACGAGATCGGGATGGGCGACAACATCTATCTCGGCGACCGCAACGGCGTGCGCACGCCGATGCAGTGGAGCCCGGACCGCAACGGCGGCTTCTCGCGCTGCGACCCGGCCCGCCTCTACGCGCCGCTGATCATGGATCCGGTCTACGGCTACGAATCGGTGAACGTGGAGGCGCAGTCGCGCAGCCTGTCCTCGCTGCTCAGCGCGACCAAGCGCCTGATCTCGGTGCGCAAATCGACGCTCGCCTTCGGCCGCGGCACCATGACCTTCATCCGCCCGGCCAACCGCGCCGTGCTGGCCTACGTCCGGCAGTACCGCGACGAGGTGATCCTCTGCGTCGCCAATCTGTCGCGGGCGGCCCAGGCGACCGAGCTCGATCTGTCGCCCTGGAAGGACCGCATCCCGCAGGAGATGCTCGGCCGCACGCGTTTTCCGGCGATCGGCGAACTGCCCTACATGGTCACGCTGGGGCCCTATGGCTTCTACTGGTTCCAGCTCACCGAGCGCGACAAGTCCGAGCCGGTGACGCCGCGCGCGGTGCCGGAATTCGAGACGCTGGTGGTGCCGGTGAACTCGACCTGGGTGTCGCTGGCGCGCGAGCGGGGCGTGTTCGAGCACGAGGTGCTGCCGGGATTCCTGTCGCGCACGCGCTGGTATCCCGAGCACAATCCCAAGCACATCAAGCCGACGCTGACCTCGGCGGTGCCGTTCTGCGACATCGGCGACAACAGGCCTTGGATCGCGTTCTTCGAGGCGGCGCAGGGCGATGTCACCACGCGCTACGTGCTGCCGATGCAGATCGAATGGGTGCGCTTCGACCGCGAACGCTTCAATCCCAGGGCGCTCGCCGCCGTGCGTCAGGGCGCCCGCGAAGGGACGCTGCTGGATGTGGCAACCGAGCAGATCTTCATTGGCCTGTTCCTGCGCAATCTGTCGCAGAACCTGGTGGTGGAAGAAAACAATCTGCGGCTGGAGTTCAAGGCGACCAGCCGGTTTGCCGAGTACACCATCAAGGAGCCCGAACGCATCCGCGCGATCGAACAGTCGAACAGCACCGCGCTGGTCGACAATCAATATGTCGCCAAGATCTATCGCCAGCTCGAAGCCGGTATCAATCCCGAGATCGAGATCGGCTCCTACCTCACGGAAATCGCCCGCTTTGCCAATACGCCGGCACTGCTCGGCAGCGTCGAACTGGTCGAAGACGACCGTCGCAGCGCAGTCGGCGTGCTGCACGCCTATGTCGAGAACCAGGGCGACGGCTGGGGCGTCACTGCGGGCTATCTCGACCGCTATATCGACGAGCAGCGGGTGCTGCCACCGGGCGAGATGCCCCGCGAGACCCAGGAGCAAGCGCCCTATCTGCACTTCATTACACAGATCGGTCGACGGCTCGCCGAGCTGCATGTGGCTTTGGCCGCCGCAAAGCCCGGCGATCTCGCGCCGGAGCCGATTGGCTCCGCACACATCAAGCGCTGGTCATCCGAGCTCAAGGCACGGGCCGAGCGGATTTTCGAGCGGCTGGCCGCCAGCACCGACGGCCTGCGGGAGGCAGATCGGCCGCTGATCAATCAGCTCGCCGCGGAGCGCGCGTCCCTGTCCGGCCGGCTCAGCGCGCTACTACCTGCCGAGATCGGCGGGTTGAACATCCGTCATCATGGCGACTTCCGCCTCGGGCAAACTCTGATCGTGAAGGACGATATCTTCATCATCGACTTCGACGGAGATCCGCGTTTGCCGCTGGCGGAGAAGCGGCGCAAGCTGCCTGCGGCGCGCGACGTTGCCGGCCTGATCCGCTCGATTGATCTTTCGGTTAACGCGGCGCTCCACCGCGCGCTCACGGGTGCTTCCGACGAACAGGGCCGGCTTACGGCTGCGCTCGACGAATGGCGCGAGCGCACCACCGCGACGTTCCTCACCGCCTACCGCGAAGCCATGACCGATCGGCGGCTGTGGCCGGAAGATCCGCAATCCGCGGCAGGCCTGTTAAGGTTTTTCCTGCTTGATCAAGCGTTCGAGGAAGTAGAGTACGAGCTGTCCCACCGGCCTGAGGGGCTCCATGCGCCGCTGTCCGGACTGCTTCGCATTCTGTCCAGTATCGAGAGCTAAGCCCATGCCTAAACTCCCTGCCGAGGCCTATGCGATCATCGAGGGTCGCCACTCCGATCCCTTCCACTATCTCGGGCTGCATCCCGAGGGCGACAAGAGCGTGGTGCGCGCGTTTCTTCCCGATGCTTCCAATGTCGAGGCGGTGGGCGAGCACGGCGAGGTGGCGAAGCTCGATCGCGTCCATGATGCCGGCCTGTTCATCGGCGCTCTGCCGAACGGCGCGAAGCACTACCAGCTCCGCGCGAAGTTCGGCGATAACGTCATCGAATTCGAGGACACCTATCGCTTTCCGCCGATCCTGACCGATTTCGACCTCTATCTGCTCGGCGAAGGCACGCACCAGCGCCTTTACGACAAGCTCGGCGCGCATCCGATGCGGCTCGACGGCATCGATGGCATCGGCTTCGTGGTGCTGGCGCCCAACGCCCGCCGTGTCTCCGTGGTCGGCGACTTCAATTTCTGGGACGGACGGCGCCATCCGATGCGGGTGCGCGGCGCGGGTTATTGGGAATTGTTCATCCCGCACGCCAAGGCGGGCGACCACTACAAGTTCGAAATTATCGGACCGCATGGCCATCTGCTTCCGCTGAAGTCCGATCCGATGGCCTTTGCAAGCGAGGTGCGGCCGAAGACCGCTTCCATCGTGTTCGACGAAGCACATCTGCCCCGGCCGCGACCGGCACCCGACGGCATGAACGCGTTGTCCGCGCCGATGTCGATCTACGAGGTCCATCTCGGCTCGTGGCGGCGCAAGAACGGCAATGAATGGCTGACCTATCGCGAACTGGCCGAGCAGCTGCCGGCCTACGCCCGCGACATGGGCTTCACCCATCTCGAATTCCTCCCCGTCAGCGAGCATCCTTTCGACGGCTCATGGGGCTATCAGCCGACTGGCCTGTATGCGCCGACCAGCCGCTTCGGCACGCCGGAGGATTTTGCCGCACTGGTCGATGCCTGCCACCGCGAGGGCGTCGGCGTGCTGCTCGACTGGGTGCCCGGCCACTTCCCGGACGATCCGCACGGGCTCGGCAGCTTTGACGGCACAGCGCTGTACGAGCACGCCAATCCGCTCCAGGGCCGGCATCTCGATTGGGGTACGCTGATCTACAATTACGGCCGCACCGAAGTGACGAACTTCCTGGTGTCCAACGCGCTGTTCTGGCTCGAGCGCTACGCGATCGACGGACTGCGCGTCGATGCCGTCGCGTCCATGCTCTACCTCGACTACAGCCGTCCGCCCGGCGCGTGGATTCCGAACCAGCATGGCGGCCGGGAGAACATCGAGGCGATCGCGTTCCTGCGCCGCTTCAACACCGAGCTGTTCGCACGTTTCCCGCAGGCGACCACGGCCGCCGAAGAGTCCACCGCCTGGCCGCAGGTCTCGCGCCCGGTCGAATTCGGCGGGCTCGGCTTCGGCTACAAGTGGAACATGGGCTGGATGCACGACACGCTGAACTACATCAGCAAGGATCCGATCCACCGCAAGCATCATCACGGCGACATCCTGTTCGGCCTGCACTACGCCTTCTCGGAGAACTTCGTCCTGCCGCTGTCGCATGACGAGGTCGTGCACGGTAAGCGCTCGATCCTGGGGCGCATGCCCGGCGACGAATGGCAGCGCTTCGCGAATTTGCGCGCCTATTACAGCTTCATGTTCGGCCATCCCGGCAAGAAGCTGCTGTTCATGGGCGCCGAGATCGCACAAAGCCGCGAATGGAATCACGACCAGTCGCTCGACTGGCACTTGCTCGAGTACAAGCTCCATTCAGGCATCCAGGCGCTGATCCGCGATCTCAACCGGCTCTATCGCGCGGTGCCCGCGCTGCACCAGATGGACTGCGAGCAGGCCGGTTTCGAATGGTTGATCACGGACGACGCCAACCGCAACGTGTTCGCATGGTTGCGCAAGGGATTTGACGAGCACGCCCGGTGCATGGTGATCGTCAACTTCTCACCCAACGTCTATCGCAACTACCGCGTTCGCGCGCCCCTCAGTGGCAAGTGGAAGGAAGTGTTCAACTCCGACTCCGCCCATTACGGCGGCAGCAATGTCGGCAATATCGGCGAAGTCCACGCCGTCAATGGCGAGCTCCGCCTCACCATTCCGCCGCTCGCCGCGATCTTCCTCGTTCCGGAAAGCTGAACGATGCGCCTGACTGCTGGATCGCCCGCACGCCTCGGCGCAAGCTGGGACGGACGCGGCACCAATTTCGCGCTGTTCTCCGCCAACGCGCAGAAGGTTGAGCTGTGCCTGTTTGACATGCAGGGCCGCCGCGAACTCGAGCGCGTCGAGCTGCCGGAGCGCACCGAGGATGTCTGGCACGGCTATCTCAACGACGTCTCGCCCGGCCAGCTCTACGGCTACCGCGTGCATGGCCCCTACGAGCCCGAACAAGGCCACCGCTTCAACGCCAACAAGCTCCTGCTAGACCCCTATGCCAAGCGGCTTTCCGGGCGGCTGGTCTGGAGTGACGCGCATTTCGCCTATCGCACCGGAAGCCCGCGCGAGGATCTGTCGTTCGACCGGCGCGACAACGCGCGCGGCATGCCCAAGGCTGTCGTCGTCGACGAGACCTTCAACTGGGGCCGCCGCGAGATCCGGCCCAACATTCCCTGGGAAGACACCATCATCTACGAGGCCCACGTCAAGGGACTGACACAGAAGCGCGATGACGTGCCGCCGAATTTGCGCGGCACCTATGGCGGCCTGTCCTCGCCGGCGATGATCGAGCACCTGAAAAAGCTCGGCGTCACGACGGTGGAGCTTCTGCCGGTGCACAGTTTCGTCGATGACCGCATCCTGGTGGAGAAGAAGCTCGCCAATTACTGGGGCTACAACACCTTGTCCTTCTTCGCGCCCGAGCAGCGCTACGCCCAGGACAACGCCCTCGATTCTTTCCGCACCACCGTCGCACGCCTGCACGATGCCGGCATCGAGGTGATGCTCGACGTCGTCTACAACCACACCGCCGAGGGCAATCACCTCGGCCCGACGCTGTGCTACCGCGGCATCGACAACGCCTCCTATTACTGGCTGAACCGCGAGAACCCGCGCTACTACGACGATTTTACCGGCTGCGGCTCGTCGGTGAACCTCACCCATCCGCGCGTGCTGCAGATGGTGATGGATTCCCTGCGCTACTGGGTCGAGGTCTGCCACGTCGACGGCTTCCGTTTCGACCTCGCCACCACGCTGGCGCGCGGGCCGAACGGTTATGATCGCGGCAGCTCGTTCCTGACCGCGATACGCCAGGACCCGGTGCTGGCGAGCGTCAAGCTCGTCGCCGAACCCTGGGACCTCGGCCTTGGCGGCTATCAGGTCGGCGCATTTCCTTCACAATGGTCTGAGTGGAACGACCGTTATCGCAGCGCTATGCGCCGCTACTGGAGCGGCGAAGGCAGCCTGATCGGCGACATCTCCAGCCGCATGACGGCGTCCTCCGACCTGTTCAACCACGACGGACGGCGGCCGCGCGCCAGCGTCAACCACATCACCGTGCATGACGGTTTCACCCTCGCCGATCTCTTCAGCTACAACGAGAAGCACAACGAGGCCAATGGCGAGGACAATCGCGACGGCTCCAACGACAACCACAGCAACAATTGCGGTGTCGAGGGCCCGACCGACGATCCCCAAATCGTCAGCTTGCGCCGGCAGCTTCGCAAGAACGTACTGGCTTGCCTCATGTTGGCGCAGGGCATTCCGCTGATCCTCGCCGGCGACGAAGTCGGGAATTCGCAATCAGGCAACAACAACGCCTATTGCCAGGACAACGAGGTTGGCTGGGTCGGCTGGGACAATCTCGGCAAGGACGGCGACGACATGGTCGATTTCGTCGCCGAGCTCGCCGATATCCGCCGCCGGTTCTCGCAGCTTCGCAGCCATCGCTGGCTCGACGGCCGCCCCAAGGACGGCATCTCCTACGGCGCGCTGTGGCTGACGCCGGCCGGCGACGAAATGACGGAAAGCGACTGGAAATTCCCGGAAGGGCGGTTCCTCTCCTATGTGATGGGGCCGATGGAACCGGGCAGCGCCGCGATCTTTATCGTACTCAACGCAGCCCCCGAAGAGATCGCATTCAAATTGCCAAAATTGACCGAATACAAGAGCTGGCAGCAAATCCTGAACACGACCGACGCCAAGCTGAACACGGTCGACTTCCTGCCCGGAAGCGACAGCAAGGCGCCGCCGCGCTCCGTGCTCGCTTTCGCGGGGGCGCTATGAGGCCATCCTTCGGGGCGAGGCCGACGAAGGACGGCGTGTCGTTCCGGCTATGGGCACCTGCCGCGCGCCGTGTCGATCTCCTGCTCGACAGACGACACGCGATGCAGCGCCGGCAGGATGGCTGGTATGTCGCCGAGATTGCCAATCTGCCCGTCGGCAGCAACTACAAATTCAGGATCGACGACGCGATCGACGTGCCCGATCCGGCGTCTGCATTCCAGCCCGACGACGTGTTCGGCCCGAGCGAGGTGATCGATCATGACGCCTTCGCCTGGCGCACGCCCGATTGGCGCGGGCGTCCCTGGGAAGAGACGGTACTGATCGAGACGCATGTCGGCACCTTCACTGCGGAAGGTACCTATCGTGCCATGATCGACAAGCTCGATCATCTCGTCGCGACTGGCATCACCGCGGTCGAGCTGATGCCGCTGGCCGACTTCGCCGGTCGTCGCGGCTGGGGTTACGATGGCGTGCTGTGGTACGCGCCCGACAGCGCCTATGGTCATCCCGATGATTTGAAGACGCTGATCGACGAAGCCCATCTGCGCGGGCTGATGATGTTCCTCGACGTCGTCTACAATCATTTCGGCCCCGAGGGAAATTACCTCGGCCGCTACGCGCCGGCCTTCTTCACCGACGCGCACACGCCATGGGGCAGCGCGATCGATTATCGCGTGCCGCAGGTTCGCGCTTTTGCCGTCGAGAACGCGCTGTCGTGGCTCAGCGATTATCGCTTCGACGGCCTGAGGCTGGATGCCGCCAATCACATCATGGCGATCCCCGGCGAGCAATCGATGCTGCAGGACCTCAGCGTCGCCGCGGGCGAGCTTGCCAAGGCGACGGGACGGCATATCCATCTCGTGCTGGAGAACGGCGACAATCGCGCGAGCCTGCTCGACGCCGCGCAGGAGCCTCCGAACGGCAAATATCGCGCCCAGTGGAACGACGACTACCACCACGTCTGGCACGTGATGCTGACGGGCGAGCTCGCTGGTTATTACGCGGACTATCAAACACCGCGCCTTGATCTCGCACGCGCGCTCGCCTCCGGCTTCGTCTATCAGGGCGAAATCTCGGAATTCTGGGGCAAGAAGCCGCGCGGCGAGAACAGCGGCGAGCTGCCGCCGGCAACCTTCATCAATTTCCTGCAAAACCACGACCAGATCGGCAACCGGCCGCTCGGCGACCGGCTCGAAAGCCTGGCATCGCCCAAGCAGATCGAAGCAGCACTCGCGGTGACCCTGCTCGCGCCGATGGTGCCGATGCTGTTCCAGGGCGAGGAGTGGGGCTCCACCGTGCCCTTCCCGTTCTTCTGTGACTTCCAGGGCGGACTGGCTGATGCCGTCCGCAAGGGGCGCAGGCAGGAATACGCCTGGGCCTATGAAAAGTACGGCGACGACGTGCCCGACCCGCTCGATCCGGCAACGCTGCAATCGGCCGTGCTCGACTGGAGCGGCCACACGCCGGAGCAGGATGCACGCCTCGCGCTGGTGCGGGAGCTGCTCGCACTCCGCCACAAGGAGGTCGCGCCACGACTGAAAGGTGCGCGCTTCGGTGATGCCGCCGTGGCCGATAGCGGGCTGCTCACCGCACATTGGCACATGGGGGATGGCGCGACGTTGCGCCTCGTGGCCAATCTCTCCGACAAGGACGCCGCATATTCCGACGACGGTGTGGGGACCCTGATCTGGGGCGGCGCGACCGGCGATCGGCTTGCGCCCTGGTCGGTGGTCTGGCGCCTCGGAGGTTGACATGCCTCCAGCCATTCCTCTCGCAACCTACCGGCTTCAGCTCACCGCGGATTTCGATTTCGACAGGGCCGCCGCAGTCGTGCCCTACCTGAAGGCGCTGGGGATCACGCATCTCTACACCTCGCCGGTGATGAAGGCCCGCAAGGGCTCGACCCACGGCTATGACACCGTCGATCACAGCCAGTTCAATCCGGAGCTCGGCGGCGAGGCCGGCTTCGCGCGGCTGAGCGAGGCGCTGACGCGACACGACCTCGGCCTCATCATTGATTTCGTACCGAACCATGTCGGCGTTCACTTTGCCGACAATCCCTGGTGGCTGGACGTGCTGGAATGGGGCCAGGCCTCGCCGCATGCCGTCTCCTTCGATATCGACTGGGATCAACTGGCTTTCCGCGCCCGTGGCGGCGTGCTGCTGCCGATCCTCGGAGCGTCCTATGGCGAAGCGCTCGAGAGCGGCGATATCGAGCTGCGCTACGATCCCAACGAAGGTAGTTTTTCCGCTTGGTATTTCGAGCATCGATTGCCGATCGCGCCGGAGCGCTATGGCGAGATGCTGCGGATGATCGTGAAGGAAGCCGACGCCGCCGAAACCGAGGCCGGCAAGCGCCTGCTGTCGCTGGCGGCCCGCTACACGGGACTGCGCCGCCCCAACCGTAAGGAAGCGCCCGGCTTCAAGGCGGAGCTCAAAGAGATCGCAGGCAGCGCCGATATCATCGCGCGCGGCCTCGGCGCCTATCGCGCCGCCAAGGACCGCCCCGCGCAGACGCTGGCGCTGCATCATTTGCTGGAGCGCCAGCACTACAAGCTCGGGCACTGGCGGCTTGCCTCCAGCGACATCAATTATCGCCGCTTCTTCGACGTCAACGGGCTCGCCGGCATGCGCGTCGAGGATCCCGGCACGTTCGCCGCCACGCACCGGCTGGTGAAGCAACTCATTGCCGACGGCAAACTGCAGGGCATCCGGCTCGATCATATCGACGGCCTGCGCGATCCCGCGCAATATTGCCAGCGGCTGCGCCGGCTGGTGCGCGACGCTCAGGGCACCACAAAGCCGTTCTATACGGTGATCGAGAAAATCCTGTGCGAGCACGAGCGCCTGCCGCATTTCGCCGGCGTCCAGGGCACCACCGGCTATGAGTGGATGAATGCCATCACCCACGTTCTGGTCGACCCCAAGGGGCTGGAGGCGCTGGACGAGACCTGGCGGCAGATCAGCAACCGGCCGCCGCGGCTCGCGCCTTATGTCAAGGACGCCAAACGGCGCGTGCTGGAGACACTACTGACCAGCGAATTCACGGTTCTGACGCGCCTGCTTGCACGCATCGCCAACGGGCACTACTCCACCCGCGACTTTTCCGCCGACAGCCTGCGGCAGGCGCTCGAGCTCTACGTGCTGCATTTCCCGGTGTACCGCACCTATTTGACGACAAGCGCGCCGACCGCGAACGATCGCAAGCTGATCGACGACACCATCGAGGCCGCTCGCCAGGAATGGTTCGCCGCAGACGAAGGCATTTTCGACTTCCTGCGCGACGCGCTCACCATGGACCTGCTCAAGCCCGGCCGTCCCCCGCACAGCGCCCCGCGCGTGCGCCGCTTTGCGCTGAAGGTGCAGCAATTCACCGGGCCGATGATGGCGAAGTCGCTGGAGGACACTGCCTTCTATCAATTCCACCGGCTGCTCGCCCTGAACGAAGTCGGCGGCGATCCCGCGAGCAAGGGCCTCACCATTCCCGCTTTCCACGAGACCATGCAGGCCCGCGCCAGGGAATGGCCGCAAGGGATGACGGCGACCGCCACGCACGACACCAAACGTGGCGAGGACGCCCGCGCGCGGATCGCTGCCTTAAGTGAAATTCCCGGCGAATGGACCAGCGCCGTGGCACGCTGGAAAGTCCTGAACGCGCCGCACCTCGCGCTCGACGGCAATCTGCGCGCTCCGTCGGCAACGTTCGAATACATGCTCTATCAGACGCTGCTCGGCGCCTGGCCGCTTGTAGAGACGGCCGATGCCGGTTTCGTCGCGCGTATCCAGGCCTATGCGCTCAAGGCCGCGCGCGAGGGCAAGGAGGAGACCAGCTGGCTCAACCCGCACGAGGCCTACGAGAGCGGCGTCAAGAGCTTCATCGCGAAGATCCTCGATCCCGCGCAATCAGGCGAGTTCCTGGAGGCGCTGCAAACCCTGGCTCGCCGCGTCGCGCTGCTCGGCGCGCTGAACGCGCTGAGCCAGCTCACGCTCAAGGCGACTCTGCCGGGCGTGCCCGATTTCTATCAGGGGACCGAATTCTGGGACCTGTCGCTGGTCGATCCCGACAACCGCCGCCCGGTGGATTTTTCCGCGCGACACGCGGCGCTGGGCACGCTGGACAATCCGGATTGGAATCACCTGATCAAGAGCTGGCCGGACGGCCAGCTCAAGCTGGCCTGGACGCGGCACCTGCTCAAGCTGCGCAACGAGTTGTCCGACGTCTTCGCGCGAGGCGACTACCAGCCGCTTCAGGTGCGGGGCGCACATGCCGACCATGTCGTGGCCTTTGCCCGCCGCCACGGCCGCACTGCTGCGATCGTCATTGTCGGGCGCCACTTCGCACCTTTCACGCAAGCAGGACGCGAATGGCCGGCGCTCGATGAGGCCGACGCCACCATCGACGTCACGGGCTACAGCATGCCAGGTTTCGCCGGCAACGATCTGCCGCTCGCGCAGGCGCTTCGCGGTTTTCCCGCTTCGGTCATCCCGGCGCGGCCCGTGGACGCGGCGAAGCCGGTGCGGCAGCGCGCCCGCGCTTGAACGCTAACTTTTCGCGTCTTTGCCCAACAGCAGCTGGCCGCGCTTGCGGATCGTGGCCTGCGCCATCTCGGCAAAGCGCTGCAACAGCCAGGGCAGCACGACCTGCACCTTGACATGATCGTCGGCGACGTCGACCTGCCCCGTCGCGATCTGCCCGAGCGCGCGGATGCGGAAATTCATGCTGTCGCCGCTCCAGCGCTCCTCCTCGACCTGCATCACCGGAATGCTGGCGGCAGCAGCACGGCCGAGCCCGGTCTTGAGCCGGCGTACCGCCTCCTCGCGGCCGAGGCGGTGGGGAATAGAGACGACAAGCGGTGCTGACATGGCTCTGCCCCGTTAGTGATTGAACCTCACATAATCATGCCCACCGGTACCACAAAGGTTCCATGCAAGTTGCGCGTGCACCCCGTGTTTCATAGGCGGAACTATAAAACCTGCGGCAAGTTGCCCTCGCACAACGGGACAGGTTGCAAGAGACCCTTCAACGAAGGGCTGGAGGAGATTTGGCATGTCTATCGGTACGATCATTCTGATCATTTTGGTCATCGCGCTGCTCGGCGGCTTCAGCGGCATCGGCGGCGGCCCGTTCTACGGCACCGGCTATTACGGCGGCGGCGGTCTCGGGCTCGTCATCGTGATCCTGCTGATCCTGCTCCTGCTGGGACGGATCTAGCCGGGCTCGGTAGGGTGGGTTGGCCGCAAGGCGTAACCCACCTCTTTCTTTCCGTGTCAACAGAAGTGGTGGGTTACGCTCCGCTAACCCACCCTACTTCGTTTTCCCCGCGAGCTTCTTGATCGCTGCCTTGATCGACACGGCCGCATCGTCATAACCATCCCACGCCTTCGACCGCGGCAGCAGCCCAGGCACCGTCCGCAACGTATAGCGCTTCGGATCGAGATCGGTCTTCACCTGCGCCCAGGTGAGCGGCATCGACACGGTGGCGCCGGCGCGCGCACGCGGCGACAGCGGGGCCACCGCCGTCGACATGCGATCGTTGCGCAGATAATCCAGGAAGATCTTTCCGTTGCGCAGCTTCTTCGACATGTTGAGCAGATAGCGCTCGGGAGCGTCGTCCGCCATCCACTGGCAAACGCCTTGCGCGAAGGCCTTGGCCTCTTTCCAGCTCACCTGGTCGCGCGCGCCATGACGCAAGGGCACCACGACGTGCAGGCCCTTGCCGCCGGTGGTCTTGCAGAAGCTTTCCATGCCGATGTCGGTCAGCCGCTGCCGCATCTCCTTGGCGGCATCGACGACCTCGGCGAAGACGACGTCGGGCGCCGGATCGAGATCGAACACCAGCCGGCCCGGGGTATCGTAGGCGTAGGGCGCGCAATTCCAGGGATGCAGCTCGACACCGCCGATCTGCGCTACGGCGGCGAGCCCCTCGATGCGGTCGATCTGCAAATAGGGTTTGCGATCGCCGGAGACCCTTGCGAGCTCCAGAAGATTCGATGTCCCCTGCATGGCGTGACGCTGGAAAAAGCATTCGCCCTTGATGCCATCGGGGGCGCGGATCAGCGAGCACGGCCGACCCTTGAGATGCGCGATCATCCATTCGCCGACGGCTTCGAGATAGCGCGCGAGGTCCAGCTTGGTGACGGGATCGCCATTGCCATCGTCCGGCCAGAGCTCCTTGTCCGGCTTGGAGATGACGACTCCCATCACTTCGGCACTGCCGCCGGCCTGGGCCGTTCGTGCGCCGGTCTTCGCTTTCGCGCGCGGCTTCGTCGAGGGCTCGGCAAGCTCGGTATCGACCGGTGTCTCAGCCTCCACCTCCTCCGCCGGCTTGTCCTGCCGCAGACCCTTGAAGGCGGCCTGGCGGATATTCCCGTCGGCGGTGAAGCCGGCGAACTCGATCTCGGCCACGAGCTCCGGCTTCAGCCAGTGCACCTCGCGCGCTTTTTTCGGTGCGTTCTTGCCGCCAAAGGGGCTTTGCTTCGCCTCCATGGCCTTCAAGGACGGCATGATGCGCTTGACCTTGTCGGCGCCGAAACCGGTGCCGACCATGCCGACGAACGCGAGATGATCACCGCGGTGCACGCCGGCCATCAGCGAGCGGAATTTGCCATTGGTGGTCTTGTAGCCGCCGATCACGACCTCATGGCCGGCACGGCATTTGGCCTTGGTCCAGCTTTCCGTCCGCCCCGAGCGATAGGGCGCGTCGAGCTTCTTCGACACCACGCCCTCGAGCTCGAGCTTGCAGGCCGATTGCAGCACGGCGTCGCCGCCGCTTTCGAAATGCTCGACATAGCGAATCTGGCTCGATTTGCGCTTGCGCGCCTCCAGCAGCTCCTTCAACCGCGCCTTGCGCTCGCCGAGCGGCAGCCGGCGGTAATCGAGACCCTCCGCAAACAGCAGGTCGAACGCAAAGAAGATCAGCTCCTCGGTCTTGCCGTCCGACAGCGCCGCCTGGAGCGACGAAAAGTTCGGTGCCCCATTATGGTCGAGCGCGACGATCTCGCCGTCGATCATCATGTCCGGTAACGCGCCTGCTTCTTTCGCGATGCTCGCGAATTTTTCGGTCCAGTCGAGGCCTTTGCGCGTCTTCAACGTCGCCTGGCCGCCCTCGACCCGCAGCTGCACGCGGTAGCCGTCGAACTTGATCTCGTGGCACCAGCCATCGCCACCGGGCGGGCGCTCGACCGACGTGCAGAGCTGCGGCGCCACGAAATCCGGCATCTCCGCCGCCCTCTTCGCGGTCGTCGCGGTCGTGGCTTTCTTCTTTGCCGTTCTGCCGGTCTTCAACGCCGCACGCGGCGCCGGCTTGACCGTATGCCCTTTCGCCTCGTCCGCCCGGTGGGACTGCCAGACCGCGTCGGCCTTGGCCTTGGTGCCCTTCGCCAGCATGAACGGTTTTGGCGCACGGCCCCGGCCTTCGGCAATCTGATCCATCGCGCGGCCGGAGGCGACCGATTTGTCCTGCTCGAGAATGTCGTTGTCTGCGCCCTCGCGAACATATTCGTCGCGATGCTTGATCAAGAGCCAATTGGTCCGTTTGCCGCCGGTGCGATCGTTGCGCATGCGCACCAGGACCCAGCTGCCGTGCAGCTTCTCGCCATGCAGGGTGAACTTCAGATCGCCCTTCTTGAAGCCGCGTTCGGGATCTTCGGATTCCCAGGTGCCGCGATCCCACAGCATGACCGTGCCGCCGCCGTACTGGCCCTCCGGAATCGTGCCCTCGAAGTCGCCATAGTCGAGCGGGTGATCCTCGACCTCGACGGCCAGCCGCTTGTCGTGCGGATCAAGCGAGGGCCCTTTCGTTACTGCCCATGACTTGAAGACGCCGTCGAACTCGAGCCGCAGATCGTAATGCAGCCGCGTGGCGTCATGCTTCTGGATCACGAAGCGGCGCTGCTTCGACGGCGCCACCGCGGTCTTGCCCGACGGCTCCGGCGTCTTCTCGAAATCACGTTTCTGTCGATACTTGGAGAGCTTTTGCAGCACGACTGGTCCCGGATTCTCTTTCGGCGTGGAAGCCTATCACGGCCCGCATCCCACCCGGAACCAAAACCCCGCGGGACGGTTGGGGTTCCAAAATGACTCGCAGACGCTGGAGAACGGAATGGCACCGCGCGCCTATTGGAAGGGAACGTTGAAGCTCTCGCTGGTCAGTTGTCCCGTTGTGCTTTATCCGGCGACCACCGCGGCCGAGAAGACGCGGTTTCACATGATCAACCGCGAGACCGGAAACCGATTGAAGCAGCAGATGATCGACGCCGAGACCGGCGACGTCGTCGAGAGCGACCAGAAGGGCCGCGGCTACGAGCTGCGCAAGGGCAAATATGTCGAGATCGAGCCGGAGGAGCTCGAAGCGGTCCAGATCGAGAGCAACCACACCATCGACATCGAGAGCTTTGTGCCGAGCGACGAGATCGACCAGCGCTACCTCAACCATCCCTACTACATCGCGCCCGACGGCAAAGCCGCGGTCGATGCCTTTGCCGTGATCCGCGACGCCATGAAGGACCAGGATCGCGTCGCGCTCGCCAAAATCGTGCTCACCAATCGCGAGCACATCATCGCGATCGAGCCGCTCGGCAAGGGACTGCTCGGCACCACGCTGCGTTTCCCCTACGAACTGCGCGACGAGGACCAGTTCTTCGACGACATCAAGAGCCCGAAGATCACCAAGGACATGGTTGAGCTCGCCGGCCATATCCTCCAGACCAAGGCCTCCCATTTCGATCCCAGCAAGTTCAAGGACGACTACGAGAACGCGCTGAAGGCCCTGGTGAAGCGCAAGGCCAGCGGCAAGACAATCGAACTGCCGGAGCCTGAGGAGAAGCCGAGCAATGTCGTCAGCCTGATGGATGCGCTGAAGCAGAGCTTGAAGGGACGCGGTGGGAAGAAGACGGCGGCGAAGTCCCATGCGCGCCGAGCATCGGGGCGAACCAGGGCCCCAAAGAAGACGCATCGGTCGACGGCGCGGCAGAGGAAGGCGGGCTGAGGAGACTGCTCGCCTAATTCTAGATCTCGTAGGGTGGGCAAAGCGGAGCGTGCCCACCATTATGCGCACTGCGACCGAAATGGTGGGCACGGCGCTTTGCGCCTTTGCCCACCCTACAAGTGTCTCTGGAACGTCAATCCCCCGCCTTCAACCGATAGCCGATGCCCGTCTCCGTCAGCACATATTGCGGCCGTTCCGGATCGGCCTCGATCTTCTGCCGGAGCTGGCGGACATAGACGCGCAGATATTGCGCGTCGGTCAACTCGTCCCAGAGCTCCCTCAGCAGGAAGCGGTGAGTGAGCACCTTGCCGGCGTGCTGCACCAACACACGCAGGAGGTCATATTCCTTCGGCGACAGTTTGACGTCGCGCTCGCCGACCTTCACGATCCGGCGCACCAGATCGACTGAGAGATCGCCGGCACGAAACACCGGGCGTTCGCCCTGGATCTGAAGCTGGTGCCGCAGCGCGGCGCGCAGGCGCGCCAGCAGCTCGTCCATGCCGAACGGCTTTGTCAGGTAATCGTCGGCCCCGAGATCCAGCGCCTCCACCTTGCCGGCCTCGTCGCCACGGCTCGACAGCACCACGATCGGCACAGCTTCGTTGCGGGCGCGGATGGTGCGCAGCAGCTCATGGCCCTGGATGTCGGGAAGGCCGAGATCGAGGATGATCAGCGCGGGGCCCTCGCTGAGCTTCTCCAGCGCGGTCTTGCCGTTCGACGCCTCCAGTATCTCATAGCCTTGCGTCGAGAGCCCCATCCGCAGCAATTTGCGGATCGGCGGCTCGTCGTCGATGACCAGCACCTTGATCGGGGCTGCGCTCATGCGGCGGTATCCAATGCGTGGGTCGGGGCCGGAATGGGCAGGCGGATGGTCAGAACCGCGCCGCTCCGGTCGCTGCGATTCGCGGCCGAGATCGTGCCATGCATCGCCTCGACGAAGCCGCGGGAGATGGCGAGCCCGAGCCCGGTGCCGGGACGGACATGGTCGCCCTTCTGCGCGCGATAAAACTTGTCGAACACGCTCTCGAGCTCCTCCGACGGAATGCCGTCGCCCTCGTCGGCAATCTGGAGCACCACATGATCGCTGTCGCGCCGGCTGCGGATCGAGACCACCGCGTGGGGCTGCGAATATTTGGCGGCGTTGTCGAGCAGGTTGAACAGCACCTGCTCGAACAGCACCGCATCGAGCTGGAGCATAGGCAGGTCTGCGGCCAACTCCAGCTCCACCTTGTGGGCGGTGAGGATCTTGGCTGCCCGCCGGAGCGCGCTGCCGACGATCTCTCCGAGATCGTGCAACGCCGTGTTGGGCACGATGGCCCCGGATTCGAGCTTGGTCATGTCGAGCAGATTGGCGATGAAGCGGTTGAGCCGTTCGGATTCGTCGATGACCGTCGCGAGCAGGTCGCGCTTCTCGGTGTCGGAGAGCGCGCTGGCGAGATCGCGCATGGTCGAGGCCGCACCTAGGACGGATGCGAGTGGCGTCTTCAGGTCGTGTGAAATCGACGTCAACAATGCGGAACGCAGCCGCTCGGATTCGACAGAGCGCTTGACGCGATCGACGTCCTCGACCAGCAGCACGCGCTCGATCGCCAGCGCGCCCTGGTCGACCAGCGCATCGAGCAGCCGGCGCTGGTCCGGCGTCAGCAAGGGACCGGTGCGGTCGTCGTCGATGCCGATGACCCCGATCGGGCCGCGCCCGGTGCGCATCGGCAGGAACAGCCGTTTTGCACCCGGCAGCGTGTCCGAGCCGCGGCCTGCAGGGCGGTCGTTGCTCCAGGCCCAGTTGGCGGCGGCAAGATCGGCCTGATCGAGATCGTCTTCGGGGGGATAGCCCGACTTCACCGTGAGCAGGCCGTCCTCCGGCAACAGCAGCACCACGCGGACTTTCAGCATCAGCGCGATCTGGTAAGCGGTCGCCCACAGCACGTCGTCGAGCGTGCCGGTGCCGGCGAGCTTGCGGCTGAAAGCATAGAGCTGTTCGGTGGTTCGGATGCGGCCGATCGCAGCATCGGCCTGGGTTCGGACCCGTCCCGCGACGTTCGACACCACGAACGCAATCAGCATGAAGAAAAAGAACGCAGCGACATTGGTCGGATCGGTGATGGTGAAGGTATAGACCGGCGGCAGAAAGAAGAAATTGTAGGCGAGCGACGCCGCGACACTCGCAAGCAACGAGGGC
The DNA here is from genome assembly GCF_040548425.1 of Bradyrhizobium sp. i1.15.2. Taxonomy (NCBI): domain Bacteria; kingdom Pseudomonadati; phylum Pseudomonadota; class Alphaproteobacteria; order Hyphomicrobiales; family Nitrobacteraceae; genus Bradyrhizobium; species Bradyrhizobium sp. i1.15.2. The sequence continues at coordinate 454,551 of NZ_JBEPRQ010000003.1, read as the reverse complement.
CACAATCCGTAGCGCACGGCAACCGTCACCACGGCGGTCAGAAACATCAAGTCGACGTTCTCAATGCCGAAATACGGCTTGATGGCCACGGCAGCAGCGAGGCCAAGCGCGGTGATCCCGAGTGCCTTCAGATAGGGCCGCGCGTCGAACGGGTCCGATCGCGTTGCGGTCTGCACCGCCGTCTTTGGCGCCGGCTCGCTCGTGAGTTCGTCGCCAGGAATGACATGCACGCTGATATTGCCGGCGCGGCGCACCAGATCGTGCACGACGGAACCGCGCGTCATCTCGAACCAGAGCGAGCGTGTCGACTTGCCAATCACGATCTGGGTGACGTTGTTGCCCTGCGCGAAGTTGACGACGTCGTCGGCGAGGCGGCGGCCAACGCCCGGAATCGTCAGCGCCTCACCGCCAAGCGATTCCGCGAGCCGCAGCGTATCGGCCAGCCGGTCGCGCTGCTCGTCGGACAGCTGGAGCGAGCGTCGCGTCTCGATCGAGACCGCGATGAACGGCGCGTGCAGCCGGTCGGCCAGCCGCTTGGTGTAGCGCACGAGGCTGGCCGCACGCGGATCTTCGCTGACGCAGACGAGGATGCGCTCGCCTGCGGCCCAGGGACCCGCGATCGCATTCGCCTGCATGTGGGTGAGCAGCTGCTCGTCGACCCGCTCGGCCGTGCGCCGCAGCGCGAGTTCGCGCAGCGCGGTCAGGTTGCCCGGCGAGAAATAATGCTCCAGCGCCCGCTCGGCCTGCCTGGAGACATAGACCTTGCCCTCTTTCAGCCGCTGGATCAGGTCGTCCGGCGTGAGATCGATCAGTTCGATGGCGTCTGCGCGGTCGAACACCGAATCCGGCACGGTCTCCCGCACCCGCACATGGGTGATCTGCGCAACGACGTCGTTCAGGCTCTCGATGTGCTGAATATTGACGGCGGTGTAGACGTCGATGCCATGGGACAGCAGTTCTTGGACATCGAGATAGCGTTTTGGATGGCGGCTGCCGGCGGCATTGGTGTGGGCGAGCTCGTCGACCAGCGCGATTTTCGGCCGGCGCGCGATCACGGCGTCGAGGTCCATTTCCTCGACAGTCTGGCCGCGATAATCGAGCTTCTTGCGCGGGATCACTTCCAGCCCGCGCACCAGCGCCTCAGTCTCGGCCCGGCCATGGGTCTCGACGAAGCCGACCACGACGTCGATGCCTGACTTGCGCCTGGCGTGGGCGCTTTGCAGCATCTCGTAGGTCTTGCCGACGCCGGGAGCGGCGCCGACGAAGATCTTCAGCTTGCCGCTCACGCCCTCCTCCCGGCGCGCGGCTTCCAGCAGCGCCTCGGGCGAAGGACGTTGTTCGGGATCGCGGCGCTCTCGGACCATCAGGTCAATATAATCATCCGCGCGGACCTAGCCTAGACTACTTCGTGGCACGATCGAGCGCGAGATTGAGAGCCAGCACATTGACCCGTGGCTCGCCGATCAGGCCGAGCAGGCGGCCCTGGATGTTGGAAGCCACCATTTGCTTGACCTGATCCTCCGGCACGTTTCGCGCCTTCGCTACGCGCGGCACCTGGAATTCCGCCGCTTCCGGCGAGATATCCGGATCAAGGCCGCTGGCCGAGGTCGTCACGAGGTCGACCGGCACGGCGACATTGGGGTTCTCGCCCTTGAGCTTGTCCACATCTTCCTTCAGCCGGTCGGCCAGCGCCTTGCTGGTGGGACCGAGATTGGAGCCACCCGAATTGGCGGCGTTGTAGGGCGCCGGTACCGTCTTGGTCGAATCGTTCGGGTCCGACGCCACTGTCGCCGAGAGGCGACCGTGGAAATATTTGTCGTCCTTGAACTCCTGCCCGATCAGGGCGGAGCCGACCACCTTGCCGTCCTTCTCGATCAGGCTGCCCTGCGCCTGCGCGGGGAAGATCGCGCCAGCAATAGCGGTCATCGCGAGCGGATAGGCAAGTCCGGTGATGGCGGTAAGCACCAGCAGCAGGACGATGGCGGGGCGGATTTCTCTGAGCATGTGTTTGTCCTATTTCTCCGTCATTGCGAGCGAAGCGAAGCAATCCAGAATCTTTCCGCAGAGGCAGTCTGGATTGCTTCGTCGCTTCGCTCCTCGCAATGACGGGTTAAGCCAGGTGCAAGGCAACGACCACGAGATCGATCGCCTTGATGCCGATGAAGGGAATGACGATGCCGCCGAGGCCGTAGATCAGCAGGTTGCGCCGGAGCAATGCGCCGGCCCCGACCGCGCGATAAGCGACGCCCTTGAGCGCCAGCGGGATCAGCGCGATGATAACAAGCGCGTTGAAGATGATCGCCGACAGGATAGCGCTCTGCGGGCTCGACAGGTTCATGACATTGAGCACGTTGAGCTGGGGGTAGAACGCCAGGAACATCGCCGGGATGATCGCGAAATACTTCGCGACGTCGTTGGCGATCGAGAACGTGGTCAGCGCGCCGCGCGTCATCAACAGCTGCTTGCCGATCTCGACCACCTCGATCAGCTTGGTCGGGTTGGAGTCGAGGTCGACCATGTTGCCGGCCTCGCGGGCTGCCTGCGTGCCGGTGTTCATGGCGACACCGACGTCGGCCTGAGCGAGCGCCGGCGCGTCGTTGGTGCCGTCGCCGCACATCGCCACCAGCTTGCCCTTGGCCTGCTCGTCCCGGATCAGCTTGAGCTTGTCCTCCGGGGTTGCCTGCGCCAGGAAGTCGTCGACGCCGGCTTCCGCTGCAATCGCGGCGGCCGTCATGGGATTGTCGCCGGTAATCATGACGGTGCGGATGCCCATGCGCCGCAGCTCGGCAAAGCGCTCGCGGATGCCGCCCTTGACGATGTCCTTGAGCTGGATGACGCCGAGCAGCCTACCGTCCCTGGCGACCGCCAGCGGCGTGCCGCCGGCCTTCGATATGTCGTCGGCAATGCTCTGGATCTCGCGGCCGATGTCCGAGAGCGCGGCGGGCTGTAGGGAACGAGCCGTGTTGCCTGAGGCGACCACCAGCGGTGCACCGCCACCGACATAATTGAGGATCGCATCGACCGCGCCCTTGCGCACCGACGAGCCGCCGGCATCGACGCCGCTCATGCGGGTCTGCGCCGTGAACGGAATGAAGGTCGCTCCCAGCTCGGCCATGTCGCGGCCGCGGATGCCATATTTGTCCTTGGCCAGCACCACGATCGAACGGCCCTCAGGGGTCTCGTCGGCGAGTGAGGCGAGTTGGGCCGCGTCCGCGAGCTCCTGCTCGGTGACACCGCGCACCGGGCGGAAGGAGGTCGCCTGGCGGTTGCCGAGTGTAATCGTTCCGGTCTTGTCGAGCAGCAGCGTGTCGACGTCTCCGGCGGCCTCGACGGCACGGCCGGACATCGCCAGCACGTTGAAGCGGACCAGGCGGTCCATGCCGGCGATGCCGATCGCCGACAGCAGCGCGCCGATCGTGGTCGGGATCAGCGTCACGAACAGCGCGACCAGCACGACCACCGAGATCGCGCCGCCGGCATAGGCCGCGTAGCTCGGGATGGTGACGGTGGCGAACACGAAGATGATGGTGAGGCCCGCGAGCAGGATGTTGAGCGCGATCTCGTTCGGGGTCTTTGCTCGTTCGGCGCCCTCGACCAGTTTGATCATGCGGTCGATGAATGTCGAGCCTTGAGCTGCCGTGATCCGCACGCGGATCCAGTCGGACAGCACCTGGGTGCCGCCGGTCACCGCCGAACGGTCGCCGCCGGATTCGCGGATCACGGGTGCGGACTCGCCGGTGATGGCGGCTTCGTTGACGGACGCGACGCCCTCGATCACCTCGCCATCGGAGGGAATGGTATCGCCGGCCTCGACCAGCACGATATCACCAACCTTGAGGCTGGTCCCCGGCACGAGATTGAAGGCCCGGCCGGCGCCGGTCAGCAGCTTGGCCTGGCTCTCGGTGCGGGTCTTGCGCAGCGATTCCGCCTGCGCCTTGCCGCGGCCTTCGGCCACGGCTTCGGCAAGATTGGCAAACAGCACCGTGAACCAGAGCCAGATGATGATCTGGAAGGTAAAGCCGAGATTCCCGCCACCTGTGACGAGGTCGCGCAGGAAGATCACAGTGGTGAGCGCGGCCACGATCTCGACCACGAACATCACGGGATTCTTGATCATCAAGCGCGGATCGAGCTTGGTGAAGGACGCGCGGATCGCAGGCACGACGATCTTGGGATCGAGCATCGCCGAGACGGACGCGCGTTTTTGCAGTTTCATGGTATCCATGGAGGTCACTCCGAACAGTCAGAAGGCGGTCGATCAGAACACTCGCTGGTCAGAACACTTGGCCGGCGTTCATCGCGAGATGCTCGACGATGGGACCGAGAGCGAGGGCCGGGAAGAAGGTCAGGCCGCCGATGATCAGAATCACGCCGACAACGAGGCCGACGAACAGCCCGCCCGTGGTCGGGAGGGTGCCCGCGGACGGCGGGATCGATTTCTTGGCGGCCAGCGAACCCGCAATCGCCATCGCCGGGATGATCATGAAGAAGCGGCCGACGAACATCGCGCTTGCCAGCGTGAGGTTGTAGAAGAAAGTGTTGCCGGTGAGGCCTGCGAAGGCCGAGCCGTTGTTGCCGGTCGCCGAGGTGAAGGCGTAGAGCACCTCGGTGAAGCCGTGCGGCCCGGCATTCGCCATTGAGGCGACCGCCGCCGGATAGACCACGCCGACCGCGGTCCAGCCGAGGATCATCAGCGGCAGCACCAGGATCGCGAGCATCGCCATCTTGACCTCGCGCGCCTCGATCTTCTTGCCGACATATTCCGGCGTGCGGCCGACCATCAGGCCCGCCACGAAGATCGCGAGGATGACGAACAGCAGCATGCCGTACATGCCGGCGCCGACGCCGCCGACAATGACTTCGCCGAGCTCGATGTTGATCAGCGGAATCATGCCGCCGAGTGCGGTGAAGCTGTCATGCATGGCGTTGACCGCGCCGCAGGAGGCGGCCGTCGTGATCACGGCGAACAGCGAGGACGCGACGATGCCGAAGCGGACCTCCTTGCCCTCCATATTGCCGCCGGTCAGCCCGAGCACGTGCATGGTCGAAGTGCCGCTGGCTTCCGCCCAATAGGTGACGGCGACCCCAGCGACGAACAGCACGCCCATCACGGACAGGATTGCCCAGCCCTGGCGCTGGTTGCCGACCATGCGGCCGAACACGTTGGTCAGCGCCGCGCCGAGCGCGAAGATCGACAGCATTTGCACGAAGTTCGACAGCGCGGTCGGGTTCTCGAAGGGGTGCGCGGCGTTGGCATTGAAGAAGCCGCCGCCATTGGTGCCGAGCATCTTGATCGCGACCTGCGAGGCGACCGGGCCGACCGCAATGGTCTGCTTGGCGCCTTCGAGCGTTGTCGCATCGACATAATCGCCAAGCGTCTGCGGTATGCCCTGCCAAACCAGAAACAGCGTGTAGACGATGCAGATCGGCAGCAGGACGTACAATGTGCAGCGGGTGACATCGACCCAGAAATTCCCGACGGTGCGTGCCGACGCACGCGAGAAGCCACGGATCAGCGCCACCGCCAGCGCGATGCCGGTCGCCGCCGACAAGAAATTCTGGTGCGTCAGGCCGAGCATCTGCACGAGATAGGACAGCGTGCTCTCGCCGCCGTAGTTCTGCCAGTTGGTGTTGGTGATAAAGGAGATCGCGGTGTTGAAGGAGAGATCCTCGGCGACCGCGGCCTGGCCTGCTGGATTGAAGGGCAGGATCGCCTGCAAACGCATCACGCCGTAGATGATGAGGAAGCCACCGACATGGAACAGCAGCATGGCGACCGTATAGGTCAGCCAATGCTGCTCGCGCTTCTCGTCGACGCCGGAGAACCAGTAGATGCCGGCCTCGATCGGACGCAGCACCGGCGACAGGAAGGTCCGCTCGCCGTTGAACACGCTCGTCATGTACCAGCCGAGCGGCTTTACGAGCGCGACGATAATGACGCAAAGGAGAATGATCTGGAGCCAACCGATCATAGTCATGAAATCAACCCTTCAGGCTTCGTGAGCACGGTCAGAATCGCTCGGGCCGCAGCAGCGCGTAAGTGAGGTAGAACAGGAGGCCGAGCGAAACGGCACCGGCGAGCGAATAATCGAAGATCATGGTCCCGCTCCCTCAAAGCCGTTCGCAGGCGTAGGTGTAGCCGATCGCAACGGCGAAGAAGCCGAAGCCCAGCGCCAGCATCAGAATGTCCATCATGGAGATACTCCTCGTTGCGCCCTTGATTTCGGTGCAACCGTTTCTCGGGAGACCCGGTCGGCGCGTGAAAGGAAATGCCGGTGCATTTCCACGGCGCCTATCGGGACTTTTGACCGGGCTGAAGTGCCATCGCGGGCATAGGTTTTCGAGACGAAGGCCGTGGCGAAGTTATAGGAATCTCATAAAGGGGCGGGGCTGACAGCCTGGTCGGACAACGCTCGCGAGGCACATCACATCGTTGTCCCGGCGAAGAATGGCGCGCCACCGCCCCATCCCACGCTTATGAAATCCCTATATCTCCCGCCCCGCCCCCATATCGTTTTCAAATGCCATTTTCGCCATCTTGGAGAGGCCGGCCGACTGACCGACGCCAATTCCAGGAGGCCTGACATGACCGCCGCACGCCGACACCACGAACCGCCGTCACTCAGCGACCGCTTGCGCAACACGCAGGTGATGACGCGGCCGTTGATGCTCGACATCATCGCGCACGTCTGCCGCCGCTTCCCTTCGCTTGGACCAAGCGAACGCACCGCACGCATCATGCGCCTGATCGATGTCGAGGCCTGGGCCGATGCCACGCTGGCGCTGGTAGAGCTGGAGCTGCCGCTATGGCAGGTCCGCCGCATCGCCTATGACGAGGGCGAATGGCACTGTGCGCTCTCGCGCGAACGCGAGTTGCCGGACTGGCTCGACGCCGCGGTCGAGGCCAGCCACGTCGATCTTTCGCTGGCGCTGCTGTCGGCTTTCATCGAGGTCGAGGCATTGGCCCTGGAAGTTTCGCGTCCGAGCGTTCCCACTGTTCGTCCCGCGTCTGACCCGCTCTATGAGCCGGTCGGCTGCGAAAATTTCGGCTAGTCCGCCGCTTGTCATCACAGTCGTGGCGCGCAGCCTCGGAGCATAAGCCCTCAGGCGCATCGACCGCGAATTGACCATGGCTGCCTACGGGGCGAGCAACCGGCTCCGTGGCCAAGAGGCACGGCTAAAAGGCGTGGCCAAAAACACTCGGCCGATCTGGCGCAGTTTCACGGAACCGTGTAGATCGGTTTCATGAGCATCAGCAACGTCAACGTGGTCGCCCATCCCCTGGTCCAGCACAAGCTCTCCCTGATGCGGGAGAAGGACCGCTCGACCAAGAGCTTTCGCGAGATCCTGAACGAGATCGGGATGCTGCTCGGCTACGAGGTGACGCGCGACCTGCCGCTGGAGCTGGTCGATATCGAGACGCCGATTTCGCCAATGCGGGCGCCCAAGATCGCCGGCAAGAAGCTCACGCTGGCGCCGATCCTGCGCGCCGGCGTCGGCTTCCTCGACGGCATGCTGGCGTTGATGCCCTCGGCGCGCATCGCCCATATCGGGCTCTACCGCGATCCCGAGACGTTGCAGGCCGTGGAATATTACTTCAAGGCGCCGCAGGACCTGTCGGACCGCACCGTGATCCTGATGGATCCCATGCTGGCGACCGGTAACTCGGCCTGCGCCGGCGCCTCGCTGCTGAAGGCGCGCGGCGCCCGCGACATCCGCTTCGTCTGCCTTCTGGCCGCGCCTGAAGGCATCGCGCAGTTCCAGAGCGAGCATCCCGACGTGCCGGTCTGGACCGCCGCGATCGACGAGCGGCTCAACGACCACGGCTACATCGTGCCGGGGCTGGGCGACGCCGGCGACCGGATGTTCGGCACCAAGTAGACAGGTTCGCGCGATCGGGTTAGTCCGGTTGCCATGAGCGCTAACGAATTTTCGCTGCAATCGCTGATCCGGACCGAAGCCGCCGCCGACCCGGCCTTCGTGTTCGACGGCACGCCGGTCTCGCGCGCGGAATTCTCGGAAAAGATCGAGCAGACCGCCGCCTGGCTTGCCGCGCGCGGTATCGGCAAGGGCGATGTCGTCGCGGTCTGGCTGGTCAACCGGATCGAATGGATCCCGCTGCTGTTCGCGGCCGCCCGGCTTGGGGCAATCGTCGCCGCCGTCAATACGCGCTACCGCAGCGCGGAGGTCGCGCATCTCCTGAAGCTGTCCGGCGCCCGTCTGATGGTGATCGAAGCCGCGTTCCGCTCGATCGACTTTGTCGCTATTCTCGCCGACATTGCGAAGGACGAGGTGCCTGCGCTGCGAGAGATCGCGGTGGTCGGCGCGGATGAGATTCCCGCCCAATGGCCCTGCGTGCGCCTCGATGCCTTCGAGAAGCGCTATCCGCCTGCCCCGCCTGCTCAGGATGATTTCGATCTGCCGGTTCTGCTCTACACGACATCGGGCACCACCAAGGGACCGAAGCTTGTCGCGCATTCGCAGCGAACGTTGGCCACGCACGCCGCCTCCGTTGCCAAGGCGCTCAAACTCTCGCCACAGCGCCATGCGCTGCTGGCCATGCTGCCGTTCTGCGGCACTTTTGGCATGACGAGCCTGCTCGGCTTCGTCGCAGCGGGCGCGACCGTCCATGCGCTCGACGCCTTCGAGGCCGCGCCGGCGCTGAGGCTTCTCCGCGAGTGCGGGATCACGCATGCCTTTGGCTCGGACGAGATGTTCCGCCGCATCCTCGCCCTCACCGAGGCGCCGCATCCGTTTCCGCATCTCGAACTCTGCGGCTTTGCCGCGTTCCAGCCCGGCTGGCGCGAGCTCGCTGCCGAGGCCGAGGCGCGCGGCATGCCGTTGCACGGCCTCTACGGTTCGAGCGAGGTGCAGGCGCTGTTCTCGATCGCACGCTCGAGTGACGCCTTCACAGATCGCATCGAGGGCGGCGGCTGGCCGATGTCGCCGGAGGCCAAGGTCCGTGTGCGCGACACCGAGACCGGCGAGCTCGCGGCTTCAGGTGTCTCAGGCGAGATCGAGATCAACGCGCCGTCGCGCTTCCTGGGCTACTACAACAATCCCGACGCGACGCGCGACGCCATCACCGCGGATGGCTTCTTCCGCACCGGCGATATCGGCCGGCTGCGCGGCGACGGCTCCTTCGTGTACGAAACCCGCGCGGGCGACGCCATGCGGCTCGGCGGCTTCCTGGTCGCGCCCGGCGAGATCGAAGACGAACTCAAATCGTGCGCTGGTGTGGCCGACGCCCAGGTCGTCGCGGTCGATCTGAAGGGAAACGCCCGCTGCGTTGCCTTCGTGATCCCCGCCCGGGAACCCCACCACGAGCCGCCGCAGCAGGACGCGTTGATCGCGCGTCTGCGCGAGCGGCTGGCCGGCTACAAGGTCCCGGCGCGGATCTATGTCGTAGAAGCTTTCCCCGTCACCGACAGCGCCAACGGCGTCAAGATCCAGCGCGCCCGGCTTCGAGCCGTGGCGATGGAGCGGATCGCTGCCGAATAACGTCTATGGGCTTCGCTTGGAGGCGACCATCGCAGCGCCCCACAATGGTGCGCGCTCAAGCCTAGTATGACTTGGCCAGCCCCAGCACCTTTTCCGCAATGAAGCTGAGCGCAAGCTGCGGACTGACCGGCGCGATGCGCGGGATCAGCACCTCGCGCAAATAGCGCTCGACGTGGAACTCCTTGGCATAGCCGAAGCCGCCATGGGTCATCACCGCCTGCTCGCAGGCATGATATCCGGCCTCACCCGCAATGTATTTCGCGGCATTGGCGGCGCCACCGCAAGGCATGCCCTTGTCGTATTGCCAGGCGGCCGACATCACCATCAGCCAGGCCGCCTCGAGCTCCACCCAGTTGACGGCCAGCGGATGCTGAATGCCCTGGTTCTTGCCGATGGGCCGGTTGAACACCACGCGGGTCTTGGCGTATTCGGTCGCGCGCGACAGTGCGAGCTTGCCGAGACCGACGGCTTCCGCTGCGATCAGAATGCGCTCCGGGTTCATGCCCTCGAGGATATACTGGAAGCCTTTGCCTTCTTCGCCGATGCGGTCTTCCATGGGGATCTCGAAATCCTCGAAGAACAGCTCGTTGGAATCGACGACCTTGCGGCCCATCTTCTCGATCTCGTGGACCTTGATCCTGTTGCGATCGAAGTCCGTATAGAACAGGCTCAACCCATGCGTCGGCGAGCGCACCTCCTCCAACGGCGTGGTGCGCGCCAGCAGCAGGATCTTGTGCGCGACCTGCGCGGTCGAGATCCACACCTTCTGGCCGTTGACGATGTAGCGGTCGTTCTTGGCCACCGCGCGGGTCTTGAGCTGGGTGGTGTTGAGGCCGGTGTTGGGCTCGGTCACGGCAAAGCACGCCTTCTCGCGGCCCTCGACCATTGGCGGCAGCATGCGCTTGCGCTGCTCTTCGGTGCCGAACACGACCACGGGATTGAGGCCGAACACGTTGATGTGCACCGCGGATGCGCCGGACATGCCGGCGCCGGATTCCGCGATGGCGCGCATCATGATCGCGGCTTCGGTGATGCCGAGCCCGGAACCGCCGTAGGCCTCCGGCACGCAGATGCCGAGCCAGCCGGCGTCGGCGAGCGCCTTGTGGAAGTCGTGCGGGAAGCCGCCGTCATGGTCCTTCTTCAACCAATAAGCATCGGGAAAGTCTTCGCAAACCTTTGCGACGGCGTCGCGAATGGCTTCCTGCTGAGCGGTGAGCGCGAAATCCATGATGGTCTCCTTGCTGGGAGCCGCGCCCGCGCAATCTCCCGCCTCTTCGCGTTTCCCATGCGAAGGCCGTGGCCGATGACTGTACCCGGACGTTCCCTCGCTTGCGTTCTTTAGCTTGAAAAACCGGGTACAGATACGTGAATTTGCCTGCCAACTGTGTGTACCATGCATGGGATCATGCGGCGCCACGGTGTGAACGCGCCGTTATTTCGCAGGGAGGAAGACCGCGATGGCCGGACTTTATTTCGAGGAGTTTTCGGTGGGCCAGGAGTTCAGGCATCCCCTGACGCGGACCGTCACGGAGATGGATAACACCATGTTCAGTCTGCTGACGCTCAACCCGCAGCCGCTGCACATCGACGCACATTTTTCGGCCCAGACCGAGTTCGGCCAGCGCATTTTCAACAGCCTTTACACCCTCGGCATCATGATCGGCATGACGGTCTATGATACGACCATGGGCACCACCGTCGCCAATCTCGGCATGACCGACGTCACTTTTCCGAAACCGGTCTTCCATGGCGACACTTTGCGGGCGACGACCAAGGTGCTTTCGTTGCGGGAATCCAAATCGCGCCCCAAGGCGGGCATCGTCGAGTTCGAGCACCACGCTCTCAACCAGAACGACGAGATCGTCGGAAAATGCCGCCGCATGGCGATGATGCACAAGAGGCCGGTCTGATGCGTTCGATGCTGTTCGTGCCGGGCGACTCCCCGCGCAAATTCGAGAAGGCCAGCGAAGGCAACGCCGACGCGCTGATCATCGATCTCGAGGATTCCGTCGTCACCGACAAGAAGCCGGAGGCGCGCGGATTGACGCTGGCGATGCTCAACGGCCGCAACAAGCCCCATCAGCTCTATGTCCGGGTCAACGCGCTCGACACCGGCATGACGCTCGCCGATCTCGCGGCGGTGATGCCGGGCAAGCCCGACGGCATCGTGCTGCCGAAATCGCAGGGCGGCGACGACGTGCGGCAGGTCGCGACCTGGCTGGAAGCTTTGGAGGCTGCGGCTGGCATCGCCATCGGCGCAACGCGCATCGTCTGCGTCGCGACCGAAACCGCAGGATCGATCTTCGGGCTCGGCAGCTACAAGGGCTGCTCTCCTCGCCTCGCGGGCCTGATGTGGGGCGCGGAGGATCTCTCGGCCTCGCTCGGTGCAGGCGGCGTGTTCCACAGCCCTTATCGCCTGGCGCGCGATCTCTGCCTGATGGCGGCCGCCGCGGCCGAAGTCGCGCCAATCGACACCGTCTATACCGAGATCGACAATCTCATCGGGCTCGAACAGGAAACGCGCGCGGCGCGGCGTGACGGTTTTTCGGCGAAAGCGCTGATCCATCCCAAGCACGTCGACGTGGTCAACGCGGCGTTCGAGCCGACCGAGGCCGAGCGCAATTGGGCCGAGAAGGTGATCGCAGCATTCGCGAGCAATCCGAACTCCGGCACGCTGCGCCTTGACGGCCAGATGATCGACAAGCCGCATCTTCGTGCTGCGATGAAGATTCTCGGCCAGAGCTAGATCAGGAACGGAATAAACTGAACTCGCGGAGAGTCCCCTCACCCGGAATTTGCTCGCGCAAATTCCGGCCTCTCCCCGCACGCGGGGAGAGGCCAAGATCAGACGATCTTGATCGACATGTCCGGCAAGCCGTCGAGCTTGCACAACAGCACGTCGCCCTTCACGACCGGACCGACATTCTCGGGCGTGCCGGAATAGATGATGTCGCCGGCCTTGAGCTCGAACGCTTCCGACAGCTTTGCGATCTGCTCGGCCACACTCCAGATCATCTTGCTGAGATCCGAGCTCTGCTTCACTGTGCCGTTGATCGCGAGCGAGATGGCACCCTTGTCGAAATGGCCGGTCTTGCTGGCCGGGTGGATCGGACCGATCACCGCGGCGTGGTCAAAGCTCTTGCCGATCTCCCACGGCTTCTTCTCCGCGGCCATGCCGTTCTGGAGATCGCGCCGGGTCATGTCGAGGCCGAGCGCATAACCATAGACATGGTCGAGCGCCTTCTCGGCCGGGATGTTGCTGCCGCCGGATTTCAACGCGGCGACCAGCTCGACCTCGTGGTGATAGTTCTTGGTCAGCGACGGATAGGGATGATCGGCGACCTCGCCCACAGCGACGTTCTGGATCGCGTCGGTCGGCTTCTGGAAGAAGAACGGCGGCTCGCGGTTCGGGTCCGAGCCGCGCTCGATCGCATGCGCCGCGTAGTTGCGCCCGATGCAGTAGATGCGTCGGACCTGGAACACCTGGGTTTCGCCGACGATCGGGATGGTGACCATCGGCACTGGAAAGATCGGCTTCGGCCCGGTCTGCGCCGCAGCCGGCGCAACTTCCGCGATCGAGACAGCACCTGCGGCCGCGGCAATTGCGAGCAGCTCTCGTCGCGTTGGTGAGATCTCTTTCATGTTTTGTGCTCCCTTTTTATGTTCGTTGGGCGCATCATGCGCGCCGACCCGCCTGATAATCAATATTCAGTATGCCACCAATGCTGCACCGGCACGTCCTCTGATCGACGAGAACAGGCCACCTGCAGCCGCGCCTTCCAAACCGGCTCCCTTTCGCCACTAGCATGGAACTTGCATAAATTCTGGGCGACATGGATGCCGCATGAACCTCATCAGCCTCGATATCCGCATGCTCCGGTCGCTGATCTCCGTGGTCGAGACCGGCAGCATTACCGAGACCGCGCGGCGGCTGGGCCGCACCCAGCCGGCGATCACCCTGCAATTGCAGCGGCTGGAGGAGCTCACCGGGAAACAATTGTTCGAGCATGCCGGCCGCCGGCTGACGCTGAGCGAGGACGGCACCACGGTTCTCACCTACGCCAAATCCATCCTGCGGTTGCATGACGAATTGATTTCGCAACTGGCGTCGCAGGAGATCGAGGGTCAGGTCGTGCTCGGCACGCCCGACCTCTATGCGGCCTTCATGCTGCCGCAGATCCTCAGCGTGTTCCGAAAATCCTTCCCGCGCGTCCAGGTCGAGCTCAATTGCGCGCTCTCGACGCCGCTGGTGGGCCTCGTCAAGCGCGGCGATGTCGACATCGCGCTCGTCACCCGCATGAATGATTTTACGGGCGGCCAGGTGGTACGGCGCGAGCAACTGGTCTGGATGACCGGCGAGCAGTCCGCCGCGCACCAGGAGCGGCCCATTCCGCTGGCGTTGCTGCCGCCCGGCAACATCTATCGCGACTACGCGATCGAGACGCTGGAGCGCGCGAATTTGCGCTGGCGCATCGCTTGCGTCAGCGAAAGCGTCGGCGGCCTCCAGGCGGCGGCCTTCGCCGGCATGGCCGTGACCGTACTCGGCCGCAGCGCCCTGGTGCCGGCAATGCGCGAGATCGGCCCGAACGAGGGCCTGCCGCCGCTGCCGAAGATCGAGCTGCTGCTCTACAAGTCGAGCGGCGCGACCTCGAAGGCGGCAACCGCCTTGCACGATTATCTCGCGCACTATCTGCGCCTCGACGAGGAGCTCAGCGGCCGCGGCGATCCGATCGAGCTGTCCTGAGCTTCATGCCTTCGCGCGCGCCGGCTTTTCGCGGAGCGCCAGTGACGGCCAGAACGCTGCCCAGGGCTGCGCCGCTTCGAACGCAGCGGCGATGCGGAAGATCGTGGGCTCGTCGAGCCAGGCAGCGACGATCTGCAAGCCGATCGGCATTCCCTCGCGATCGAAGCCGCAGGGCAGCGTCGCGGCCGGTAGGCCGGCGAGATTGATCGGCCAGGTGAAGGGCGACCAGCCGAGATGCGGATCGACCTTCCCGCCGTCGATCGTCTCGACGCCGAGACGGCCGGCCTCGAACGCAGTCACCGCGACGGTCGGCGTCACCAGCGCATCGACGCGCTCGAAAAGCTTCAGGAAGCCGCTGCGAGCCTGGCCGCGGCGATACCCCGCTTCGATATAGTCCGTGCCGCTGTAGCGCCGACCGGCACTGATGACGTCAAGATAATCTGCTTCGGAGCTGGCGAGATCGGCCGTGGTCTTGCTCGCGACAGCCGCCGCCTGTTCGGTAAAGGCGATCGGCTTCAGCGTGTGCTCGAGGATGCCGGGATCGAGGCCCGGACCATCCATGGTGACCTGCGCGCCGCAGGCATCGAGAATGGCCAACGCCTTGCCGAACGCCGCGCGCACATCGGGGCTGACGGCGGCGTAGCCGAGATCGACGCTGGCGCCGATACGAATGCCGTTCAACGGCGCCGCCTTCGTATCAAACCGCCGCGCCGCCACCGGCAGGCTCGCGGGATCGCGCAGATCGTAGCCGGCGATGATCTCCAGCGTCAGCGCGGCATCCGCGACCGTGCGCGTGATCGGCCCGGTATGCGCGAGCGAGCCCCAGGACGGTGGCGAGAAGCCGGGTGAACGCGGCACCAGGCCAAAGGTCGGCTTGAGGCCGAACACTCCGCAAAAAGACGAAGGCACGCGGATCGAGCCCACGCCGTCCGTTCCGATCGCGATCGGACCGCAGCCGGCGGCAACGCCCGCCGCCGCGCCGCCGCTCGATCCGCCACTGGTGCGACCGGGGTTCCAGGGATTGCGCGTGGTGCCGGTGACCGGGCTGTCCGCCGTCAACTTGTAACCGGACTCGCAGGTCGTGGTCTTGCAGGTGACGATTGCACCCGCCTCCTTCAGCGCCAAGACAACGGCCGCGTCGACATCGGGCACGAATGCCTTGTTCATCGGCGAGCCGCCATAGGCCGGCACGCCTGCGACAAAGACCAGGTCCTTGATCGTCACAGGTATACCGGCGAGCGGCCCCTTGGCCTCGCCGGCGCGCATCTCCCTGGTGAGACGATCGGCCTCCGCCCTCGCCTGCTCGTACATCGGCGTCACCACCGCGTTGCAGGCCCCATTCGTCACCTCCAGGGCGGCAATGGTGTCGTCGACGACATCGCGCGGAGTGAACGCCTTGCGCCGGTAGCCGGCCAGGATCTCGATTGCGGAAAGCGAGCCAAGGCCAGTCGGCGCCGGCGGGAAGGCCGCTCGGCCAAAACCATCAGTCATCATCAACCCTAAAGTGCTAGCTGAGCGCCGCGTCGACGGCGCGCTTGGCCATGACCGTGACGAGATGCGCACGGTAGTCGGCTTCGGCATGGATGTCGGAGGTGAGACCCTCGGTGTCGATCTTGATCGCCGCGATCGCGGACGGATCGAAACTTCGAGACAGCGCATCTTCCATCGGGGGAACGCGGAATACGCCGGAGCCCGCTCCGGTCACGGCCACGCGAACGCCATCGGCGAATTTCGCCACGAACACGCCGACCAGCGCATAGCGCGACGCCGGCGCCTTGAACTTGGCGTAGCCCGCCTTGAGCGGTACGGGAAAGCGGATCGCGGTGATGATCTCGCCAGGTTCGAGCGCGGTCTCGAACAGGCCGCGGAAGAACCCGTCGGCCGCGATCTCGCGCGTGCTGGTGACGACGGTCGCGCCAAGGCCCAGCACACCTGCCGGATAATCGGCCGCCGGATCGTTGTTCGCGACCGAACCGCCGATCGTGCCGCGGATGCGCACGGCGGGATCGCCGATCATCGACGCCAGCGCGGCGAGACCGGGAATCTTTCCCTGCACCAGCTTCGAGGCGGCCACCACCGCGTGTGGCGTCATCGCACCGATGGTGATGGTGGCGCCGCCGTCGGCGATGCCCTTCAGATTCCCGAGCTTCGACAGGTCGATCAAGGCAGGCGGGCTGGCCAGCCGCTGCTTCAGCGTCGGGATCAGCGTCATGCCGCCGGCGACGAGCTTGCTGTCCTCGATCGAGGTCAGCAGTTTGGCAGCGTCGGGAATCCGGTCCGGCTGGTGATAGGCAAACGGTTTCATGATTGTCCTCCCTATTCCGCAGCGACCGGCAGCGATGCATTCTGAAGCAGGCGCCAAATCCGGTTCGGCGTCGCCGGCATGTCGACATGGGTGACGCCGAGATGCGACAGCGCATCGACCACCGCGTTGATGACCGCAGCCGGCGAACCGATGGTGCCGACCTCGCCGCAACCCTTCACGCCCATCGGCGTGTGCGTGCACAGCGTCGAATGGGTCGAGATGTTCATCATCGGCATGTGGTCGGCGCGCGGCATGCAGTAGTCCATCAGCGAGCCCGATAGCAGCTGGCCCGAGCCCTCGTCATAGACCGCGTTCTCGTACAGCGCCTGACCGACGCCCTGCACGATGCCGCCGTGCAACTGGCCCTCGACGATCATCGGGTTGATGACCGTGCCGACGTCGTCCACCGCGGTGTAATTGACCAGCGTCACCGTGCCGGTTTCCGGGTCGATCTCGACCTCGGCGATGTGGCAGCCGCCGGGATAGGTGAAGTTGACGGGATCGTAATAAGCCTGCTCCTCGAGTCCCGGCTCCAGCACTTCGAGCGGATAGTCGTGCGGCACGTAGGCGGCGCCCGCGATCTCCTCGAACGTCTTCATGCGGTCGGTGCCTGCGACCGAGAATTTTCCGGCCTCGAACTGGATATCCATCTCGGCCGCTTCAAGCAGATGCGCCGCGATCTTCTTGCCTTTCGCGACCACCTTGTCGGTCGCCTTCGACAGCGCCGCGCCGCCAACCACCAGCGAACGCGAGCCATAGGTACCCATGCCGAACTGCACGCGATCGGTATCGCCAAACACGATGTCGACATTGTCAAACGCGACGCCGAGCTTTTCCGAGACGATCTGCGCGAACGTCGTCTCGTGGCCCTGGCCGTGATTGTGGGTGCCGATCATGACCGTGACCTGGCCGGTCGGATGCACCCGCACCGTGGCGCTCTCATAGAGCCCGCCGCGCGCGCCCAATCGTCCCGCGAAGCGCGACGGTGCGAGGCCGCAGGCCTCGACATAGGTCGAGTAGCCGAGCCCGCGGAATTTGCCCCTGCGCGCCGACTCCGCCTTGCGGATACCGAAGTTCTTGACGTCGGCCGCGACAAGGGCGCCGTCGAGACACCCCATCGGATCGCCGGAATCGTATTGCACCAGCACCGGCGTCTGATACGGGTAGGCCTCCTTCGGAATCATGTTGCGTCGGCGAATCTCGACGCGGTCGATCCCCATCTCGCTGGCTGCGACGTCGACGATTCGCTCCAGCACGAAGGTCGCCTCGGGACGGCCGGCGCCGCGATAGGCGTCGACCGGAACGGTATTGGTGAACACCACCTTCACGTTGCAGTAGATTGCCGGCGTGGTGTAGACGCCGCCGAGCAGCGGTCCGTAGAGATTGGTCGGGATGTTCGGCCCGAAGGTCGAGAGATAGCCGCCCATATTGGCGAGCGTGTTGACACGGAAGGCCAGGAACTTCCCGGTCTCGTCCAGTGCAAGCTCGGCCTCGGTGACGTGATCGCGGCCGTGACGATCGGAGACGTAGCCTTCCGACCGGCTCGCGACCCATTTGATCGGCCGCATCACGCGCTTGGCGGCCCAGGTGATCACGGCCTCCTCGCCGTAGTGGAACTGCTTGACGCCAAAGCCGCCGCCGACATCGGGCGCGACCACGCGCAATTTGTGCTGCGGAATGTTCAGCACCAGCGCGCCCATCAGGAAGCGCACGACATGCGGGAACTGGCTGGTGGTCCACAGCGTGAAGCGATCCGTGCCGGGCTCGTATTCGGCGATCGCCGCGCGCGGCTCCATCGGGTTGCCGATCAGCCTGTTGTTGACGAGGCTGAGCTTTGCGACATGCGCCGCTTTCCGGAACGCAGTCTCGACCGCGGCCTTGTCGCCGAGCTCCCAATCGCAACAGAGGTTGTTCGGCACGTCGTCGAACAATTGCGGCGCGCCGGGCCGCACGGCTTCGAGCACGCCGACCACTGAGGGCAGCACCTCGTAATCGACCGTGAGCAGTTCGGCCGCCGCGCTGGCCTGCGCCGGCGTCTCCGCGACGACGAAGGCCACCATGTCGCCGACGAAGCGCACCTTGCCCTGCGCCAGCATCGGGAATGGGGGCTCCTTCATCGGCACGCCCTTGGCATCCGAGATACCCCAGCCGCAGGGCAGCGATCCCAGCTTGTCCGCGGCGGCATCCTCGCCGGTCAGGACCGCGATGACGCCGGGCGATGCGAGCGCCGCACTCTTGTCGATGCCGCGCAGGATCGCGTGTCCGTGCGGCGAGCGCACGAACACACCCGCCGTCATGCCGGGACGCTTGATGTCGGAGACGTAATTGCCGCGGCCGGTGAGGAAGCGCTGGTCCTCTTTCCGTTTGGGTGAAGCGCCGATCCCGATCACATTGCCCATGGTCACTCTCCCCTCGCGGTGTTCATGGCGGCAGCGCCAGCCATGACCGAGACGACGATGTTCTGATAGCCGGTGCAGCGGCAGATATTGCCTTCGAGGCCGTGACGGACGTCGACTTCCGTCAGATCCGGCTTCTCGGTCGCAAGCGCCACCGCTGTCATCAGCATACCGGGCGTGCAAAAGCCGCATTGCAGGCCGTGATGCTCGCGAAACGCTTCCTGCATCGGATGCAGCTGGTTCGAACCAGGTTCGCCCTGGAGCCCTTCAATGGTGAGCAGCGTCGCACCGTCGAGCGCGGGCGCGAGCAGTGTGCAGCTCTTCACCGGCAGGCCGTCGAGGTGCACCACGCAGGCGCCGCACTGGCTGGTGTCGCAGCCGATATGGGTACCGGTGAGGTTGAGCCGCTCGCGCAGCAGCTCGGCGACTAGCATCGCCGGTTCGACATCGACAATGGTTGGCCGTCCGTTGAGTGTGAAGGATATCTGCACGATCATACTCCTGTGCGCGACGGGTCTTTAGGCGAGTGGAAGCGCGCTGCCGGTGGCCCATGTGGCCATCACGACGTCGCCGACGGTGAACGGATCCGCGAAGAAAGTCTTTTCCGGCACGTAGGCGACGAACGCGTCGTCCGGCACGGTGTCCAGCATGACCTTGACGAAATAGCCCTGGTATTCGATCGCGAGCACACGACTCGGCAGCAACGTGGTGCAGCCCGGCGGTAGTTCCCTGCCCGGCCGGACCAGCGCGACATCGTCGCGGCGCACGGCGATATCGATCTTGTCACCGACGCTCACCGTGGACCGCGCCTGAAGCGGGACCTCGATGCCATCAGGCGCGGCCTGCGCGAGCGTAAAGGTCGAACCGTTGACCTTCTCGACCCGCCCCGACAGCACGTTCTGCCCGCCCATGAACTCAGCGACGTAACGATCGTGCGGATGGGCATAGACGTCGCGGGCCGCGCCCGCCTGCTTGATCCTGCCCTGCTCCATCACCACCACCAGATCGGCGAGCGCGATCGCCTCGAGCTGGGTATGGGTGACGTGGATGAAGGTGATACCGAGCTCCTGCTGCATCCGCCTGAGCTCCTGGCGCATCTGCACGCGGAGCTGCTCGTCCAGGGCGGACAGCGGTTCGTCGAGCAAGAGTACCCTCGGCTCGGTGATCGCGGCGCGCGCCAGCGCCACACGCTGCTGCTGGCCGCCGGAGAGCTGCGCCGGCAGGCGGTCGGCGAATTGCGTCAGCCGCACCTTCTCGATCATGGCATCCGCAGCGCGCAGGCGATCAGCCTTCGACATGCCGCGCACGCGCAAGGCGAACGCGATGTTGTCGCGCACGGTGAGATGCGGGAACAGCGCGTAGGACTGGAACATCATCGCGGTGCGCCGCTGCACCGGCGCAAGACCGACGACGTTCTGCCCGCCGATCACGATCTCGCCGGCGGTCGGGTCCTCGTGGCCGGCGATCATGCGCAAAATCGTGGTCTTGCCGCAGCCGGAGGGACCGATGAAGCAGCAATAGGCGCCGTCGGCGATCTTGAGATTGACACCGTCCACCACATTGGTGACGCCGTCAAAGCTCTTGCAGACGCCCGCCAGTTCGATATCGCCGCGATCACTCTTCATTCTCAGCTCAACCCTTTGTGCTGCTGCCGCGCTTTTTCTGGATCAGCACGATGCTGCCCAGGCTTGCGCCGATCACGATGAAGGAGACGATCGTCGTCACCGTCCCGAGCGCATAGAGTGAGGGGGACGTGACGTTCAGCGTCATGCTCCAGATCTCCAGCGGCAGCGTGTTCAGTGAGCCCGCGGTCTGGAGGCTGCGCGCAAACTCGTCGTAGGAGAGCGTGAAGCCGAACAGCGCGACCGCGACGAGGCCGGGCGCCAGCACCGGAATCATCACCAGCCGGATCGATTGCCAGCGGCTGGCGCCGAGGTCGTAGGCCGCCTCCTCCCAGACGAGGTTGAAGCGCGACATCACCGCAAACATCACGAGCACGCCGAACGGCAGCGTCCAGGACAGTTGCGCGCCGAGCGCCGAGGTGTACCAGCTCGCATTGAGCCCGAGCGCCTGGAACAACAGACCGGTGCCGAGGCCGAGCACGAGACCCGGCGCGACCAGGCTGCCGATCATCATGTAGAACACGACGGTGTCGCCGCGAAAGCGCTTGCGAAAACCGAGCCCGGCGAGGAACGAGACCACCACCGTGATAACAGTGACAATGACGGCGAGCTTGATCGAGCGGTCGAACGAGCCCTTGACGTCACCGGTCCGCACCTGGGTGAAGAGATCGACGAACCAGTGCAGCGAAGTGCCCTTCATCGGGAACACGAGGCCGCCGCGGATGTCCTGGAACGACAGGACGTAGATGCAGAACATCGGGCCGTAGAGCGCGATCACATAGAACGCAAACAGCGTTGCCAGGACGTAGAACGTCCACGGCCGGCCGCCCTTGCTCGGCGCAATCGCCTTTGTCGCCGGCGCGATCGTCTTTGACACATCGGTTTCGGGCATGTCGGCGAGAACCGCGCTCATCGCGTGATCTCCTGCCTGATGTCGACGGTGCGCAGGATCAGCGAGACGATCGCGACCAGCACCAGCGTCAGCAACACTGCGCTGGCCGCCGCGCTCGGATATTGCAGCACGCCGACGTCCTCGTAGAACGCGCTCACCACCGAAGCCGAGCCGC
The DNA here is from genome assembly GCF_040548425.1 of Bradyrhizobium sp. i1.15.2. Taxonomy (NCBI): domain Bacteria; kingdom Pseudomonadati; phylum Pseudomonadota; class Alphaproteobacteria; order Hyphomicrobiales; family Nitrobacteraceae; genus Bradyrhizobium; species Bradyrhizobium sp. i1.15.2. Next base: position 432,916 of record NZ_JBEPRQ010000003.1, on the reverse strand, counting down.
CGCCGGACATCACCTTGACCACGAAGAAATCGCCCATCACGATCGAGACGACGAAGATGGTGCCGAGGGCGATGCCGCTCTTGGACATCGGCACCACGATCAGGCGCATGATGTCGAAACGGCTGGCGCCTGCATCGATCGCGGCCTCGATCAGCTTCTTGTCGATCCGCGCCATGGAATTGAAGATCGGCACAATCATGAAAATGGTGAGCTGGTGGACATAGGCGATGACGACCGCCAGGTCCGAGAACAGCAGCACTTCCAGCGGCTGGCGGATCACGCCAAGCCCCAGCAGCGCCTGGTTGATCAGGCCTTCCTTGCCGAGCAGCGGAATCCAGGAAATCATCCGGATGATGTTCGAGGTCCAGAACGGCACCGTGCAGAGCAGGAACAGGCCAATCGCCAGCAACTGGTTGCGGACGTGGAAAACCAGGAAGTAGGCGACGAAGAAGCCGATGATCAGTGTGAAGATCCAGGTCAGCACCGTGAATTTGATGGTCGCGAGATACAGCTTCAGCGTCAGCGCCGAATGCAGCACCTCGACATAGCTTGCGAGCGTGAAGCCCGGCGTCAGCCCGCCAAAGCCGTCGGTGGCAAAGAAGCTCGCGGCCAGCACGACCAGGATCGGCGCCACGAAGAATGGCACGAGCACCAGCACGAGCGGAGACACGTAGAGCCAGCCGGCGAGATTTGCGCGTGGTGAGGTTTGAGCTGGACTAAGAGCTGGACTAAGGCTTGGCTGCATGTCGGCAAACGCCTCGAACTCGGTCATTTGGCACCGGCGCATCGCCACGCCGGCGCTTCGTTCACGTCAGGAAAAGCAGGTTTCAGGCCACCTTGAAGTCGTTCCAGCGCTTGTTCATGTAGGCGGCTTCGTCCATCAGCGTATTCCAGCAGGAGATGTTCTTGACGCGGTCGAGGAACGAACCGCCGTCGCGCTTGGTGCCCGCCTTCTCCATCGCAACGCCATAGGGATCGTTGACCACCTCCGGCGCGGGCTGGCCCTCGTACCAGAACGCCCATTCGGCCGGCGTGAGGAATTTCTTCGCAGTCGAAGGCACCGGGCTGTAATAGCCGTAGCGCGCGACGAAGCCGCCCTGCCAGCCCGACAGATACCAGTTGAGATATTCGTAGGCCGCGTCCAGCTTCTTGCCGGAGAGATGCTTCATCAGGCCCATGCCGTTGCACCAGCCGCGATAGCCTTCCTTGCCGTTCTTGATGTTGACCGGCGCGTAGACGCAGGGGATTTCTTTCACGCGCACCGCGGCAACCGCCGGCGACCACATCGACTGGATGACCACTTCGCCCGCCGCCATCAGCTGCACCGACTGGTCGAAGGTAGTCCAGGTCGCGCGGAACTGGCCCTGCTTCTTGAGCTCGATCAGCTTGTTGCAGGTGAAGTCGATCTCCTCCTTGGTCATGTTGCCCTTGTTGCCGTACTTGATCAGCCCGGCGCTTTCGAAGCAGAGCGCGGCGTCCATGATGCCGATCGCGGGCACGTCGAGGATCGCGGCCTTGCCTTTGAATTTCGGATCGATCAGATCCTTCCATTCCGTGACTTCATGGCCGACGAGGTCGGGGCGGTAACCGATGGAGTCGGCGTTGTAGACCTGCGGCAGGAAGGTCGCCCATTCGGTCACGCCGTCGTTCAGATCGGTCGAATCGGGCTTGGCGATATACATGGCCTCGTAGGGCGAGATGCCCTGGCGCGGGATCTTGTGACCGTCGATCTCCCCCTTGGTGAAGATCGGCAGGATGTTGTCGAACTCCTTGATCTTCTTGACCTCGATGCCCTGGATCACGCCGCGCTTGGCGGCGAGCTTGGCCTGCCAGCCCTCGAGATCGGCGATATCGACCGTATTAGGCTGGCTTATGAAGCGGTTGATGGCAGCGGAGGTGTCGAGGTTCTGCATCGTCACCTTGAAGCCGAGATCCTTGGCCGCCTGGTCGCCGATCGCCTTCACCACCGAATAGGACACGCCGACATGGCGCAGCTCGATGTCCTTGATCTCCTGCGCCCAGATGGTTGGGAATCCGCGGATCGCGTCCGATCCTGCGGCAGCGCCGGCCACCGCCGCAGCGCCCTTCAACAGCGTGCGTCGGCTCAGCTTTTTCGCAGACCTGTCGCTCGTCCCCGCCGGATTGGCCGTGGATGTCCCCTTGTCCCTGTCAAGCATGGCAACCCTCGTTGGCTACGATGAACGCTGCGCACCGGTCGCCATTGACCGGCTGCGGATGTGACCAATTGCGCAGGAGGCTATGGGCGGGATGTTGTGAAGTAAAATTGGAAGTAAAAATTCGCTGCATAAACGCGGCTAATGGTTCGCCCCGCTGCACCGGCTTTTGGCAGCGCGCATAAGAAGGCGTCAAGACGTGCATACAAAACGATGGCTTCGAACGTGCGGGCCCGTTCGCGCGGCAGACGTGATGAAGGCGGCCCTCACGACCTGAGCTGGTCCCGCGCCGTCTCCGGCGCCATCAGTGTGGCGATGATGGTGACGATCGACAGGGCGATGATGTAGACCGACACGGCCCAATAAGAACCGGCCCATGCCAGCAGTGCCGTCGCAATCAGCGGCGAAAAGCCGCCGCTGAGCGCCGCGGCGACGTTGGCTCCCAGCGATGCGCCGCTGTAGCGCACCTGGGTGCGGAACAGCTCCGGCATGAAGGCCGCCTTCGGCCCGAACAGCAGCGCATGCGTCAGTGTCATCGTGACGACGAGCGCGAGCGTGATCAGCGCCGGCTCCCTGGTGTCGAGGAACCAGAACAACGGAAACGCCAGCGCCACCGAGAACACACCGCCGGCGAGATACAGCGCCTTGCGGCCGAAGATGTCGGACAGCCAGCCTGCGAGGGGCAACGTCGCGAGCTCGACGAGCGCGGCATAGACCACCGCATTGAGGATCACCTGCCGCGGCAGGCCGAGCTGCGTCGTGGTATAGACCACGGTGAAAACAGTGAGGAGATAAGCAAGCCCGACTTCGGACACCGTGATGCCGATCGCGAGCAGGAAGCTGCGCCAGTCGCGGCGCAGGACTTCCAGCGCCGGCTGCGCCAGGACCTCCTTGCGCTCGAGCACCTCCTTGAAGTGCGGCGTCTCCGCGAGTTTCAGCCTTACGATGAAGCCGACGCCGACGAGCAGGATGCTGATCAGAAACGGCACGCGCCAGCCCCAGCTCAAGAAGTCCGCTTCGGGCAGCTGCGTCATCAGACCGAAAATGCCGGTGGACGCGGCGACTCCGACCGGGAAGCCGATCTGCACCAGACTGCCGTAGAAGCCCCGGCGGTTGCCGGCGTGCTCGGCCACCATGACCACCGCCCCGCTCCACTCGCCACCGAGCCCGATGCCCTGGACGAAGCGCAAAATGACCAGGAAGATCGGCGCCCAGACGCCGATCTGACTGTAGGTCGGCAGGCAACCGATCAGGAACGTGCCCAGTCCCATCGCGATCATGGTCGCGACCAGCATCTTCTTGCGGCCGAGCCGGTCGCCATAATGCCCGATGATCGCGCCGCCGATCGGCCGCGCGACGAAGCCGACCGCATAGGTCGAGAACGCCGCCAGTGTGCCGACGAAGGGATCGAAGCTCGGGAAGAACAGCTTGTTGAAGACGAGTGCGGCGGCCGTGCCGTAGATCAGGAAGTCGTACCACTCGATAGCCGTGCCGAGCGCGCTCGCCCACACCACATGCGCCGTCGTCGATTTCTCCGCCGCAGTGGAGACCCCCGATGCTGCCGTCATTGCCGCGCCCCAAGATTCCTGGGCGCCATCATGGCCAATCGCGATGGCGGTTGCAACTTGTCCGGGCATAGTCGTCGACGAGGATCACAGTGGGTGACAATTGCGCGCTACTGCTTCAGCACCGTCATTGCGAGGAGCCCTTGCGACGAAGCAATCCAGAATCCCGCCGCGGAAAGAACCTGGATTGCTTCGCTTCGCTCGCAATGACGTTGTTGAAACAGTCGCGTGCGCCGCTCCGCAACCTCTTCGCGGCCTTCACGGAACCTGCATCCCCTTTATTCGCCATTGACAAACTTATTCAACATTATCTAACTTGCTCTCACAATAACCAGCCGCGCCAAGCGGCCCATAAACGAGAGGGAACGACGATGAGAGGGCTTTTGGCCTGCGCTATGCTCGGGGCCATGACTTCGGCTGCCATAACCACCGTTGCGAACGCGCAAATCTCCGACGACGCTGTGCGGATCGGCGTGCTGACGGATCTGTCGAGCTGGGGCCGCGACAACAGCGGGCCAGGCTCCGTGGAGGCCGCGAAAATGGCGGTGGAGGAGTTCGGGCCCACCGTGCTCGGCAAGCCGATCGAGATCATAAGCGCCGACCATCAGATGAAGACCGACGTCGGCGTGCAGATCGTGCGCGGCTGGTTCGACAACGGCAAGGTCGATGCCGTCGTCGACATTCCCAATTCCGGCATCGCGATCGCCGTCCACAACATGGTGCGCGAGCGCAACAAGATCGCGCTGCTGTCAGGCCCCGGCGCGAGTTCGTTGACCGACGAGCTTTGCAGCCCGAACACCGTGCACTTCACCTATGATACCTACGCGCTGTCGAAGGTGACGGCCTCCGCCGTGATCAAGGAAGGCGGCAAATCCTGGTACTTCATCACCGCCGACTACGCCTTCGGCCAGCAGCTCGAGAAGGACGCCACGCGCTTCATCAACGAGATGGGCGGCAAGGTTTTGGGTGGCGTGAAGCACCCGACCAATACGGCCGATTTCTCCTCCTTTGCACTCCAGGCGCAAAGCTCGAAATCGGACGTCGTCGCCTTCGCCAATGCAGGCCAGGACACCGACAATGCGATCAAGCAGTCGGGCGAGTTCGGCCTGGTCCAAGGCGGCCAGAAGCTGGTCGGCCTCTTGATGTTCGACACCGACGTGCACGCGATCGGGCTCAAATCCGCGCAGGGCACCTACATGACCACTGCGTCGTACTGGAACATGGACGAGGCGACCCGCGCATGGTCGCGGAAATTCTACGAGCGCACCAAGGTGATGCCGACCATGATCCAGACCGGCGTCTACGGCTCGGTGCTGCATTATCTCAAGGCCATCAAGGCCGCCGGCACCGATGATCCCGCCAAGGCGATGGCCAAGATGCGCGAGCTGCCAATCGAGGATACATTCGTTCATGGCGGACGCTTGCGCGAGGACGGCCGCGTCATTCGCGACATGTATCTCGCCAAGGTGAAAACGCCAGAGCAGTCCAAAGAACCCTGGGATTATTTGGAGATCATCAAGACGGTGAAGGGCGAGGACGCCTTCCGCCCGGTCTCCGAATCCAAATGTCCGCTGCTGAAGAAGTGAGGCCTGCATGACCGGCAACGAGCGCAACGCAATTGAGATTTACGAGTGCGATGTGCTCGTGGCCGGATCTGGCTGCTCCGGCATGTCGGCCGCGATCACCGCGCGCTATCGCGGTCTCGACGTCCTGATCGTCGAGAAGGAGCCGCGCTTCGGCGGCACCACCGCCCGCTCCGGCGGCTGGTTGTGGATTCCCGGCACCTCGCTGGCAAAGGCCTACGGCATCGAGGAGACACCGGAGCAGGCGCGGACTTACCTGCGGCACGAAGCCGGCAACAACTTTGACGCCGCGCGCGTCGATGCATTCCTGAGCGCCGGGCCCGAGGCGGTCGATTTTTTCACCAACAAGACGGCGCTCCGTTTCGACATGCCGCTGGTATTCCCGGATTATCACGCCGAGGCGCCCGGCGGCACCCAGGGTGGTCGTTCGATGGTGGCACGCCCGTTCGACGGCCGCGAGCTCGGCGACCAGATTAAGACCCTCGGCATGCCCCTGCCCGAGCTGACCGTATTCGGAATGATGCTTGGATCCGGCAAGGACATCGTCCATTTCATGCGCGCGACGAAGTCGCTGAATTCGGCGGTCTATGTCGCAAAGCGCCTGTCGCGGCATCTGATGGACGTGCTGCGCTATGGCCGCGGCATGACGCTGACCAACGGCAATGCATTGGCCGGGCGCCTCGCGAAATCCGCACAGGATTTAAAGATTCCGATGTGGCTGTCCGCGCCGGTACGCGAGCTGACGGTCGAGAACGGCACTGTCACCGGCGCCATCGTCGCCCGCGAGGGACGCGACGTCCGCATTCGTGCCAGACAAGGCGTCGTGCTCGCCTGCGGCGGTTTCCCGCATGATGTCGAACGGCGCAAAAAGCTGTTCCCGCACGCGCCGACTGGGAACGAGCATTTTTCGCCGGGACCGACCGGCAATACCGGCGACGGCCTGCGCCTTGCGGAAAGCGCCGGCGGACAGGTCGAGGACCGGCTGCCGAACGCGGCAGCTTGGGTCCCGGTCTCGGTCACCAAGCGCAAGGACGGCTCAAGCGGTGTGATGCCGCATTTCATCGACCGCGCCAAACCCGGCGTGATCGCGGTGATGCGTGACGGCAAGCGCTTTGCCAACGAGGGCAATTCCTATCACGACTTCGTCCAGGCCATGGTGAAGGCTGCGAAGCCCGGCGAGGAGATCGCGGCCTATCTCGTCTGCGATCACCAGACGCTTCGGAAGTACGGCCTCGGCTGCGTGCCGCCATTCCCGATGCCGCTAGGTCATCACCTCAAGACCGGCTATCTCATGCGCGGCGAGACGCTGGAGGCGCTCGCGGCAAAGGCGGGCATCGACAGCATGGCGTTCGTCGAGACCGTCAAGCAGTTCAATGCGACCGCACCACAGGGGCATGATGCGGCCTTCGGCAAGGGCTCAAAGGCCTATAACCGCTACCAGGGCGATGCGCTGCACGGCCCGAACCCGTGCGTCGCGCCCATCGAGAACGGTCCGTTCTACGCCATCAAGATGGTGGTCGGCGATCTCGGCACCTATGCCGGCATCGTCACCGACGAGAATGCGCGGGCGCTGGATGCAGAAGGACGGGTCATTCCGGGGCTCTATGCCGCCGGTAACGACATGGCGAGCATCATGGGCGGCAATTATCCCGGCGCCGGCATCACGCTTGGGCCGGCGCTGACCTTCGGCTACATTGCCGGCCGTCATCTCGCCGACAGCGCCGCCAAGCGCAACGCGGCATAAGCCACGCCAGGAGGCGCATGAAGAGAGAGAGCCGCGGCATCCAGTCGATCGAGGTCGGCGGAGAATTGCTCCGCGCGCTTGCGAGAAGCGGCGGGCCGATGATGCTGCGCGATCTCGCGCGCGAGGCCGGCATGACGCCGGCCAAGGCGCATCCCTATCTCGCCAGCTTCTCCCGCATCGGCCTGATCGAGCAGGACGAGACCACCGGCCGCTACGAGATCGGCGCGCTGGCGCTGGAGCTCGGCCTGATCAGCCTGCGCCGCCTCTCCGGCGTGCGTATCGCCGGACCGAAGATCGCGGCGCTTGCGAGCCAGATTGGGCACGCGGTCTCGCTGGCGGTCTGGGGCACGCATGGCCCGACCGTGGTGCAGCTCGAAGAACCCGGCCAGCCCGTGCACATCGTGATGCGGGCCGGCTCGGTGATGGCCCTGCTGGAGACCGCGACCGGCCGCGCCTTTGCCGCCTTCCTGCCGGAGAAAACCATCGACGCCGCACTCGAAAGCGGCCTCGATCGTCACGGCGTCGGCTATAACCCGAAGCGGCCGATCAAGGGCGTGAAGCTCGCTGACATGCTCACCGAAGTGCGCAAGCACGGCCTCGCCCGCGCGCTCGGCGACCCCCTGCCCGGCGTCAATGCGTTCGCCGCGCCGGTGTTCGACCATTCCGGCCATGTCGCACTGGTGATCACCGCGATGGGGCCGGAAGGCACGTTCGATGCCCGCTGGGACAGCGCGATCGCCCACGCGCTACGCGACTGCGCCGGCGGGATCTCGAAGCGGCTCGGTTACGGGATGACGGTTGCGGCGGAGTGAGGTTGCCTGCAACCACCGCTGTCATGCCCCGCAAAGGCGGGGCATCCAGTACGCCGCGGCCCATCGGCCCTGTCGCTGCTATCTCGGAGTACTGGATCGCCCGGTCAAGCCGGGCGATGACAGCGAGTGTGGGACAACCTTCCGAGTCCTACTTCTCCTTCACCGGCACCGTGTAGTTCAGGATCAACCGCCCGCCATCCGGATAGATCGTCTGCCCCGTGATATAGGACGCATCGTCGCTCGCCAGGAACGCGACGACGGAGGCAACCTCGCTCGGCTCGCCGCCACGGCCGGCCGGCGTGCGTGACATCACGGTTTTGCGGGCATCCTCCGAGGTGTAGATGGACGACGCCACCATGTCGGTCAGGATCGTGCCCGGCCCGACCGCGACGACGCGAATGTTGTGCGGCGCGAGCGCGACGGCAGCCACTGATGTGAGCTGCTTCATGCCGCCCTTGGACATGGCGTAGGTCGCAAGTGCCGGGATTGCCAGCAGTGCATTGACCGACGACATGTTGATGATGACCCCGCCGCCGCTACCTTGCGCAATCATCTGCTTGGCCGCCGCCTGCACGCCGAAGAAGGCGCCCTTCAGGTTGATGCCGATGATCTCGTCGAATTCTTCTTCGGATATCTCCAGGAGGTCCCGGTTGCGGGCGACGCCGGCATTGTTGACCATGATGTCGAGCCGGCCGAACTCTCTTGCAGCCGTTGCGACCAGCTGGTCGACATCGACACGCTTGGCGACATTGCCGACGACAGTGCGCAAGGCATCCGGCCGCGCGAGTTCGGCGGCCGTCGCGGCCAAACCCTCGGCATCGACGTCCGAAATGACGACCTTGACGCCGTCATCCAGAAATCGCTTTGCGCAAGCCTTGCCGATACCGCGCGCCGCGCCGGTGATGGCGGCGACCTTGCCGGATAATTTCATGGTCTCACTCCAGGATAGCTGCTTCACAGCAGACTGTCGCCGGGTGAGAAACCCGGCTCAGGCCGCCGCGAAGCCGAGATGAGCACGGAACCGGTTCTTGATAAAGACAGCATCGCGCGAGGGCAGCGAGCGCGGTGGATTTTCCGCCAGAACCTTGATGACAAGCAGCCGCGGGCCATCGGCCGGCTCGGCGATTTGGGTTGCGAGGCGCTGCACCTCCTCGATCGTCCGCACGGTTCCGGCAGCGGCAAAGCCGCAAGCCACGGCGATTGCGGTGAGATCGACGCCGCGCCCGGTGTGGCTGGCCTGCATCCCGGTCTCGCCAAAATGCTGGTTGTCGATCACGACGATGTCGAGATTGCGCGGGCGCGCGACTCCGATGGTGGCGATGCCGCCGAGGCCCATCAATTGCTCGCCATCCCCGGTCAAGGCGAGGACGCGTTTTCCCGGCTGGGCTTGCGCGAGGCCAAGCCCGATCAGCGCGGCGCCGCCCATGGCGCCCCAGAGATAGAAATTGCCGTCGTGGTCGCCGACCGAATGAAGGTCATAGGTCGGCGAGCCGAGGCCGGAGACGACCAGAGTGTCGTTGCGATTCTTCAGGAGCGCGGCGACGGCGGCGCGGCGGTCGAGTTGGGCTTGCATTGGCATCACCACTTCTTCTTGCCGATCAGGCGCTGCCCGATCAGCACCGCGATCTGCTGATCGGAATCGTAGGCGAGCGCTGCGGCCGATTCGACCGTCTCGACCAGATCCTCCGCCGTCTCCGCCCGCATCACCTTCAAACCAATCGCTTCCAGCGAGGGCTGTGTCGCCCGGCTCATCGGCACCTGCCAGGGATTGAACTCGGCCCATTCGCCGCGCATCGTCACCAGCATCAGCAGTGGAAATCGTCCGATCGCCGACAGCGACAGCATGTTGATGCAATTGCCGACCCCGCTCGACTGCATCAAGAGCACGCTGCGCTGGCCGCCGAGCCAGGCGCCGGCGGCGATGGCGACGCCCTCCTCTTCCGTCGTCAGCACGTTGGTGGTGACGTCGCGATCGGCCGAGAACAGGCTGATGAGCTGGCTGTGGCCGGCATCGGGGACGTATGACATCTGCCGCACGTCGGCGGCTTTCAGGATGCGGTAGAGCTCGGACGGCCAATTGTCTGCGCGCGTGTCGGGATTGGATTGAAGGCTGTGCACCGCATGTCTCCGTGGATTTCGAGCGGCACTCTAACGATGTTCAGGCGCGAAAGCTCTGACCGTCTGGCGCGATCAGGTATCGAGGGATTGTATAGCTGCCTCTTCCGCTGCCGGTGGGACAGCGCACGATGCGCATGGCTGCGCCCTCTCCCCTTGCGGGAGAGGGCATCACCGCTGACAGATACAAACTCATTTGGATGAGGGGTATCTCTCCGTGCACTCATCCGCATCTATATGCGCGGAGAGATACCCCTCATCCGGCGCTTCGCGCCACCTTCTCCCACAAGGGTAGAAGGAAGAGGAGCCATAGGCAACTTCTCGACCTCTAGCCAAACTGGCGCGGCCGCAGTCCTGCATGAAACCAGGTGATCATGGAATAGATATCGTAGACGGGCAATCCGACCTCGGCCTGAAGCGCCGCCGCATAAGGCGGCATGTTGGTGCATTCCAGCACGATCGCGCCGACATCCGGGTTGCTGGCGACCAGCTCCTTGCCGGCCTCGACCACGTCACGTTCGGCCTGCGCGATATCCATGTCGTCCTTCTCGGCCTTGATCAGGACGCGGAAGAATTCCTTGCCGTGCTCGGTGCCGACCAGCGGCGTATCGAGCGGCACGCCGGCGCCTTCGAGATGAGCCGGCGTCAAGGATGAACCTGAGACCGTGACGAGGCCGACGCGCTTGCCCGGCGGCAAGGTCGCCTGCACCCACGGCACCTGCATCAGTGACGAGGTCGCGACGGGAACGCCGACCGCGGCTGCGATCTCCTTCTGGAACAGCGAGAGGAAGCCGCAATTGGTGGTGATGGCTTCCGCCCCGAGCCGCACCAGATCCTTCGCCGCATCGATGAAATCAGGCAGCAGACCGGCCGCACCGTTCAGCACCACTTTCTCGGGCGAGGCACCGCTCACCACGCGATAGAGCACGGGGAAAGGCCAGGTGGTGCCGTTGCCCATGTCGCCGGGAATGCGGGGAAAGCGCGCCTCCAACATCAGGATGCCGAGCGGTGCTCCATAGATGGCCTTGCCGCCGCGGGCGATACGAGAAGGCGAGTTGGCAGGATGGGTCATGGTACGATCTCAGAGAAAACGATCGGGCGAAAACGGTGCCAGCGGAATTTCCGGCGGCTTGCCGCTCAGAAGCTGGGCGACGAGACGACCGGTGCGGGCCGAGCCGACCAGGCCGATATGGCCGTGGCCGAAGGCATAGACGATATCGCGCGAGGCCCGCGCGTAACCGATGCAGGGACGTCCGTCTGGCATGCTCGGCCGATGACCGAACCAGGTCTTGATGCGGGAGGCCGGAATGTCCTTGGGCAGTTTTGGGAACATGCTGACGAGATGGTTGCGCAGAATCTCGGCACGTTTCCAGTTCGGCGCGGCCTCGAGGCCTGCGATCTCGACCGTGCCGGCGGCGCGCAAACCCTTGTCGGTCCAGTTCACCACCATCTTCGCATCCGAGGCCATCATCGAGCTGCGCGGGCCCGTTTCCGGATTCTCGATCATCACGTGATAGCCGCGCTCGGTCTCCAGCGGCAGCGGATCGCCGATGGACGCCGTGAGCCGCTTCGAATGCGCACCGGCGGCAATCACCGCGGCATCACACGCAATCTCGCCGGCCTCGGACAGGACAGCCACGAGCTTGTTGCCGGATAGTTTCAGCCCAATTGCCTTGGCCCGCACGAGCTCGGCGCCGCTTGCCAGCGCATGTTGCGCGAGGGCCGCGACATAGGCACCGGGGTCGCGGCAGCGACCGGCTTCCTCCACCACCACGCCAAAAGTGTAGCGCGGATGCAGATCGGGCTCGCGCTGACGCATCTCGTCGGCCGAAAGCTCCAGCCATTCGACACCGACGCGCTTGCGCACGCGCCAGCCGAGATCATTGTCGAAATTGCCGCGTGACGGGAAGACATGCATCACGCCGTTACGCTCGATCAATTCAGGAACGCCCGCCTCCTCCGCGAGCTTCCTGTGCAATAGCGGCGCGTCCTTCAGGAGATCGCGCAGCGCAAATGCCGTCTTCTCGACCCGCGCCTCGGTCCAGCCCGAGAGCAGATATTTGATCAACCAGGGCAGCGCCTTCGGCAGATAAGACCAGCGGATCGCGAGTGGCCCGAGCGGATCCATCAGATAACCCGGCACCTTCTTCCAGACACCGGGCTCGGCCGGCGGGATCACCGAATGCGAGGAGAGCCAGCCGGCATTGCCGTAGCTCGCCGCCTGTTCGCCACCGGGCTCGCCCGGATCGATCAGCGTGACGCGATGGCCCTCGCGCAGCGCCTCGATCGCGCTGATCACGCCGACCGCGCCGGCACCGATGATGGCGACGTGGCGGCCTTGCGGCATCGGCTATGCCTTCACCGCAGGGGCAAAGTCCTTGCCGACCGACATCGCACGCGGATCGATGATGCAGTGGAGGATCGACGGCTTGCCCGAGGCAAGCGCACGCTCGAACGCCGGCGCGAACTCTTCGGTGCGCTCGACGCGCTCGCCATGGCCGCCGAATGCTTTTGCGTACATCGCGAAATCCGGGTTCTTGAGCTGGGTGCCGACCACGCGTCCGGGATAGTCGCGCTCCTGGTGCATGCGGATGGTGCCGTATTGCGCATTGTCGACGACGATGACGACGAGGGCTGCGTCGTACTGCACGGCGGTCGCGAATTCCTGCCCGTTCATCAGGAAGCAGCCGTCACCGGCAAAGGCGATAACAGTACGGTCCGGATATTGTCGCTTCGCGAGCACCGCGGCCGGCACACCGTAGCCCATCGAGCCCGACGTCGGCGCGAGCTGCGAGGCAAAGCTGTGAAAGCGATGATGCCGATGGATCCAGCCGGCGTAGTTGCCGGCGCCGTTGCAGACGATCGCGTCCTTGGGCAGGCGATCGCGCAGCCAGGTCATGACCTGGCCATACTGGAACGTGCCCGGCAGCTCGCGCGCCTTGTCGGTCCAGGCGAGATAATCGGCATGCGCCTTGGCGGCCTCGCCCTTCCAGGCAACGGCGCCGGCCGGCTTCAGCGTCTCGACCGCGGCCGCGAACGCGGCGGGTGTGGCCTGGATCGCGAGCTCAGGCTGATAGATGCGGCCGAGCTCTTCGGAGCCGGGATGAACGTGGATCAGCTTCTGCCGCGGGGTCGGAATGTCGAGCAGCGTGTAGGATGAGGACGGCATCTCCGACATGCGGCCGCCGATGAGAAGAATGACATCGGCGCCGTCGATCCGCGCCTTCAGGCCCGGGCTCGGGCCGATGCCGAGGTCGCCGGCATAATGCGAGTGATCGGCGTCGATCAGCGACGCGCGGCGGAACGAGGTCGCGACCGGCAGGTCGAACCGCTCGGCAAAGCGCGCGATGCTCCTGGTCGCCTCATCGGTCCAGCGCGAGCCGCCGAGAATGACGAGCGGCGCCTTCGCGCCCGCAAGCATGGCGCCAACGCGCTCGATATCTGCGGGCGCCGGCCAGCTCATCGCCGGCTCGATCCGCATGGCGTCCGCAACGGCTGCGGTCTCGGTCAGCATGTTCTCGGGCAGCGAGATCACCACGGGACCGGGACGGCCCTGCATGGCGACGCGGAAGGCGCGCGCGACCAGCTCCGGAATGCGGTCGGGACGATCGATCTCGACCGCCCATTTCGCCATGGTGCCGAACACCGCCTTGTAGTCGAGCTCCTGGAACGCCTCGCGCTCGCGCATGCCGGTGTCGACCTGACCGACGAACAGGATCATCGGCGTGGAATCCTGCATCGCGATGTGCACGCCGTGGCTGGCATTGGTGGCGCCGGGGCCGCGGGTGACGAAGCAGATACCGGGACGGCCGGTGAGCTTGCCATAGGCCTCCGCCATCATCGCGGCACCGCCCTCGGCGCGGCAGATCATGACGTCGATCGGGCTGTCGTGCAGCGCATCGAGCGCCGCAAGGTAGCTCTCGCCCGGCACGCAGGTGACGCGCTCGACGCCTTGCGCGACCAGCTGATCGATCAGGATCTGGCCCCCGGTGCGGGTGTTGCGAATGGTCATGACGGCTCCCTCAAGGCTTTGGCGATGCGTTTCGCAGCTTCGCGAAAATTTTGTTCCGGGCTGGCGTAGGACAGCCGGAAACAAGGTGCAAGGCCGAAACCGCTGCCCGGCATTACGGCCTCGTCATGCCTCTCCAGAAAATAGCGGCGGCAGCCATGCCTCTCTCGGACGTCGACCGGGGAGCAGGCCCCTTGCCGTCATGCCCCTTTGCGCTGCCGAGCGCTTGCCAGCAGCACCAGCATGAACGAGGCCGCCGTCATCAGTGTCGAGATGGCGGCGATGGTTGGGTCGATCTCGTCGCGGAGCGCGGTGAACATACGCTTGGTCAGCGGCTGATACTGGCCGCCGGAGATGAACAGCGCGACGATGGTCTCGTCCATCGCCGAGATGAAGGCGAAGATACCGCCTGCGACCACGCTGGACTTGATCTGCGGCAAGGTCACCGCGAAGAAGCTGCGCAGGCGGTTCATGCCGAGGCTGCGTGCGACCATCTCCTGCGCCGGATCGAAGCTTTGCAGGCCCGCCAGCACCGAGATGATGACGTATGGCAGGCCCAACATGACATTCGCCAGCACCAGGCCCGGCAGCGTCGCGACCAAGCCGACTTTCGCATAGAGGAAGAAGATGCCCACCGCGGTGATGATGATCGGCACCACCAGCGGCAACAGCAGCATCATGTGGATAAGCCGCATGATCCGCAGCTTCGACTGGCTGATGCCATAGGCGGCGGCGACGCCGAGCGGCGTTGCGATAACCACCGTCAGGAGCCCGACCGTCAGCGTCACCCGCGTCGCCTGCATCCAGGCCGAGTTGAAGAAATACTGCTGATACCAGCGCAGCGAGAACGACGGCGGCGGAAAGGTCAGAAAGCGCGCGCTGGAGAAGGAGATCGGGGCGATGATCAGCACCGGCAGGATCAGGTAGACCAGCACCAGCGCGCTGATCATATAGAGGGCGATCCGGGCGGGCGACAATCGCGTCATTTCTGCCCCAATATGCGATCGAGCGAGATGAAGCGGCTGACGGCGAAAAAGATCGCGAGCACGCTTAAGAGCAGCACGACGGCGACCGCGCTCGCAGCACCGAACTGGTTGTAGAGCTCGACATTGCGGCTCACCAGCATCGACACCATCACCGTGCGGCCGCCGCCGAGCAGTTCCGGCGTGATGTAGAAGCCGAGGCAGAGCACGAACACCATGGTGCAGCCTGCGAGCACGCCGGGCAGAGACAGCGGCAGAAAGACGCGAACGAAGGTGAGCGACGGGCTCGCCCCCAGGCTGGCGCCGGCCTGCATGAGATCGCTCGGGATCTTCTGCATGGTGGCATAGAGCGGCAGCACCATGAACGGCAGGAGGATGTGTACCGTCGCAACCACCGTGCCCAAGGTGTTGTGCACCAGCGCGAGCGGTTCGCTCGTCACGTCGAGATAACGCAAAAGCTGGTTGATCACGCCGGTGCGCTGGAGCAGCGCCAGCCAGGCATAGGCCCGCACCAGCACACTGGTCCAGAACGGCAGCACGACCAGCGACAGGATGAGAATACTCCATCCTTTCGGCACCGAGTTGGCGAGGTAGGCCACGGGATAGCCAAGCAGCAGTGCGATCCCCGTGACCGCGAGGCTGATCTCGAAGGTCAGCGCAAAACTTCGCCAGTAGATGTCTTCGGTGAAGACGCGGCGATAATTCTCCAGCGTGAAGCCGTCATGGTAGATCGACTGCCAGGCGAGCCAGCCGACCGGCAGCACGATCAGAGCCAGGATCACCAGCAGCGCCGGCGACACCAATGCCAGCATCAGCCCATGCTCGCGGCGCTGATGCTTTTGGGAGGGATCTGGCATTGATGTCGTCAGCATTTGCTCGCTCATCTCGGGTGGTGCACCTCTCCCGCTTGCGGGAGAGGTCGGATCGCGAAAGCGATCCGGGTGAGGGTTCTGTCCTCTTGGGGAGTCTTTCTCGCGGAGATACCCTCTCCCCAACCCTCCCCCGCAAGCGGGGGAGGGAGCGCAGTGTCAGCTCTGGCACGACTTGCGCTCATCGCGATTTCGCTTACTTCTGCATGAACGACGCCCAGCGCTTCTCCGCCGCTTCGCCGGCTGGCGACGACCACCACGCGTAGGACATCAGCGCCTGCTTGGCCGCATTGGCCGGCTCGCTCGGCAATTGCGCGGCGCGCTCGGGCTTGATCACGTTGGTCTCGAACGCCTTTGGATTTCCCGGACCATAGTCGATATGCAGCGGCAGATTGGCCTGGTGCACGGGATCGACGGCCTCGTTGAGAAACTTGACGGCCGTCTCGAGATTCGGCGCGCCCTTGAGGATGCAGAGCGAGGTGCTTTGCAAAACGCCCTGGTTGTAGGTGAAGGCGACCTTGGCGCCTTCCTTCGCGACCGCGCTGACGCGGCCGTTCCAGGCCATCTCCATGTCGACCTCGCCGTCGTTGAGCAGTTGCGCCGACTGCGCGCCGGAGGTCCACCACACCGTGATATTCGGCTTGATCTCTTCGAGCTTCTTGAAGGCGCGGTCGACGTCGAGCGGATAGAGCTTGTCGGGCGCGACGCCGTCGGCCATCAGTGCCGCCTCGAGTGTGGCGAACGGGTGGTTGCGCAGTGCGCGGCGCCCGGGAAATTTCTTCACGTCCCAGAAATCGGCCCAGCTGTTCGGCGCGTCCTTCGGAAAGGTCTTCTGACTGTAGGCCAGGACGCTGGAATAGAACTCGTAGGAAACCGAATAGGGGCTGCGATAGGATTCCGGCATCGCCGCGCCATTCGGAATCTTTGAGAAGTCGAGCTTCTCGATCAGCCCCTGCTCGCCGCCACGCAGGCAGTTGCCGGTCGGCGTATCCACGACGTCCCAGATCGGCTTGCCGCTGCCGACCTGGGTCTTGATCGCCGGCCAGGCATCGGGAATGGAATCCTGGTTGATGGTGATGCCGAGCTTCTTGGCGGAAGGATCGAGGATCGCCACCGTCTGCGCCTGCTGATAGGCGCCGCCTTGCGAGACAAAGGTGATCTGTTCGGCAGCGGCGGCGGTGCCGGTTGTTGCGAACAATCCGAGCGATCCACCCAACAATGCGTAGCCAAATCGAATATCTCGTTTCGTCGTCATCCTCGCCTCCTCTGTCACCAATTGAATGTCACTGTCCGATCGCATCGAGAAACTGGTACCAGCCGGCGATCATGCGCACGGCGGGCTCGCGCAGCGGATAGAACGGAATCGCCCTCAGGCGCCGCGCGTCGAGCAGCCCGACCTCCGGTGTCTCGCCGCGGACGAAGGCGGCAAGATAGCGGCCCATCAGGCTCGACATCGCGACGCCCGCGCCGTTGTAGCCCATCGAGAACAGCGTGCGGTCGTCGAGCCGGCCGAGATGCGGCACCGAATCCAGCGTCATGGCAACGAGGCCCGACCATTTGTACGCGAGCGGCACATCGGCCAGGTCCGGAAAGATGCCGACCATCGCCTTGCGCAGCGCATCGAATGCGGCTTCCGAGTCCTGCCTGCCGAAGGCGCCGCGGCCGCCGAAGATGACGCGATTGTCGACCATGCGGAACCAGCGCATCATGCGCTTGGTCTCGGTGTAGGTGCGGCCCGTCAGCATCAGCTTGCCCGCGAGATTGCGCGGCAGCTGCTCGGTAGCGACCATGGCGCTGCGGAAGGGAATCAGGGTGCGCTGCATCTGCGCGGTGGCATCCGTCAGGTCCGAATAGCTGTTGGTGGCAATGATCGCCTGCTTCGCCCGCACCGCGCCTTGCGGCGTCTCCGCGACGATGCCGCCGTTGTCGCGCCGGAGTCTTACGACCGGCGACTCCTGGAAGATCGGCACCCCGCGGCGCGCGACGCCGTCGGCGAGACCGCGCAAATAGTTCAGCGGATGAATGCCGCCAGAGCCGGGATTGAGCACGCCGCCAACGAAGCTGTCGGAGCCGGTCTCGTCGCGTACGCCGCGCTTGTCGAGAATACGGACCTCGGCGGAGCCCATCTCGCGCGTCATCCAGTTGGCTTCGTCGATCGCGGCCTTCAGCGTGGTCTCATTGTGTGCGGCCTTGACCTGGCCGGTGCGGGCAAGCTGAGCGCTGGTGATGCCGAATTCGGAGACCAGCTCCTCGACCATGTCGGTGGATTCATGCGCGATCTCGTACATTCGCCGCGCCATGGCGCGGCCGTGCACGGCGTCGATCTCGCGGAACGAGAGACGGAATTTTGCGGTGATCACGCCGCCATTGCGCCCACTGGCGCCCCAGCCCGGGCGGTTGGCCTCGAGCACGATGGGGCTGAGCCCGCTCTTGGCGATGTGGTGGGCCGCGGACAGGCCGGTATAGCCGGCACCGATGATCACCACGTCAGCCTGGCTCTCGCCGGACAGGACCGGAAACGCGCGCGCCGGCTCCGCCGTGGCTTCCCACAGCGAGTTGGCCGACGGCAATGCGCCCCAGTTCTGCGTCATCTCCGCGCTCACAAAGTTACACCGCCGGCCCGATCGCCGCGTCGGCGAGCGCCTTCAATGTCGGGAAATGGAAGTCCGGCTTGGTCAGCGTCTCCACGGCCGGCGTGCCGCCGAAGCCTGCCATGCCCTGACGCCGCTCGATCCAGCACACCTTGTAACCGAGCTTCCGCGCGATCCCGATGTCGTGATACTGGCTCTGCGCCACGTGCAGAATGTCGGACTGCTTGTAGCCGAACGCCGACTGGCGGCCCTTGTTGTAGGCAAAGAATTCCGGGTTCGGCTTGGCGACGCCAGTCTCGTCGGCGCAAACGGTATCGTCGAAGGGATTGCCGAGCGCATGCGCGTAACAGGAGAGCGCGACGCGGTCGGCGTTGGTCATCGCGACCAGGCGGAATTTAGTTCTCAGGCGCTTCAGAGCCTCGACCGAATCCGGGAACGGTCCCCAGCGCAGCACCGCGAGTTGGAACACGTCGCAGGAGGCGTCATCGGCCTGCAGCCCGAGCTCCTTGGCGAGATAGCGATAGACATGGAACATCACCTCGCTCGAACGCTCATGGTGCTTGTCGCGGCCACGCTTGTAGGATTCGAAGATCTTGTCGTCGCTGAGCTCGGCCGGCGACTTGCCCGAGATCCTGCGCACCGCGGAGAGCACGCCGGTCTCGAAATCGATCAAGGTGCCGACGACGTCGAAGGTGAGAACCTTGAAATTGCTGAACGAGGCTGCTGACGACATTTTGGCTTCTTCTCTCGGTTGGACAAGGCTTGGGTTCAGTCCCTCACCCTGGGTACGACGATGGTGTCCTCGGGGTGAAGGGTCACGGTGAGGCTGCCGCCGAGTGGCGGGATGCGGCTGTAGGCCTGGTGGTAGCTCGGCTGCCGCAGGCTGAGCACGATGCCGTCGGCGAGCGCCAGGAAGATGCGCAGGCTCTCGCCCTGATAGACGATGTCAGTGACCGTGCCGGTGAGCCGGTTGCAGGCTGAGTCCGGCGCGCCGTCGTCGATCAGCAGCTTTTCGCTGTGCACGGCGAGCATCAGCGAGTCTCCGTCGGGAATGGCGCGGGCGCTGCGCAGAAGCACATTGCCCAGCGCAACGCCGGAGGCATCGACGCGTCGCACGGGAAGCATCGTGGCTTCGCCAATGAAACTTGCGACGAAGGAATCCGCGGGATGATCGTGCAGGCGCTCGGGCGCGTCGATCTGGATCAGCCTGCCGTCTTTCATCACGGCGACGCGGTCGCTCATGGTCAGCGCTTCGCGTTGGTCGTGGGTGACGTAGATGATGGTGGCGCCGATGCGCTTGTGCAGCGCGCGCAGCTCGATCTGCATGGATTCGCGCAGTTGCTTGTCGAGCGCGGACAGCGGTTCGTCCATCAGGATCAGCCGCGGCTCGAAGATCATGGCGCGTGCGAGCGCCACGCGCTGGCGCTGGCCGCCGGAGAGCTGCGCGATACCGCGCTCTTCGTAGCCGGCAAGGCCAACCATCGAAAGTGCCGTGCGCACCTTGTCCGGCCAGACCGCCTTCGGCAGCCGTCGCGCGCGCAAGGGAAAGGCGACATTCTCGCCGACGCTCATATGCGGGAACAGCGCGTAATTCTGGAAAACGACGCCGATGTCGCGCTTGTGCGGGGGCATCCAGGTGACGTCGCGGCCGCCAAACAGGATCGTTCCGCTCGATGGCAAGATGAAGCCGCCGAGGATGCCGAGCAACGTGGTCTTGCCGGAGCCGGAGGGGCCCAGCAGCGAGACGAACTCGCCGGCGGCGACATTGAGGGACACGTCGTCGAGGGCGCGAACGGCACCATAGGCCTTGCTCGCGGATCTGATCTCGACGCTTTCCGCTCGTTTGTCCAACGATCGACCTCGCCATGTCCCTGCAACGGCGTGCCTCACTGCACGCCATAAGCCTGCTTTATAGACAGGAAATTTGAGCACTCACGGTCGAAGCGTGCACCGCACCAACATCTTCGCTCGCAAGCCCTGTCTTTAGGCTGTGACGCCAATGACACCAGACTTGGCAAAACTCGGCAATTGCCAAATTCTCACCTGGCTCATAACATGGTGTTATGCCCGAGCTGCGCCGCATGCTGCCCTCAAGTAACGCCTTGTTCGTCTTCGACGCAGCGGCGCGCAATGGCAGCTTCACGGCGGCTGCCGCCGAACTGAACGTCACCCAGCCTGCGGTGAGCCGGATGCTCGGACAGTTCGAGGAGCACCTAGGCGTTCGCCTGTTCGACCGAACAGCAGGACGTGCGGTGCTCACCGAGGAAGGCGAACTCTTGTATCGCCGCGTGCTCGAAGGTTTTCGCAGCATCGAGAGCGGACTCGTGGAAATCGAACGGCGGCGCAAGGGCACCGAGACGGTGACGCTGTCGGTCTCCTCCGCCTTCACCACGCACTGGCTGATGCCGCGCATCGACAAGCTGCAGAAGCAATTTCCGCAGGTCGATCTGCGCTTCCAGCTCATTTCCGGCGCGCTGCGCGGGCCGGTGGAGAATGTCGACCTCGGCATGCGCTTCCGCGATCGCGAGGAGCCGTCATCCGGCGGCACGCTGGTGATGAAGGAGGTCATGCTGCCGATGTGCAGCCCTGCCTATCTCGGCGAAACCGATCCCGCCGAGGGCAACACCATCATTAGGCTCGCCGAGACGCCGGGCGACTGGGCCGCGGATTACGCATCGCTTCTCACCGGGCGTCGCGGTGCGGCCAAGGCGCTGAGCTTCACGGACTATGCCGTCGTGATGCAGGCCGCCCTGCTCGGCCAGGGTATCGCGCTCGGATGGCTGACGGTCGCCTCGCACTGGCTGTTGACGGGCGCGCTGGTGCCGGCGTCCGACACGCTCACCACGACGCGCCGCATCTGCGAATTCCTGCCACCGCGCAACCGGCCGATGCGCCCCATCGCCGCCGAGATCCGCGACTGGATCACCGCCCAGATGAAAAGCGAGATCGCCGCGATCGACCGGCTCTATCCAAAGCTCGGCGCAATGGCTGCGTGCTACTAGAGCGTTTTCGGGCGAAGTGGATATACCGGCTCGCGTGAAGAAAACGCGTCAAAACCGG
This sequence comes from Bradyrhizobium sp. i1.15.2, assembly GCF_040548425.1. Classification (NCBI taxonomy): domain Bacteria; kingdom Pseudomonadati; phylum Pseudomonadota; class Alphaproteobacteria; order Hyphomicrobiales; family Nitrobacteraceae; genus Bradyrhizobium; species Bradyrhizobium sp. i1.15.2. Next base: position 411,411 of record NZ_JBEPRQ010000003.1, on the reverse strand, counting down.
AGTCTAGGCGGGTGTCAGCGCGGCACAGTAACGATCGGGCAGGTGATCGCCGATGCCCGCCGGGAGCAGCACCGTAAGCCTGCCGACGACATCCGACCGCGTGTTCTCGGATACGCCGCTGAGGAGATTGCGGACCTGCTCACCAATTCCAGCATTCGCCATTGGCTCATCCGAACCAACATTCGTCGTGAGCTGGCTGGCGCTGAATTTGGCGCCGCGTGCACAGGCGAGATAACGGCCGACGTGATGAAAGCCAAGCCCGGGCGGAGGCACGGTCGGGACGATGTCGGTGCCGTGCACGAGACGATAGGTCATCCTGCCGAACGTACCGTTGTAGAGTGCGACGAAATCGTCGCGGCCCACGCGCGGACAACCGTAAAGATAGATCTGCGCATCCGCGAGTTGGAGCTGCTCCCGCGCGAAGTCCACCGTTGCCACCGCGATCGCGGCGCCGAGGCTGTGCCCAGTGATGAAGATCGGTGATTTGCGCGCCAGCGCTGCCGCCAGTGCGCTCTTCACGTCGTCCCACACGGCTGCCGCCGCATCGACGAACCCCTGGTGCACGGGCGCCTTCGGTCGGCCAAGCGTGAAATCGCTGACCCAGTTCAGGAGATGAAGCGGGTCGGTGCCGGCGAAGGCGACAATTGTTGCGTCGCCCTTGCTCGCGATGATCCCGCGCGTGTCGGTCAGCGGCAGCGTCGAATGCGCCGGCTGGCTCAGCAGCTTGACACCGGACAGATCAAAGAACGGAGAGACCCTGTTGATCGTGTCCGGCACATGGGTCTCGTAGGCGAGTTGCGACATCCACATCATCGCGCGAGCGATGTCGAGATCAAAGCCGGTTGATGTCTCGTCGAATTTTGCAAATGCCCGTCGGTCATATTGATCGGGAGGAAGTTCGACCAGAATGCTCACATCAAGCTCCTAAATGGCTTATTGCTGCAATGCGTCGATCGAAAACGGAATGGCGCTACCTTCGCATATGGCTGGAACTTTGACAATCTGTGCGCGTGCCCGGGACGTATTCTGCCGTCGCGCTTAAGAGGACAAGGTTGAGACGAGGCACCTCTCCTCCACGTCATTGCGAGCGCAGCGAAGCAATCCAGAGTCTTTCCGCGGCGGGATTCTGGATTGCTTCGCTGCGCTCGCAATGACGGTGCGGATAGAGCTTTGGCCCCTATTGATGCTCGATCGCGCGGATTGCGCCGCGCAGCTCGGCGAGACCGCGGAGGCGACCGATCGCGGTGTAGCCCGGATTGGTGCGCTTGGTCGCCGCGAGATCGTCCAGCATGCGGTGGCCGTGGTCGGGCCGAAACACGATCTGCCGGTCGGGCGAACGCCGCGCGTTCTCCTTCAGCAGCGCCTTCAGCACTGCGACCATGTCGACGTCACCGTCGAGATGATCGGACTCGTAAAAGGACAGACCATCCGCTTCGCGCTTGGTCGCGCGCAGATGCGCAAAGGCAATGCGCGGACCGAAGCGTTCGGCCATCGCGGCAAGATCGTTCTCGGCGCGCACGCCGAGCGACCCTGTGCACAGGCAGATACCATTCGCCTTTGACGGTACGGCATCAAACAACGCCTGATAGTCATCGGCGCTGGACGCGACGCGCGGCAGCCCGAACAGCGGGCGCGGCGGGTCGTCCGGATGCAGTGTCAATGAGACGCCGAGCTGCTCGGCGACGGGTGTGACGCGGCCCAAAAACTCGGCGAGATGTTGCCGCAGGATTTTTGGCGTGACGTCGCGATATGTCTCGAGCCGGTCGCGGAATTGCGGGATGGTCATCGGCTCGGTGGTCGAGCCCGGCAGCGCGCTGGCGATCACCATGACGAGGTAATCGATATCGGCCTGGCTCATCTGGTCGAACAGCTTTTTCGCGCGACCCTGCTGCTCCGGCGAATACTCGGCGGTCGCGGCCGGCCGCTTCAGGATGTGCAGCTCGAAGGCGGCGAAACGGTCCTGGTCGAAGCGCATGGCACGGGCGCCGTTCGGCAGCTCCCATTCGAGATCGGTGCGGCACCAATCCACGACGGGCATGAAATTGTAGCAGATGATCTTGATACCGGCCGCGGCAACCGCCTCCAGGCTGGCGATCCACGTCTCGATCGAGCGCGTTGCCTTAGCCCCGAGACGCTTGACGTCGTCGGGGATCGGAATCGATTCCACCACCGACCAGGTCAGCTGCGAGCGGCCGGGCTGACCGTTCTCGATGAAGTTCTTGCGCTCCTCGACCGCCTTGCGTGTCCAGGCTTCACCGATCGGCACCTGATGCAGCGCCGAGACGATATCGCTCGCCCCGGCCTGCCTGACATCATCGAGCGAGACCGGATCGTCCGGCCCGTACCAGCGCCATCCTTCGAGCATCATGCGGCCTCTCCAATCAGTTCGCGGTCAGCACGACCTTGACGCTCTGCGAGCGGTCGAGCGCCAGCCGCAGCGCATCGGGCGCGGTGGACAGCGGCCGTTCGGCGGTGACCAGCGACAGCACGTCGACGCTGCCGTCCGCAATCAGCTCCACCGCCGTCATGAACTCGAGCCCGAAGCGGAACGAACCGCGCAGGTCGATCTCCTTGGCCATCACCGCATTCGCCGGCACCGGAATCTGGCCACCCGGCAAATTACCGATCTGCACCACAACGCCGCCGCGCCTGACGATACCGATCGCACTGGCAAGGCCTGCAGCCGTGCCTGAGACTTCGAAAGCGACATCGTACGGGCGCGACGCGGCCTGCGCCTTCAGGCCTTCCTCGCCGGCTGCGACATTCTCGACGTGAGAGGCGCCGAGCCGGCTCGCAAAGGCCAACGGGGCCGGCGCGATGTCGGCCACGGTGATGTCCGTCATGCCGGCGCGGCGCGCGGCGAGCATCGTCAGAAGCCCGATCGGACCGGCGCCGAAGATGATGCCGCGCTTGCCTTCGATGTTGCCGGCACGCGCCACCGCGTGCAGGCAGACCGCGAGCGGCTCGGCCAGCGCCGCGGCCTGATAGGACACATGATCGGGGATCTTCACGCACTGCGCCGGGATCGCGTCGAAATAGTTGGCAAAGCCGCCCTGCATATGCGGCGTCTTCGAGGCCGAGCCCATGAAGTAGATATTTTCGCAGAGGTTTTGCCGGCCTTCGCGGCAAGCGCCGCAATGGCCGCACCAGCGCGACGGGTTGACGGCAACGCGGTCGCCGACCTTCAGGTTCGCCGCGGAGCCCGCGATCTCCATGACCTCGCCCGAGATCTCGTGGCCGAGTACCAGCGGCGACTTCACGACGAAATCGCCGGTGCGGGCGTGGCGGAAGTAATGCATGTCCGAGCCGCAGATGCCGCCGGCGCCGAAGCGGATGCGCACCATGCCTGAAGCGAGCTTGTCGAGCAGATGCTCGACCATGCGCAGGTCTTCGGGGCCGAACAGGGTTGCGGCGAGAGCTGTGGAGGTCATTTGGAAAGTCCCATGTATTTTGGCAGCCAGAGGGTCAGTTCGGGGATGTAGGTGATCGCGATCAGCGCGAGCATCAGCGGCACCAGCCAGGGCAGGATCGCGACCGTGGTGCGCTCGACCGAGAGCTTTGCCACGCGTGCCAGCACGAATAGCACCATGCCGAGCGGCGGGTGCAACAGGCCGATCATCAGGTTCAGCGTCATGATCAGGCCGAAATGGATGGGATCGATGCCGAGCTTGAGCACGATCGGCAAGAGGATCGGCACCAGGATGGTGATCGCCGCCGTGGTGTCGATGAAGCAGCCGACGAACAGGATCAGCACGTTGGCCAACGCCAGGAAGACCCATTTATTATGGGTGATGCCGAGCATCCAGTCCGACAGCAGTTGGGCTGCCTGCGACACCGTGAGCAGCCAGGCAAAGATCGAGGCAGCGGTGACGATGAACAGCACCGAGGCCGTGGTCTCGATGGTGTCGAAGGTCGCCTTCGCCACCGTCTTCAGCGTCATGGTGCGGTAGCGCACGAGGCCAAGGAACAGCGACCAGATCACGGCGGCGACGGCAGCCTCCGTCGGCGTGAACCAGCCCAGCGTCATGCCGCCGATCAGGATCACCGGCGCCATCAAGGCCATGACCGCCGAGAAATCGAAGTACCAGTCGAGCGCGAGCAGCGCGACCAGGCCAATCCCAACGGCCCAATTGGTGGAGAGGCCGGCGACCGTCAGAAGCCAGACGGCCATCGGGAAGCTCAGTACGACGAGGATCTCGAGCCCCGCCGATCCCAATTGCGGCCAGGAGAACGGCGTATCGCTGCCCCATTTGTTCTTGTGCGCGAAGTAGGTGACGGTGGCCATCATGAGCAGCGTCAGCACGACGCCTGGAATGACGCCCCCCAGAAACAGCGCGCCGATCGAGACGTTCGCCATCATGCCGTAGATCACGAAAGGCAGCGACGGCGGGATGATCGGGCCGAGCGTGGCGGACGCCGCGGTGACGCCGACGGAGAATTCCGTGGTGTAACCGTGATCCTTCATCGCCTTGATCTCGATGGTGCCAAGGCCGGCAGCATCCGCGATCGCGGTGCCGGACATGCCGGAGAAGATCACCGAGCCGATGATGTTGACGTGACCGAGGCCACCGCGCATCCAGCCGACCAGCGCGACGGCGAATTTGTAGATGCGCCCGGTGACGCCGGCAATGTTCATGAGATTGCCGGCCAGGATGAAGAACGGCACGGCGAGCAGCGGAAAGCTCTCGACGCCGGCGATCATGCGCTGCGCCAGCGTGACGTCGGGCGTCACCCCGCTGACCAGGATGTAGAGCAGCGACGACGCAGCCATGGCGATCGCCACGGGCACGCCGAGCAGCATCAGGATGAGAAAGCCTCCAAGCAACAGCAACATGGGATTACCCTTCAAAACCGTCGTAGGCGCCGGGACGTTCGAGGATCGAGTAGCCCTGCCGCAAATGTTGGATGGCCACCTGCACCGAGCGGACGAACATCAGCACGAAGCCGGCAAGCACGGCGTAATAGACGTAGTCCTTGGGAAGATTGATCGTGGTCATGGACTCGTCGCCGATGATCTGGATGTAGACCCAGACCAGCTTGATGGCATAGCCGAAGAAGACGATCCGGATCAGATCAATGACAGTCGACAAAGCGCGCGCCGCGACATGCGGCAGATAGCGGTAGATCAGATCGACCTGGATGTGCCGCGACAGCCGCACGCACATCGAGGAGCCGATGAAGACCACGCCGATCAAGCAGTAGGTCGCGATCTCCTCGGTCCAGGCGTAGCTGTCGTTGAGCACGTAGCGGGTAAAGAACTGCAGGAAGACGGCGAGCGCCATCACCCAGAAGATCGCCAGCGCGACCCAGTCCTCGAAAGCGTAGATGCCGAGATCGACCTTGGATGCCGCCTCTTCCTCGAAGGTGTGGGCGATCTCGTCCGCGGTGATCTGCCGGTGCGTTTCGGCGGTGGACATGGGTGTGCTCTCCAAACTGGTCACGTCGTTCCGGGATGGTGCGTTAGCACCAGACCCGGAACCTCGAGATTCTCAGGTGCGCGATTGCGCACCGTAGTTCGGTCCTGCGGACCGCCCCGGGATGACGACTACGTCGTCATTTCACCGCCTGAATGCGTTCCCAGTCGGCCTTGCGATAGCCAAACGTCTCGAACGCGACGTTCTTCAGAACGGTGTCGCGGAACTCGTTCTTGTCGACCTCGGTCACGGTCAGGCCCTTCTCCTTGAAGAAGGCAATCAGCTTGGCCTCATTCTGCTTGATCTCCGCGGTCGCCTTGGCGGCGGCTTCCTGCGCGACGTCGGTGAAGATCTTCTTGTCCTCGTCGCTGAGCTTCTTCCAGAGCGCACCGGCCACCACCGTGTTGAGATGGTCGACAATGTGGCCGGTCAGCACGATGTGCTTCTGCACCTCGTAGAACTTCTTGGCCTCGATCGTGGTGAGCGGATTCTCCTGCGCCTCGACGGTGCCGTTCTGGAGCGCCAGATAGACTTCGGCGAACGCGATCGGCGCGGTGTTGGCGCCGCAGGCGCGCGGCATCGCCAGATAAGCGGGCACGTCGGGCACGCGCATCTTGAGGCCCTTGAGGTCGGCACAGGTCTTGATCGGCTTGTTCGACGAAGTCTGGCGCACGCCGTAATAGGTCACCGCGAGGATGTGGTGGCCGCTCTTGTCCTCGTAACCCTTGGTGAGCTCCTTGAAGATGTCGCTCTTGGTGTAGGCGAGCAGATGATCGGCATCGCGGAAGGTGTAGGGATAATAGGTCACGCCGATCGGCGGAAAGCTCTTGGCCGCAAAGCTCGAGCCGGAGATGATGATGTCGACCGAGCCAAGCGAGAGGCCCTGGTTGATGTCGGCTTCCTTGCCGAGCTGCGACGCCGGATAGACGTCGATCGCATAACGCCCATTGGTGCGCTTGCCGATTTCCTGCGCGGCCCACACTGAGGCGGTGTGGAAGGGCTCCGAGGTCTCGTAGACATGGGCCCATTTGAGCTTGGTCTGCGCCATGCCGGCGCCAGTCGTCGCAATCATCGCCGCGGCCGAGACCGCCAGCACCATTGTCATCTTTTTCAACACTGACTTTTCCTCCATTTTTCAAGTCTGCTTCTTTTAAATCTGCTTCTTGTCCGCCCGCCCCCGACGCGGGTGCGGGCCGCACAATCTCATCGCGGTCGCGCGCTGCTGCTCGTGACTCGCTTCTTCTTCGGCGCACGTTGCGGTCTTGACGGCTTTGCCGTCGATCGCGCCACCCGCCCGGACGACGGTCCTGCCACCTTCTCGGCGCCGAAGTTCTGCGCAAAGCGCTCCTGGGATCTCGCGAGATGATCGCGCATCGCATCGCGCGCGGCCCCGGGATCGTGCGCCGCGATCGCGTCGCGCACCGCGCGATGCTCGTCGAGCGCAGTGCGCCACGTGCCCGGGCTTTCGAAATAATGCGCAAGCTGCGCGAAATAGGGATTGAGGCGCTGGTCGAACAACTCGCCGACCACACGCACCAGAACGGCATTGCCGAGGCTTCCGGCGATCGCGACGTGGAAGGCGCGGTCGTAGACCATTGAGGCTTCGCCGGGGTGTTCTACATTCTCCATCGCGACAAGGGACGCATCGATGCGGGCAACGTCGTCCTTCGTCGCCACGCGTGCGGCTTCTTCGGCAATGGAGCTTTCCAGGAACTCGCGGGCGCGCAGCAGCTCGAACGGGCCCTCGATAACGGACGCAGGCGCGGTCGCCGCAACCGCCGCGGGCTCGATCACATAGATGCCGGAACCGACGCGGATGCGGAGGCGGCCCTCGACTTCGAGCGCGATCAGGGCTTCGCGCACCGTGGGCCTGGAAATCTTGAGCTGCTCGGCGAGTTCGCGCTCGGTCGGCAAGCGGCTGCCGACCGCGTACTCGCCGCTGTCGATCAGGCTTCGCAATTGATCGGCGACCTGGCGATAAAGCCGTCTCGCCTCCACAGCTTCCAGCGGCACGCTGGTCCTCCCGAAAGGGTCATGCCGGCAGCTCTCGCTGCCCGCGGCCCGCCAATTTTGGAAAATTGGTCTTACCAATTGACCGCAGCATTGACCGAGGACAGGCGCCATGTCAAGCAGCGGCCAAACAAGGGGAGAGACGACCATGCGCCCTGATCCAACGCGCCTTGGCCGCGCCAATCTCGACCGGCTGCCACAAGGCATCCGCCGCCCGGCCTACGACCGTTCGCGGGTCACGCCCGGCATCGTGCATCTCGGCCTTGGCGCGTTTCATCGCGCCCACCAGGCCGTGGTCATCGACGATTGCCTTGCCGCCGGCGCCACCTCGTGGGGCATCGTCGGCGCCAGCTTGCGCAGCCCTGACACACGCGACGCCCTCGCCCCGCAGGATCATCTCTACACGGTTGCCGTCCGTGCAGCCGAAGCCACCGAACACCGCATCATCGGTGCGCTGCTCGACAGCGTGGTCGCGCGCGAAAGCCCGGCACGATTGGTCGAGCGAATGGCCGATCCCGCCATTCGCATCGTCTCCCTCACCGTCACCGAGAAAGGCTATTGCCACACGCCGCAGACCGGCGATCTCGACGAACGCCATCCTGATGTCGTGCACGACCTCAACAATTTCGACGCGCCGCGCTCGGCTCCCGGCTTCATCGTTGCAGCGCTGGCGCGCCGGCGGGCCCTGGGCGCGCCGCCGTTCACCGTGCTGAGCTGCGACAACCTCGCCGCCAATGGCCACACCGTGCAGCGGATCGCGACGCAATTCGCCGCGCTGCGCTCGAAGGATCTCGGCAAGTGGATCGCGGATACGGCGGCCTTCCCCTCGACTATGGTCGACCGCATCGTGCCGGAGACGACGGATGGTGACCGCGACGTGGTTTCGTCGGCGCTCGGTTTGCGCGACGCATGGCCCGTCATGACCGAGCCGTTCACGCAATGGGTAGTCGAGGATCGCTTTACGGCGGGCCGGCCCGATCTTGCCGCCGCCGGGGTCGAACTGGTGAACGACGTCAAGCCATTCGAGTTGATGAAGCTGCGGCTGCTCAACGCCAGCCATTCGGCGCTGGCCTATCTCGGCTATCTCGCCGGCTACGAGACCATCGCCGACACCATGCAGGATCCGCATTTCGCGCGCCTCGCCGCGCAGGTGATGGAAGAGGCCGCGGTGACGCTGACGATGCCCGCGGGCACCGATCTGGCCGCCTATCGCGCCTCGCTGCTCAAGCGCTTCGCCAATCCGGCACTGCATCACCGCACCTGGCAGATCGCAATGGACGGCTCCCAAAAGCTGCCGCAGCGCCTGCTCGGCGCGATCCAGGATCGTCTCGCCAGCAACCTACCGATCGCGACGCATGCGCTCGCGGTGGCCGGCTGGATGCGCTACGTCACCGGTCTCGACGAGAACGGCCGCACCATCGACGTGCGCGATCCGCTCGCCGCCGAATTCGGTGGCTTGGCGCGCGAGGCAGGTCCCGTCGCCGAACGATTGGCGCCCGCACTGCTCGGCGTCGGAAAAGTGTTCGGGTCGCTGGGCGCGGAGCCGCGCCTGCGCGAGGCCGTGACCGGAGCACTCGGCCGACTCTACCAGGATGGCGCGCGGCGTGCGGTGGAGACTCTGGTCTCGGCGTGACCACAAAACGGGCAGCAATGCTGCATTGCGGTCCAGATCGACGGAAAGTCGACGGAAGTCTTGCTTGATTTTTGTCTGTCATTGCCCCACCCGAGAGGCATGGCAAAGGACAGCAAGGTGATCGCGGCGAACGCAGCGTTCTACGCCGCCTTTTCGACCGGCGATTTCGACGAAATGGAGCGGATGTGGGCGGACGATGACGCCATTTCCTGCATTCATCCCGGCTGGCCGGCCATCATCGGCCGGGCCACGGTGATCGGAAGCTGGCGCGATATCCTGCAGAGCCCGGAACGGCCGCAGATCGTGTGCGCGGAACCGCAGGCCATCGTCGATGGCGACAGCGCGCGCGTGCTCTGCATCGAGATCGTCGACGGCACGGCATTGGCTGCGGCCAACCATTTCCGGCGCGTCGGCAACGACTGGCGCCTGGTGCACCACCAGTCGAGCCCGATCGCGCAGATTGTCGAGCAAGCTGAGGACGATAGAGCGAGCCACCGCGTCCATTGAGGGCGTCCGGCCCGCAGGCACATTCTACTGTGCATGGGGTTGTTTTTCAGTTTTTTTTGTTTTGGCCTCACCCGAGCCCGGACAGATCATCCAGCACGACCCGCGCCTGGCTAAAATCGTCGTCCCGGAAGAACATGCTTCTGGTGATGAGCACGGGAATGTTCGCTCGTGAGGCCGCGATCAGGCCGTTGGCGGAATCCTCGATCGCGATGCAGTCGGACGCGTTGAGCTTCAGCCGCGCCAGGATCTCGAAATAGACATCCGGCGCAGGCTTTTTATGCCGCACGTCATCCCCGGCCACGATCGCATCAAAATCCGCGGCCCAGCTTTTTCCCAGGGCCCGCGACAGCAGCGCATCGATATTGCCGTGTGACGTGGTCGTCGCGATCGCGAGCCGCTGGCCGCGCGCCTTGGCAGCAGCGAACAGATCCGTCACCCCGGGCCGTAAGGGGCAGCAGCCGGTCTCGACCAGTTCGGCAAAATGCGCAGTCTTGATGCGGTGGAGTTCCGCGATGTCCACATCCGATAATGGCGCGGCGATCCTCAGCCTTTCATGGTGGGCGCGGATCCGTTCCTTGCCGCCGGTGACCCGCAGCAGGTCCTTGTAGACGGCCCGGTCCCACTGCCAGTCGAGACCGTGGCGGGCGAAGGCATGGTTGAAGGCCTGCCGATGCAGCTCTTCGGTCTCGGCCAACGTGCCGTCGACATCGAAGATCAGCGCGGCGGCGCGGCGGACCAGCTCAGCCGCGTCAGATACCATTATGGCGGGCGCTTCTGCCTGCATGTTCGATGCGTCCCTCCGACGAGCGACCATCGCCTGCACAGGCGGGCGGGACAAATCGCAATATCTTTTGCCGGACCCAAAAATCTCTTATGAGCGGAGGGCGCGCTGCGGCGCGGACGGGAACTCCGACCTGCAAGGAAGACGTATGCGGCTCTTTATCCTGGGTCTCGGCTACAGTGCCCGGCACTTCGTCCGCCTGTTCGGTGGCGGCTTCTCGCATATCGCCGGCACGGTGCGCGATCCCGCGCAGCGGGGCGACCTCGCCGGCATCGAGGTACACGCCTTCTCCGGGAGCATTCCGGCACGCGAGACGGTCGAACGCATGCGCGACGCGGATGTCCTTCTCGTCTCGATCCCGCCCGGCGGCAGTGGCGATCCCGCCATCGCGACCTTCTCCGGCCTGCTTGCGGCGGGCGGCGACCGCAGGATCATCTATCTCTCCACGATCGGCGTGTATGGTGATCACGCCGGCGGCTGGGTCGACGAGAGCACGCCGCCGCAGGCCGGCCTCGACCGCACGCGCATGCGGGTCGCGGCGGAACAGGCATGGACCGACACGACCGGTGGCGACGCCGCGATCCTGCGGCTTGCGGGTATCTATGGCCCCGGCCGTAACGCACTGGTGACGCTGCGCGCTGGAACGGCCCGGCGCATCATCAAGCCGGGACAGGTGTTCAACCGCATCCACGTCGACGACATCGCGAGCGCGATCATGGCCGCGATTCATCATCCGAGCGGCGGCACGTGGAACGTCTGTGACGACGAGCCGGCACCGCCGCAGGACGTGATCGCTTACGCGGCGAAGCTGATGAACGTTGCACCGCCGCCGGAAGAGCCGTTCGAGACCGCCGAGATGTCGGCGATGGCCCGCAGCTTCTATGCCAGCAGCGCTCGTGTTTCCAACGCGAAAATGAAGCGCAAGCTCGGCGTCACGCTTGCGTATCCGACCTACCGCCACGCCCTCGATGCGTTGTGGCAAGCGGGGGAACGAGGATCATGACCAAGCGTCAGCTCAACACGCCATACTTCTTGAACCAGGCCTGGGCCTGCTTCCAGGCATCTTCTGCGGCGTCCTTGCGGTAGCTGCCGCGGTAGTCGGCATGGAAGCCGTGCGGCGCTTCCGGATAGATCTTGAACTCGGCCGTCTTCTTGTTCTGCTCCAAGGCTGTCTTGAGCTGCTCGACCTGGGCGACGGGAATGCCGGTATCGGCGCCGCCATAGAGGCCGAGCACCGGTGCCTTCATCTCGGGCGCGAGCTGCATCGGGCTCTTCGGCCACAGCGGATTGGCTGGATCGACGGGCGGACCGTAGAAGGCGACGCCGGCCTTGAGCGTGCCGCTGTGGGCGGCATATTCCCACACGGTGCGTCCGCCGCGGCAGAAGCCGATGATGCCGAGCTTACCGGTGTCGCCGCCTTGCGATCCCGCCCACGCCACGGTCGCGTCGAGATCGGACAGCAGCTCGGCGTCCGGCTTGGCATTGACGATCGGCAGCAGGTCCTTGATCTCGGTGACCTTGGTCAAATCGACGCCCTTGCGAAAGTAATAGTCGGGCGCGATCGCGAATGCGCCGAGCTTGGCGAGGCGCCGCGTCACGTCCTTGATGTATTCGTGCAGGCCGAAAATCTCCATCGCCACGATGATCACCGGCGCCTTGGTGTTGCCGGCGGGGCGGGCAAAATACGCAGGCATCTGCTCGGAGCCGACCTTGATCTTGGCGTCGCCGGTCTGGAGGCCGCCGGTGTCGGTCGTGATCGCCTCGGCGCGCACGGGCCCGGCTGCAAGCGTGTAGCCGGCGGCGACGGCCGCAGTCGCGCTCATGAACCCGCGGCGCGAGACAGGGGCGACCTTGGTCAGCCCGACGACGTCGGATGTCATGGTGGTCTCGATACTCATCGGTTCGTCCTTCCTGATGCGTGCCCCTGATCCTTCAGGCGACGCATTCGCCAATAATTGCCAGCGAAACGCAAATCACCAGCCTGCGAGCGCGCCGCTTTCAGGCCTTGTTTTCAGGTCTTGTTCTGACGCTGTTTCACTGGCGCAGTCTCGGGCATGAGGCTCATCGCGACTAGTCCGACGATCGCCGCAAGCAGCAGGTACCAGGCCGGCGCCAGCGGATTGCCGGTGACGTGGAGGAGCCAGGTGACCACGAGCTGCGCCGTACCGCCGAAGCTGGCGATCGCGACCGCATAGACGGTCGCGAACACACCGCCGCGGATGCTCTGGGGCAGCGCCTCGGTGAAGGTCGCGTAGAACGCAGTGAACGGCAGCGAGCCGATGACGGACAGGACACCGAAACCAACCAGGAGCGACAACGCGCCGGGGGCATGGACGATCCACAGGAAGGTCGGGTAGGTCAGCAGCAGCGTTGCGAGCTGCGGCCAGATCATCACCGGCTTGCGACCGAGACGATCTGCCAGCCAGCCCCCGACCAGCGCACCGACAAACTGGATGCCATTGCTGACCAGCGACACGGCGAAAGCCAGTGTCGACGACACATGCAGCGTGTTCTGCGCATAGGTCGTCATATATTGGGTGACGTAGGTCGAGATCGTGCCGCTTGCCAGGATCATCAGTGCAAGTCCGATGACGCCAAGGTGCCGTCTCGCCTGCGAAAGATGACTGGTGTGCTCGACGGCGCGGACACCGGCTTGGGCCTGCGGGATCGTCTCGGGCAGCGTCCGGCGCATCCAGAACCCGAACGGCAGGCACACCGCTCCGATCAGAAACGCCACCCGCCAGCCATAGGCGTCGAGCATCTCTGGCGCCATCGTCCTGCTCAGGATGACGCCGACGAGTGCGCCCGCGGTCGCGGCGATCTCCTGGCTCGCCGGCTGCCAGGCCACCACCAGCGCGCGATGCTGGGGCGGGGCGATCTCGATCAGATAGGCGGTGGTCGGTCCAACCTCCCCGCCCAAAGCAAAGCCTTGCGCCATACGCGCCGCGATCACGATGACGGGCGCTGCAAGGCCGATCGATTGATAGGACGGCGTGAGCGCGATGGTCAGGATCGATAGCCCCATCAGCGCGAAGCTCAGCAGCATGGCAGGCCGCCGGCCGATCCGGTCGGAATAGATCCCGAGCACGATTCCGCCGATCGGCCGCGTCACGAAGCCGGCGCCGAAGGTCGCCAGCGACAGCATCAGGCTGCCGTACTCGCTTCCCGTCGGGAAGAAGGTATGGCCGATCTGGATGGCGAAGAAGCTGTAGGTGATGAAGTCGTAGAATTCGAGCATGTTGCCGACGGTGGCGGCCAATGCTGCGCGCTTGACGCTGAACGGCTTCACTTGCTCGATCACGGACGACACTCTGGCATTCCCGGGCTCGATCCTATTTCGATTTAACCGCCTGGCCGCATTGCAACGCAACATTCATTAACCGAAAACGGTGGTTCCCCCGTCCCCTTTTCCGCTGCCCCAGTTGCGGCCGCCCCGTCCGCTCGCGCAATTCGAGGCGCATCGCGCAACAAATGGGCTTTGCGGTAGTCGCAACGACACATCGTGCCGCACGCACATCCCGCGCTAGCGGAATTTGCACGCAAAGCCGCGGTCATTTGACTGAAATTTTCAGAAGAGTTGAGCCGGGCGATTTACTCGAACTTTCTTCGTGACGCTCTAGTTCCACGGTCGGAAGGTTCCGCATCCCTCGGGATCTTCATTATCAGCCGCCAGGATTGCGCTACCAAAAGCTCAATTGAATCAAGATTTATCCGACCTGGAATTGAAATGAACTTGGCTCGCGAATCGATCGAACTGCTGGAACAGGTCGCCCGTATCTTGTGGTTCGAAGGCGCCAAGCACGGCTTGCGCGACCGCGAGTGGATGGCGCTGCGTTTCCTTTCCCGCGCCAACCGGTTTTCCCGGACGCCGTCGGCGCTCGCGAGTTACGTCGGCACCACGCGCGGCACCGCCTCGTTCATCATTGGCGAGCTGGAGCGGCTCGGCTATCTCGAGCGAAAGCGCTCGGCCCAGGACAAGCGGTCAGTGATGCTGAGCGTGACACAACAGGGCAAGAAGTTCCTGGTGCGCGACCCCGTCAACGTCCTCATCGAGTCCATCGGCGTGCTGGAGGATGAGGCGAAGGTCGGCTTCCGCGACGCGCTCCGCCACGTGCTGGATCAGTCGGACGCAGCCGAACAGCGGCACCATACCGACGTCTGCAAGCGATGCATCTTCCTCCGCGAAGATCGCAGCACCACGGACAGCAGGACGACTGCCGAGTTCAGCTGCCGCCTGTTTCGCGCGCCGATCGCGGAGGCGGAGGTCGATCTGCTATGCACCAGTTTCGAGCATCACCGTAAATAGAAGGCGGCCCTCGATCAGGGCGTCGCCTTGCGTGACGAATAGATGACGCCCCCGCTGGACTCGACCACCAGACGTCCGTTCTCGTTTCTGATCTCCTCGATGCGGCCAAGGCCGGGCACTTGCTGTCCCAGCACCGCTTCGATGACGCCGTTCGGGCCTTGCAGGATCGCAATCCCCTCATAGGCCTGGCGGACCGACCAGCCCTTGACCGTCTTGCGCGGAGCCGAAATGCGCTCGGACGGTGCTACCGATCCCGTGACCTCGGGCGTAGCGGCCGAGGCCATCATCGGCATTGGCTGTGAAGCGACGGGCGCCGGAGCCTGGGCCTGCACCTGGGCAAGCTTATCGAGCTTCACCGTAGAGGACGAGCTCACCCGTTCGATGCGATCCAGATTCTCGCCAAAACGGCCAAAACGGTCATTGGTCGCCTTGCTCGACTGATCGACCGCGGTGCGCAGGCCGTCGAGATTGTCGGACACCCCCGACACCTGCCTGCGCAGTTGTGCCACCGTCTCGCGCAGATTCCTGATCTCAGTATTGGCCGCGACGTTGTTCTGGGCGGGCTGCATGGCGAAATAGGCGATCACGCCGGTGCAGGCACAGACGACCAGGATCGCAGCGACCGCCAATGTCGCGAGCGGCGCGACCCATGTCGGACGCGGCGGCGGCGGCTTGGCCACGATCACGGCCGGCTTGATCACGATGGGCGTAGGCTTGGGGATTGCCATCTTGTCGAGGCGCGCCTTGGCGCGAATACGCTTCAGACCCTCGAGCGCCTCTTTCGCCAGAGTTTCATCACTCGCTGCTGCCGGCGCAGGCTTGGTGTTCGCAGCAGGCTTGGTAGTCGCGGAAGGATTGGTATTTGCAAAAGGCTTGGTGTTTGCAAAAAGCTTGGTATTTGCAGAAGGCTTGGCCGTCGGCGCCGCATTGTCTTTGGCATCGCGCGTCTCCGCAGCCGGTTTCGCCGCTGCGGGGACATCCACGGTCGCGTTGGGACGAGCTTGTCCATCGGACAACATGCGAGAATGCTCCGTTCGGTTCGATCTGTCGAACGGTGACGTTATTTGCCGAAGCTTGCCTGAAACGTGCGCATCCAAAACTTTTCATCACGCGCGGTGCGACGTCACATGAGTCAAACGCGTCACGCACGTGGCGAGAGTGCGACTCGAAAGACACACCCTCGCCAAGATTTCGCCAAGCTGGAGTCGCCTCGCCATACATGAGTCGAATTGTCGCACGTGGAAAGACGATGACGGGAGTCAATCCGGGGTTGAAAATCCCTCAATCTGCATGAAGCGCAGCACCGCCCAAAATAGCTGTAATCATACGGGGATGCGGAACTTTAGAACCGCCAAGGTGCAAAACTAGTTCGAATTCCAAATCAACTGATGCGATTGAACATACAAAGAAACAACTCGAAACGAATCAACAGCATCAAGCACGTGTAGCAAACGCTTAGTTGCGCACGCTTGATCGGAAATCGGCAATTGTTACGGTCCTACTCAAGTGATTCTCGCCAGTTAGCGAGGAGATCGACAAAGTACAGTGGCGTTCGGACGCATGAGCAACTTGGCGCAACTGTTCTAGGTCGCTTTCTCAATCCGCTCCGCGAGGTGATCCGCAAGACACCCGCCGAGCCTCACGCAGTAAGCGTTCAGTATCGAGTCGAAGTAGCAGGCCTGCGAGACGCAGGCACTGAATGCGTAGGGCTGCCCGCGAATATCGAAACCATAATAACGGTTCGCGGGAAGGAATATCGTCAAACAGCACAGTTGCCGAGCCGGGCATCACAACAACCAACCGGCCGTAACAAGTGCGAAACAGGGGCGAAAAACTGATGTATATTATCGTTGATGATCGCGAGAGCGTCACGAACAGCTATGTCGGAGGGCTCGTTCGCGAAGGTGTATCGTCGATCGGCTTCTCCTCCGGAGAATTCTGGGACTGGCTGCAATCTGCGAGTGAATCGGATCTGGCCGCGGTGGACGCCTTCCTCCTCGGGGATTGCGACACCCGCGGAAGCCTGCCGCGGGCGATGCGCAAGCGCTCCTGGGCTCCCATCATCGCCATGAGCGGCCAGAAGATGCTCAAGAACACGCTGGAGCTCTTCGAATCGGGCGTCGACGACGTCGTCCACGTGCCGATTCACCTCCGCGAGATCCTCGCCCGAACGGCCGCGATTGCGCGCCGCCGGGTCGGGGAACTGCCGCGGCCCTGCGAGACCAGGATCCAGGTCTTCTTCAACGGACGTGACCCCGAGATAGCTGGCCACGCTCTCACCCTGCCCCGCCGCGAACTGCGCATTCTCGAATATATGGTCAGCAACCACGGCAAGTGGGTCACCAAGACGCAGATCTTCAACGCGGTCTACGGCATCTTCGAAGCGACGTTCGACGAGAGCGTGATCGAGAGCCACGTCAGCAAGCTGCGCAAGAAACTCCGCGACCGCCTCGGCTTCGATGCGATCGTGGCCCGCCGTTACGTCGGGTACCGCCTCGACATCCCGGCCGGCGAAACCATCGACGTGCCGATGCAGGAGCTCGACGAGGTCGGCATCCTGCTGAACAGGGCGCATACCGCCCCAGTGGCGTATCCAGCCGGAAACTGATCGGCAGGGCGCTGCCACGCAACCGATAACGGCCTCTGCGAACCATCTTCGCAGAGGCCGTTATAGTTTCGGCGACGTCAACGGCGAACAGAGCCGCGGCAGTACCGGCGCTGCGGCTCGCGTCTAAGTATAATTCTAGAGGCTCGCTTCCGATTCAATCAGAACCGATAATGCCCTAGGGCTTCTGCTGGAATTCTTCCTTCGACACGTAATTGAAGTCCTCGACAAGGACGTCCTGGACGACTTCGGCCTGCATTCGCTCGTTGACACGCTGCTTGATGGCCGTCGTGAGGATGGAGAGGTCGTAACGAGCGAGTTTTCTGAAATCGAGGCGGTCGTCGGCATAGATCCTGCGGAAGGCTTCATCGACGACGAACGGCTCGGGCGGCACGTTGAGCTGGTGCATGGTTCGCGCCTCAACGGTGTAGACAAAGCGCGCGACGATGTAGCCCTGAACGTTGCCACCCTCGACCATGGGCACGCTCAGCGCCCGCGTCTTCTGGTACTGCAGCCCGTCAAGGTATTCGTCCTTTGCCGGCAGCAGGCTGCCATTTTCCTTCCAATAGGCCACGGCGTAGCTCGTTCCCGCGGTGAGGATGCATACCCAGAGCCCGGCTAGCACGAGTCTGATCATTTTCCGTCCTGTGCTGCGCGACCGGTATAGGTGCCGTCCGACTCGGCGTCCTTGATGGCCTTGACTATGATGGTCGCGACCTCGCGCACCGCATCGTAATGCATTTCGAGGATGGAACGGTTTCGCTCGAGCTTCTCGCGCAGCCGCTGGATCTCCTCAGTGATCTCGACCTCGCCGCCGAGGTGCATTCGTGCCCGCATCAGGCGGACGAATTCCAGCATGCTCCGGCTCTTCCGGGCGCTGAACTCGTCGAAGTCGATTTTCTTGCCCGTCGCGAGCGCTGCCGTCTCCTCTTCGACGATGGCTTCGAGCCGGCGGATCGCGGCTAACAGGCCGCGTACCTCGTCCGATCTCGCCGGGTCCGCACCGTCGTTCGCCACCTCACCACCGACATTCGGCAGCAGGACGGGCAACAGCCCATCGCCCGACACGGCTGCCATCGTCGTCGCCTCGGTGTCCACGGCCGGCTGTTCCATCACCATGGCCGCCGCGCCTTCTTGTGCCTGCATAGGAAAGTCACCCTTCAACTTCTGTCATCCATTCCCGGATCGTCATCCGGCCTTGCCCGTAGCATCCGGCCCCGCCGGATGCGCGGCGGCGAGCTGCTTGGCAATGCCAATGCCCTTGCCCTTTGCCAGCTGAGCACCAAGTTGCTCCGCCAGCATCGACTTCCAGACGCCGCCGGCCGTGCCTTTTCCAAAGACCTCCTCCGACTCCTTCGGCAACATCGTCTCGACGAAGGTCTGGAGGATGAAGGCCTCGAACTTGCGGTACACCTCGCCGGATGCCGGCGCCTTGATCACCTGCACCGGCGCTCCGTTCACCGCACCCGACTGCGGTTCCGAAAGCTTCGTCGCGGATTGATCGGCAGCCGCCGCCTTGGCCTTGCCGACCTCCGCATCCATCGTGGCGGCGAAATCCGTGTCCGATGATTTGAGCGCGTCGAGCTTCGCTGTGGCCGCGCGCTGCGTCACGGGATCGGCGGCGTCGAGGACGTCGAGAACGAGGTCGGGTGTCGCGGTCACGATCATGTCTTGGTCCGATTGGCTGGCCGTGGCGTCCACTCGCGCACGGTGAGGCTTGTTCCCGTCATCTCCTCGAGCGATCGCTTCTCGACGTCGCGAAGCTTGTCCGCGAGCGCCGCCTTCGCGACCTGCTCGAACTGCTTCACACGGCGGCTCTCCGCGCGAACCTGGTCGAGCTGCTGCGAGGCCTGGGCCTGAATCGCGCGCGCGCCGACGCTGGTTCTGGTCAGGCGCCGCGCGATCGATTCGCTCGATGATCCCGCCGGCGGCTTCCCCTCGTTGAGAGTTCCGACCAGCCATTCCTGTTCGTCCTGCAAGCTGCGCTCCTGCTGCCGCAGCTGCGCGAGCTGCCACTCTGACAACCGGAGCTGGAGCTTCACGAGCGAGACCATCCGGCCGAGCTTGTCCGCGCGCGACGTCATGGCGATTACTCCGCCAGCCACGATGAGACGCCGAGCATGAATTGCCTCAGGAGCTCGTCGCTGGTGAGGTAGAGCAGCAGGAAGCCGCCGAACAGCACGAAGGGCACCGAGATGAAATAGACCGGAATCGCCGGCGTCAGCTTGTTGATCAGGCCGACCGCCAGGTTGACGACGACCGAATAGACGATGAAAGGGCTGGCGATCCGCAGCGTCAGCACGAATGCCTCCGATAGCCGGCCGACGAGCTGGTCGAGCGGCATGCTGCCGCCGAGCCGGTCGCCGGGATGCCAGACGTCGTAGGAGTTCATCAGCCCGCGCAGGACCTGCCAGTGCTGGTCGGTCATGAAGAACAGCGTCGTGACCGACGTCATGATCAGCGGCACCAGGGCCGGCGCCGGATCGGTGTCGCCGACCGGCGTCCCCGGGATGTTGCTCAGCCCGATCGCGCTGGCCATCACGGTGGCCATGGTCTGGAGTGCGAGAAAGAACACGCGACCGCCGAGCCCGATGACGGCACCGACCACGAGTTCGGAGCAGATCAGGAGCGCGAGCGTCAGCGGCGCCGCGTTGTCCGTGAGAGGTTTCAGGACGGCGGCCAGGATCGGCGTCAGTGCGAACGTCGTCACCAGCGCAACGAACAAGCGGACCTGGGCCGGAACATTGACGCTGGAATAGCCGGGGACCAGCATCAGGCAGGCACCGATGCGGCAGAACACGATGAACGTCACCAGCACGCTGTCGGTGAGGCCGCTGATCACGATATGGCTCCGAGGGCCCTGATTTCGGTGCTGCGCGCGACTTCGACATGCGACAGGATCGGCAGTGTCGGAAAGACCCGCTCCAGGATCATCCGGACGTAGGGACGCGCTTCCGGGGTCACGGCCAGCACCACGCTGGTGCCGTTCTCGGTGAACTTGCGGATCGCGGCGCTGGCTTCGGTCGCGAACTGCTCGATCAGGCGCGGATCGGCGTCGAATTCGACGACGTCGCCCTTGGCGTCGCGCTTCAAGCTCTGGTGGAACGCGAGATCCCAGCGGTTGCCGAGACGGACGACGTTGAGCACGCCGTTGTCGGAGAGATCGCCGCAAATCTGCTGGGCAAGACGCGTACGCACATGCTCTGCCACCTGCTCGGAGCGCCGCACATGAGGCGCGATCTCGGCGATGGCTTCGAGGATCAGATGCAGGTTGCGGATCGACACGCGCTCGGCCAGCAGGATCTTCAGAATCGCCAGCAGCCCCGAATACGATATCTGCGACGGGCAGAGATCCTCGACCAGGCGCTTGTATTCGGGATCGAGCCGGTCGAGCAGGCCGCGCATGTCCTTGTAGGACAGCAGCTGGGCGAGGTTGGCCCTGATCACTTCGCTCAGATGCGTGAGCAGCACCGACAGATTGTCGACCGGCTTGCAGCCCTGACGCTTGACCTCGTCGGTGAACGCGTCCGTCACCCACAGCGCCTTCATGCCGAAGGCCGGCTCGATCACCTCTTCGCCGGGAACGTCGGGCTTGCCGTCCTTGTCGACGAGGACCAGCACTTCTCCGAGCCGGAGCTCGCCCTGGGCGACGCGGGTGTCGTGGATCCGGATCTGGTATCCCTTGGGATCGATCGACAGATTGTCGGTGAGCTTGATCTCGGGAACCACGAAGCCGTACTGCTTGGCGAACTTCTTGCGGATCTTGGCCACGCGATGCGCCAGTTCGTTGCGCGAGCCCAGCAGATGCACCGAGAGGTGACCGCCGAGCGCCAGCTCGATCTCCGCGGTCTTGAGCGATTCCTTGACGGATTCCTTGGCATCGACCTGGGCGCGTTCGTCGGCCTTGCGCGCATCTTCCTTCTGCTTCAGGGCTGCCTGCCGCCTCGGCAGCGAATACCCGACGAAGGCCATGACGCCGCCGAGCAGCAGGAAGGGCGCCGTCGGCAGCCCCGGCATCAAGGCGAGCACGAACATCATCAACGCGGCGGCCGACACCGCGCGCGGATAGCCGCCGAGCTGCCGCAACACGGCCTGCTCGGCCGAACCCCGGGTGCCGCCCTTCGAGACGAGCAGGCCCGCCGACAGCGACACGATCAGCGCCGGCATCTGCGTTACCAGACCGTCGCCCACGGACAGCTTGGTGTAGACGTCGGCGGCGCGTGCCAGCGTCAACCCGTGATGCGTCACGCCGATGATGATACCGCCGAAAATGTTGATCGCGGTGATGATCAAACCGGCGACGGCGTCGCCGCGAACGAATTTCGAGGCACCGTCCATGGCGCCGAAGAACGCGCTCTCCTCTTCCAGCTCGCGGCGCCGGCGCTGGGCTTCCTTGTCGTCGATCAGGCCCGCGGACAGATCCGCGTCGATCGCCATCTGCTTGCCGGGGATGGCATCCAGAGTGAAACGGGCGCCGACTTCGGCGATACGCGTCGCGCCCTTGGTGATCACGACGAAGTTCACCGTGACCAGAATCGCGAAAATGATCAGGCCGATGACGAAGTCGCCGCCCATGACGAACTTCGAGAAACCGGCAACGACATGGCCCGCGGCGTTTTCCCCCTCCCCGCCGCGCGACAGGATGAGACGGGTCGTTGCGACGTTGAGCGCAAGCCGCAGGATCGTCGCGATCAGGAGCACGGTCGGGAAGGCAGAAAAATCAAGCGGCCGCTGGATCCACAGTGCGACCATCAGGATCAGTGCCGAGAGCGCGATCGAGAACGCGAGGCCGAGATCGATCAGGATCGGCGGTATGGGCAGGAACAGGATCGTGAGCATGGCCACGATGCCGCCTGCGAAAAAGGCATCGGCGCCCAATCGTCGCGGGGTCGGCAGGCTAGCGGCTAACGTATCGGACATGGGTCACCGGCAGAGGATCCGGCCCGTAATCTGCCGTGCAAAGCTTACGCGGGGGTGGTGGCAGGGGTGGCAGAGGCGGCCGGGACCGTCCGGATCAGAAGCCGCGCTCGATGTGCGAATAGACCATCTCGGTGAAGGTGGAGAGATGGGCTCCGATGAAGGAGCCGGAGACGGCAACGACCACGAGAATGACGATGATCTTCGGAACGAAGGTCAGCGTCACCTCCTGGATCTGGGTCAGCGCCTGGATCAGCGCGATGATGGTGCCGACCAGCATCGCGGCACCGACGGCAGGCCCGGAGGCGACGATGATGGTCCAGATCGCCGCCTGGACGATGTCGAGAGCATCCCGTTCGTTCATGACTGGCTGATCGTGAGACCGGGGCCGATCGCGACTTTCGTGCCGTTCTCGAGCGTCGCGACGGAGCCGTCGCTGTTGATGGAGATCGAAGCGACCTTGCCGCTGAAGCTCGCTCCGGTCGCGTCCGTGAAGCTGACGGTCTTTCCGATCAGCCCGTCGGCCTGCGACAGCGACTGCGAAGACAGCAGAGCGTCGAGCTTGGTATTGGTCTGCATCGCCTGCTCGACCGACGAGAGCTGCGCAAACTGGCTCATATATTGCGAGGTATCCATCGGATTGGTCGGATCCTGGTTTTTCATCTCCGCGATGAGGAGCTGAAGAAACGTGTTGTAGTCGACGCCGGTGCTCGACTTCGGCGTCGTCGAGCTGGTCGAACTGGACGACTTGCTGGTGCTATCGGTCGCGCTGGTGACGTTCATGTAGTTCTCCTGTCAGGCAGCCTCGAATGGGGAATCGATCGTGGCGCCGGCCAGGATGGCCTGCTCCACTGGAAACAGTGCCCGGATCCGCTTGAGCGCCTCGAAGTAACGGGTCGCTCCGACCAGGTCGTCGACCGTGCCAAGCCCGACCAGCATCTCCTGGCTCTCGCACACCGCGAGCAGGGCGGCGTGATGCTGCGCGTAGAGAGCCGAAGCATCGCGGACGTCGGTCGGATTCATCAGCATGAGCTGGACGATGA
Source organism: Bradyrhizobium sp. i1.15.2 (assembly GCF_040548425.1). Lineage (NCBI taxonomy): Bacteria > Pseudomonadati > Pseudomonadota > Alphaproteobacteria > Hyphomicrobiales > Nitrobacteraceae > Bradyrhizobium > Bradyrhizobium sp. i1.15.2. Next base: position 388,195 of record NZ_JBEPRQ010000003.1, on the reverse strand, counting down.
AATAGAGCTGCCGCAGCGCCGTGGTGGCGTCGGAGGCCTGCATGATCTGCCCTTCGAGCAGGAACATCACGTCGTTGACGAGCTCGACGGAGACCTTGCGGTCCACGCGCAGCACCGCGCCGTTGATGTAGACCCGTTCGCCCGCACGCAAGGATATCTTCATCAAAGTGCGTCTCGGATCAGGCGGTTGATTTCGATGAGCTGGATAACGTCGTTCGACTTTTCTTCACGAAGGCGGTCGGCTTCCTTGACCACCCACAGGCCGATCGAGATGATGTCGGCGCGCAGCTTTTCCGGAAGTCCGTTTTCCGGATGCGCGAGATCCTCGATGAAGATCGTCCACAGCCGCCGCACATAGAGCAGGCTCTCGACCAGATCCTCGAGGCTGAAGCGGTCCGACTGGATCCGCTCGAGCCGGTCGATGCCGAGGCTGAGCGCCTGCCGCTCGCGGCCCCGCGCCTCATAGCCGCTCTCGTCGACGACCGATTCATAGGCTTCAAACGTCATCAGGACAACTCTGCGCAGGAGACCGAACAACAAGACAAGGGTTACGCGCCTTACGAAGGAGCTGGACTCAGAGATAGTTGATGAGGCTGATCTTCTGGAGCTGCGAGGTGAGCGCAAGCGCCGTCTGGATCTGCGTCTGCAAGGTGTTGACCCTCACGGAGGCTTCCGTCGGATCGACCTTCTCTATACCGACGATCTGATTGTTCAGAATATCCTGCTGCGTCTTGAGCTTGTCGGTTGCGGAGGTGATCCGCTGCTGGACCGTGCCGATGTCGCCGCCGAGGGTCGCAAGGTCCGTGATGGCGTTTCCGACAAGGCCGATGGCTTTATCCACGACGACCTGGAACGTCGCTTGGTCCAGGTTCGCGTTCCCGAGATCTGCCATCATGGTGTAGGCCTCGGCGAGCTTGCGGAAGCCTGTCTGATTGGCGCTGACGGAGGTATCGGCGATCTCGGTCGTGGAGATACGGCTTTGCATCACCTGGTCGGTCGCCGATGACCAATTCGTGTTCCAGGCCGGGCTCGCGAACTCGGCATCGAAGGTGGTGTCGAGGAAGGTCTGCATCTGGCCAGGAGTGATGGTGTTCACGCTGGGCGATGATTGCGAGAAGCCGAAGGTCGCAAGGAAGTCGGCGTCGACCTGGTTCTTGCTGGCCGAGCCCGCGGTGTAGGCCGTGATCGGCGTGTTCTGCGTGTTGATGCCCGCAAAGAGAGACGAGCCGTTATAGGAGACGTTCAGCGCGCCAATCAGATCCTGGAGGTTGGAGGACGCAGGTGGCAGGATGATGCGCCCGCCGCCATCGGTACTGCGCGCCGCGATCAGGTCCTTGAGGAAGTCCGTCGCGGTCGATCCAAGCTGGGTGATCCGGCTCTGCGTTATGTCCAGTCGCCCCGCGACGAGCCCATTGGTATCGACGAGCTGATCGGCGAAGCTCAAATCCGCCCGCAGGGTGACGTCGCCTCCCGTCGTGGCACCAAGCTCGAGGCCGACATCGGCGAAGCGGCCGGTGGTGGCTTCCTTCGAAGCCTTGGCCAGCGCGGCCTGATTGTTGGTGATCGAGGATCTCAACGACGAAGACAGCATCAAGGTCGAGATGTAGTTCGCGCTCATCATGACTTAATTTCCCACGGCAGCCAGCAGACTCTGCAACATTTCGTCGACGGTCGAGATGATCTTCGACGAGGCCGAATAGGTGCGCTCGACCTGGAGCATCAACGACATCTCGTCATCCATGTTGACGCCGCTGACGTTCGACAGCGCCGCAGTGCTGCGGTCGAGCAGCGTTTTCTGGTAGGTGACGTTGGAATCCGCGGTCTTGCGCTGGTTTTCGATCCAGCTCGTCGACGACGACGCGAAATCGATCAAGCTGCCGTTCGGCTTGCCTTGCGTGGTCGCATCGAACGGCTGCGACGCATCCATGGCGCCGATGAGCTGCTGCAGCCGGGCCGAGTAACCGCCATTGCCGGCGGTATTGTATTGGTATGCGACGTTGCCGCTGATCGCGCCGTCGCGCAGCAGATTAGGATTGCCGCCCTGGGCCGGATCGACCGATGCAGCAACCGAAATGGTACCAGCGAGGCCCACCAGGACGGTGGCGCTCGCCGGCATCGCCGGCGCGCCGGGGTAGGTGAAGAGACCGGGGACATCGGGCAGCGTCGGAACAGGCGACTGGTCACTTTCCTTGAAGGCGTCGACCAGGCCGCGCGCGATTTCGTCGAGCTGGCTCTGGTAAGTAACCGTGTCATTGTCGCGCAGCTGGGCCAGGCCAGCAAGCTTGCCGGACTTGAGCGGCATCACGGAATTGGCGCCGGTCACCGGAACACCGTCGATATAGACGGCATTGCCGGTGGTGCCGGCCGTATAGGCGTTCGTCGGCGCAAAGCTCACCGTCCGCGCTATCTTGTCGAACAGCACGACGCCGCTGTCGGTATAGAGCGCCGCGTCGCCGTTGGGACGGATCGACATCGAGACCCCGACCTCCTGCGACATCTGCGAGACGATGCTGTCGCGCTGGTCGAGGTAGTCCGTGATGTCGTCGCCGGAGATCGTCCCCTTCACGATCGCGGTATTGACGGTCTGGAACTGGGAGAGCAGCCGATTGATGTTTTGAACCGACGTTTGCATGTCGGCATCCGCGCCCTCACGGGCCGACTGCACGGTCAGAGTCGCCTGATTGAGCGCAGTCGCCATGTCCTTGGCGGACGTCACCGCTGCCTGCGCCAGCGTGGTGTTGTCCGGGGCGTTGGCATATTGCTGCAGCGCCTTCTTCAGCGCATTGAGCTGCGCCGTCGGCGACTGGTCGAGTTCCGGATCGTCCACCGTGGCAGATGCGATCTTCTGGAGACCGTCAAGGATCGCGCTCTGCTTGGCCGACGTCGAGGTTGCGGTCAAGACATTGTCGTAGAGCCCCGAGCTGGCGGCGCGCTGGATCGCCGCCACGTAAACGCCGGCCCCGGGGAGAGTGTCCAATACGGCGATCTTGCGCGAATAGCCGGCGGCACTGGCACCGGCGATGTTGCGCGAGATCGTCGACGACTGGATGCCCGACGCCATGAGCGATGCGCGAGCTGAGTCGAGAGCAGCGGTAAGGGACATGGTCTACTCTTGGCCGGGATGAGCGCTGAAGGATTCAGCGCTTCAGGTTGACGACGACGTCGAGTAGGTCGGCGCCGGTCTGGAACGATTTCGAGTTCGCGGTGAAGCCGCGCTGTGCCTCGATCATCCCGGTGAGCTCGTCCGCGAGGTCGACGTTGGAGTCTTCCAGCGCGTCAGACTGGATCGTGCCAAGCCCACCGGTGCCGGCATTCGCGGCCTGGGCGTTGCCCGAATTCTGGTTGGTCGAATAGACGTTGCCCGGCTCGGGCGTCAGATTATCGGGGCTCGCCACGTCGGCGAGCATGAGCGTGTAGAGCGTCAGCTGCTGACCATTCTTGAGCACGGCGGTCACGTACCCGTTCTGGTCAACGTCGACCTTATCGATGGCCGACGGAACGCTACCGTTGACAGTGGCCTTGAAGCTGAAGTTGGTGCCGACCTGCGTCATGTTCGACAAGTCGAGGGTCACGGTCGCGCCGTTGGTGACCGGAAATGCAAGCGTCGTGGCGCTCGCTGCGGCCAGCGCGCCCTTTCCGGCCGTCGTCGTGTCGAAGGTATAAGCGCCGGTCGCGCCGAGCGTGGCGCCCGTCGTCGAGTCGTAGGCTTGGATTTGCCACGTGTCCGACACGCCCGGCACATTCGCGGTATGGGACATATAGAGATCGACCTTAACGGCCTGGCCGATATTGTCGTAGGTCACGATCGAGCTTTTCGACGAGTACGCGCCCGGGCCGGGCGGACCGGCAATGGGTGCTGCCGTCGGATCCAGATTGCCGGTGGTGAGCGTTCCCGCCGTCGATGGCACGGGCACCTGCGAGACCTGGGCGATGTTCACGATCTGCATTCCCGACAGGCTGTTCTGCGAGAAATTGGTCACCTTCCCCGGCTGGCCGAGGAGGTAGTAGCCGGCCGCATTGACCAGATTGCCCTGGCTGTCCGGGACGAACGAGCCGGCCCGCGTCAGGAATTGCTGCGTGTTGGTGGCGTCCGATACCACGAAGAAGCCGTTGCCTTGAACGGCAAGATCCGTGCTCGATGTGGTGAATTGCGTATGTCCGGCATCGCTGATGGCATAGCGGACGGTGGTCTCGACCGCGCCGGAATCGTAATTGCCCGAACCGCTCTTCAGGATCAGCGAGGAGAACTCGGTCGAAGCCCGCTTGTAGCCGGTGGTGTTGACGTTCGCGATGTTGTCCGAAACCGTCGACAGCTTGTTGGATTGCGCGGCCATCCCGGAAACACCGGTACGCATAATGCCGTAGAGGCTCATGGATTGGGCTCCTTAAGTAGGTTGTAATTACAATGATGGGGTTTGCTTGCGCGGGGCTGATGGTAAGGAGCCATGCACAACTTCATGTCGTCAGCCCGTCTTCGGCTGACAGAACGAGCGCGCCTTGTCGGTCCACGCGCCGAAGCCGCTGGAGACGAGATGCGCGACGATGTGGCAGACGTAGCGCTTCTGTGCCGGCTGGTTGTTGGGACCTGCATTGTAGCGGGCGACTGCCATGGTCCAGCTGCCCTCGCGCTGCTTCAACTCCTTCAGGAAGCGCGCGGCGTAGTCGACATTCCCTGCGGGATCGAACATCGCCCGCACCGAGGCGAACTTGTCGCCGTGATAGTAATGGTTGATCTGCATGCAGCCGAGGTCGATCAGCTTGATCCCCTTGGCTCGCATGGCTTCAAAGTTGGCGATCGCGTCGTTCATGTCCTTGGCGAATACGGTCTGTCCTTCGGCGCCGAGCGCGTAAGGATAAAGTGCGCCGCGCCGCCCGGTCTCGGTCAAGCCGACCGCGTAGAGAATGCCGAGCGGGATTCCGTGCTGCTGGGACGCACGCGCCATCTCGCGCTCGCACGGGCGCGAATTGTCGGTTGCTGCAGCCGCAGCGCCGGCGTTACAGATAAACAGGGCCGCGACGAGTCTGCGGCGCCACGTCTTGGTCATGACGCGTCTCCTGGTTGGACTGGCGCTCCTGTCGGGCCTGCTTCGCGCCGCCGTCCGCTTGTCCCGACGAATTACTCGTACCGTCGAACGTGCCTTGCGACTGCGACGAGGGCTGTTGCTGGCCCGAAAGCTGCGGCTGCGATTGGCCGGAGCCGCTCTGGAAACCATCCAGGGAGCCGTGCTGGACGGGTGCAACATCGGCGACGTAGCCCGCCGACTGCATCAGGTCGCGGATCGAATCGCGCTGCTGGTCCAGCATCTGGCTCGTGTCCTTGCGCTCGGCGGCGAGGTGGACGGACACTTCGTTGCCGACGAGACGAAGGCGCACGGTGACATTGCCGAGCGCGGCCGGCTCGAGATTGATGGTCAGGATCTTGAGCGGCTGATCCGGCGAATTGGCTTGGGACGTGGTAAGATCTGGAGCTGCGGAGGCCGTCGGTGCCGGAGCTTCTTTCAGCTCGGCGACGACAGCGTTGGCAACCTGCTGCGGAGCGTTGAACTGCGCCGGCGGCAGATGGGTCTCCTGCTGGACCACGGTGACCTTGGTCGTTCCGGGCAATGTATCCCGCGCCGAAGCCTTGGCGGCACGCTCGACATTGGCCGCGATGGCCTCGAAGCCGGGTGCCGTTGCCGTCGGCGGCACACTGCTTTCCCGCGATGACACCTGGTCGGTAACTCCGGCGTGCGAAGTCGCGGCCTGCGAATGCGCGGCGGCTGGAGCCACCGGAGATGGGAGCTCGGCTGTCGCCTTCGACGTGCCCATGGCCTGAACGTCGCGCTTCGTCGTGGCAGACCGCTCGTCGCGCCCGGACGCACCCTTCTTGTCGCCGGCCGGTGCTTGCATCTGCGGCATCACGACCTGCGGCCCGGCGACGCTCTCCTGCCCGATGATCCCGGCAATGCTCGATCGGCCCTGGACGTCGGTCTGCTCGGTATGATCGAGAAGTCCATGTTTCCCGGAGGGGTTGTCGACCTTTTTGTCGGAAGATTTCTCGGTGAGATTCTCGTTGGATCCGGGCTCTTCCTCGTCGCTCGCGTTGTCCTTCCCGCTCTGGTGCGCCAGGCGCGTCCGCAGCGTTCCGGCTTTCACGGCCGTGTCGCTGCCCCCGTCGTTGAGCGCGCGCTTCGCGAGATTCGAGACGGTGTGCAGCAGATCGTTGAAGGACGAGTCCGCCGGCGCTTTCGCCCCGGCGCTCTTGCCGGAACGCGATGTGCCCCGCATGTTGAGGCTTTCGGCGAGACTCGAAAAGACCTGTCCGGAGGTTCCACTGAGCTTCGTCATGGACGGCGATCCCTGGTGAGGAGTTCGAGCTCGCCGAGCTGCTTCTGCGCGCGAGCAAGCGTTGCGGTCGACGACGCGAGGTCGAGACGCGCGGACGTGAGCGGAGGCTTGTCGGCTGCGGCGGCGGATCCGCCAGCGAACGGCTTGCGAACGTCGAGTGCGAGCTGCACCGTTGCATTGAGAAAGGGAATGTCGCGCTCCGGCAGCTTCGACCGGTCGAGCGCCTTCAACTCGGCGAGACCGCCGTCATATTCGTCGGTGAGCGCCCGCGACACGCCGCGAAACAAATGCGCCCGTTCCCGATCCGCCGAGGCATCGGCGCTGAGCGTCAGCGCGCGTTCGCCGGCAAGCCCGGTCACGACCAGCCCTCCGCGCACCATCGCGGTGCGCGCGATCACGAGATAGAGCTTGAGGCGGCTCGCGCGGTCGATCTGCTCCAGCAGCGTGGAGATCCGCGCAAACCGACGCTCGTCGAGCGCGAGGCTCGATTGCGTCAGACCCGTGGAAAAACGCTGCCAGAAGTCCCCCGCATAGACCGAGTTGTGGTAGTGCCGGATATAAGCCAGCGCCAGGAACTCGAACTTGTCGAAATCCTCGGCTTGCCCGACCAGCAAGATCTCTCGCCGCAGGGCTGCCTCCTCCACCAATGTGCCCGGCAAGAGCAGGCGCGCGTCATCCAGACGCTCGATTGCAAGCGATGCCTCGGCGCGTGCGAACAGCGCGCCCTGGACCAGCGCGAGCTGTCCGCCCAAGCCCGACGGAATCGTCCGCGGCTTGACGTCCTTGAGCAGTTCGCGCGCTTCGTCCTGACGACCCTCGACATAGGCAAGCGCGCCATCGAACAGCCGTCCATCGACGTTCAGCTTGTCTCGCGGCAGCTTGCGGATGATTTGCGGTGCGCCGCCGCTGAGCAGATAGATGACGGCGGCCTGGCCGTTCTGCGAATTACTCCACACGCCCGGATCGGCGGCGAGAAATTTTTCGCCGATCTGCCGGATCAATGCGCCGTGGCTACCGTGTGCCGCACTATCGCCGTTGGCGATGCCGTCCTGCACGGTCTGCAACGCCCGAACGAGCTCATACGGCTCGCTCGATGTCGATGCCGCCGGGGCTGGCGTCGGTGCCGGCTCGGCGAACGCGCCTGCCGCCGTGAACGGCAGCAGCATCAGCAGCGCGGCGCGGAGAAGAGGCCAGATCAAGGACGCTTCTCCCGGACCATGATCTCGATCCGGCGGTTCTGCGCAGCCGCGGGATCGTTTTGAAGCTTCGGCCGCCGATCGGCATAACCCTCGACATGCTCGATGCGCTGCGCATCGACGCCGGAGCGGACCAGCATGTAATAGGCCATCTGCGCACGGGCCGTCGACAGCCGCCAGTTGTCGTAGGTCTCCGAACGGTACGGCCGATTGTCGGTGTGGCCGCGGACGATGATCACGCCGGGACGCTTTGTCAGCAGCGGGCCGATTTTGTCGATCACACGGATGAGTTCGGGCCGCGGCTCAGCCGAGCCGACCGCGAACATGCCGAAGTTCGCATCGTCGGTTAGGCTGATCAGCAGGCCTTCCTCGACCTGACGCACCTCGGCCACCGGTCCCGCGCCGGCCTTGACGTCCGACAGCGCATCCGCGATCGCCGACTGAAGCTGTTTGACCGTTAATTGCTGGGCCTGAACCGCGTCGCGCGGCTCGGATTCCTTCGTCGCATCGTTGGGACGCGGCTGCGCGGCGGCATTGGCTTGATTACCAGCTTGGGCACCCGGCTGCGCGCTCCCTTCGCGTGAGAACAGCGACGACGCGGGCCCCGGCGGCAGCAGAGGCGACAGGCTTCCGGACGACGCGTCGCCGTTCGGAGCCACGCTTCCGCCGGCATCGTCCTGCCTGGCTCGGCGTGCCTGCGGCTCGCCCTGGCCTGTCCCGGACGCAGTGTCGCGCGTGGACGCATTCGACTTGAACTCGGGCTCTGGCTTGGGCTTGGGTTCGCCCTCGATGATGCGATCGGCATCCTTGGTCGCCTGCGGCGCAAGCTTCCAATAGCCGGGATCGAACGGATCTCGGTAGGCGTCGCCTCCCTTGAGGCCATCCTCTTCGGCGGACGTCAGGGCGCCGGCGCGCCGCTGACCCGAGGCCTGGTTCGCACTGCTGGCGATCTCGGCGAGCGTCGTATAGGGATCGCGGAACAGGACCTTCTCCTCGTAGAAGGGCGGCTTCTCGGCCGTCGGAGAGTCACCGCGACGTTCCTCGCTCGGTCCTCCCGGCTGGCGCCTGCCGTCCTGGCCGTCGAACGACGACGGCTCCTTCTTGGAGAGATCCTTGAGTCCCTTCGGGGCAGGTGCGTTCTCCGCGAGCTTGATCGGATTGAAATAGCTCGCGACCACCTGCTTCTGATCCTGGTTGAGTGCATTGATCAGCCACATCACCAGGAAGAACGCCATCATCGCTGTCATGAAGTCCGCATAGGCGATCTTCCAGACGCCGCCGTGCGGTTTCTCGTCGTCGAAGGCGCTCCGCCGGCGGATGATGACGAGTTCTGACTTGACCTCATTCATGACGGACTACCGGCGCGCCTCTTTCAGGCGCTCGCTCCAGGCTGTGATCTGCGTCTCGATCACGGTCTGGTCGGCCACGACGCGAACCTCGAAAGTATCGGCGGCCTCATACTCGATGCCGGTTCGCCGCGCCGTCCCGAGCTGCGTCCTCACCAGGTCGAGCAGTTCGCTCGGGCCGGTGACCTTGAAGACCGGCACCGGCGAATTGCCGGTCAGCGCCGCAATCTGCTCGACCAGCGACCCGATCGCCTTGTCGCGGACCGCATCGGCGAGGAACGGCAGCAATATCCGCGCAACGGAGCTCGCGATGTTGGTCTCGATTTCGCGGCAAGCCGTCTCGAAGCCGCTGACGACCGCCACCGCCTGCTGGTCGGACCACTTGGCCCGCTCTTCGCCGAGCCGGATCGCGCTGCGAACTCTTTCCTCGGCGATCCTGGACTCACCCTCCGCGACGCCGGCCGCATGCCCGCGCCGAAAGGCATCATCCAGGAGATTGGCCGCCGGGGCTTCCGCCTTCGGCGCCGGAGGCGGCGACTGAAGCTGCGGCTGCGAATGGGTCTGGGGCTGCGGCTGAGGCTCGCGCCGGGCTTCCTTCGGCCTCGTCAGCACATCCTGGATTTTGGGCGGCGGTGGAGGCGGAGGCGATTTGACCCGCCCGTTCGCGTCGAACTGCGTCAGGAGCTTTCCGATTGCCGCGTTCATGCCGCCTCCTCGCGTCGCATCCAGTCTTTAAGGATCGCTGCCGCCTGCATCTGATCGAGACGGACGATCTGCTCCAACCGCTTCTGCGGCGTTCGTTGCATCTTGCCTTCGAGGTCTTCGACCAGGTTGAGCTCGCTCTCCTCGCTGTCTGCCAATGCAAGGGCGCCGGCGGCCGCCTCGAGCTGGGCAGCTTCCGCGGCCTCGGTCTGCTCCTGCGCCGCGCGATGGGTCAAAATGCCGTTGACTGCAGGACGAAGTCCGAACCACACCAGCATCGAAGCGACGGCCAGGATCGTGACCGCGTTGATGACGCTGCCGAGCTGCTTGTTGATCATCTCGACGAAGCTGATCGGCGGCACCGGCGCCAGTTCGCGCGAGCCTTCGATGAAATCGACGGCCGTCACCTGGATCTGATCGCCGCGCGCCTTGTCCAGCCCGCCGGCCGTGGCCGCGAGTTGGCTGATCTCGGCGAGCTTGCTGTCGACGATGGCCTGGTTGCTCTTGTCGCCGAGGTCGGCAATGAGCCGCCCGCGGTTCACCAGCACGGCAATGAACAGCTTCTTCACCGAATAGCCGTCGCTCACCGTCGTCGTGGTCTTGGACGAGACCTCGAAATTGGTGACGTCCTCGCGGCGAGTCTTGTCCTCGCTGGAATTCTTGGTGCCGCCGGCGTTCACCTGCTGGTCGGGAAGATTCTGCTGCACCGTGGTCGGCTGCGAACGATCCGCGTTCTGTGACTTCTCGTTCTCGCGGACATTCCGGACCGAGCGCTCGGCGCGGCTTTCGGGATCGTAGACGGTTTCGTTGATCTGCCGCTTGTCGGTGGAGAGCTGCGATGCAACGCTCACTTCGAAATTGTCGAGGCCAAGATACGGCGTCAGCGCCTTGCGGATGTTCTCCTGCACCATCCCGCCGACCGTCTTCTGCAGGCTCGCCATCTTGGTCGGAGCAGCAGTCGCCTCGTCCTCTTCGGCAAGCAGCATCGAACCGTCGGCGTCCAGCACCGTGACCTTGTCGCGAGTCATGCCCGGAATGGCCGCCGCGACGAGATGACGGATCGACTGCGCCGTGCGTGCCTCGATCGCGCCGTCGGTGCGCAGCACGACCGATGCCGAAGGCGGCTGCTGCGTCGCGCGGAACGACCCCCGCACCGGCATCACGATATGCACCCGCGCCGCCTTCACGCCCTTCATCAACTGCACCGTGCGGGCGATTTCGCCTTCCAGCGCCCGGAGCTTGGTGACCTCCTGCATGAACGAGGTCAAACCCAGCGACCCGATCTTGTCGAACAGCTCGTAGCCGGAATTTGCGCTGGTCGGCAGCCCCTTCTCGGCGAGCAGCATCCGCGCTTGCATGGTCTGGCTCGGACGCACCGAGACCGCGTCGCCGGCGGTGTTGACGTCGAAGGTAATGTTTTGCTCGCGCAGCGCGGCACCCATGCGCGTCACGTCTTCGCGGGAAAGGCCCGTATAGAGCGTTTCGAATTCAGGCCGGCTCAGATAATAGGCGCCGCCCACGACGGTGACGAGAACGGCGAAACCGATCAATCCCAAGGCCATCAGGCGTCGCGGCCCAAGCTCCAGCAGATTGTTGAGCAGTTGCTGTATCTGCGCACGACTGAACAGCATGTGACCTCATACCAATGCGAACGTAGAGGACACTCTGCTGCCAACCTTGTCTGAAGGTTGCGCGAGACCACGAATGTGTCGGTTCGCAGGCGAGGCGTTGCAATTTTACAAGAGACTGAGTGACGCAATCGCGCGCGTCGGCAACAAGCGGACGTCCGGTCGCATCGCGGTGCGATCGGCGACGGCGTGTTGCCTGGAAGGTGGCGTCAGGAGGTCGATGTGAGCACGTCGTGTGCCGTCAGATCCGCCGTTCATGGCGGAGACCGTGCTCCCTGAGGAGCACGGTCGTTTTCGAAGCCGCGGCCTAGCGGAACAGCGACAGGATGCTCTGGCTGTTCTGGTTCGCGATCGAGAGCGCCTGAACGCCGAGCTGCTGCTGGGTCTGGAGCGCCTGAAGCCGGGTCGATTCCGCGTTCATGTCGGCGTCGACGAGCTGGCCGACACCGCGGTCCACGGAGTCCATCAGGGTCTTGACGAACTCAGTGTTGGTCGCGAGGCGGTTCTTGACGGCACCGAGATTGGCGGCGGCCGAGGCCACCGAGTTGATGCCGGCGGTGACCTGCGCGATGTAGCCGTCGAGCGTGGTCTGGTCAGCTGCCGAGTCGGTCAGCACGGAGATGCTCATCGTGTCGATCGACGGAGAGGTCGAACCGGCCGTGTCCAGAATGCCGCCCTGCGCCGAGGTGTAGAGCGAGTAGTTGGCGGTCGTCACGGTGATGGAGCCGATGGTGGGCGTACCGCCGACGCGCGAGTACGACGACACCAGGTTGAAGGTCGTCGGCGTCGTGGCGGTCGTGCTCAGCCAGTTGATGCCGTTGAAGGTCGCCGAGTTGGCCTTGAGCTTCATATCCTGCTGGATCTGGGTGATGTCAGCCTGGATCTTGGTGCGGTCGATACCAGCGGTCTTGGCTTCGACCAGCAGCGCCTGGAGCTTGGTCAGGCCGGAGTCCTTGTCGCCGATGACCGAGGTCAGAGCAGTATATTCGGTGTCGACGGTCGCAGCCGACAGACCGAGCGAGTCGGAAACCGCGGAAAGCGCGGCGTTGTCGGAGCGCATCGACGTCGCGATCGACCAATAGGCGGCGTTGTCTGAGGCGGTCGAAACACGCATACCGGTTGAGATCCGGTTCTGCGTCGTCGCGAGCTGCGAGCTGACGTTGCGAAGGGTCTGCAGCGCGGTCATTGCAGACGAGTTGGTGAGGAGGCTAGAACCCATTTTGATGTCCCTTTGGAGATTGGATTGAGTTGGGGACATACCGGACTTGCACCGGTACGGCAGGGCGGCGTCATGCCTTTGGGCTGCGCAAAAGCGTCAAGGCCCAACCTGTCGTAACGGCGACGATAGCCCGCGAAGCTTGTGCGGGGCTTGTGGCCCTGTGTCTTGACCGCAACAGGGCAGCCGAAATTACGGCGCGCGACGTCACGGCCAAGCGAAAGGGCCGCGCTTCGCGAGAAGCGCGGCCCTCCCCGGATGGTTCGAGGTTTAGCGGAACAGCGACAGGATGCTCTGGCTGCTGTTATTGGCGATCGAGAGCGCCTGCACGCCAAGCTGCTGCTGGACCTGGAGGGCCGACAGCCGGGTGGACTCCTGGTTCATGTCGGCGTCGACGAGCTGGCCGATACCGCGGTCCACCGAGTCCATCAGCGACTTCACGAAGTCCGTGTTGGTCGAGAGGCGGTTCTTGACGGCACCGAGATTGGCGGCGGCCGAGGCAACCGAGTTGATGCCAGCGGTGACCTGCGCGATGTAGCCATCGAGCGTGGTCTGGTCAGCTGCCGAGTCGGTCAGTGCGGAGATGCTCATCGTGTCGATCGACGGAGCGGTCGAACCAGCCGTGTCCAGAATGCCGCCCTGCGCCGAGGTGTAGAGCGAGTAGTTGGCGGTCGTCACGGTGATGGAGCCGATGGTGGGCGTGCCGCCGATACGCGAATACGATGACACGAGGCTGAAGGTCGTCGGCGTCGTGGCGGTCGTGCTCAGCCAGTTGATGCCATTGAAGGTCGCCGCACTGGCTGTCGCCTTCATCTGCTGCTGGATCTGGGTGACGTCGGCCTGGATCTTGCTGCGGTCGATACCGGCGGTCTTGGCTTCGACCAGCAGGGACTGGAGCTTGGTCAGCCCGGAGTCCTTGTCGCCGATGACCGTGGTCAGAGCGGTATATTCGGTGTCGACGGTCGCGGCCGACAGACCAAGCGAGTCGGAGACCGCCGAGAGCGCGGCGTTGTCGGCGCGCATAGACGTCGCGATCGACCAATAGGCAGCGTTGTCCGAGGCGGTCGAGACGCGCTGGCCGGTGGAGATGCGGGTCTGCGTGGTGGAGAGCTGCGAGCTCACAGACCGCAAGGTCTGGAGTGCGGTCATGGCGGTCGAGTTCGTAAGCAGGCTTGACATTGCGAATGTCCCTTTATGTACGCGTTACATTTTCACGAGGGGACATACCGGGCTTTCACCGGTACGGAGGGGCGGCATCATGCCTTTGGACTGATATGGGTGGGGTCCAACCCGCCGTGCCGCATTGCTAACACGCCGAATCTTGCGCGCAGATTAAGATCGGCTTGAATTACGCTGTAAAATCAGATGGTTAACAGTACCTATTGCTAACCATAGTCCGGTACTTCTCGCTAACCATAACCATCCGGCTGGCGCTCGTTGCCGCTACGAGAACGACCGCACCAGCCCGGAGGCGAGCAGGTTCCAGCCGTCGATCAGCACGAAGAACAGCATCTTGAACGGAAGTGCGAGGATCGTCGGCGGCATCATCATCATGCCCATCGACATGGTCACCGTCGCCACGATCATGTCGATGACGAGGAACGGCAGGATAATGAGGAATCCGATTTCGAACGAGCGCCTGAGCTCGGAAATCATGAAGGCCGGAATGATGACGCGCATGTCGACGCGCTTGTCGTCGAACTTCCTGCGGAAGCTCTCCGCGGCCAGCGATTCGAACGTCTGCAGATCCTTGTCGCGAACATGGGCCAGCATGAATTCGCGGAACGGATCGGTGATCTTCAGATAGGCCTCTTCCTCCGATATCTCGTTCTTCATCAGCGGCTGGATGCCGGTTTCCCAGGCGCGGTCGAAGGTCGGCGCCATCACGTAGAAGGTCATGAACAGCGCGAGGCTGATCAGCACCAGATTTGCCGGCGTGGTCTGGAGGCCGAGACCGGCCCGCAGGAACGACAGCGCCACCGCAAATCGCGTGAAGCTCGTCACCATGATGAGCAGTCCCGGCGCCACGGACAGCACCGTGATCACCGCCATCAGCTGGATGATCCGGCCGCTGGTCGAGCCGTTGCCCGGGGGCAGCAGCGAATTGAGGTCCGGAATCTGGGCCAGTGCCACTTCGGGCAGCACGACCAGGAGCAACGCAAGCAGCAGGACTCTCAGTTTCACTGAATCACCAACGTCTCAATGATCAATTCGCGGATCTTGCCCGAGGAGCGGATATTGGCGCGTTCGGTCAGGTCGTCGCGCAGGTGCTGAAGCCCGCGCGATCCCTCGAACTGCGCCACCGTCGCCGACCGCAGATAGGTGACGATGTCCTCGCTGACATGGGCCGCCAGGATGCCGGCATCCTCGTCGCTCATGCTCTCGGTCACCATGGAGGCTTCGATGCGGGCCCAGTTGTTGGCCGGCGCGCCAAGATTAGTCACGATCGGGGACAGCTTCCTGAGCCGCGCGCTGCCGGCGTAGCTCGAGGCAAGAGGCGGCGGCGTGGCGGTTTTCTTCGCATCGGCGACGCGCTCGGCGGCCGCAAACAGATGCAGGCCGGCAAGCGCGCCCGCACCGATCGCGATCAGGGTCAACACCAGGATGGCTGCAATCAGGCGCATGACGTCCCCTGCCCCCGCGACGCGGCCCGACGGTCGCGCATCTCAGAACGGTGCCACGGCGTCATAGATCCGATGTCCCCATCCAGGCTGCTGCACGTCAGAGAGATTTCCGCGACCGCCATAGGCCACGCGTGCCTCGGCGATCTTCTCGTAGGAGATCGTGTTGGTTCGCGAGATATCGCGTGGACGCACGATGCCGCCGACGTTGAGCACGCGCATTTCCGTGTTGACCTTGAATTCCTGCGAGCCGCTGATCATCATATTGCCGTTCGGCAACACGTCGGTGACGATGGCCGCGATCGACAGCTTGATATCCTCTGTGCGGTCGATCTGGCCGTTGCCCTTGATCTGGGTGTTGGTGTTGAGGTTGGCGCTCGTCGAGCCCTTGTCCTGCCATCCCGCAACGTCCATCAGCCAGTCGAGCCCGAACTTGATCTGCGAATCTCGCGAGCGGCCGGTCTTGTTGTCCAGCTTGGCCTTGTCCTGCATCGAGATGATCACCGTCACGACGTCGCCAACGCGCCGGGCGCGGGGATCGCGGTAGAGGTCGGTGCCATCGTCCCAGGTCGAGCGATAGCTGACGGGCGAGTGCATACGGGGCGTCACGGGAATCGGATCGGCCTGCGTCCTCAGCCCGCTCCCGACCGGCGACAATCGCGGGCCAGTCAGGACCTCGGCCGGATCAGTGACGCATCCGGCAAGCGAGAACAGCGACAGGATGAGGATCAGGTTCTTCATCTATTTGGTCTTTCCGTCATCCACGCGACGCATTCCGCCGAGCAGATCGGCGAGGTGCGCCGCGCGCCCCGTCTCCATCTCGTTGAAGATTGCGCTCGAGCTCCTCGGGCTGAGCTTTGCGAGCACGGCCGCAGCCGTCTCGTCTGCCATTCCGGCGATCTGGGTTGCGGCGGCATCCGGCTTCATGCGCGAGTAGATCTCGACGACGCTCGCTTCGGCCTTCTTCAGGAAGTCGTCGCGCAATGCCATCCACTTCTCATATTCCGCGCGCTTGGCCTCGACCTCGGCGATCCGCTCGCGAAGCTGGTTCTCGGCCTTTTCCAGCTCCTTGAGCTGCCAAGCCAGCCTTGCATCGACGGCGGGGTCGGCGACATTGCTGCAGAACAGGGCGACTTCGTTGTCCGCGGTTGCAGCGGCCTGGGGCGGTACCGGCTTCGGCGGTGCCGTGACGCTGCCGGGCTTGGCCGGTCGCGGCGCGGCTGTGGCTGCCGGCGCGGGCTTCTCGGAGGCCGGCACGGCACCCGTGGTCGCGGGTCCCGAATCTTCGGCTGCCCACGCCGTCGCTCGCATCGATGCATTGTCGCTCGGGATCGACGAGATCGGCTTCTGCGGGCCAGGCGCGCGGGCGCGTGCGAAGGACAGCAGGTTGAGCGGCTTCGACGGCTTGGCCTCATCCAGCGCCAGAACGGGCGAAGCGCTCGCGAGCGCGGAGGCCGCGACCAAGAGGAGGAGTTTGGCTTTATGATCCAGCTTCAACATCGGCCCGCGTACGATTCTCGGTCGAGAGAGCATTGAGCGACCAAGCTTGCACGGCGCTTACGCGTCATTGCACGATGACATCCGCCTGGAGGGCGCCGGCCGTCTTGATCGCCTGGAGGATCGCGATGATGCCGGATGGTTTCAGGCCGATCTGGTTCAGGCCGCGCACCAGGCGCTGGAGATCGACGCCGCTCAGGATCGCCACCTGCGATCCGGCTTCGTTGGCCTCGACCACGGTCTGGGGCACGACCACCGTCTGCCCTTTCGAGAAGGGCGCCGGTTGCGACACCACGGGAAGCTCGGTGACGCGGACCGTCAGATTGCCGTGCGTCACGGCAACGGTCGATATCCGTACGTCGCGTCCGATCACCACGGTGCCGGTACGTTCGTTGATCACGACCCGCGCCGGCGTGTCCGGCTCTACGGTCAGCTCGCCGATTTCGGCGAGAAAGCGGACCGGTCCGATATGGCGCGGCTTCGACAGCACGATGGTGCGGTAGTCGCGCTCGAAGGCGATCTGCGCGCGGTAGCGTCCGCCCGCGTAGCGATTGATGGCGTCGAGGATTCGCGTTGCGGTGACGAAGTCGGGGTTCTTGAGCTCCAGCACAAGATACTCCATTTCGTGGAGGCTACCCTGCACCTCGCGCTCGACCAGCGCGCCGTTCGGAATGCGGCCCGCGGTCGGCGTGCCCTGGCTGACGTTCTGGGCCTGACCGCCCACGCTGTAACCGGCGACCGTGACCGCGCCTTGCGCCACCGCGTAGACCGCACCGTCCGCCGCGCGCAGCGACGTCATCACCAGGGTGCCGCCGAGCAGCGAGGTCGCATCGCCGAGCGACGACACGGTCACGTCCATGCGCTCGCCCGCACCGATCGAGGGCTGCAGGTCCGCGGTCACCATCACGGCCGCGACATTGCGCGTGCGCAGCGTCGTCGGACGCGGCGGATTGTTGGTGCTCGTGGTCTCGTTCCGGACATTGATGCCCATGTTCTCGAGCATCGATTGCAGGGACTGCTCCGTGAACGGCGCATTGCGGAGCGTGTCGCCGGTGCCGTTCAGGCCGATGACGAGGCCGTAGCCGACGATCTGGTTTTCGCGCAATCCCTTGATGTCCGCGATGTCCTTGATGCGGACGGCGGCCTGGGCGCTGGCGGCGGAAACGAGCAGGACGAGCGCAAGCAGGACTCTGGTCATGACCCGTCCACGACCTTGACGGTGCCGTCCGGCTGGACGACGCCCCTGATGATCACGCCCGTATCGGTATTTCGTATCGGGATGAGCGCGCCGGGCGCACCCGACTGCATCGCTGCGCCGTAGGTCACGATCGACAGGCCGCTGTCTTCGACCACGACCTTGACCATCGCGCCGCGGGCGACCGTCCAGGGATCCTCCACCGAGTTGGTCGGGATCGGCTGGCCGGGGAGCAGCGCGCGACGCGCCATACGGCCGACCAGGACCTGGCGTCCTTCGATGAACATGGCCACGCCGAGCACGTTCGGCGCGAAGGCACGCTCGGTAATCATGTCGTCACGGATCAGCTCGCCGGCGCGGATCGAGACGGCCGGCACGGGAAGCCGCTTCTCCTCGGCCGCGGCGGGACGCGCCGAGACGAGAACCAGCAGCACGGCGGCCAACCCGCGTATGATCGAGCCCATCCTGTTCAACATGGATACACCGGAACTAGCGCATGCCCTTCGAGACCGTCTGGGCCATTTCATCCGAGGCCTGGATGACCTTGGCATTCATTTCGTAGGCACGCTGGGCAGAGATCAACTCGGTGATTTCCTTGACCGGGTCGACGTTCGAGGCTTCGAGATATTGCTGGTTGATCTTGCCGTAGCCGGAATCGCCGGGCAGCCCGACGACCGGCGTGCCGGACGCCGTGGTTTCGCGATAGAGATTGCTGCCCAGCGGTTCGAGGCCGGCCTCGTTGGCGAAATTGGCGAGGTTGAGCTGGCCGATCTGCCTCGGGTTCACTTCCGTATCCAGCTTGGCAAACACCTGTCCGGTCTGGTTGACCGTGACCTGGACCGTTCCCTGCGGCACCGTGATGGCGGGATCCAGCAGATAGCCGTCGGTCGTGACGAGCTGGCTGTTGGCATTGGTGTTAAACGAGCCGGCACGGGTATACTGCACCTCGTTGTTCGGGCCGAGCACCTGAAACCAGCCGCGGCCGTTGATCGCCATGTCGTAGGGATTGCCTGTCTGCGTGAGCGCGCCCTGGATGTGCAGCTTGCGGATCGCCGCCGATTTGACGCCGAGGCCGAGATTGGCGCCTTCCGGAATCGGCGAGGAGCCGCTGGTGTTGGCAACGCCCTGCATGCGGTCCATCTGGTAGAACAGATCGGTGAACTCGGCACGCGCCCGCTTGTACGACGTCGAGTTGATGTTGGCGATGTTGTTCGCGATGACTTCGATGTTGGTCTGTTGGGCGTTCATGCCCGTGGCCGCGATAGCAAGCGATTTCACAGCGTCACTCCTTGATCAGATCGACATCCGAACGACTTCTTGATAGGCCTGCACGACCTTGTCGCGAACTGCGACCGCCGTCTGCAAGGCCTGCTCGGCCGACATCAGCGCCTCCACGACGCGCCGCGTCGATTCCTTGCCCTGCATCGCCGAGATCGAGGCAGCCTCGCCCGCCTTCAGCGTCCCGATCGCGTCCGTCGTCACCTGCTTCATGACCGATTCGAATCCGACGTCGCCGCCGGACTGGATCGCGGGCGTGGCCGCCGGCGAGATGGCCTGCGCCTCGGTCGCGCGGCTCGCCGCCTGCGCAGTTGAGATCGCCGTGGATGAAATTGCTTCAAGCATTGTCAGCTCCTCAGCAGGTCGATGGTCATGCCCAGCATCGACCTCACCTGTTTCACGACCTGGAGATTGGCTTCATAGGAGCGGTTGACTTCCCGCATGTCCGCCATCTCGATCATCATGTTGACGTTCGGCAGCTTGACGTAGCCGGCCTTGTCGGCAGCGGGATGCCCCGGCTCGTACTCCACGCGGTACGGCGTGGTGTCGACGCCGATTTCCTTGACCTTCGCCAGCTGCGCGCCCGAGGCGCGGTCCATCGCTGCATCGAAGGTGATCGTCTTGCGTTGATAGGGATCGGCGCCGGCGGCACGCCCCGTCGACGTCGCGTTGGCGAGGTTCTCCGAGACGATGCGCATGCGCGTCGACTGCGCTTCGAGCCCGGAGCTCGCGACCGTCAACGAGGATTGCAGTGAGTCCAGCATGTCAGTTCACCTCAGGTCTTCGCGCTCGACAGCAGCATGCGGTGAAACGACCGCACGATAGCCGAGTTCATCGAGTAGTCGCGACTGACGTCGCTGCCCTTGATCATTTCCTGCTCGAGACTGACGGAATTGCCGGAGTGAACCACGTCCCAGCTGTCCTTCTTCGCGGTCGCCCGCGTGTCGCTCTCGCCTGGGGAGAGCTGCAGGTGCGACGGCGACGTGGTCGCCAGTCTCACTGGCATGCCGTCGAGCACCTTGTTGAAGGGTTCGACGTCGCGCGCCTTGAAGCCCGGCGTGTTGGCGTTGGCGACGTTGGTGGCGATCGTCGATTGGCGGAGCTCGAGGTATCGCGCCTGCGACGATGCGAGTTCGAAGAGATAGAGCGGTCCCACGGCAGCACCATTCTGGTTCAGACGGCGTAACCTTAGGGTCGCAAGCTTTCGTCAGGCTGATGGAACAGACGCCGTCCTCGGAATTCTACTGGACCTTCTCGGACCGCGGCGTCTGCTTGGACTGCAGGAAGTAGATGATCTCGGCGACCGGCCGGAAGAACTCCGCCGGAATCACCTGGTCGACCTGAACCGCCTCGTAGAGCGCGCGCGCCAGCGCCTTGTTCTCGATCACCGGAATTCGGTTCTGCTCGGCGACTTCGCGGATCTTCAGCGCAATCACGTCCATGCCCTTCGCCACGACGATCGGGGCCGGATTTTCTTCGCGATTGTAGCGCAGCGCGATCGCGAAGTGCGTCGGGTTCGCGATCACCAACGTCGCGCGCGATGCGGAGGCGATCATGCGCTGGCGCGAGCGGTCGCGCGCCAGCGAGCGCAGGCGCGCCTTGATCAGCGGATCGCCTTCGGCCTGCTTGTGCTCGTCCTTGATCTCCTGCCGCGTCATGCGCAGCTCGCGCCGCCAGTGGAAGCGCGCCCAGGCGAGATCGACCGCGACCAGGACGATGGTCGCGATGCAGATCGCCGAGACGATTCGCATGGCGATATTGAGAATCATCTCCGGCAGCGCGACCGGATCAGTGTACATCGCCTCGAACGCCTTCGCTTCCGACGAGCGCAGAACGAACACGACGACGATAGTCACCGCGGCGAGCTTGAACAGCGACTTGGCGAACTCGACAAGGCCCTGCGATCCAAACAGCCGGCTCCAGCCGCTGAGCGGCGAGATTCGCGAAAGGTCCGGCGTGATGCGCTGGAGCACCAGGCTGGGAGCATTTTGCAACAGCGAGGCTGCCAGCCCGAACGCCGACAGAGTGACAACTAGCGGCACCAGGAATCGCAATGCCTGAAGGCCTACCACGGTGAGAAGATTGAGGGCGTCGGCCCCGGTGCTGAGAGGGAAGCCGTCGGGATCGTCGAGAAAGCCCGTCAGCATCGGCGTCAATTGCTGCACGCCCTGACCGATCAGAAACATCTGGATCACCATCAGAGCCGCCATCGACGCGAAGATGGAAGCCTCCCGAGAGACCGGGATTTTGCCCTGTTCGAGCGCATCGCGGACTTTCTTCTCGGTCGGCTCTTCTGTCTTGCTCTCCTGATCGGTTGTTTCTGCCATGCCGGTTCAGCGGTCAGCGGAAGACCAGCTCATCCTCCTGCTCGGGGTTGAGCTCGATTTCGCCCTTTTCTGCGAGGTCGAGCGCGAGGTCGGTGATCACGCGCCGCGCCTCCAGCACGTCGCGCTGGTTCGACGGTTCGCCAATGGCGAGTTCGTGCTCGACAACCCGGCGGACGCGCGAGGCGACCGAGGACAGGATCATCTCGCGGAAGTGCTTGTCGGTGCCCTTCAGCGCGATGACGATGCGATCGGTCGGCACCTGGTCGAAGATCATGGTGCGCGCCTTCGGCGTCAGGTTGGTCACGTCGTCGAAGGTGAAGAGCAGCTCCTTCAGCACTTCGGCCGACTTCGGCCGCTTCTCCGACAGGCTCTTGAGCATGTCCTCGATGTGTCCGCGCTCCATCTTGTTGATGATGTCGGCGACGCGGGCATAAGTGTCCGCGCCGAGGTTGCGGGCGAAGTTCAGCGTCAAATCCTCATGCAGCGTCTTCTCGAGGACCCTCAGGGCGTCGTCGACGATCGGCTTGAGGCTGAGCACGCGCCGCATCAGCTCGTTGCGCAGGCTCGACGGCAGCTGGCTCATGACCTTGGCGGCGCAGGACGGCTTGACCTTGGACAGGATGAGCGCCGCGGTCTGCGGATGCTCCTTGGACAGGTAGCTTGCCAGTGAGTTTTCCGACACCGACGAGACGCGGTCCCACACGGACCGGCTCGAATTGCCGAGCAGGTCCGACATGATGGCCGAGACCTGGTCGGCCGGAAGCACGTCGCCGAGCACGGCTTCCAGGCCGCCGAGGGTGCCGAGAATGTTGGCGCCCATCGAGAATTGCTGGGCGAACTCCTCGACGATCGCTTCGAGTTCCTGCGCCGTGATCGGCCGCAGCTCGGCCGCGGCCTTTGTAACGGTGCGGATATCCTGCGGCTCGAACTGCGCGAGCACGCTCGCGGCCGCCTGCCGGCCCATGGCGAGCAGGAGTGCCGCGACCTTCTCCGTCCCGCCCAGCGTGGCAACGCCTCGCTGCTTGATGGGAGCCATGCCGACCTGTGCCGCCATGGTCAGGTATCACCCTGTCCCAACGGCCCGACAATTTCGGTGAGCGAGACGCCGAAGCGGGAATTGTCTTCTTCGACCACGACCACCTCGCCGCGGGCGACGACGCGGCCGTTGACGACGACGTCGACGGGTTCGCCGACCCGATGGTCGAGCGGAACCACCGCGCCGCGGCCGAGCTTCATCAGGTTTGCCACCGGAATGGTGGCCGATCCCAGCACCACCTGCATGGTCACGGGAATGCGCAGAATGGCATCGACATTGGCGAACTTGCCGGTCTCCTCCGCAGTGCGCGCGGCGATCTCCGCCAGCCGCTCCAGCGGAGATGTCTCGGTATGCCCCTCGTCGGACGCCGATGCTGACTCATAATCGAAGGATTGCGCCATCTGGTATCGCCTCTTGGTATTTCCACTCCCGGAGCGCCGCGACGTTCCGACCGTATTTATTCCGCCGGTTTCGGCTTCAATGCTTGTTCACGTCGGCGCCGCCCGCGGTCGCCGCGGATCCGAGCCCACTCCTCGCATCGAGCGCCGCGATCGCCTCGTGGGCCTGATCGATCTTCGTGCTCAGCACGTTGGCGAGCCGCCCGAGATTTGCGGTAGAATCATGCGCCGCGGTGATGACCGTGTCGAAGGTGCCCGCCGTCTCCTGGACGATGGTCGAGAACTCGCCCTGGTAGCTGCGCAGCCGCGCCAGCTCACGATGCATCCGGGTCACCCGCATGCTGGTGAAGGCGAGCGCGATCAGCAGCACGGCATCAACGAGATAGGATATCATCGACGAACTCCCGTTTCTGATCGACGGGATCTGCCACCTGCATGGCGTAATAGCCATCAAGCTGGCCGATCTGACACCAGAACAGCACCTGGTTGTTGCTCTCGAGCCGGGCCAGCGTGCGCGGCGTGGCTTCGAGCTCGAGCACCTGCCCGACCTGGAACTTCACGACGTCGCCGAGCGAAATCATCTTCTCGTCCAGCACGGCACTCAGCGTCACCTCGGTGCGGTGAACCTCGGTCTCCATCTGCTCGCGCCAGCGCGGATCGGCCGCGCGGCCGTCGCTGACGACGACGGTCGCAAGCTTCTGCCTGAGCGGGTTGAGCGCGGAGTGCGGAATGATGAGGAACATCTGACCGCCGCGGTAGAGCGCCTGCAGCATGATGTTCGCGCAGATCGACATGTTGCCGCTGCGCCCGATCGCCAGCGACGCCATGGCGGTCTCGACCCGCTCGACGCGGAAGGTGACGTTGGAGGTGCCGGCGAAAGCGGATTGCAGCGCCTTGGCGAACCGCTCGAACAGCGCCTGGACCAGGCGGATCTCGATGTTCGAGAAGCTGCGCTCGACGTCGAGCGGCGGTTCGGCGCCATCGGAGCCGAACATCGCCTCGACCATCGTGAACACGAAGTCGCGGTCGAGCATGATGATGATGCGGGAGTCCCACTGCTCGGCATAGAGCACGGCCGCAACCGCGTTGGCCTCGTAGTCCTTGACGATGTCGCCGACACGGTCGTTGGTGATGCCGTTGACCGAGAAATAGCATGGCGTTCCAGCCATCGGCTGCAGGCTGTCCGTGCACGATGCCGCCATGCGATCGAAGATCACATTGAGCATCGGCATGCGCTCGATCGAGATGCCGGCGGCGTCCAGCAGATAGTTCGGCAGCGGCTTGCGCTGATCGACGTCGAGGGCTTCCATCATGATGCGCGCGCAGCCTTCGGTTCAACCTCGGTCACGACCGGCTTGGGCCCCGCGATCGTCTCGTTCTCGACGACGTCGATCGAGGGCCGCTCGGGGCTCGCGATCATCTTGCGGCCGTGCTCGACGGCGATCTGCGGCATGGCGCCGTTCATGAACGCCAGCAGCGTCTGCTTGACGATGATGTAGGGCCGGCAACGCTTTTCGCGCGTCATCTTCACCTTCATCGCGAAGGGCGAAATGATGCCGTAGGACAGGAAAATGCCGGCGAAAGTGCCGACGAGGGCGGCGCCGATGAAGCCGCCCAGCAGCTTCGGCGACTGGTCGAGTGCGCCCATGGCCTTGATGACGCCGAGCACCGCGGCGACGATGCCGAGCGCAGGCAGAGCTTCCGAGACCACCACCAGCGCGTGATAGGGCGCCAGCTTGCTCTTCACGATGGTGTGGATCTCCTCGTCCATCAGCGCTTCGATCTCGTGCGTTCGCGCATTACCCATGATGATGAGACGGACGTAATCGCAGATAAACTGGAGCAGCGACGGATCTCCGAGCACGCTCGGGAACGCCTTGAAGATCTCGGAGGACGCGGGATCGTCGATATGCGCCTCGACCTCGTTGCGGCCCTTGCCCCGCAGCTCCCGCATCAGCGCGTGCAGCGCGCCGAGCAGATCGAGATAGTAGCGCTGGCCGGGCACCGCCCCCGTCACTGCCTGCACGCAGGCAAGCCCGGTATCCGCGACCGTCTTCCAGGGATTGGCCATGATGAAGGTGCCGGCCGCGGTGCCCATGATGATCACGAACTCCCACGGCTGCATGAGCACGCCCAGATGCCCGCCCATGGCGGCGAATCCGCCCAGCAGTGCCGCTACCGTGATGACGATCCCCACGAAACTGCCCAACGCGCCGCTCCATCACCGATCCCATCGAGAATATCTAGTCGGCGAGCCTTGCGCGAGGCTGGCTTCCCCCTCGCCAGCCTCGCGCAAGCGATTCACGGCAGCTTGGGACGACGTCGCGAGAGCGGCCAGAGGGGCGCGGGTCATGCTATCCACCATCGCGGACTACACCAGACTGACCAAGGACATGGGCAAGTCGCTGACACAGGTCGCGACGCAGCCGGATGTCAGCCGCGATACCGATTACTTCCTCAGCCACATCGGCAACGTGAAGACCATCGACGACTTCCTGAAGGACTATCGCCTCTATTCCTACGCGATGAAGGCATATGGCCTCAGCGACATGACCTACGCCAAGGCGTTCATGCGCAAGGTGCTGACCGAGGGTATCGCCGATAACAAGACCTTCGCCAACAAGCTGACCGACACCCGCTACCGGCAATTCGCCGCCGCGTTCAATTTCGCCGCCCTTGGCGACAAGGCGACACAAACCGCCGCGGCCACGACCGGCACCGCGACCCAATACGTCACGCAGACGATGGAGGAGAAGGCGGGCGACCAGAACGAGGGCCTGCGGCTGGCGCTCTATTTCACGCGCAAGGCCTCCACGATCACCAATTCCTACCAGATCCTCGCGGACAAGGCGATGACGCAGGTGGTCCAGACGGCGCTCGGGCTGCCGTCGACGATCAGTTCGGCTGATATCGATGCCCAGGCCAAGATGATCACCAGCAAGATCAAGCTCACCGATTTCCAGGACCCGGCCAAGGTCACCAAATTCGTGCAGCGCTTCGCGGCGATGTGGGATGCGACCCAGGCCCAGAGCGACACCTCGACCAACCCGGCGCTGGTCCTGATCGGCGGCGCCGCACCGTTGATCAGCATGGATAGCAACGTGCTCACGACACTTCAGAACATCAAGTTCAACAGGTAAGTCATGCAATCGGCCCTCTATGTAGGATTGTCGGCGCAGGTCGCCCTCGAAAAGCGCCTCCAGACGATCGCCAACAACGTCGCCAACGTCAACACGGCGGCGTTCCGCACCGACGTGGTGAAGTTCGAGACGGTGCTGTCCAAGGCGGGCGCGAACCCGGTCGCCTTTTCCTCGCCCGGCGACAACATCATCTCGCGCGAGATGGGCAGCATCACCGAGAGCGGCAACCCGCTCGACGTCGCCGTGGTCGGACAGGGCTGGATCGCCTTCGCCGGTCCGAACGGCACGGTCTATACGCGCGACGGCCGCCTCCAGATCGCCGCCAACGGCGACCTTCAGACCGTGTCCGGCTTCCCGGTCATCGATTCCGGCGGCGCGCAGATCACCCTCGATCCGAACGGCGGACCGGTCTCGATCGCGCGCAGCGGCGCGATCACCCAGGACAACAACGAAATCGGCACCATCGGCCTGTTCAACATTCCCGCCGACGCCAATCTCGACCGCTACGGCAATTCGGGCGTCACGCCCAACCGGCCTGCGACAGCCATCGCCGACTTCTCCCGCGACGGCTTCAAGCAGGGCTATGTCGAGGGCTCCGGCGCCAATCCGATGATGGAATTGACGAAGCTGATCGCGGCCTCGCGCGCCTTCGACGGCACCAATTCGATGATCGAGGGCACCGAGAGCTCGCTCCAGAACGCAATCCGGACGCTGGGCGAACCCGGCAAATAGACTGCGCTCCGCGCGCAATGAGGTTGGACGGTTTCCTTGAACGCTCTTCGGCAACTTGAGTGGGCGCTGCTGGAGCTTCAGCAGAGCACTCCCCTGGCAAGCGTCAGCGGCGCGATCTCCGAGATCGCGTCGACACATTTCCGCGTCTCCGGCCTGTCGCGCTTCGTCAGGCTCGGCGAGCTGATCGGCGTCAACTCCGGCGGCAAGCCCCAGATCGGCGAGGTGGTGCGGATCGACAGCGAAGGCATCATCGCCAAGCCGTTCGACCGGCAGTTCGCCGGCGGCCTCGGCTCGGTCGCCTACCGGATGCCCCCGTTGTCCTTCGCGCCAGATCCGAGCTGGAAGGGCCGCGTCATCAACGCGCTCGGAGCGCCGCTGGACGGACAGGGCCCTCTCACCCCCGGGTCGCGTCCGGTCTCGGCCGAGGCGGAGGCGCCTTCGGCCATGAAGCGCGCGCGGGTCCACAAGCCGCTGCGCACCGGCGTACGCGTCATCGACCTGTTCGCCCCGATCTGCGCCGGCCAGCGCGTCGGCATCTTTGCCGGTTCCGGCGTCGGTAAATCGACGCTACTTGCGATGCTCGCCCGCAGTCAGGGCTTCGACACCGTCGTGCTGGCGCTGGTCGGCGAGCGCGGCCGCGAGGTGCGCGAGTTCATCGAGGACGTGCTGGGCGCCGATCGTCACCGCGCCGTCACGATCGTGTCGACGGGAGACGAGAGCCCGATGATGCGACGACTGGCGCCGAAGACGGCCATGGCGGTCGCCGAATATTTCCGCGACCGCGGCGAATCGGTCCTGCTCATGGTCGATTCGATCACCCGCTTCGCCCACGCAGCCCGTGAAGTTGCGCTCGCCGCCGGCGAGCCCGCGGTCGCACGCGGCTACGCACCCACCGTCTTCACCGATCTGCCGCGCCTTCTGGAGCGCGCCGGCCCCGGCGAGGAGGGGTCCGGGACGATCACCGGGATTTTCTCCGTGCTGGTGGACGGCGACGATCACAACGAGCCGATCGCCGATACCATCCGCAGCACACTCGATGGACACATCGTGCTCTCCAGGCACATCGCCGACCAGGCGCGCTACCCGGCGGTGGACGTTCTGGGTTCGGTCTCCCGCCTCGCCCATAACGTCTGGGATCCCGAAGAGCGCGAATTGGTGAGCAAGCTGCGCGCCATGATCGCCAAATACGAGGACACGCGCGACCTTCGCCTGATGGGCGGATACCAAACGGGACGTGATTCGGGGCTCGATCAGGCGGTCGACATGGTTCCGAGAATCTACGGCGCGATGAGGCAGGACGCCTCGGCTGCGCCAAGCGCCGATCCGTTTCGCGAACTGCGGGATATGCTCAAGGGCGACTAGCAAGTCTCAACTTGGGTCGGCCGCGAGGCGCCCGCGATCGCACCTTGCTCGTTGTTTTCGACAGGCGATTGCGCATGCCGCCACGCTTACAGCGCATGCGCCTGCGCGACCGTCTCCGGTTTCGGCCGTGATCTTCTCCACCGTTCGGGTGAGGCAGCCGCGCCGAATGCGACTCCATCCTCCGGCCCGGACAACCGCCGCGTGTACTTCCTGTGAGTTCCCTCGGACAATTCTTGGCAGAACGCACAAGTTGTGGATGACATGCCGAGGCACATCGTCGTCGTGCACAAGCTTCGATCAACTTGCATCAACGACTGCCAACAATGGGCCGTGCAATAAAACTGTCGCATAGTCGCGTGCATGTTGCTGGTGGGACAGCGTATTGCGTTCACCATCATGTGTCCCCGAAGCGCGAGATTGTCTTGAACGTTACATTCGCCTGCGACGACATCCTGTCTCCGAGAGGGTCTCTACTTGATTTTGTTGAGAAGCTCATTCATCGTTTCGTCGAAGATAAGAAACGTCTGCGTGTGACTTGAACCTTAGGGGCTTCGGTTGAACTACTCCGATCCATCGTCTGCTGGCGACGGCTACTCGGGCTCCCGTGCGACGACGCCGCGAATGGCATACCATCAGCAACACCGCTTCCCGCGCCATAGCTTGCAATGCCCATCGGTCCGGGTCGGGCCCCGGGCAGTCCGTGCCTTCATGCGAGAGAAGAGCACGGTGCATGTATCGGACATTGCCGGTGCTGCAGCTTCGCGCGAACGGCTGGTGCGCAACGATCGAAGGCGGCTCCGGGGCGCCGCAAACGTTTTTCCCGGGGCAAGGTAGGAATTCATGCCATTGGCAAGAGAAGCCGTGGAGCTGCTGGTTCAGGCGGCGAGGGCTTGGTATTTCGAAGGCAATCAGCATGGGTTGCGCGATCGAGAATGGATGGCGCTGCGCTTCCTCGGCCGCGCCAACAGGTTTTCGCGCACGCCGTCCGCGCTGGCCGGCTTCATCGGCGCCACCAGGGCCACTGCATCGCAGATCGTGAAGACGCTGGAGGGCAAATCCTTCCTGGTGCGAAAGCCGTCGCACGAAGACAAGCGTTCTGTCGTGCTGCACGTCACTGCGCAGGGCGAGAAGTGCCTGAGCCAGCACGATCCGATCAATCACGTGCTGAACGCGGTCACCGCGCTCGGACCCGACGAGTGCGTCAGGCTGCGCGATTCGCTGCGCGAGATCCTCAATCACCTCGACGCGGCGCATCAGCGGCTCGATGCCAGCATCTGCCGAGACTGCATGTTTCTCGCCGAACGCGGGCCGGGTACCGGCAAGGGACGCGCAACGGCCGAATTCATGTGCCGGCTGTATCGCGCGCCGGTTTCGCTGGAGGAGACCGAACTGCTCTGCACCAGTTTCGAGCGCACCCGCGACCGTCCCAAGATCGAGGAGCACCTCGACCGCGCGCGCGTCGCGAACCAAGGGTAAGGCACGCGTTATTTCCGCGCGCGGATTCTGCGCTACTTGCGGAAGATTGCGCAGCGTTGGCGAGAACGAAATGTGGCGCACACTCCGTCAAACCGTCATTGCGAGCGCAGCGACGTGTCCGCCGAAGCTTTAGCGAAGGCGGAAGCAATCCAGAATCCCTCCGCGGCGGCAGACTGGATTGCTTCGCTGCGCTCGCAATGACGACGTATGAGGCGGCAGCTTCGTCCTCCCAGCACCACTGTCATTCCCACGAAAGCGGGGAATCCAGTGCGCCGCGGCTTCTCGGTTCAGTCATAAACTGTCTCGGAATACTGATCGCCCGGTCAAGCCGGGCGATGACAGGGAGTGTGTAGCCGCAGACACGGCTTCGCGTCCTCGCGGCGCGTTTCGCCCGAGCTTTGCCTGGTAGCTCCACCCTCTTTTCCAAGAGGGCGCAGGGAAGGCCGGGTGCCGGCTGGCACCCGCGGTCCGCTGCGCGAAAATGTAGCGCAAGGAAACCGCACAGCAGCATACAGGTGTAGCCAATCACTCGGCCTTCCCTGCGCGATGGTTGGACGGCTTATGCCGTGCTCTCCCGGGAGCCGAGTTCTCTTTGGCCTCCCTCGCCTTCGCGAAATTCACCGGCACCGCGCCGGTTGACGCAGATGCCGCATTCGCCAGGGCTTGACCGTAGCAACGACGGCCAGGACCACACGGTTTTGCCGTACGCACGGCCCGCCATTTCGCCGCAGTTTTTCCAGCCCTGTCGACGGAGCCGGAAACTTACAGACGAGACGAAGCCTAGCAGCGCCGCTCGTCGGAACGAAGCCTTGGGCTCACGGAGAGCAATCCGCCCTGCCCTTAGCCACTCGTACCCGAACGCTGCCGCGTCCACCGCAAGCCCGGCTCGCGAACGTGACGACCACAAGATCGCCCCTCAAGGATGAGCCGGGATGAGCGACACATACGCCAAAACCGAATTTCGGTAAAGTGGAATATTTTTGCGGCCAACGATTGACAGAGGAGCGACACAGGCGCGGTCCCGTAGCCCGGATGGAGCGCAAGCGTAATCCGGGAAGGTGCCAGACACCGCGCGAGCGGCCCCGGATCGCACTTGCGCTCCATCCGGGCACCGGGGCTTCGCCGTCCTACATCATCTGCTTTGCGCAAAAAAAAACACCCGGCGGTTTCCCGCCGGGTGTTCGTTCATGTGTTTCGACAGATCTTACCAGTTGCGCTGAGCGCGGAGGATCATGGCGATCGAGTCCTGGTCCTTCAGTTCGTAAACCGCGGCCGGCTTAGCGGTAATAACGTTCGGGACGAGGCCAACCGTACCGGAGTACTTCTGGTCGAGGTGGGTCCAGGAGACGTCAGCCGAGAACGTCAGGTTCTTGACCGGGGTCCAGCGGGTGACGACACCGAGCTGGCCGATGGCGAAGTCCGGGTTACAACCCGTCACACCGGCCAGGCCGCCGAACACGCCGCCAGCACCGCCGGCGCCGCAGAGGGTGGTCTTGGCCAGCGTGCCGAACTGGGCCTGTGCGTAGGCACCGTACAGCGAGGAGTTCCAGTATGGATCCCAGTTGTGGGTGTAAGCGCCGCGGAAACCCCAGGTCTTGACGGTTTCCTGCGAACTGCCGGTCACGAACACCGTATCGGGAGCGCTGGCGAAGCCGATGCTGCCGTAAGAGCCAGCAATGCCCGAATTGCCGTACAGCGCGTAGCTGCTGCCCGACAGATTCTGGAAGTTGTAGCGGGTCGCACCGTCGGTGTAGACGCCCTGGATGTTGATCGTGTCACCCGCGCCGGTCGGGATGTTCTTGATCGACAGAGCGAGCTGAACCGCCCAACCCCATTTGTCGTCGGGGTGGCCGGTCGGCTCGGTCGCGCCGTAATAACCGACGTGGTTGTCATGCGCAGCCACCGACGCCTGGAACAGGCCCCAGGCCTGGTCGACACGGACCGTACCAACAAGGTTCGGCGAACGAGTGCCGCCGATCGCGTTGGTGCCGTACGAGCCGCCGATCATGCCGCCCGCGGTCGCGCCGGTCATGTTGACGTTTCCGGCCTGATAGTAGGCCGAGACGTCTTCAGCCGAGAACGACGCCGTGATGCCCTGACCGAAGTCGGCGGTGTAGGTGAACTGGTTGACACCAGTGACCGTGCCGCTGCCGCCGACGAGGTTGTCGGTGATGTTGCCGGGATAGTTGGTCCAGGGTGCGTCGAACTGCGACACGGCCTTACCCATGGTGAAGCCGGCGAACTGAATGAAGGCGTAGTACACGCCGAGTGCGCCACCCGAGGTGTTGCCGTCGGTGCCGTTGACCGAGCCGCTACCATTCGAACCAACGAGGCCGGTGCCGGCAGCGTTGAGACCGAGCGTACCGCTGTACTGGGTTGCGCCCGTTGCCGACCCGGTCGGGGTATAGTTGCCGCTCGTCCAGGTGAAGACGCCGTCGAAGAAGGTGCGGACCACGCCGTATTCGGTCGCTGTGCGGGTGTCGATGTTGAGGTCTTCACGAGCGCGGAAGGTGTAGTAGTTCATCAGGCGGTTGCGAGCACCGGCAGTGCCGCCCTGGTTCGGATTGAAGTCCGAGTTGGTGTTGAAGTTCGCGTCAGCGCGCACGTAGCCGCCGAGCTTGATGCAGGTGTCGGTGCCCGGGATGTAGTAGAAGCCGGCGCCGTACAGCGAACAGATCTTCACGTATTCGACCGCCTTGGCCTTCACGGGAAGATCGGCTGCGAACGCCCCGGAGGCGGCCATCAGGCCGGCAGCCGAGCCGAGAAAGAGTGTCTTCGTCAACTTCATTAGTAAACCTCCAGGTCGGTTCAGGGGGCTCGGGTCCTCGGTGGACGCCGCTTTACCCTCTCAATTTCGATCAATTCAGATCCGCACGAAGGTCCGGACTGAAACGACAGCGAGGTGCCCCCCCTCCGTCGTGGCTTCACATATAGTTTATAAAAACAACTGCCTCAATTTATTGATTTGATGAATCGACAGTTCCGGCCGGGATGTGGCTTAAGAGCAACAGCGGCGGCTTTGGTAGCGAAGATTCCATATAACCAAACAAGAAAAGCCCTCAGGGGGCATCCCGAGGGCTTCTTGGAGGTCTCGCATCGCTGTCCGTCGAGCGGGTCAAGAGCAGCGAAATAGAGTACGATAGTCGATAATAAAATTAATTGTTCTTTGCAAGCAATAATTTGTCCTGTGATTTCAGCTGCGCGGTATCTCCCTGTCGTCGGCGCGCGATTTTCGAGACGCTTCCAAGATATCCCATTAAAGATGGCTCATAGAACAAATGGGGAGGGAGCCACATGATCGAGAAGAAACTCGACAGGGCGATTACGGACTTTATCTGGAACGTCGTTGAAATTCATTCCCAGCTGGAGGACATCCACACCAGCTGGGCCGGACTGCTGGGCATTACCGAGCCGCAGTGGCTGATCCTGATGGCAATCACTGAACTGGACCAGGGGCGAGGTGTCGCCGGAATCGACATCGCAAACAAGCTGCGGGTCCACCCGGCCTTCGTGACCAACCAGACCAAGGCCCTCGAAAAGGGCGGCTTCCTATCGCGACGGCCGGCAGCAGACGACGCACGCTACGTCCTGATGTCGCTCACCGCAAAGGCGACCTCGGAGATCGAAAAGCTGTCCAAGAGAAAGCTCGCCTTGAACTCGACCATGTTCAACGAGCTCGACGAGAAGACCTTGGCCGATCTGAATGCCGCGCTCGCAACGATTGCGAAGAATGCCCGGTTGGCCGCACGGTTGCTGGCCATCGACGCCTCCTGACCCCCTGACCTCAGACGCGGAACGTGCGCCTCGATCAATCCCCAATCTCTTCTCGCCTTCCCAATCTCTTGCGCGGCTCAGAGGTAGGTCACAGAGCCCAGCTGGGGGGCAATTCCGAGTTTGCTGTCGAGCCATTCGAAAATGAAATCGTCCACCGCGATGAAATTCTCGACCTCGCCCAGGGGGTGCGGAATGCAGTTCGGCACGACGGTCGCGCAATCGGCTCCGGCCTGCCGATAGCCGGCTTGCAGTTCGAGAGCATCCTCCTCCCAAACCATTGAGCGGCTCCCGACGACCATCAGAAGTGGGCAAGGGATCCGACGCGACGGCGGCAACGAACCCGTTGAGGTCCCGTCACGGACCGTCTGCTCGACGCCGATCATCCAGCGCAGCGATGCCGGGCGCATGACCGGCGTCGCAATGCCGCCGTCGCCCACGACGGCAGCCATCCTGCGATCCAGGAGGGCAAGACGGGATGCGTGACTGGCGGCCGCCCCCTCGCCGTAGACCGCGATCTGCTGCGAATCGACGTCCGGACGCGCTTCCAGGTAATCCAGCCAGCATTGCAGAATATGCGCCGGCTTGAAGGGGCTGCGACCGGATGAATTGCCGGTATCAACGAGCAGGAGTGACATGTTCCGTCGCCCGGAGGCCGGCAACAGCCTGCTCATCATCGAGCCCAGGGTGATGTCCTCGTCGCTGACACAGATAACCGCGGGTGCGAAAGACCGATCGGGGAACGCCGGCAGAAAGTAGCCCGCAAGCGAGCCTTGATCAAAGCAGTCGATCTCCACGCGCTCGATCGCCGAACCGGCGTCCTCCTCGAAGCCCCTCAGGCTGAGTCCGACCTTGTCTACGAGGTCGGTACTCCCGGGATCTCCGGGCCAAGACAGGTTCCTCGCGACTTCAAGGGCCGTCAGCGAGCACAGCCACGCTTCCCGCGCGATCTGAGCTGAACCGGCTGCGCGCACCGATTCGGCGAAGATCCGGTACTCGCCTGAGATCCTCAACCAGTCCGAAATCCACCGATGCCTGTGCGCCTCGCGCACGAGTTCGGCGACGGACAAGCTTTCGAAAAAATCGGACGCGCGTTTCCGCAAGCACGCCAGGCTTCGACCGGCGCCGTCGCACGTGCCGTGAGGCCAATGATCATGTTCCATGACAGTCCCCGAACGGCGCGTCGGCGGTTGCTTGGACTCGGCGCAGCGCTGTTAGCGCAACGCCCTGCATGTCTGCTCGATGCGATATCACGCGTGCGTGATCGCGCTTGCGTCTGCCGCCCCGATGATCATTCCGCTTTCCCTTCGCGGGCGGGGGCACTGGACCAGACGGACTACAGTCCGAACGAACCGGTCGCAAAGCAAGTCTCACGCCGACTCCAACTCAATCGTCACGTCTCAGCTCCGTTGCTGATACACAGTTTAGGCCCCGCACCACTCTGCCATTTTTTGCTGTTCCGCGTTTGCAGTTTTTTGTTGCGGTGGACGACTAAAATTGGAGCTCATTTAACGAGGGAGAAGGCATCGCCTGTGTCGGCTTCCATCATGAATTCCTGATGACGCCGATCCGCCGTGCCACCAATCACGCCAGCGACAAAAGATGCGGCGGGTTGCCGCCTGATCGATGCCGACGCCCTTCGCCACGGGACTTTCCCGCGGTCGACGTCGCAGGAAAACCCGCGCGACGAAATCCTCGATGTCGCTGATCCGCACCCGGCGCGCGAGACGTGACGAGTATGATCGCGTTCTGGGCGAGCCCGGGCGATTGAGGCGTGCAACATTTCTTACTTCGGTAAGCCAGTTATTTGAGCAACTCATGGACATGCAGAACCCGTCGCCGGTGAGGCGCCGTCGCGCTTTCGGCGTCAAGCAACACGCCGGGCCGCCTGCTGAGCCTTCCGTGCCTTGTATCCATTATCCCAGTTGCCATCCCCACGCACTTTGCCTTACATGCCGGCCAAACTCGCCCGCGGATGACGGCCGGGGCTCAAAAATCGCACAAATTGTCAAAGGGACGAGACATGGCGCGTAACATCCTGATTCTCGGGGCTTCCTACGGCTCCCTGCTGGGCACGAAGCTGCTGATGGCGGGACACAACGTGACCCTGGTCTGCCGCGCCAAGACCGCGGAGTTGATCAACCGCGAGGGTACCGAGGTGCGCATCAAGTTGCGAGACGAGGCGGTTCACCGCGCCATCTTCTCGCGCGACCTGCCCGGCAAGCTCGACGCCGTGACGCCGGCCAATGTGGACTTGTCCCGTTACGATATGGTCGGCCTTGCGATGCAGGAGCCGCAATACACCAACCACACGGTGCGCGTTCTCATGGTCAGGATCGCCGCGGCGAAGCTGCCGTGCCTGTCGATCATGAACATGCCGCCGCTGCCCTATCTGAAGCGGATCCCCTCGCTCGCAGACATGGATCTCGAGGAGGCCTACACCAATGCGCAGGTGTGGGAGCGCTTCGAGCCCGGGCTGGTGACCCTGTGCTCGCCCGACCCGCAGGCGTTCCGTCCGCCGGAAGAGGCTGCGAACGTGCTTCACGTCGGTCTGCCCACGAATTTCAAGGCATCCGTGTTCGCCGACGAGAAGCACAACAAGGTGCTGCGCGAGCTCGAAGCCGACATCGACGCGGTGACCCTGGACGGCCACGACGTGCCGGTGAAGCTGAAGGTATTCGATTCTCTGTTCGTGCCGCTGGCGAAATGGTCGATGCTGCTGACCGGCAACTACCGCTGCATCACGCCGCACGAGCCGCAGTCGATCCGCGACGCCGTGCACGGCGATCTCGCGCGCTCGCAGACGATCTACGAGCATGTCGACGCCATCGCTCGGCGTCTCGGCGCCGATCCGCAGGACCAGGTACCGTTCGCGAAATACGCCAAGGCTGCCGAGAGCCTGCTGAAGCCGTCATCGGCCGCACGCGCGGTGGCTGGCGGCGCGCCCTTCATCGAGCGCGTCGACCTGCTGGTCAAGCTGATCTCGCATCAGCTCGGCGCGCCCAAT
Source organism: Bradyrhizobium sp. i1.15.2 (assembly GCF_040548425.1). Classification (NCBI taxonomy): domain Bacteria; kingdom Pseudomonadati; phylum Pseudomonadota; class Alphaproteobacteria; order Hyphomicrobiales; family Nitrobacteraceae; genus Bradyrhizobium; species Bradyrhizobium sp. i1.15.2. The sequence goes on along the minus strand of NZ_JBEPRQ010000003.1, from coordinate 351,940 downwards.
GCAGAGATCGACCGCACTGTCGAGACCGTGGACCTGAAGCTCAACGAGAAGATCGTGCAGGGCGGATCGGGCGCGCTGTAACGGGCGCTTCCATTCGCGATCGGACGCGTCGGCGCTTACGCTCCCAAGACACCGGGGCTGAGCGTCGCGCCTGGGGCTGCCACCATGCTCTCACGCAAATGATCGCGCGCGGCACTGTTCCTGGTGTGACGCAAACTCAACAGGAGTGATCGCGAGTCATCGATCACGCGATCGTGTCGCTTTCAGTTCCCTCCTGTTTTCACCGCAAATATCACGCCTGAATGACACAGAGCCCATGTGGCTCGTCATTTCTAGACGTGGCGCAGCGCGAAAATGCGGCATTTCCGCTCGAACTGAACCAAAGCGCACAATCCTTGTCCGCCGCGCGCTCGAACGAGGTCGCACGCTTCGGACGAGATCCTTCATTTGCGCAAACGCCGCATGCGCGCGCGCCAGGCTCGCCGTCTTGTCTGGCGGATGTGCCTGAGTAACATAACTTTTCAAGACAGTCTTTACGGCTTTTCCAGACACGGTTTGCAGTCCCCGCGTTCGGATCCAGACAAGAAAATCGAAGAAAAAGAAGCAATGGACCAGGCGATGCTGAGCGTCGTCCGCGCAGTAGAGGCAGGCGCGACGACGATGAAGGGCGTGATCGACGCCACCGGACTGTCCCGTCTCAAAATCGAACGTGCGTTGAACGCGCTGGAGAAGCAGAAGCTGCTGGTCCGCGACGGCCAGGGTTTTCGCGGAACCGGCCCGACCAGGACAGCCCAGCCTGCCCGACAATGCGGCTCGTGCGATGCCTGCTGCGACATCCTCGAAGTCGCCGCCGTCGACAAGCCGGTGAACCAGCTGTGCAAGCATTGGCAGACGGGCACGGGTTGCACCATCTACGAGCGCCGTCCCCAGATGTGCCGTTCATTCGTCTGCGCCTGGCTGCAAGGCCATCTCGACGACCACTGGTTTCCCGCGAAGTCGGGCATCATCGTGCATTTCAGCCAGGACGCCGGCAACGTCACCGTCGATGATCCTTGCCCTGATCGCTGGCGCGAGGAGCCCTATTTCAGCAAGCTCGCCGAATGGTCGCTGAACGGCATCAAGCGAATCGGAAATCGCGGCTACGCGACGCTCGTCGTCTCCGGCGCCGACCGGTTCCTGCTGCTCGGGCGCACCGTCGTTCCCGAGCCAACGCTGTTCGGCACCGCGTTCATGCCGCTCACCGCCGACACATTTCGATTCTGGCGGGCGACATCCCCGGAGCATCTGCAGCGGCTGCACGAGCGTATCGCCGAGATCGAGCGGATCAGGCAGGAATTCGGCTCCTGCGCCATTCCTTCCGATGAGGACGACGATCCGCAAGCGCCCTATCGGCCCGCACTTCTACGGCAATCGAATCCCGCCTGAACTCCGCCGTGGGCAACAGCGCATGATTTCCGCCATGGTGCTCGACGCGCCGCGACCGGGTTGTTAAGTCCCTGTCCGCGAATGATAGGACTTGAGTCGGGCATGACGGTTGCAATCGAGATGGGGCAGACCACGGCGGGCGCTGTGGCCGCCATGGACCTCGAGGAACTGCTGGCGACCCGCCTCCTGGTGCAGGGCAATTCGGGCTCCGGCAAATCGCATCTGCTGCGACGGTTGCTGGAGCAGAGCGCACCCTGGGTGCAGCAGGCCATCATCGATCCCGAAGGCGATTTCGTCTCGCTGGCGGAGCATTTCGGCCATCTCGTGATCGAGGCCGAGGATCACACCGAACGCGGCCTTCAGGTTGCCGGCGAGCGCGCACGGCTGCATCGCGTCTCCACCGTGCTCAATCTCGAAGGGCTCGACGCCGAAAACCAGATGCGCCGCGCCGCGGCCTTCCTCGGCGGGCTGTTCGACGTGGACCGCGACCATTGGTATCCGATGCTGGTGGTCGTCGACGAGGCGCAGCTGTTTGCGCCTGCGGTCGCGGGCGAAGTCTCGGACGAAGCGCGAAAGCTTTCGCTCGGCGCGATGACCAATCTGATGTGCCGCGGCCGCAAGCGCGGGCTCGCCGGGATCATCGCGACCCAGCGGCTGGCAAAGCTCGCCAAGAACGTCGCGGCGGAAGCGTCCAACTTCCTGATGGGCCGCACCTTCCTCGACATCGACATGGCGCGCGCCGCCGACCTGCTCGGCATGGAGCGGCGGCAGGCCGAATCGTTTCGCGATCTCGAACGCGGACAATTCATGGCGCTCGGCCCCGCGCTGTCGCGACGGCCCCTGCGTTTGAATATCGGCGCGACCGAAACCCAGCCGCGCAATTCCACGCCGCGGCTGATGCCGATGCCCGAAGCCGCACTCGAAAACATGCGCGACGTGATCCTGGCCGCGCCGCCGCCCGATGCGAGCCGGCCGCAGCGCCGGCCCGCGCCCGATCTGCTCGAGCAGCTCCGCGCCGCCAAGGCTGCGGCACCGGAGATCGGGCCCGAAATGATCGAGGTTCCGGTCAGCGCCGAGGAGCTCGCCGAACGGCGCGAGCGCGTGGATCGGACCCTTCGTGCCGTGCTCGCCGCGCCCGACGCCGGTTTCCGCGCGGTCGGCGTGCTGTACCAGGAGTTCGTGGTCCGCTGCCGCATCGAGGGCCTCGGCTCGGCGGTGCCCGACCTCACCGAATTCCGCCGCATGCTGACGCGCGCACGCGCCGGGCTCGGCGCCGAGCATGCCGAGGACGACGCCTGGCAGGATGTGTCGCTCCGCGCCTCGATCCTTCCCGACGACATGCAGGGCGTGTTCATGATGATCGCGCGCGCGGCGAAAGAAGGCTGGCCGTGTCCCGGCGACGCCGCCATCGCCCGTGCCTACGGCTCGCACTCCCTGCGCCGGGCGCAGCGCCTGCTCGGCTACATGGAAGAGCAGGGTCTGATCGTCTGCCAGCTCGACGGCGCCGGCCGCCGGATCGTGACGCTGGTAGAACTGGCCTGGGCCACCGCGCCGGGCGATCCCAATGCTGATGATTTACCCGCGGAGCAGGCTCCGAGCGCGGCTTCGGCTTGAGCCAGCGGATTGTCGATCAGGCCGCTTCGGTGACATCGGCGCCGATCAGCGCATCGGCCGCGCGCCGCCGCTCAACTGCAAACATGCGCCGATAGAGCACGACTGAGACGAGCCAGGCGACCGCGAACAGCGCGACCACGGCGAAGCCGACATTGGCGAGCGAGTCGTTGAGCGCGTCGACCAGTGCCCACGCGCCGCCGGACAGGCCGAGCCGGTCCGCGATCAGCCCGAGCGCCTCGATTCCCCCGATCAACAGCGCCACCGCCACGGAAGCTCCTGTGATCGTGAGGTTGTACCAGAGCTTTCGCAGCGGATCGACGAAGGCCCAGCGATAGGCGCTCACCATCAGCGCGGAGTCGGCGGTATCGACCAGCGCCATGCCCGACGCGAACAGCGCGGGGAAAACGAGAACATCGGCAAACGAAGCACCGCGCGCGGCTTCGCCGGCGGAGATGCTGAGCAGGCCGATTTCGGTTGCGGTGTCGAAGCCGAGCCCGAACAGGAAGCCGAGCGGATACATGTGCCAGGGTTTCGTCACCAGGCGGAACATCGGGCCGAGCAGCCGCGCCAGGAGACCGCGACTGGCGAGCAGGGCGTCGAGGCCCTCGGCGTCGTGAATGCCCTGCTCCCGTGCGGTGCGAAACGTCCGCCACAGGCCGGCGAAGATGACGAGATTGATGGCCGCGATCACCAGCAGGAACAGCGCCGAGACCGACGTGCCGATGAAGCCGCCGATCTCCTTGAGCAGGCTGTCGCCACCCAGGGTCACGACGCCGAGCGCGAGCAGCATGGTCGCGACCACGACGATCGTGGAATGGCCGAGCGCGAAATACAGACCGACGCTACGTGGCGTGCCGCCTGCCTGCATCTGCTTGCGCACGACATTGTCGATGGCCGCGATATGGTCGGCATCGACGGCGTGGCGCAGGCCGAACACCCAGGCGAGCAGCGCGGTCGCCATCACCGTCGGCCGGTCACCGAACGCCGCGAAGGCCCAGGCCCACGCCCCGATGTTGGCCGCGATCAACCCGCCGAACAGCAGCACCATCCCGGGCTCGACCGCCCGCAAAGATAATCTCGTCACGTCAATCATTCGGTCCACTGCGCACGCCCATCGCACGAGCGGTATGATCTTTTCATAAGGTGGTCATACTGGCCAGACTCGACTTCCACCCGATGATCGCATATGCGGATTTGCGGGAGGGAGGAGACGACAGCGGACCCCTTACGCGGCCTCGGAGCCGCCGAGATAGGCATCGCGGATGCGGGGATCGTCCTTCAGCGCGCGGGCGGAGCCGGAGAGAACGATCTTGCCGGTCTGGAGCACATAGGCCTCGTGCGCGATCTCGAGCGCGAGGCTGGCGTTCTGCTCGACCATGAAGACCGAGACGCCCTCCTGGTTGATGGTGCGGATCAGCTCCAGCACGCGGTCCACGTAAAGCGGCGACAGGCCCATGGTCGGCTCGTCCATCACGATCATCCTGGGACGGCTCATCAGCGCGCGCGCCATCGCGACCATCTGCTGCTCGCCGCCCGAGAGCGAGCCGGCGCGCTGCGACAGCCGCTGGCCGAGCTTCGGGAACAGCGTGAGCATCTTGTCGAGATCCTGCGCGATCGCCTCGCGGTCGTTGCGCACGAACGCACCCATCAGGATGTTCTCGCGCACGCTCATGTCGGCGAACAGCCGTCGCGCCTCCGGCACCGAGGCGATGCCGCGGCGGACGATCTGCGGCGTGGTAAGTCCGAGCAGCGAGGCACCGTCGAAAGTCACCTCGCCCGAGCGCGGCTTCACCAGGCCCAAAATGATCTTCATCGTGGTCGATTTGCCGCTGGCATTGCCGCCGAGCAGGCAGACGATGTGGCCGCGCGGAACTGATATCGACAGGTCGAAATGCACCTGGGCCTGACCGTAGAAGGTGTTGACGTCGGTGAGCGTCAGCAGCGCATCGGGAGGCGGGTTCGTCATGCCGCGCTCTCCTGCTTCGTCGTCAGGCCGTGGCCGAGATAGGCCTCGATCACCTTGGGATCGCCGCGCACCTGTTCACCCGGGCCTTCCGCGATTTTCTTGCCCTCGTCCATGACGATGACGCGATCGGAGAGGCGCATTACCATTTCGAGCTTGTGCTCGATCAGCAAGATCGTCAGCCCTTCGGCTTTCAGCTCGGCGACGAGCCCCTGCATCTCCGTGGTTTCGGTTGGATTCATGCCGGCGGTCGGCTCGTCGAGCAGCAGCAGGCGCGGCCTCAAGGCGAGCGCACGGGCGATCTCGACGCGGCGGCGGTTGGCGTAAGAGAGACTGTAGGCGGGCTGGTCGATGCGCGGCAGCAGCCGCTCGCCGAAGCGCGCGAGAATGACCTTCACCTCCTCGCGCAGCCGCTCCTCCTCGGCCTTGACGCTGGCGGGGCGCAGCAGCGCCAGACCCAGTTCCAGCAGCGGGCCGATCAGCGGCACGGCCGGCTTGACGGCACGCAGCCGCGTATGGGCGCCGATCAAGACGTTGTCCATGACGCTGAGATTGCCAAACACGCGACCGAGCTGGAACGTGCGCGCGATACCTTCGGCGGCAAGCCGCTCCGGCGAGAGACCCGTGATGTCCTGACCTTCGAAGCGAACCGTCCCGGCGTCCGGCAGATCAAGCCCGGTCACGAGATTGAACAGCGTCGTCTTGCCGGCCCCGTTCGGGCCGATGATGCTGATCAGTTCGCCTTTGGCGAGATCGAGATCGATGGCGTCGACGGCGGTGAGGCCGCCGAAACGCCGCGTCAGACCGCGCAGGGACAGCATGGTCGTGCTCATCACATCGTCCCCAACAGGCCCTGCGGCCTGAACCGCACCAGCAGCAGCAGCACGATGCCGTAGATCAGGATGCGATACTCCGCCGCAATGCGGAACACTTCCGGCAGGCCGACCAGCGCGACCGCCCCGAGAATCGCTCCGACGACATTGCCGAGGCCGCCGAGGATCACCACAGTCAGCGCCAGGATGGATTGCTGGGTGTTGAAGGTCTCGTGGTTGATGTAGGAATAGAGGTGCGCGGCGATGCCGCCGCTGACGCCGGCGGCAAAGCCGCCGAAGATGAAGGCGAGCGATTTGTAGCGATTCAGGCTGAGCCCATAGGCGCGCGCGGCGATGTCGTCGTCGCGGATGGCGCGAAAGCTGCGGCCGAGATGCGAGCCGAGCAGGCGTCCCTGCAGCAGCGCCAGCACGACCATCACGATGAAGCTGAACCAGTAGATCGAAATCGGGCTGACCAGCTCATAGCCAAACAGCGACAGCGGCGGAATGCCGGAGATGCCGATCGGCCCGCGCGTGACGCTCTCCCAGTTCAGGATCACCAGCGAGACGATCTCGCCGATCGCGAGCGTCGCGATCGACACATAATGCCCGCGCAGCCGGAACGACGGCGAGATCAGCGCCGTGCCCAGCGCCGCACTCATCAGGCCGCCGCCGATGATGGCAAGGCCAACCGGGACGGCGAACGTGAGCGACAGCAGCGCGGAGGTGTAGGCGCCGATCGCGAGCAGCGCGGCGTGCCCGAGCGAAACCTGGCCGATCGTGCCTGCCACCAGGGTGAGGCTCAGCGCGAGCATGCCGAGCAGCCAGGCGTTGATCAGGGTCTGGAGCACGTAGAACGACACCGGCAACAGCGGCAGGATCGCGAAGACGGCGGTCGCGATCAGCAGAGCCCAGCGCGGAATACGCACCGGGCGGCTCGGCGCAATGAAAGTGCCGGTGAGCGGCTCGGGCGGCGCCTGCCGTGCGCTGGCGAACAGACCGTTCGGGCGCAGCACGAGCACCACGACCAGCAGCAGGAATGCGAACAGATTGCGGTAGCTGGTGCCGAACACGGCGACGCCATAGCTCTCGACCAGTCCGAGCAGCAGGCTGCCGATCACCGCGCCCGGCACGTTGCCGGCGCCGCCGACGACTTCGGCAACGACGCCCTTGAGCGTCGCCTGCAGGCTCATCGCGGTGTCGATCTGGTTGTAATACATGCCGACCAGCAGGCCGGAAACGCCGCCGAGCGCAGCCGCAATGCCGAACACCGCCTGATTGACGCGATTGACGTCGACGCCCATCTGCATCGCGGCGTCGCGGTCCTGCGCGGTGGCACGCACGGCCCAGCCGAGCTTGCTGTAGCGCAGGAACACGAACAGCAGCAACGCGCTGGTGAGGCCGACACCGGCGATGAGGAGATCGAGCGGTCCGATCGTGCCGCCGCCGATCTGGAAGCGGATATCCGGCAACTGGCTCGGCAGCGCGCGCGGATTGGGCGAGAAGGTCAGCATCACGAGCTGATCGAGCACGAAGCTGATGCCGATCGTCGCCAGCAGCGGCGCGATGCGCACCGAGTTCTGCAGCGGACGCAGGCCGAACCGTTCGATGATCAGGCCGACCAGCGCTGCCGCCACCGCGACCACGATGATGGTGAGCGGCAGCGGCGTGTGCAGCTGCACCACCGCGACCCAGCCGATATAGGCGCCGACGAGGTAGATCGACCCTTGCGCAAAGTTGATCAGCCGGCTGACGCCGAAAATCAGCGCGAGCCCGACCGCAACGAGGGCGTAGACGTTACCGACGATCAGCCCGTTGATCGTGTAGTCGAGCCAGGAAGACACGCAGAAAATCCCCTCAGGTCGGCTTGCCGTCCCAGAGCGCGAACTGGCCCTTGCGTACGACGAGCTCGGCATTCATGGCGCCCTTGACGCGCCGGCTCTCGACGTCGAACGTCGCTTTGCCGAAGATCACGCTCGATACGTCCTTCACTTTCGTGAAGGCGTCGCGGATCGCACGCCGGTCGGTGCCGCCGATCTTCACCACGGCGGCGGCCATGTTCATCGCGTCATAGGCGTAAGCGTTGAACGCGTCGGGCTCCACCCCGTTGTACTTCTTCTTGAAGCCCGCGATGAACGTCTGCACCTCGGGGCGCGGGTCTTCCGGGAAGTAGCGCGTGCCGACATGGACGTCCTCGACGGCCTCGCCGCCGAGCTCCAGGAATTTCGGCGAGTAGACCGAGCTCGCGGCGCAGATCACCTGCTTCAGCCCGACCTGGCGTGCCTGCCGCGCGATCAGCGCACCGTCGGAATAATAGGAGATCAGGATCAGCCCGTCCGGATTGGCGTCGCGGACCCGCACCAGCGTGGAGCGGAAGTCGCGCTCCTCCGCAATGTAGCCTTCGGTGACGGCGATTTCGGCGCCGTGTTCTTTCGCGGCCTTGACGAAATAGTCTCGGCTGGTCCGGCCCCAATCGGTGTTGAGGTGCAGCACGGCGAGCTTCTTCAGGCCGAGACGCTTCACGGCATAAGCCGCCAGCAGCGGCTGCTCGTCAGCCTGGCTGACGGAGGTGCTCCACATGAAGTCGCCGCCCTTGGTGAAATCGGGATGCGAATTGGTGAACCCGAACTGCACCAGCCCGCCGCGCTGATAGATCGGCGAGGCCGCCATCGAGGCGGGGCTGGAGAAGTCGCCGAGCTCCATGACAATCCTGGGATCGGAGACGAACTTCTGGGCGATCGCCACCGACTGGCGCGGGTCGCTCTGGCTGTCTTCGAAGCTGTAGGCGAGCTTGCGGCCGTTGATGCCGCCCGCTGCCTGGATCTCGTCGAGCGCGAGATCAAAGCCCTGCTTCCACTGCGTGCCATATTGTGCGTTCGGCCCGGTCAACGGACCGCTGACGCCCAGCAAAATCGGTTCGGACGATTGCGCAAGCGCGGCGCGCGAGAAGGCTGCTCCCGCCATCATGGCGGCAAGCGAGCCCTTGACCAGGGTACGACGATCGATGTTGCTCATGGACGGCTCCATCCTGTCAGGTGTTGAAACAACCAGCAATTTCCATGCCGGTGAGATTGGCTATTTCGAGGGCTCGCCGAGCGACAGCATCAGCCGGTTCGCCCAGTTGAAGAACGACGCGCCGTTGATGACGTCGACGATCTCGGCATCGTCGAGACCGGCGCGGCGCAGCTCATCGATATTGTCGGGGCCGAACGCGATCGGCGTTGCGGCCAACGCCACCGAGGCATTGACGACCGCATTCCAGCGCTCGTCGCCGAGATCGGCGCCGACGCCTTCGTCGAGCAGCCGCTGCACATCGTCGCGGCGCTTGGAATAAGTGCTGGCGAAACGCGCATGCACGGAGGCGCAGTAGATGCAGCCGTTGTAGCGCGAGGTCGCAGCCGCCGCCAGCTCGCGCTCGGCGCGCGGCAGGCCGTCGGCAACGTTGTAGAAGATGTCCTTGTCAGTCTTGGTGCGGGCTTCCAGCACCTCGGGATCGCGCACCAGCAGTCGAAAATATTCGGACTTGGAACGGGAGCGATCGACGAGGCCGGCGAAATGCCGCTCGGTCAGCTCGGCTTCGGGCAGCGGATCGATCCACGACACCCAGCCCAGTTCATCCTGGGTGAAGACGACGGGCGGATTGACGTTGTTTGCAGCGCTCATGATTGCGATCTCCTTAGGCGCCGCCCGCAGCGTTTGCGCTGCCAAGCGAGGCGCCGAGCACGCGCAGTCCGGTGACGACGCGCACCTGGAACGACAGGAACGCAACGAGCTGAGAGAACGTGACGATTCCGGTGTTCGACCAGCCGGCAGCGAGCAGCGCCTTCATGTCGGCCACGGCCGCATCGCGCGGGCGGAACACCAGCAGATGCGCATGCTCGAACGCCGCAACGAGCCGGTCCCCGAGATCGGTCTTGCGCTCCGCGCTGACGCGGTAGGCCAGGCCGGCCTTGTTCTCGACCGACAGCGGCCCGGCCGGAAAGGCGCCGTAAGGGCCCGAAGTCTCGCCCCGCGCGATTTCAGCCTCGATTGCCTCAATCAGGCGCGCACCGTCGGCGATCGCAGTTAACTTCGCCCGATAGAAGGCAGCTACAGTCGGCTCGCGGTGAAGACCGATCACGAAGAACGCGACTGCCGCCCGCTCGACAAGCGAGACATCACCGGCATCGATCGGCTCGAACAAAGAGAGATAGCTCTTCTGCGCATTGTCACGCGCCTGCACGCGGCGCGCGCGAATGGCGTCGAGGGACGAACCCGGTTCGATCCCGGCGAGCGCGTCGATGATATCCTTCGTAGCCATCATTCAGCCTCGTACAATTCTCTGGTGTCGCAACTAGCCCGCCAGCGCCACATCCGCCGCCGTCCGGGTCCAGCCCAGCGCCGGCGCGACCTTCTCCGCGACCAGCTCGATCGAGCGCAGGATATGGGGATGCGGGGCATCGACCGAATGCGCCTGGAAGACGAGATCGGTCACCCGCTCCAGCGTGGCGTCGGCGCGGAGCGAAGCGATCACGTCGTCGGCCGCGCCGACATGGGTGTCGAACGCTGCGATCATCTCCTCGAGCGTCTCGCCCGGCTTGGCGTGGCCGCCCTTGAGGAATTGCGGCAGCGCGCGCCGCAGCCCGATATCGGCAAGGCGTAGCGCCTCGGTGCGGTCGTCGGCGACGAAGATGGTGCGCGAGGCCATGATGCGGGGTTCGCGTCCCGGCGGCAGTGCTTCGAGGTAGGCATCGATGACCGGATTTTGAATCTCGGCCAGCGTTGCCTTCGGCGCCTCCTTGGTTCGAGGCTGGGTGCGCGACAGCAACAGGCCATCGCCCGCCTTACCGGCACGCGCGCCGCCCGCAACGGAGAACGTCGCCTGCCAGATCCGGTTGTCCAATTGCGGCCGCTGCGGATAGAGCGTGTCGCCACCGTCGAGCGGCTTGCCCGTCAGCGCCGTGCGGACGATTTCCAGATTGCGCGCAAAAATCTCGTTGCGCTGGGCGCTGTCGAGGCCGAAGGCGGCAAAGGCCGAGGGATTGCCACCGGTGCCGACACCGAGCTCGAAGCGACCGTTGCAGAGCAGATCGAGCACCGCGGCATCCTCCGCCACCCGCACAGCATTCTCCAGCGGCAAGGTGACGATGCCGGTGCCGAGCCGGATGCGCGAGGTTTGGGCTGCGACGTAACCGAGGAAAGTAAAGGGCGACGGCAGGCCGCCCTCGCGCTCGTGGAAATGGTGCTGCGCGATCCACGCGGAATCGAGGCCCACTTTCTCGGCGCGCACGATCTGCTCGGCCGCGAAGCGATATCGGTCGGCGGGCGGGGCCTCGTCGAGAAGCCGTGTGAAAAAGCCCAGGCGTTTCAGGTTTGCTAAGCGTTTCATACGACCCCTGCAAGGCGAGGATGGGCCCCGATGATGTCGGTTGCCGCAGTTCCAGACAAGCGGGCATTGCGCAGGGCTCGTACGCAAGGCTGCCCGCCGGGATCGCCCTGAGCTGAACTTTGGCTGGGCAGACTGCCTACCAGCTCGGCAGTACCGCGCCCTTGAACTTGGTCAGGACGAACTCCTTCACCTCCGCCGTGTGATAGCTGTCTACCAGCACCTTGACCCAGGGCTTGTCCTTGTCGACCGTGCGAACGGCGATGAGATTGACGTAGGGACCCTTCGGGTCCTCGCGCAGGATCGGATCCTTGACGGGATCGAGGCCCGCCTGGGTTGCATAATTGGTGTTGATCGCGGCGGCGTCGACGTCGTCGAGCGCGCGCGGCGCCTGCGCCGCGTCGACCTCGATGAACTTCAGCTTCTTTGGATTCTCGGCGATATCAAGCACCGTCGGCTTGAAGCCCGTGCCGTCCTTCAGCTTGATCACGCCCTTGTCGCGCAGCAGCAGCAGCACGCGGCCGCCATTGGTCGGATCGTTCGGGATCGAGACCTTGCCGCCCTCGGGGATGTCGGCGAAGGCCTTGTGCTTCTTGGAATAGACGCCGATCGGGAAATTCACGGTCAGGCCGACGGCTTCGATCTTGTAGCCACGGTCCGCCTTCTGGTTGTCCAGATAAGGCTGGTTCTGGAACGAATTGGCCTGGATCTCGCCGGCATCGAGCGCGGCGTTCGGCACGACGTAGTCGGAGAATTCGATGAGCTGGATGTCGAGACCCTGCTTGGCGGCGATCGGCTTCACGGCCTCGAAAATCTGGGCGTGCGGCCCCGGCGTCACGCCGATCTTGATGGTCTCGGCCGAGGCGCCCGCCGACCATACGACGAGGACGGCAGAAAGGATCAGGGGGAGGCGAAACGACATCTTGGTCTCCATGATCTTGGTCTCCATGACTCAGCGGCAACGACTGGAACCGTATTCGCTTCTCTATGTGGCGAAATCAATGAAATGGAAATCCATATTGGATGCCGGCAGCGGCAGACACCTTCTCAATTCGATACCAATCGGGAAACGAATTCACAGAGATTAGGAATGCTCTGCGCAATCGTGACGGGCATCACGGCGCAACAACAGCCGGGGAGCGAAATGGCGGCGAGATAGCAGCAGGCAATCCAGCCGGGATTCGGTGCTGGTTGTCGGTGTTGCCAGCATCAGATGATCTGCGCCTACTCGGACCGCCAGGTCGACGGCGACAGCATGATCAGGACGCAGATCACGGCATAGGCGGCGAGCGATGCCGTCACCATGGTGGCGAGCCCCGCCATGCCGGCGCCGAAGCTTGCCACCGCGATCCAGCCGCCGCCGGCCGCGATCAGGATGCGCGCGACCGAAGACGCGAGCGGGCCGATGGCGCGGCCGGTGCCTTGCACGGCGAACGACGTCACGAAGCCGAAGCCGAGTGCGACATAGGCCGGCGCGACGATGCGCAAGTAGGTCATGCCTTCGCCCACCACCTCGGCATCGTGACTGAAGAGATTGAGCCAGGCCGTCGGGAAGATCGCCACCAAAAGGCCGATCGTGCCGGTCATAACCATGCCGACAACGCCGCTGATCCAGCCAATGCGACGTGCCCGCGCCGTCTGTCCCGCGCCGATGTTGACGCCGACCATCGTTAGCGTCGCGGTGCTGATGCCGAACAGCAGCGGGATCATGATGTAGTCGAGCCGCGAGGCGATGCCGTAGCCGGCGAGCGCGGAGGTGCCGAACAGGCCGACCGCGCCGGTGACGAGAATGACGGTGAGATTGGTCAGCACCGCATTGAAGGCGGTGGGAATGCCGACCTTCAGCATGTCACCGAAGATTTTTGCGCGGAGCGGCACGATGTGCAGCTTGAGGCCGGTCGCGCCTGAGGCCATGTAGCGCAGCAGAAACAGCATCGCCGCGCCGTAATAGAGGCCGAAGGCGATGCCCGCGCCGCCGATGCCGAACCGCGGGATCGGTCCCAGACCGAAGATCAGCGCCGGCGACACCGGAATCGTCACGATCGCGCCGACCAGCGTCACCAGCGCGGGCACCTTGACATTGCCCGCGCCGCGTAGCGCCGCCGCCTGGAGATTGACGATCCAGACCGGGATGGCGCCGGCGAACAGATAGTTGGAATAGGTGGTGGCCGCAGCGAGGGCACCGTCGGCGCCGCCAAGGGCGCGGTAGAGATGCGGACCGCCGACGATGACGCCGAGCGTGAACACGCCGCCGGCAATCATCGCGAGCACCACGGCATGAAACAACGCGGCTTCGGCATCGTCGCGGCGGCCGGCACCGACCGCGCGCGCGACCGAGGAGGCAACGCCGCTGCCGAAGCCGCCATTCGACATCATGGTCATCAGCATGAAGATCGGGAACACGAGCGCCGCACCGGCCAGCGCATCGGTGCCGAGGAAGCCGACATAATAGGCTTCCGCGATGTTGACCGCGGTTTGCGCCACCAGGACGGTCACGGTCGGCAGCGCGAGCCGGAGCAGCGTCGGCAGGATCGGCGCCGTCAGCAGCGCTGCGCGCCGCTGCTCGGCCGCGCCTGGTGTTGATGCCGCCACTTGGCGGAGCGGAGCGGTGGCGCGAGCCACGATCTGCGGGGCGGACAAGGCCGGCGCGGCGGCATCCTCGACTGACATGGGTTCGATCCCTGGGGTCCCGAAGGGCCGCCGCCGATCGGCCGCCCATTGCATTATGTTCATAATGTATTATTATGATCATAATGCAATGGGCCCGGCCTCACGATTTTGTGGCGGGGTCGCGCAGGAGGCGGGATTGGCGCGCTACGACAAGGGACACAGGGACACGACGCGGCGGCACATCATCGACGTCGCCTCTTCGCAGTTCCGCGAGAGCGGCATCGCCGCGGTCGGCCTCGCCGGCATCATGGCGGAAGCGGGCCTGACCAACGGCGCCTTCTACACGCATTTCGCTTCCAAGGAGGATCTGGTACGCGCGGTGCTGATCGACGCCCTGGAGCGGCGCGAGCAGAGGCACAAGGACAATCTTGCAAACGGCGTCGCGCTCGAGGCAACGATCCGCGACTACCTCTCCCCGCGCCATCGCGACCGCGCGGGCGCCGGTTGCCCGACCGCAGCCCTTGTCGCCGAAATCGCCCGACATCCCAAGGCGACGCGTGATGCCTTCACCGAGAAGACGTCGGAGATCATCGCGCTGATGGCGGCGCAGATGCCGGAAGGTCCGGTTGCGGAGCGTCGACGACGCGCGATTTCGGTCTACGCAACCATGGTCGGCGCGCTGCAATTGTCGCGCGCGGTGAGCGACAGGCAATTGTCGGAGGAAATTCTCGAGAACGCGGTTGGAGCTGCGCTGGCGCTTGCGAATGGGCGGTTCCCCTAGCTCGCATTGGATCGCCGCCTTGGGTCTCTCGCGCGGCGATCCAGCTAGCGCCCCTTGGCAGCCATAGCTGCCGTCCCCTACGTTCGTCATTTCGCCGCAGGGTTTTCTCACCCTGTCGGCATTGCCGCCTCGCCCGTGATGAAACATGATGGGCCTTGGCCGGTGACGACTTGTCTGTGAAGTGGGGATCATCCGATGAACGAGAACGAAATCCGCAAGTCCATCGCTGAGGTGAAGCAAGGCAAGCTATCGCGACGTTCGTTCATGCAGACGATGGCTGCGATCGGGATCGCAGCGCCGGTCGCGAGCCAGATCCTGGTCTGGAACGACATGGCGATGGCGGACACCACGCTGCCTTACAAGCCGACCAAGGCCGGCGGCGGCGGCCCGCTCAAGATCCTGCTCTGGCAGGCCCCGACGCTGCTCAATCCGCATTTCGCGCTCGGCACCAAGGACCAGATCGCCTCGCGCGTCTTCTTCGAGCCGCTCGCCGGCTGGGACAAGGAGGGCAACCTCGTCCCCTGCCTCGCGGCCGAGGCTCCATCCAAGCAGAACGGCGGCCTTTCGCCGGACGGCCTGAGCGTGACCTGGAAACTGAAACAGGGCGTGAGGTGGCATGACGGCAAGCCCTTCACTGCCGACGATGTCGTCTTCACCTGGCAATACGCCTCGGATCTCGCGACCGCGGCGTACACCACGGGTTCCTACAAGGACATCACGGTCGAGAAGATCGACGACCACACCATCAAGGTGCTGTTCAAGGCGCCGACGCCGTTCTGGGCCGATCCCTTCGTCGGCTCGGTCGGTCCGATCCTGCCGAAGCATCATTTCGGCGATTATGTCGGCGCGAAGTCGCGCGAAGCGCCCGGCAATCTGAAGCCGGTCGGCACTGGTCCCTACAAATTCGTCGAGTTCAAGCCGGGCGACCTGATCCGGGCCGAACGCAATCCCGACTATCACGTCAAGAACCAGCCGCATTTCGACACGCTCGAAATCAAGGGCGGCGGCGATGCGGTATCCGCGGCGCGCGCCGTGCTGCAGACCGGCGAATATGACTACGCCTGGAACATGCAAGTGGAGGAGGAGGTCCTCAAACGCATGGAGGCCAGCGGCAAGGGCAAGCTCGACGTCACGCCGTCAGGCAATGTCGAGTTCATCATCCTCAACACGACCGATCCGTGGACCGAGGTGGACGGCGAGCGCTCCAGCCCCAAGACCAAGCACCCGACGCTGTCCGATCCCGCCGTTCGCCGCGCGATGAACTTGCTGATCGACCGCGAGTCGATCCAGAAGTTCATTTACGGGCGCGGCGGCGTCGCCACCGCGAGCTTCGTCAACGCACCCAAACAGTTCAAGTCGGCCAAGCTGAAATACGAGTTCGACGTCGACAAGGCCAACAAGGTCCTGGATGACGCCGGCTGGGCAAAGGGCGCGGACGGCATCCGCGAGAAGGACGGCAAGAAGCTCAAATTCGTCTTCCAGACTTCGACCAATGCGCCGCGTCAGAAGACGCAGGCCATCATCAAGCAGGCCTGCCAGAAGGCCGGCATCGAGATCGAGATCAAGGCGGTCACGGCATCGGTGTTCTTCTCGTCCGACGTCGGCAACCCCGACACCTACTCGAAGTTCTATGCCGACATGGAGATGTACAACACGACGCAGCCGCAGCCCGACCCGGAGCGCTTCCTGAACCAATGCGTCTCCTGGGAGATTTCCAACAAGGACAACAAATGGCTCGGCCGCAACGTCTCGCGCTGGTCCGATCCCGAGGCCGACAAGGCCTACAAGGCCGCCCAGAACGAGCTCGATCCGGTCAAGCGGGCCGCGCTGCTGATCAAGGTCGACGAAATTTTTTGCGAGGCCAACGTGTTCCTGCCGCTTCTATCCCGCAACATCGTCAACGCAGGGGTCAACAATCTCATGGTCGACATGTCAGGCTGGGACGTCACGACCTGGAATCTGGCGAGTTGGTACCGCAGCTGACGCTTTCCAGCTCAATTGCCAGTTCAATCCTTGCGAGCTCAATCCCTGCCGGCGAATTGACGGTCGAGGTTTGACGCAGTGTCTGCGCTTCTCAGCCGCTTCATCAGCTCATCCCGCTCCTTGCCGTCGGGCAACGCCTCGGCCTTTTCGCGGATGGTCCTGGTGAACTCTGCAAGCCGCTCTTGAAGCGTGGTGGTTTGCTGAACGCGACGCCGCCTGTGCACGATCGGGTCTCCATGTCATGGCACCATGCGGTGCCTTTCCGCATGGCCGATGATAAGAGCGAGCGCAGCCATGTCTGCATCAAATGATATAGTTCAAGCCATTTGGTGCCGACGCCCTTTGTGCACATGTGAACAGTCGGAGCTGCCTTCAGCTGCCGGTCCGGAACGAAAATGACGGCTGTTACATTGACGCGGCGAGACAGCACGGACGCGCCATGGGCAAGATATTGATCAGCACCGCCGTCGTAAGCCTGGCGCTCATCATTGCCTTCGCGGTCTATGTCATCACTCTGTGAATTGCCGACAGCAGAAGCCAATGATGGTGCGGCTCGGACATCACCCGCGCGCGCAGCAATCGACCAACAGGTCCCAGATCCGCTGCGCCTCGGCCGGCTTGCGGGCTTCGAGCCCCTTCTCCGGGTCGGACTGCGAGTGGCCCGCCACCGGGTGCGTTTCGCGCGGCACGATCCATCTCTGGGAGATCGGGTCGTACCATTTTCCGATCATCATTTCAGTCACGCCGATCGACTCACCGATTTGATCCTGGGCGGAGCTACGGCTCACGGGCTTCGTCCAATCCCATTCGCCGCGCCTCGCCCATTTTACAAATCGGCTTCTTGCCCGATCGTTCCTGCAACGGCTCAGCCAGGCCGCGCCGGATGAAGCGTACGGGGATGCCGCTCGTGCAGCAGCCGCGCGAGCTCTTCCCGCTCCGCTGGCCGTCCCTTCATGGCGGTCTCGAACAGCGCTTCCTGGATGTCGCGGGGCATGTCACCCCAGACGTCCATCGCCGCTCGTCCGAGCAGGCTCGCAAGATGATCCGCTCCATCGCTCATTCGGCTCTCCTGATCTGGTCACGGGAATGGAACAGCTGCAGCTGTGCGGCGTTCCAGTTCCATCATTGACAAGGAGACGTCGTTTACGGGATTCTTCACCAAGGACATCAAATCGATGGAAGACCTGCTGCTGCACGGGCTGCAGGATATCTATTACGCGGAACAGCAGATCCTCAAGGCGCTGCCGAAGATGATCGATAAGGCGACAAACAAGGACCTCGTCGCCGGTCGAGGCGTACTGGTGAAGACATGCTGGGCGTGGCGGCCCTGCTCGCAGGGCTGCCACGTTCTCGTCGCACGTTCGGTCAGATGAACGGCTTGCCGCCGGTGACCGCCAGGGTCGCTCCCGATGTGTAGCTCGAGAGCGGATCGGCGAGCATGACATAGGCTGTCGCGAGTTCGGCCGGCTGGCCGGCCCGTTGCATCGGCACCTGCTTGCCGAAGTTCTTCACAGTGTCCTCCGCCATCGTCGACGGAATCAGCGGCGTCCAGATCGGACCCGGGGCGACCGCATTGACCCGAATGCCTTTGCTCGCCAGCATCTGGGCGAGCCCACCGGTAAAATTCTGAATGGCGCCCTTGGTCGTGGCATAGGCCAGCAAAGTCGGATTCGGCATGTCGGAGTTCACCGACGCGGTGTTGATGATCGCCGCTCCCGGGCGCATGTGGGGGACCGCAGCCTTGGTGAGATAGAACATGGCGTGGATATTGGTCTCGAACGTCCGCTGCCATTCCTCGTCGCTGATGTCAGCGATCTCCTTGAACGTGTCCTGATGCGCCGCGTTGTTGACGAGGATGTCTATTGCGCCGAACGCCTCGACGGTGCGCTGGATGATCGCGCGGCAATGATCGGGATTGCGGATGTCGCCGGGGATCAGGACGACCTTGCGTCCTGCGCGCTCCACCAGCGTCTTGACCTCGGCGGCATCCTCGTCCTCGTTCAAATAGGCGATGACGATGTCGGCACCTTCCCTGGCATAGGCGATCGCGACCGCGCGGCCGATGCCACTGTCGCCTCCGGTGATAATTGCCTTCTTTCCGCTCAGGCGCCCGGCGCCCCTGTAACTTTCCTCGCCATGATCCGGTCGCGGGTTCATCGCGCGCGTCGAACCGGGCATCGATTGCTGCTGCGGCGGAAAAGGCGGCTTTGGATAGTCGGTCATGAAGCGGCTCCAGAGATTTACTCCGCTAACGGAAAGCTTTCGGAAGCGTTCCTCGCTGTTCCATCACGCCTCGTGGCCAAGCCTTACGATGATGTCGCTCCGCAACAGGGCTGGCGCGTCGGCGGCGCCCAATCGCCATAGGCTCTCGCCCGCAACCAGCGCCGGCATGGGCAGTTCGCCGTCCGCGAAATTGGCGACGATCTGCAAGATGTCTCCGTTCGCCGTCCGCCAACGGGCATCCAGGCCGCCCTTACGCTGGTTCTCCCCCAGCAACTTGCAATGAGCCGAAAGGAAACCCCGTTTGATCAGCGGAACGATCTTCTCGCGCCGTATCTTCAGCAATCGGGATGTTAGGCTGCGAAACCTGGCGCTGGCGGGAGAGCGGTCGATGCCGGTCCAGTCGAGCTTCGATGCCGCGAAGGTTTTTTCATCGCACGGATCCGGAATCCTGGCGCGTATGTCGGGCGTCGAGAACGCCTTGAAGTGCGCGAACTCCTTACGCCGCCCTTCCCGTGTCAGCTCGGCAGCTTCGCCGGACCAGTCTGCGAAAAACAGGAACGGTGTCTCGGCCGCGGCTTCCTCACCCATGAACAACATCGGAATGTGCGGATTCAAGAGAACCAGCGCCATGGCCTGATCCAGTTTCTCCGGACCGACCAGCGCGGAAAGCCGCTCCCCGAGCGCGCGATTGCCGATCTGGTCGTGGTTCTGGGCGAAGAAGATGGTGGCCTCAGGCGGCAGATGCGCGCTCGGCTCGCCGCGCGGTTCGTCATGCAGCGGAAAGACTTCGCCCTGATAGGCAAAGCCCTCGGTGAGCGCTCGCGCGAGATGTTCAAGCGGCCTGTCTGCGAAGGCGCGATAGTAGCCTTCGTCCTCACCCGTCAAGAGGACGTGGAGCGCGTTGTGAAAATCATCGCCCCATTGCGCGTCATAGAGCCGGGTTCGCCCTTGAGCACGGTCGAGCAGGCGGGCCTGATTGGCCTCGTTCTCCAGCATCAGATGCACGCGTCGGCCCGGCAGCTGACTGCGAACCGTCTCGGCAAGCTCGATCAGGAAATGGCGGTCGGAATCGTCCTTGAGCGCGTGAACCGCATCGAGCCGCAAGCCGTCGAACCCGTAGTCGCGCAGCCACATCAACGCGTTCTCGATCAGGAACTCGCGCACGAACGCGCCGTCGTGTCCCTCGAGGTTGACGGCAGGGCCCCAGCCGGTGCTATGGCGCGTGGTGAAGAAGCTTTCCGCATAGAGGTGCAGATAGTTCAGCTGCGGCCCGAAATGGTTATAGACCACATCGAGGTAGACCATGATGTCGAGGGCATGCGCCGCGCGTAACAACCGCTTGAGGTCTTCCGGCCTGCCGTAGCGCGCATTTGGCGCATTCAGCAGCACGCCGTCATAGCCCCAATTGTGCCGGCCGGGGACGTCATTGAGCGGCATCAGCTCGATTGCGGTGATGCCGAGATCGTGCAGATAGGGCAACTTTTTCTCGACGCCGGCATAGGTGCCTTCCTCACTGAAGGTGCCGACATGCAACTCGTAGATCACGGCCTCCGCCCAGGGGCGGCCGGGATAGAGCACCGAGTCCCGGAACGTCGCGGTGTCGATCACCTCGCTCGGCGCCCCGACGTCGTCTGGCTGGAAGAACGAGGCGGGATCGGGAACGACCAGGTCTTCGTTGATCCTGAACTGATAGCGCGTGCCGACATGCGCGGTGGGACTCAACAACTGGTACCAGCCATCATGGTCGCGCGTCATCCGGAGTGGCGGCCGGCCGGCTTCGAGCAATTCGACCGATTGCGCCGTCGGCGCCCAGAGATTGAAGCAGACCCCGTGATCGAGGCATCGAGGGCCGTGGTGTCGCGCTTGCCCGGCCATTCCCAATCTGTGACTCAAACCTGGCCGCCTTTGCGTGGCTGGAAGTAACAGCACGCTTCGCGAGGCTCGATTTTACGATCGCTCGAGCATGCTCAGGACGGGAGAAGCCGAGATGGAGGCATTCGTTCCTCAGGCCGGCGCCACACCGATGCGCCGTGCGCGTTGTGTGCACTTTTGGGCCGAGGTGCGGCGACGATGGTTGGGGAAGATCACTGTTGCAAACAGGGAACGGAATCGCCTCGGCGACGGTTGCAATTCTACACGGGAGTTTTCGCCATGCGCCGCTCGAAGCCACAGCCGATCCGCAACAAGCTCGATCTTGCCGACCGTACTCAGGTGCGGCTCGTCAGAAAGCGTCTCGGACTGTCAGATGCGGAGCTGACCAGCATCGTCGAGCGGACCGGCAACTCGATTGCGGCCATCAGCAAGGAGGCGGCGCTGCAAAGGGCAACCACGCTGCCCAAGCCGGACGATGTGCCTCCCGCCGCCGCGATCGCTTCGGCGACCGTCGGCGAGCAGGCGACGACGGAAGTGACGGCAATCCCACCAAATTCTTGAACGACTTTTCGGGGCAGCGATGGATCAAACAGTACATCCAGACGACGCCCTGACGCGGGCGGCTTCGCGCCTGCGCCGCTCCCGCATCAGCGAGGGCAAGCCGTTTCCGCTCGGCGCCACCTGGGACGGGCTCGGCGTCAATTTCGCGCTATTTTCGGCCCATGCCACCAAGGTCGAACTCTGCCTGTTCGACGACGACGGCGAGACCGAACTGGAGCGGATCGAACTCCCGGAATATACCGACGAAGTCTGGCATGGCTATTTGCCCGCGGCCCGTCCCGGCACCATCTATGGCTATCGTGTTCACGGCCCCTACGAACCCGACGCGGGACACCGCTTCAATCCCAACAAGCTCGTGCTCGATCCTTACGCCAAGCAGCTGGTCGGCCGGTTGCGCTGGGGACCGGAGCTGTTCGGCTACCAGCTCGACCATGCCGAAAGGATCTCTCCTACGACGAACGCGACAGCGCGCCCTTGATGCAGAAATGCCGCGTCATCGACCCGGCCTTCACCTGGGGCGCCGCGCGCAAGCCGGAAGTGCCATGGGAGCGGACGATCGTCTACGAGATGCACGTCAAGGGTTTTACCCAGCTGCATCCGCTGGTGCCCGACGCAGACCGCGGCACGTTCTCCGGCCTCGCGCATTCGGAGGTCCCGGCCTATCTGCGATCGCTCGGCATCACCAGTGCAGAATTGCTGCCGATCCATGCCTTCGTCGACGACAGCTATTTGGTTGAGAAAGGCCTGCGCAATTACTGGGGCTACAACTCCCTCGCCTTCTTCGCGCCGGAGCCACGTTACCTCAAGACGCCGTTCGCGAACGAATTCAAAGCCATGGTCAACCAGTTCCACGCCCATGGCATCGAGGTCATCCTCGACGTCGTCTACAATCACACCGCTGAAGGAAACGAGCTCGGCCCGACCCTGTCCTTCAAGGGCATCGACAACGCTAGCTATTACCGCCTGCTGCCGGACCAGCAGCGCTACTACATCAACGATACCGGTACAGGGAATACTGTGAACCTGTCGCACCCGCGTGTGCTGCAACTCGTCGCGGATTCCCTGCGCTATTGGGCGACCGAGATGAGGATCGACGGCTTCCGTTTCGACCTCGCCACCATCCTGGCACGGGAGCCCTACGGATTCGACGAAGGCGGCGGCTTTCTCGATGCCTGCCGCCAGGACCCCGTGCTCTCCAGCGTCAAGCTGATCGCCGAGCCTTGGGACATCGGTCCGGGCGGCTATCAGGTCGGCCAGTTTCCGCCGGGATGGGCGGAGTGGAACGACAAGTTCAGGGACACGGTGCGCGCCTTCTGGAAGGGCGACGAGGGATCGATCGCGGACTTCGCCAAGCGCGTGTCCGGATCCGGCGATCTCTTCAACAAGCGCGGCCGCCGGCCGTGGGCCAGCGTCAACTTCGTCACCGCACATGATGGTTTCAATCTCAACGATCTCGTCTCGTACAACGACAAGCACAATGAAGCCAATGGCGAGGACAATCGCGACGGCCACAGCAACAATCACTCCTGGAACTGCGGCGCCGAGGGACCGACGGACGATCCGGACATCATTGCGCTGCGCGAGCGCCAGAAGCGCAATCTGCTGGCAACCATGCTGTTGTCGCACGGCACGCCCATGCTGCTTGCCGGTGACGAATTCGGACACACCCAGCACGGCAACAACAACGCGTACGCCCAGGACAACGAGACCACATGGCTCGACTGGATGGGCATCACCGCGAACGGCCGCAGCCTGCGCGAATTCACCCGAAAGCTGATCGCCACGCGCAAGGCATTTCCGATTCTCTACCGCAGCCGCTTCCTGGTCGGCTCGCACAATGAAGAGCTGGACGTGAAGGACGTGACGTGGCTCGCGCCGTCCGGAGAGGAAATGACGACGGAGCAGTGGCAGGACGGCAACGCCAAATGTTTCGCTTTGCTGCTCGACGGCCGCGCCCAGGAGACCGGCATCAAGCGCCGCGGCTCGGACGCAACCATGCTGCTGATCTACAATGCTCATCACGACGTCGTCCATTTCACCCTGCCCGCCGTCGCCGAGGGACGCAGCTGGGTCGGGTTGATCGACACCAATCAACCGGAGGGGCAGATGCCCGCGTTCGACTTCGGGCATGTTTATGTGATGACCGGGCGATCCCTCGTGGTGTTCGGTCTCGCCACCGAGAGCATCGCCACCCGCCGCCTGCGCCAGGGCCTGGGAGCGCTGCTCGACGTCGTGGAGGCGCCGCTGCCGGGATAGTCGCCACGATCAGGCGAGCCGATGCTTTCGAGTTGATGACAATAGGGAACGCACGCAGGTCACCGGCGTTCGAGTAGATGGGGCATCAGTCGGAGAACACCGAGATGAAGTTCACAGGTGCCGTTATCCTCGCCGCTCTTGCGCTGCCTGGTGCAGCTTGGGCGCAGGCCAGCAAGCCTGACGTTTCGTCCGCGCCGAGCGCGCAGAATTCGGGTGCCGGCATTGCCGGACAGCCCGGCAACAAGAACGGTCCGGCCGCCAAGCCCGGTGAAACCGTCGGATCAAGTTCGACAAACTCCACCGGCAACACCGCCGTGCAATCGCAGGACCCGGCGCATATTCAGGGCGCACCGGGCAACAAGAGCGGGCCGCCCGCCAAGCGTCCGGACCAACGCTGAGCGAGTACGTCCACAATCCTGCCGATCGTCTTTGAACGACCTGCGCCTGATCGGCGCAGGTCGTTTCGCTAGGAACGAACACTGAAGCCGCCCGTTCGGAAGACATCTTCTTTTCCTGCCCTCCCAATCCGAGAGTCCCGCCATGTATCATCACGTCAAGAAGCTGATGTTCACCGTTCGCGTCGACGAGCCGGATCCGCGCTTCGGCAACATGCTGCTGGAGCAGTTCGGCGGCGCCAATGGCGAGCTCGCCGCCGCGATGCAGTACTCGATCCAGGGATTGAACTGTGAGGATCCCGATCGTAAGGACCTGCTGATGGACATCGGCACCGAGGAGCTCAGTCATCTGGAAGTGGTGGGCACGCTGGCGCGGATGCATCTCAAGCCCTCGAAGTTCGACCGCCAGGCGGCCGAAGCCGATCCCCTCATCGCCATCGCGGGCGGCGGCGGAGTCAATCTGTTCAACTCGCAGGGCAATGCCTGGACCGCCGACTATCTGAAGATCACCGGCGAGCTCGACGTCGATCTGCGCAGCAACATCGCCGCAGAGGCGCGGGCCAAGATCGTCTATGAGCGGCTGATCAATTTCTGCGACGACGCCGGCAGCAAGGACGCGCTGCAGTTCCTGATGACCCGCGAGATCACGCACATGAAGGCGTTCGCGCTGGCGCTCGAGAGCATGGGCAAGCCGGCCTTCAGCATCGGCCGCATCGCCCCGACGCCCGGCCTTGTCGACCAGTTCTTCAACGATTCCACCGGCGCCGGCGACCATGGCGAGATCGACACGCGCGGCCCCTGGAACGAGGGCGGCGACTGGGTCTTCACGGAGTCGCCGGCGATCCAGGCGGGCGAACCGGGTCCGGCCTCGGCCATCGTCACCGAGAGCTCGCCGCCGGCCGACGAAGCGGGTCTCGGCGATCTGCTCATCAACGAGCTGCGCGATATCTTGCATGCCGAGAAGCAATTGACCAAGGCGCTTCCCAAGATGGCGGAGGCCGCCCGCTTCGACCAGTTGCGCGAGCTGTTCGAGCAGCACTTGGCGGAGACCGAAGCACAGGTCGAGCGCATCAACGAATGCTTCGAGATGCTCGGCAAATCCGCCCGCGCCAAGCCCTGCAAGGGCATGATGGGCCTCGTCGAGGAGGGCCAGGAGATCATGGCCGAAGGTGAGGACAAGGAGGACGCGGCGGCCGACCTCGCGCTGATCGGCGCGGCGCAACGCGTCGAGCACTACGAGATCGCAGGCTATACCACGGCGCGCAACCTCGCCCAGCAGCTTCGCCACAGCGCCGTTGTCGCCCTGCTGTCGAAATCACTCGCGGAGGAGGAGAACGCGGATCAGCTCCTCAACCAGGTGGCCCGCTCGCTGATGTCGGTGGCGAAAATGCCCGCGGCAGTCGAGCAGACCGAATGATCCCTAGCCGTCCAGCAGGTCGAGAAACTCCTCGACCCGGCTGAACGGATCCGCGTCGCGGCGGCCGGCGTGAACGACGCGGTCGCCGTCGCGCTGCAGCGCTCCCGTCTGCGACTTTCCTCTGGATTTCCGCAGCCGCCCCGGCAGGAACGTCGCGGCGACCGCCTCGGGCCCGACATCGAGCCTGACGATGCCGCGCCGTTTGCAATCGATCCGGAGCCTGGCGGATGCGAAGAAGTCGCGGGCCTCCGGCGGCAACCGACCGAAACGACGCGAGATCTCCTCCTCCAGATCTTCCAGATCGTCGTCGCTTCGGCATCGGGCAGCGCGGCCATAGATCTCGAGCCGGACCGCTTCCGATTGCACGTAGCCCTCAGGCAGCATGTCGGCCAACGGCATATTGAGATCGGGCACCCACAGATCGGCGCCGGCGTCGCTGCCTCGCTCGGACGCCCGCTTCAGCAGATGACTGTAGAGCACCGGTCCGAACACCTGGACATGGCCGGACTGCTGTTCCGAGAACAGATCGCCGGCGCCCCTGAGGTCGAGGTCGCGCTCGCTGATCGCAAAGCCGGCACCCGGCTTGCTGAACTCCTCCAGTACCGCCAGACGTTTCTCGGACTGCTCTGAGGTCGATTCCGTCAGCAGATGGGCAAAAGCGCGCGTGCCGCCGCGTCCCACCCGTCCCCTGAGCTGATGCAGCTGCGCAAGCCCGAACTTTTCGGGCCAGCACACCACGATGGTGTTCGCGCGCGGAATATCGAGCCCGCTTTCCACGATATTGGTCGCCAACAGCACGTCCGCCTCGCCGTCGACGAAACTCATCATGCGGTCGTCGATCTCGTCCACGGGCAACCTGCCGTGAAGACAGACGATGCGCAGCTCCGGCGCCACCGATTGCACCCGCGCCAGCATCGGCTCCAGATCCTGGATGCGTGGGCAGATCAGGAAGCTCTGACCGTGCCGCCTGCGCTCGCGCAGCAGCGCCGCGGCAATGGCAGCGTCGGACAGCGGCGCGATCCTGGTCACGATGGGAAGGCGATGAACCGGCGGCGAGGCGATCACGCTGAGGTCCCTGAAGCCGGCAAGACCCGCCGCGAGCGTGCGCGGGATCGGCGTGGCGCTCATCCACAGCGAATGGGCCCCCTTGGCGAGGCCTGAGAGCTTCGCCTTCTCCGCCGCCCCGAAATGCTGCTCTTCGTCGATGATGACGAGGCCAAGGTCGGCGAACTTCACGTCCTTTGCCGCAAGCGCCTGTGTGCCGACCACGACTTTCAGCGTGCCGCGCCGCAGCCCCTCCTTGGTCTCTCGCGTCTCCGGGCCTGAACTGGCCCGCGACAGGCTTCCCACCTCGATCCCAAGAGGGCCGAACCGTTTGCGGAAGGTTTCGACATGCTGCCGCGCCAGCACGGTCGTCGGCGCCGCGATCGCCACCTGTTTGCCGGACAGCGCCACTGCGGCCGCCGCCCGCAGCGCGACCTCGGTCTTGCCGAATCCGACATCACCGCAGATCACCCTGTCCATGGGATGGCCCGCCGCAAGATCGTCGAGGACGTCTTGAATGGCCTGGCCCTGGTCCGCTGTCGTGAAATAGGGGAACCGTGCGACGAATTTTTCATAAGCCGGCCCCGGTGGCACCAGTTTGGGTGCACGACGGCGGAGGCGCTGGCTGATGTGTTTGGCGAGCGCCTTGGCGGCGACTTGGATTTCCGCTTCCGCCTCGGTACGCCGCGCCCACCAGCTGCTGCCGTCCGCCTTGTCGAGCGTCAGCTTGCCGGGTTCGCCGGCATAGGGCCAGATCACCGCAAGATCGGCCGGTGGAACGAGCACGGCATTGTCGCCCGCGAATTTGAGCCTGATCATCTCGCGTCGCGATCCCTTGCCCATATCGAGGGTCTGCAAGCCATCGAGCACGGCTAGCCCGCGTTGCAGATGGACAATGGCGGCGCCCTTTTCGGGCACATCGGGATGATCGAACGCCGGGTTCCATGCGCGCGCCATCGGCTGGGGATGATGGGCCCGGCTGCCGAGCACGTCGGACGCGGTCACGACGACAAGCGGCTTGCGGCCGGCGCCAATGAACCCCGCGTCGAAATCGGCCAGCAGCGCGCCTTCGCGGCTCCGTGCCTTCGCCACCTCGCTCCAATCGGCCAGGCGCTCCGCCTTGATGCCGCTCATGCGCTCCATCGCGCGAAGGTCGTCCTCGACGGCCGCGACGAACAGCAGCCGCGATCCGCCGCGCTGCATGTCGGCGACGAAGGCGCGAAGCGCCTTGCGCGGCGAGGCCAGCTTCGAGAACTCCGGAGTCGAGATGAAGGCGGCCTTGCGCGGCAGCACGCTGATGCGCTTCTTCAGCTGCTTCCAATCCGCCTGCCCCAGATACTCGCGCTCCGCATCCCTGCGGCCGGCGGCGTCCTCAATCGTGGCCTGCCAGCTCTCGGCGTGGGTCGATACCCCGGCATCCGCGATCCACCGCGCGCGGCTGCAATAATCAGGCAGCGTCGCCCGCTGTCCGCGCGTAGCTCCCAGCGCGATCCGCTCGGACATGGGATCGATGATCAATTCCGCGGTCTCGTAGACGACCTCGTGCTCGATCGGATCGACCGCGACGATCTTGCGAATCGTGTCTCCGGAATGCTCGATCCGGAAGGGAGCGAGCGCGCCGGCGGGAAACACTTCGAACGTCTTGCCGTGGAACAGGACGCCGCCCGGATACTCCGCCTCTTCGTCGAGATCGTAGCCGAGAGCCTCCAGCCGCGTCTCCAGCTCGGGCCCGGAATAGGGCGCGCCCACCTTCAGCGTGAGGCTCGACCGCGACCAGCTCGCCGGCAGCGGCAGCCGTTCCATGATGGCTTCCGCGGTCGACACCAGGAAGACGGGCTTCTTTGCCTTGGCGAGACGCCGCAGCACCGAGCTGCGCCGTCCCGCGATCTCGCGGGATGGCTCGAGGCCGTCGAAGGGCAGCGTGTTCAGGCGCGGAAACACCAGCACGTCGACCGAGGGATCGAGAGCGTGAATCACGCCGCCCAGCCGCTCCGCCCTGCTCTCGTCGTCGCAGAGGAAGACGAGGCCGTCGGACTTCTCCCACTGCTCGAGCAGATGCAGCGCCAGCATGCCGAGCGGCGATGAGGAGGCGACCGCGGAACGCGAGGCGCTCTTGTCCGGACGCTTGCTTGTCGAGCTCCTGCTTCTCGAGCTTGTGCTCTTCGTGCTCTTGCTTTTCGCGCTCTTGCTTAGCGAGCCTTTGCTTTTTGAGCTCTTGCTTTGTGTCTTTATCGCGCCGGTCGTGGCCCGGGCTTTCCTGGTGGGCGCCAATGTGTATCCAACTTTGTTTCGCAAATAGAGGCGAGCGACGACGAGCCCTCCCGTTGAGCTCCGTCGATAACGCGCCTCGGGCCTGAGCGCCCAATGACGTCATTACAATTTTGCAATTGCGTTGAAAAGCAGAGACAGAGCGTGAAGGCAAGCGGCTTGGACGGCCAGAAGGCTAGCGGGCTATTGCAGGACCTTCGGCAGCACTACGACCACATCCACGCTTTGCGCGAGGATATGCGTTGCGACCACAGCGAGCTGGTGCGAGAACTCGTCCTCGATCTCGGCCGCGCAGTCTTCGTCGCTGGCAATGGCAAACAGCAGATTGCCGTCGATTTCGTCGAACCGGATGCCGGCGAACAGGCGATCGAAAATCTCGGCGCCCGCGATGTACGCGATTCGCGCCTGGATGGCCTGGTCCTCGACGAGCGACAACTTCCTCATGGACGCAACATATGGCCGCACCATCCGAATGCAAGAGCAGGAGAGCGCTGGCGCGGCGTGCCTTGCGAACTATATTGGTGGCATCGTCCCGCCTGACCGCCGTTTGCCCTTGAGGAAATCCTTGATTCTGTTCCTGCTGCTGATCTTCCTGCCGATCGCCGTGTCGGCCGGCCGCTATTATTTGCGCGGCGACGGCCGCGGCAATTGGCAGACGGCGGATCGCTCCAGCGCCGGCCTGCTGCCGCCCGCGTCCGCCAATCCGGACGCGCTGATCCGCGTGTTCGCCGCGCGCACGGTGCGCTGGCGCAGTATTTTTGCTGTCCATACCTGGATCGTCGTCAAGGAGAAGGGCGCCGCGACCTACAGCCGATACGATTACACGGCCTGGGGCGACCCTGTTCGCAGCAACGGCTTTGCGCCCGATGGCCGCTGGTTCGGCGCGATGCCGGAAACGGTCGTGGCGGTCGACGGCGCGCGGGCAGAAGCATTGATTCCGAAGATCCGCACCGTCATCGAGAACTATAAGTTCCGCGCCTATGGCGACTACAGCGCCTGGCCGGGGCCGAATTCCAACACCTTCGTGCAGGCGGCGCTTGACGCCGTTCCCGAGTTGCGCGCCGTGCTGCCGCCGACCGCCATCGGTAAGGACTTTCCCTACAGCGGACGCTGGGCCGGCATCACGGCGTCCGGCACCGGGCTCTACGCCTCGCTGTCGGGCTATCTCGGCATGACCATCGGCTGGGTCGAAGGGGTCGAGATCAATTTCCTCGGCGCGGTGCTCGGCCTCGACATCCGCCGCCCCGCGCTGAAGCTTCCAGGCATAGGCCGCCTGGGTGTCACGGCCGGCGCGTAGCGCCATGGCGGGGCAATCCCATCAAAGTCGGCGCCCTCCCAAGCTTCCCGACATTGTCTTTTCAATGTGTGCTTCAGGTCACAGCAGAATCGAGCGCCTTGGCCTAAACTGAACTTGCATGGCCGCAAACAAGGTAACGGCGGTACGCACGAGGCTGGAAAGGCGACCGACAGCTACGGACTTTTGAAGCCGCCAGGTGAAGAACTCGGCGGCTTTTTCTCTGTCCAGGGAACGCGCGGCCGAAGCTTGTTCGCTGCCGATGTGGCTCCCGGAACCTCTACCGTTTGTCTGAGGAATCCGAGAGCCTCCGCTGATCGCGCTCTTCGTCGATCTGCCGTTCGGCCTCGAGCCAAAACTCCACGTCCCGATCGACCGGGCGACCGGCCTGCTCCCAGAGTTCGTAGGCGCGCGCTCGCACCTTTCCGCGCCGCATCATGCGAAGCAGCTTTTGCTTCAGCTCCTCGGCGAACGTCCTGAATCGCTGGACGGTGGTTTCGTCTTTGACAAGGGCTGCCGCTCGCGTTGCGAGTTCGATCTGGTGCTCTATCTTTTGCCGCTCGTCCACCGCAAACCCCGCCGTAGCCACGGGCCTGCGTCGCAGCCCGTGCTGCTCACAACCTCAATTCCTGCTGGAAGGCTCTGTTCCGCCTTCAATGCCAGGTCTTGCTAGTGCCACGTCGTGTCCGCTTCGACGACCACCGCCCTTGCTTCGGGATCTTCCGTCGTGTTGCAGGTGCAGGGCATTCCCTCACCGCAGCGGCAGCCGCCCAGTTCCTCGCTCCAGGCGCGGAGCGGATGGTTTGCGCAGACCCATCCCAGACCGTGGCAGAATGGGCATCTCTTGTCGGTCACAGCGTATCCGGCGTCCGCATGGGGTTCGACTTGTCCTCGTTGCGCAACTCCTGCTCGGCCGCATGCCAGAATTCTTCCTCGCGGCCTTCCGGCTTGCCCGCCTGTTCCCACAAGCGGTGCGCGCGTTCTCTGATGTCGTGATCGGTCGGCTCCGGCATTGCATCTCCTGCGACGAGAGACACGGCCCCACCCTGGGGGGTATGGGGGCTTGGAGGCGGGGCCGTGCAGGCCAGCAAATCGGCGGCGACGCTGGCCCGCTGAGTCAAGCCTCGATGGTGCGCAGAGTTCCTAGCCCTGAGCGGCGAACGATCCGGCTTTCAGTTACCTTCGTCCTGAGCTGAAGCGCCCGCGGCATGCATTGCCGCGCACCATCCGAATACCATCGCAGGCCCGATCATCGTGCCCGGGCCCGGATAAGTGCCTCGAAAGATCGAGGATGAATCGGTACCGACGGCGTAGAGTCCGGGTATGGCGGTCCCACGGCTAGACAAGACGCGGGCGGTTGAATCCGTGCACAAGCCGGCGCTGCTAGCGAGATCCGTCGGCCATACTGCGACGGCATAGTATGGCCCAGGACCGACCCGCCGCAGGCACGGGTTTGGCACGTTCCGGGGATCACCATTGAACCGGTTCAACTCGCTTGAACCGCGGCCGAACTCTTCGTCCACACCGCTCTCGGCATAGCGATTGTATCGCTCGATCGTTTGAGCAAGCTCGCCGCCATCGACGCCGATGTTTTCGGCCAGTGCTTCAATCGTTTCGCCCGCCAGCAAATATTTAGCCTTGAGAAATTTGTCCAAATCCCTCGTCCCGGGATGAACGAGACCAATGCCATAGTCGCCGATAAAGGCGCGATCGCAAATCAGGAAAGCTGGCGTTGCCAATACCGAAGACGAGTCCGATCGCAATATCGCTTCCACGAAGTCGTGATAGGAGTCGGCTTCATTCACGAAACGGCGGCCCGACTTGTTCACCGCAAGCAGTCCTGGCTTGGCACGATCCAGCATAATGTGCGGAAATACCGAGACGTAGCCGTCCGCCTGCGTCATGACCGAGCTCGGCATCCACAAGGCGGGGCTATCGAAATTACGCTCAATCACCGCGTCGACGCGTTCGGCCGCGAGCAGGCCGTCCCCGGTATTGCACGAAGGCGCGAGTGAAAATCGGCGCGCGGCCTCGGGGAAAAACCTGTCGCGAAGCTCGCGGCTCCAGCCGATGCCTCCCGTTGCCAGCACCACGCCCTTGCGGGCACATATCGCCAATGCTCCTGAGGGCGATGACAAAACGGCCCCGACGACTGCGTCGCCATTACGGATGAGCTCAGCGAGCTCGGTCTCATATCGCAGATCCACGCCGGAACGACGAAGGCTGTCAAACAGCCTCGCGACGAGAGCGTTGCCCATGATCAGACGCGTTCCGCGGTTGTAGCGAAGTCGATCAAGCAAATGCCGACCGAGCAGACCAACGACATGCCTGAAATTCGTCCAGTTGCGGAATGGCGCCAGCAACGCCGGGATGTCCGCCTTTCCGACCATCATGCCGCCGAGGACCATGAACTCTCGCCGCGGGGCCCTTATGCGCTCGAAGTCCTTGCCAAGCTTGCGGCCGTCGAACGGAACGGCGCCGAGAGCACGACCACCGATCGCTGCCCCTGGAAGATTCTTGTAGTCGGGATGGACCGGCGGCGCCGCAAACCGTACGCTCGTCCTCTGCTCGAGATAATCGAGCATCATTGGACCCGTCTGGAGGAACGCATCCACACGCGCGTCCGCGGCGTGTTCGCCGAGCAATGCTTCAAGATAGACCCGCGCCGCCTCGGTGGAGTCTGAGATCCCTGCAAGCAATCCCTGCCGATTGCCCGGAATCCAGATGGTGCCGGCGGAGGTCGCGGTCGTGCCGCCAACCGTGTCCGACTTCTCGCAAAGGATCACGTCGAGCCCTTCGAGGGCGGCCACCAGCGACGTCGTCATGCCGGCGGCACCCGCCCCGACGACCAGAAGATCGGTCTCGACGTCCCAGGAGCGATCGGCTTGCGACATCCCGCACTACCCTTCTCGTCCCGAAATTCTCACCTCTCGCTGCGCACCCGCTCGACAACGGCTCTGCCTGCCGCCAACGCCCGGCGTGCTCGCGTCGCGGCGTCGACGCTCTTGGCCAGCTGAACGGTCGGAACCTCGATGCTGATCGTCAGGTCATTCGGCATCGCGCTTGCAAGCCCCATCAGGTCTATTCCGCCCTCGCCCGGAAACATCCGCTCCTCGCGAGCGGCATGGATGAGCTGCTCCGTGGTCGCCGGGCGCTCGGCCGGGCCGTCGCAAAGTTGCCAGTAGTGAAAGCGTTGCGCCGGGATAGCGCGGAGGTCCGCAAGCGAACATTGCGACCGATCGAAATGCAGTGCATCGACCAGAATGCCGGCACCGGGATGATCGACGTCGCCGACGATCCGCATTGCGGTCTTCAGGTCCGGAACGCTGGTCCAGGGCATGAATTCGAGGTCGGAGGTCAGGCCATAGCTTGCTGCCGCTTCACAAAATTGCTGGTAGCGATCCGAAAACCGCGCCAGGTCCGGATCGTAGGCCGCGACGAGGATGTGTTTGGCGCCGAGGCGCGCGCCCACCTCGAAGAAGGGCGTGAACGAGGCAATCTCGGTTTCCGGTCTGAACGCAACGACCTCGAGATCGGCGACAGACACCCCCGTCAACTCCAACCGCCGAAGCGTCTCCCGCAGGAGCGGCGCATCGTCCATCAGGCGATAGGCAACACTGCCAGGCGTGGCGGGCAACAGCCTGAGCCCGACCTTTTCGTAACCGCAATGCGCCGCCAATTCGATCATCTCGGGCGGCGCAAGCTCGAGCACGGTCAACGCGGCGAGCGAGAACGTTGTCATCAGCCGAAATCCGCGATACGGGCGTCGAGCGCAAACATGCTTTGATAAACTTCCGGCTCGCTCGCCCCGACCATGACGTCGGGCGCAAGCTCGCTCGCCCGCCGCAAGGCAGCCTGCAACGAGGCGACGTCGAGCGCCTCGATCAGCAAAAGCCCCGCGAAGAAGCCCTCATTCTTCCGCATGCCCTTCTCCGTCGTCCGCACCGACGTCCGCGCCTCGTCGGTCGCGCCGATCTGCACGACCGCAACCCCGTCGCACGCAACGAGCGCCTGGGCCAGACCTTCCGGATCTTTCGGCAACGTCTCGATCCGCAGCGCCACGATCGATGCGCCCTCGCCCCGCCCTCCCCGCGCGATCATGACGCCGCCGCCCCGCATGAAATTGCCGAGCTTCGGCATGATGCGCTGGGACCATTGCGTCGGTGCGTTGAGGCGCGCCAGATAGGCCTCGCTGTCGAGGACCTCCGGCGTCTCCAGCTCATACAGAATGAAGAAGCGGTTGATGTCGTCCCTTGCCGCGCGGAAGACACGCGATGCCAGGAAGCCCTTCGTCGTCACGCGCTCGGTCGTGTGTTCACGCGTCAGCCAGTGTCGGTAGTCGGTCAGGTCGTGAGCCTCGACGTCGCTCCAGATGGCGAGAAATCCCGTGCCGCGCATTCCGCCCTCCATGCCTACGCCTTGCCGCCGGCCGGAAGCCCGCGCAGAGCCGGTGCCATGGTCGCAGGCATTTGCCCCAGCCGTTGGACCGCCGCGAGCATCGCCGCGAGATAACCATAGGGACCCAGGCCGCAAATGACAGCCGTGCAGGCACTCGACGTGATCGAGTGGCGGTGCAGCTCGTCCCGCGCGTGGATGTTCGAGATATGCACCTCGATCTTCACACCCTCGAAAATCTTCAGCGCGTCGATCAGCGCGATCGAGGTGAATGAATAGGCCGCGGGATTCATGATGATGGCTTCCACGTTGCCATGGGCGGACTGGATCAGATTGACCAGTTCGCCCTCCATGTTCGATTGATGGAACGACATCGAAACGCCGAGCTGATCGGCCAGCGCGCGGCAGCTCGCCTCGATCTCCCCGAGCGTCGTCGAGCCGTAAATGTGGGGCTCGCGGATGCCGAGGAAATTGAGATTGGGTCCGTTGAGGATCATGATCCTTGCGGCCATTTCGCTTGTCCTTCCTTTGTTGCCGACGGGTCTAGCCGGCAAACCATTTGGCCGGGATCGTCACCAGTCCCGGGAATAGCACCATCGCGAACAGGACGATCAATTGTGCAATCAAAAAGGGCCAGACGCCCTTGATGATGTCCTCCATGCTGATCCTCGAGACGCCGCAAACCACATTCAGCACGATGCCGACCGGCGGCGTGATCAGGCCGATCGCATTGTTGATGATGAAGAGGACGCCGAAGTAGACGGGATCGATGCCCGCTGCCTTGACGATCGGCATCAGGATCGGCGTGAGAATGAGGATGGTCGGCGTCATGTCGAGGGCCGTTCCCACGATCACCACCACGACCATGATCGCCAGCATCAGGAGCGTGTTGTTGCCCATGAAAGGCTTCAGCAGGGTGACGATCTGTGCCGAAATCTCGGACACGGTGATGAGCCAGGACGATACCAGCGCCGCTGCCACCAGAAACATCACGATGCTCGTCGTCAGGGCCGAGGAGACAAACACCTCATAAAGCTGCGACGGCTTCAATTCCCGATAGATGCAGGTCGCGACGAACAGCGAATAGACGGCGACGACCACTGCGGCTTCCGTCGGCGTGAAGATGCCGAAGCGCAGGCCGACGATGATGATGACCGGGAGCATCAACGCCCAGAAGCCGTCGACCACGGCTTTTACCATCTCCGAGAGCGATGCCCTTGGCGGGGGCGTCAGGTTCTCCTGGCGCACCACCCACCACCAGGCCAGGCAGAGCCCAGCCCCGAGCAGCAGCCCCGGGACGATCCCGGCCAGAAACAGCTTCGAGATCGACACGCCCGCGGCGACACCGAAGATGACGAACCCGATGCTGGGCGGAATCACAGGCGCGATGATGCCGCCGGCCGCCACCAGACCCGCCGCATAGGACTTCTTGTGGCCCGCCGCCACCATCATCGGCACCAGCAGCGCAGCCAGCGCTGCGGCGTCGGCCGCCGCGGAGCCCGAGAGCGACGCGAGGATGCAGGACGCGAGGATCGTGACGTAACCGAGTCCGCCGCGAAAATGTCCGACTGCGACGAGCGCAACATTGACGATTCGCTTGGCCAGACCGCCCTTGTTCATGACCTCGCCGGCGAGCATGAAGAAGGGAATGGCCATGAGTGGAAAGCTGTCTGCGCCGTTGATGACGTTCTGCGCCACGATCTGGGCATCGAACATGTCGATCGTGCTCATCAGGGCCACGCCGCAGACGATCAGCGCAAAGGCGATCGGCATGCCCAGCGCCATGGCGCCGAGCAGCGAGAAAGTGAAGACGGCAATCGTCATGGCGTGATCCCGGAGATTTTCAGGATGTGAGCGCCGGGCGACACGATATTGGGAGACAGCATCAGTGCTCCTCCGATTCCCTGACGGCCACCATGTCGGCTTCGCTGGCTTGTCCGGACATGACGCGGAACAGATCGTAGAGAAGGATCACGCCGGCCGAAACGCCGAAGATCACGCCCACGCCATAGAAGATGCCGAGCGACAGGCCGGTCGCCGGCGCGCGGTCGTCGAGATTGATGATCGTCTGCCGCCAACTTCCCGAGAGCAGAAGCCAGTCGGCGAACAGCATCAGGACGTAGCTGACGATGAAGCAGATGCGTTTGCCGTAAGCCGGCAGCATCCGCACAAGGCTATCGACGCCGAGATGGGCGTGCTCACGCATTGCCACGACCGCACCGAGGAAAGTCAGCCAGACCAGGAGCCAGCGCGACAGCTCCTCGGAAATCGCGATACCGGAGTTGAAGCCGTAGCGCAGAACCACGTTGCCGAACACCAGCACCACCATCACCGCGAGAAATGCGGCGATGATGCCTTTCAGCAGGGTGCAATACAGGTCGAGAAATCGCGCCATACGTGCCGTCCGGGCAAAGTCGGATTCAGAGCCGGCCGACTGGACGGCTCTGCGTCTTGCATGCTGACGAGGTCGACTATTTCACGTCCTTGCGGATGCGATCGAGCTCGTCGTTGAAGAGCTTAACCGCGTCCGGCTTGAGATTGGCGGCAATCTTGTCGACCACCGGCTGCGCCGTCTTGCGCATGCGATCGAGCTCTTCCGGCGCGACGGTGTTGTACTGCATGCCTTTGGCCTGCAATTCCGACAGCGCCTTTTCGGTCTGAAGGCGTGTCTGCTCCTTTTGATAGCCTCGGCTTTCCTCATACGCCTCGCGCATCAGGCGCTGCTCGGTCGGCGAGAGCTTGTCCCAGAACGCCTTGCTCACCAGGATGATGTTCAGGGTGAAGGTGTGATTGGTGGCGGAAACGTACTTTTGCACTTCGTAGAACTTGTTGGAGAGAATGACCGTAAAAGGGTTCTCCTCGCCATCGACGGTGCGCGTCTCCAGCGCCGAGTAGAGTTCGCCGAAGGCCATCGGAACGGGATTGGCCTTGAACGATCCGAAGGTCTCAAGGTAGACCGGGTTCGGAATGACGCGAAGCTTGAGGCCGTTGAAATCCTCGACCTTGGTGATCGGCCGCGTGCTGTTGGTGACGTTGCGGAAGCCGAGGCCCCAATAGCCCAGACCGATCAGCCCCTTCGACGGCAGCGTATCGAGCATTGACGTGCCGAATTTTCCGGTCCCGAGCGCGTCGGCCTGCTCGATGGTCTTCACGATGAATGGAAAGTCGATGAGGCCGAACTCCGGCACGACGGTTGCGAGCGACGTCGTCGAGGCCGAGAGCATTTCCTGGGTACCGCCGCGCAGCGCCGATTGCTGCTGCAGCTCGTTGCCGAGCTGCGAGGCCGCGAACTCACGGATCTTCATCTTGCCCCCGCTCTTCGCCAGCAGGATCTCCGCAAATTTCTGCACCCCCGCGCTGACGGGGTGATCGGTGTTGTTCAGGTGTCCCCACCTGATCGTGCGCTCCTGAATGTCCTCAGCGGATGCGCCGACCGTCAGCGCCACGCAGATCGCCGTCGCAGACAGCGCCCGTACCAACAAGCTCATCGTTTCCTCCCTGTTCGACCGGGCACGACCGGCGGCTTAAGCCATTATTTTTCGTGCCCTCAGCCTATTTAGACATCACACATATATTTCCGTGTCAAATGACGATATCTATTTCATATGATGATTTGTCATACATCATACATCTGAAATCTGCTATAGTGCTGGCAACATTGATGGTTCGGCCGCGTCCGAAGTGGCCGACGATCGGGACAGGCGGGATCAGAAGGCATGACGTCAGTCGAGGAACGGCCCCTGTCGGCAGGCCACAGCGGCTATCAGCGCATCCGGGCCGACATCATTTTCGGAGTGCTCACGCCATCCGGACGCCTCAAGCTCGACGCCATGAAGGAGGACTACGGGGTCAGCATCTCCACGCTGCGCGAGATCCTCAATCGTCTGACCTCCGAGGGCTTCGTGGTTGCCGAGGGCCAGCGCGGCTTCGAGGTGGCGCCGATCTCCATCCAGAACCTGCGTGAGCTCGCCGGCCTGCGCATCCTGCTGGAGCATCACGCGATGGCCGAGTCGTTTCGTGCCGGCGACGTCGAGTGGGAGGGCCGCGTGGTGTCCGCGCATCACAAGCTGGCGGCCACCGAACGCACCGTCCTCAAGGAGGGTGACGATCCCGAGCTGCGCAAACGCTACGACGGCGAATTCCACCAGGCGCTGATCTCGAGTTGCGGTTCGCGCGAGCTGATGCAGACCCACGCGGTCGTGTTCGACAAATATTTCCGCTATGCGCTGCGCTACCGCGGCGCGGAGACGATCAACCAGCACAAGGCGCTGCTGGAATGCGCCCTCAAGCGCGACATCAAAGGCGCCAAAACCGTGCTCACCGAGCACATCAACGGGTGCGTCGCGCACGCCCTCGCCTCCTGGAACGAGGACTGATCGCCCGGCTCGCGGCTGGAATCGGATATCGGAATGACCGCCGACATGATCCCCGCATATCGGGTCGAGACCGCGGTCGCCGCAGGCGACATCCTCGGGGAGACGCCGTTGTGGTGTGACCGCTCCCGTAAGCTGTGGTGGGTCGACGTCGACCGGCGGCTGCATCAATCGTTCGATCCGGCGACAGGCGCTCATCAGGTTGTTCCGTACGCATGCAACTTTCTCGGCAGTCAGGCTCTGACGGCGGATGGCTCCCACCTGCTCGCGAAGGATCTGGGACTTTATCGCCGCGCGTCCGATGACGGTCGTCCAGTTCAGCTCTGCGAGATCGAAAGCGGCCCCGACAACCGTCTGAACGACGGGCGCGTCGACGCCCGGGGTCGGCTATGGATCGGCACCATGGACAACCAGCTGCATCGACCGAACGGGGCGCTGTATCGGGTAGATGCCGACGGCCGGACGGTGCGCATGTTCGGCGATGTCATCGTAACGAACGGCATCGCGTTCTCACCCGACAATCGCACGCTCTACTTCACGGATACCAGGCGTTACCGCACCTGGCAGTTCGACTTCGATCTCGATGACGGCGTGATCCGAAACAGGCGGCTGTTCGCGGATTACAGCGCCTCCGGGGAGAGGCCCGACGGCGCTTGTATCGACGTCGCCGGCGGATTGTGGACCGCATTCTTCTCCGGCGGCCGGGTGGTGCGCTATCGGCCGGACGGCCGGATCGACACCGTCATTCCGGTGCCGGCGACCAATCCGACCTGCGTGTGCTTCGGCGGAGCCGATCTGAAGACCTTGTTCGTGACGACGGCGCGAAAGTTTCTAGATCGTGAGCAATTGAGCCGCGAACCCCAAGCGGGTCATGTTCTGGCCATTGAGGGCATCGCACAGGGACTTCCAGAACACCGCTTCGGCAGTTGATCCTGAACCCTCTTCATTCAGAACCCTTGCACGGGCCGTCGTGAACCGGCTTCGCTACCATTTCTCGCCGAAGGGACGAATCTCCAGCTCGAAGGTCCAGGCGCTTTTGGGTTGCTGATAGAGCATCCAGTAGGATTCGGCGACCGACGATGGCGGCATCAGGAGGTCGGGATTATCCAGCGCGTTCGGACCAAGCGCCTCGATCCGCCGTTGCCGGACCCATTCCGTGTCGACGCCGGAATCGATGATCAGATGCGCCACGTGGATGTTCTTCGGGCCCAATTCGCGCGCCGCGGCTTGCGCGACCGCCCGCAGGCCGAACTTGGCGCTGGCGAAGGCCGCATAGCCGCTGCCGCCGCGCAAGCTCGCCGTCGCACCGGTGAAGAAGATGTTGCCCTGGCCACGGGGCAGCATCAGGCGCGCGGCCTCGCGGCCGGCGAGGAAGCCGGAATAGCAAGCCATTTCCCAGACCTTGCGGAACACCCGTTCGGTCGTGTCCAGAATCGGAAAGTTGACGTTGGCGCCGACGTTGAAGATGCAAACCTCGAGCGGGGCGTGCTTGTCGGCATCGCCGAGAAACGAGATGACCTGGTCTTCCTTGCGCGCGTCGAGCGCGCGCGCGTGAATTTCGCCGCCGGCCTGTTCGATCTCCTTGACGAGCGGTTCGAGCTTGGCGCCGTCGCGGCGTCCCGCAAACACCGTAAAGCCCTCGGAGGCGAACTTCTTTGCAATCTCGCTGCCGATAAAATCACCGGCGCCGATCACGGCCACGGTCGCGTTTCTCTTTTGCATGGGACTTCTCCCGGTCAGGTCTGGATCCGGTCGTCGGATCATAATTCAGACCGCGGATTGTCTTACAGTTCTAAAACCGAACTGTCAATTCGAGTAGATTTTGTGCTCTAGCAAAGACATTGTCTCGCAGTAGGTACCGATTTAGAATGGTATCTGAACCAAAGGCTTCCTGAACGATATTCGCGCGGAAGCCGCGGGCAGAGTGGAGATCTGGAATGAAATGGGGTCAGCTGGAGGACGAGCCGTGTTCGATGGCCCGAACCATCGGCGTGATCGGCGACCGCTGGACCCTTCTGATCCTGCGTGAATGCTTCCTGCGCACACGCCGTTTCGAGGGCTTTCAGTCTTCGCTCGGAATCACGCGCCACCTGCTCGCCGAGCGGCTGAAGAAGCTGGTCCGGCAAGGCGTGTTGCGGCGTATCCCCTATCAGGACTCGCCCAAGCGGCACGAATACATCCTCACTCAGAAGGGGCTCGATCTCTATCCGATCATGATGGCGATCGTGCATTGGGGCGACACTCATATGGTCGACGCGCGCGGACGACCTTTGCTGCATCAACACCGCAAATGCGGCAAGGACTTCGATCCGGTCATGGTTTGCTCCGAATGCGGCGAGCCGCTTTTGGCCAAGGAGATTCATACCCACCCCGGCCCTGGTGCTCGACGCACCCCGGCGCCGGAGAAGCCGAAGGCAAAGCGAGAGACAAGGGCAAAGACATAGGCCCACCGGAGCGCCGCGTGAGATGGCTGCGTAGCGCGAGCAACGTTCGACATATCCCTGGAAATGGTGCGACCGATCTTTCAAACGGACATGAACTCTCGTTCCCGCGGCGCATTTCGCGCGAGCTTTGCTTCATCACTCACCCGCTCAAATCCAAGAGGGCACAGGGAAGGCCGGGTGCCGGCTGGCACCCGCGGTCCGCTGCGCGAAAAGCACATAGGCAAGTTCACCCTCTATCCACCACACACTCCGCACCATCGATAACATAGGCTGCGTGACGAAAATCCCTGATAGTGGCGAGCTTGCCGGCGGACCAGTCGAGCAGCATGAAATATTTCGCCCGCCCGGCTGGCTCGTTCGGATCGAACACCAGGATCGCGGGACGTCCCTCGACCTGCCCCGTCACCAGGTGCCAGTCGCTGACCTTCGAATAATTGCCGAAATAGTTCGACACCTCAGCCTTGCCTTTCAGCCTGGTGCGGTTGACTAGCTCGAGCCTGACGTCGTCGGCGATCATGGCGCGGATCGCGTCGAAGTCGCGAGCGTTGAAATGGCCGACATAGGCGCTGAGCCGCGTCCGATCGGCTTCCGACAGGCCCGGCTGCGACACGTCGTCCGGCTCTCCGGCGAACTCACGCAGCTGCGTGCGTCCG
Source organism: Bradyrhizobium sp. i1.15.2 (assembly GCF_040548425.1). Classification (NCBI taxonomy): domain Bacteria; kingdom Pseudomonadati; phylum Pseudomonadota; class Alphaproteobacteria; order Hyphomicrobiales; family Nitrobacteraceae; genus Bradyrhizobium; species Bradyrhizobium sp. i1.15.2. The sequence goes on along the minus strand of NZ_JBEPRQ010000003.1, from coordinate 310,192 downwards.
CGATGCAGCGCGGCCTTCACCGCCGGCAGGCTGAAATCCATGATGTCGCAGACCTCGGCAAGCGAGCAGCCGAGCACGTCCATCAGGATCACGCTGGAGCGCTGCGCCACCGGCAGCCGCATGAAGGTGCGCAGGCTGGTCGCGGCGATCTGGCGGCTTTCCACATCATCGAGCCGGTCGGCAATCATCTCCACCTCCTCGGCCGAATGCAGCGCCTCCTGCCGGTTGCGGCGGCGCAGGAAATCCAGCGCGGTGTTGTGCGCGATGCGGAACAGCCAGCCCTCCATATTGACGGGCGTGACCGATTGCAGCGCTTCCATCGCCTTGATCAGCGCATCCTGCAGCACATCCTCACCGTCGATGACCGAGCCGACCATGCGCGCGCAGTAGCGATGCAGTTTCGGCCGCATCCGCGCCAGCAGGGCCTCGACATCGACGGTGGCCAGGGGGTCTGGCGCCATTGCTCCTCCGCTTCGCCTGCTCAGGACTCGTCCAGCATACGATAGTTGCCGACAATCCTCACATCACGAACCAGCGGCAGCTCCGCGCAGCGGTCACGGATGCCGTCCTGGAACGTCTGAAATGCCTTGAGTTTCGGGATCGGGCTCGAGCCGTCCTCGGCCGCGGCCTCGACAAGATGGATGAAGGTGTCGTCCTCCAGCCGCAGCGTCAGATAGCGCACACCGTCCGGCCCGGCCGCCTTCAATTCGGCAAATACGGCCGAAACCAGCTCAGCATTCCGATCGGCCAGCTCCGGCCTAGCCTTGTACCTGATCAACGTCCTTCTCATCGCGCGCTCCTTGCTCATGTCGCGACCTGGTTCGCTCAAAATCGCGCACATGGCCGCATCACCCCTAGGACGTTTGCCGACCGGCGAAGGATGCGGCCCGGAAACAATTATTTTTGGGCGCATCCTTTGCCGCTCAGCCCTCGTCTAGCCCGCAGAACGCGCCGCGACAGGCTGGCGCGACACACGGAGAGAGGGCGATGCAGACCCCGACCAATCGCGCCGCGCAGAACTGGGTGCTCGGCGTCACCGCGCTGGCATCCTTCATGATGGCGCTGGACGCCATGATCATCACGACGGCATTCGCGACCATCCGCGCCGAATTCGGCAGCCCGGTCGAGACGCTGCAATGGACCGTCAACGCCTTCAACCTGACCTTTGCCGTGCTGCTCCTGACCGGTGCCGCGCTCGGCGACCGCTTCGGTCGCCGCCGCATGTTCGCGGCCGGGCTCGCCCTGTTCGTCGTTGCATCGGCGGCCTGTGCGCTCGCAGGCAATGCCACCGCGCTGATCGCCGCCCGCGCGCTGCAGGGCGCCGGCGCTGCGCTGGTGATGCCGCTGGCCATGGCGATCCTGAGCGGCACGTTCGGCCGCGAGGAGCGCGCCCGCGCGCTCGGCATTTTCGCCAGCATCACCGGCTGCGCGCTGATCATCGGCCCCGCCGTCGGCGGCTTCATCACCGAACATTTCGGCTGGCGCTGGGTGTTCTGGATCAACCTGCCGATCGGCCTGATCGCGATCACCCTGGTGCTGGCACGGTTGCGCGAAAGCTTCGGCCCGGCCGCCGCGTTGGACATCCCCGGACTGGCGCTTGTTGCGCTGGCGGCGCTGGCGTGGGTGTGGAGCCTGTTGCGCGGCAACGCCGTGGGGTGGGCGAGCGCCGAAATCATCGCCACGCTGATGTCGGGCCTGGTGTTCACGGCCGGCTTCGTGCTCTGGGAATTGCGCGCGGCCGCGCCGATGGTGCCGATGCGGCTGTTCTCATCGCGGGCGCTTGCCTCCGGCATGTCCGCAAGCGTGCTGTTCTACGCCGCGATGTATGGCGTCTTGTTCCTGCTGCCGCAGTTCCTCCAGACCACGCTGGGCTTCGACGCCTTCGGCGCCGGACTTCGCCTGCTCCCCTGGACAGCGACGCTGTTCGTCACCGCCCCGATCGCGGGCGCGGTCGTCAACAGGTTCGGCGAGCGGCCGCTGGTGGTGACGGGATTGCTGATGCAGGCGATCGGCCTCGGCTGGATCGCGGAGATCGTGAGCCCCGCGGTTACCTACTCCGCTCTGGTCGCGCCGCTGGTGCTGGCCGGCGTCGGTGTCTCGATGGCGATGCCGGCAGCACAGAACGCCATCCTGAGCTCGGTCGCGGTGGCCGAAATGGGCAAGGCGTCCGGCATCTTCAACATGGGCCGCTTCCTCGGCGGCATGTTCGGCATCGCCGCGCTGGTGGCGAACTTCTCGGCCCATGGCGGGGTCGATTCGGCCGCTCATTTCGAGAGCGGATTTGCCGCGGCGATGAGCCTCGCCGCAACGCTGTCGCTGGCCGGCGCGATTGCAGGGTTTTTCCTGCCGGCACGGCGACGGACCGCCGGCGCAGCCGCGCCGCAAGATGCGTGAGGCTGACAACACTTGAGTTTCGTTATTGGGCTGGCGGCTTGTGCCGCCACCCTTCTTTCTGATCATGAAGCGTCGTTCTAAAATGAAAACGACATCTGGTGGAAGACATCGCAGTCCTCCGACACGCATTGCAACCCGCAGGACACGTTTTCGCGTTCTCGCGGCGAAATTCGCCCGAGGTTTGCCTGGTCACTCCACCCTCAAAGCCAAGAGGGCGCAGGGAAGGCCGGGTGCTGACCTCGCACCCGCGGTCCGCTGCGCGAAAAGCACACGCAGGAAAACCGCACAGCAGCATACAGGTGTAGCCAATCACTCGGCCTTCCCTGCGCGATGGTTGGACGGCTTATGCCGTGCTCTCCCGGGAGCCGAGTTCTCTTTGGCCTCCCTCGCCTTCGCGAAATTCACCGGCACCGCGCCGGTTGACGCAGATGCCGCATTCGCCAGGGCTTGACCGTAGCAACGACGGCCAGGACCACACGGTTTTGCCGTACGCACGGCTCGCCATTTCGCCGCAGTTTTTCCAGCCCTGTCGACAGAGCCGGAAACTTACAGACGAGACGAAGCCTAGCAGCGCCGCTCGTCGGAACGAAGCCTTGGGCTCACGGAGAGCAATCCGCCCTGCCCTTGGCCTCTCGCACCCGAACGCTGCCGCGTCCACCGCAAGCCCGGCTCGCGAACGTGACGACCACAAGATCGCCCCTCAAGGATGAGCCGGGATGAGCGACACATACGCCAAAACCGAATTTCGGTAAAGTGGAATATTTTTGCGTGAGCGGATTGACAGGGGGCGACACAGGGCTGGAGCGTTGCGAGACAGACCGTCGGTTCGACAGGCGAGAGTTGGCCAAAGGAACGGAAAAGCCCACCAATTTAACCTACCCGCTCGAACGACAAATCTAGCTTTCCATCGAAGCGCACCAGAACAGCTTGAGTCGCTGCCTCTCCACAAACCCATGAGTCTTGTAGCCGGCGGCTTTTGCGGTCCAGTTCGCAGGGACATACTTGTTTCTCGCCTGCCTGGCGCTTGTCGCTTTGATGGTTCAGGCTCGTCTGAATTTACTGCCATCCCACGATGAGTCGGAGCAAACCGAAAGCCGCCCGATTTCGCAGATCGCGCGCCAGCCGGGGTTCATCATGGCCGTTCTCAGCAGTGCCTTCGGAAATGCCGGCATGAATATGCTGATGACATCGGCTCCAATCGCGATGATCTCGCATCATCACACATATGCCGACGCTGCGTTCGTGATCCAATGGCATGCCTTGGGAATGTTCGCCCCATCCTTGGCGACGGGGTCATTGATCAAGCGCGCAGGCCCGACCACGATCATCCGGCTCGGCGCACTTTTGATGCTCGCTTGCGCTGCCGCGGCCGCACTTCTTGGAACTGGCGTGAGTGCATTCTGGGTTTCCACGTTTCAGAGCGCGCCAAGGCTCAAGCGCTGCACGATCAAACAGTATTCCTATCAACCGCCATCAGCGCGCTTCTATCCGGTTGGCTGCTCCAGCAGGCGGGCTGGCAATTCTTGCTCGGCGTGACAGCGGCTTTGGCAGCGACCGTCTTGCTTGCGAGCATCTGGTTGGCGGAATCCGAGACCAAGGTGCCGCAGTTCGCCAAGGCATCTGAATAAGGCATATCCTCTTCACAATCCGGAGCCTGATGGTCTGCACAAGGGTCGAATGATATGGGCGCGCACAGCAAACAGTCGCTCCCGTAAATACCCGACGCCGGGGTGCCACCGAAGTGCCGCCTACCGCGCGGCCCACATCACAGCGCCTCGACAGAAGTTGAAGGCGAGGCGTCCATAGAGAAAACCGCTTCCCGGCTCTGACGCAGCGAGGCGGTACGAATTGCCGAGAGCACGGAGAATTTCGATCATCTCCATCAATTCATGATGCGTCAGCGTCAAATGAAGACTGGCGTGCGACAGGAGCAGGGCTTGAATGCCAATGTTGATCATGACGGACCCGCTCCTGCGCACGGCAGCGGCATAATTTGCGCGAGATAAGCGCTTCTCCATTGATACGGCGTATCGCCGACAAAGCGCTTGAACACCGTGGTGAAATGCGCCTGGGTCTGGAAACCCACGGTCAGGGCGATGTCCACGAGCGCAATTTCGGCCTGCTTGAGCAGCTCCTGGGCGCGCTCGATGCGGCGCCTCAGCAGATATTCATGAGGTCGCACGCCGACGGCCGCACGGAACTGCCCGGCGAAATGCATCCTGCTCAGGCCGGCGACGGCGGCCATGTCCTGAAGCGTTATCTTTGCAGTCAGATTCTTGTCGACATATTGCAGGACGCGCCTGAGACGCCAATTCTGCAGCGACCGTACGGTCCTTCCAGCATCCCCCTCGCGAATGGCGTCGGCCTGATCGAGCTCGGCCCGTGCGCTGGGAGCCTGCCGACTGAACGTCCGGGTGAGGATCGCAAGCCGCAGGGCGTCGGCCATGATGGCGGAATGGGTATCGTGCGTGGCCTCGGTCGCCGCGAGCGCATCGGACAGGCGCCGCATCACCGGATCAGCGGCTTCTCCTCCTGCGAAGGCCCGTTCGCTCTCGGCAGGCGGCGGTGCAAGGAGTTTTGCGGAGAGCCTGAAGCGGGGCCCGCGAGCGGCAGAACGTCCGGCGTCCGCCGCATGCTCGACCGCCAGGGCCATGTCCAGATGGACGAAAGACAGCATTGTTCCGCCTTCGTCGAACCGGTCAGGGAGTTTCGATAGCCCGAGCCGATCGCGATCGATTGCCGAGATATCGATCGCGCGAACGTCATGATCCTTGATCGCCTGTGAGCGTGACATCTGCAGCGACATCGTCGAATCTCCTTGTCCCGTTTTCGATCCGGCCTGGCCTGACCGGCTTGCCCGAATGCCATGGGAGGAGAGTAATTCGGCGGTGTGCGCGATCCATTCTACCCGCGGGTGCGTCTATAGGTTCTCGGGTTGACCGCGTCATACCTAGGTATGATCACGACCTGTTCGTCGGGTGAGCGCACCGATGCGACGTCTCACCGGGATTGCGGCTGCGGGCACAACTTGCGGCGCGACGCCTGCGGTAAGTTGACGCGCTTTCTGCGCACCATCCGCCGGCGGGACCACGCGAGCTCCCTGGTTTTTCCGGGGAATGCCGCTTGCCGGCGGTTTCACCGCATCGAGCGCGCGACAGGTCTTCCACGAGAGCACGAAAATCGCGCGGGTGGATGTTGTGAACGCGATCAAATCGCGGCATCAACGCGCTGATAGCTGATGTGAGAAGAACGACTGCAAGTGACGATGACGCGTCATGATCTGACCACGGGCTCATCCAAGAGCCGCACCGGCTTGCGGTCCTTGTCCGCCGTCCTCGCCTTTGCGGTTTTCCTGGTTGACGTCCTGACGCCGCTCGAGGGCGCCGTGGCGGTTCTCTATATCGTGGCGATCCTGCTCGCGGCGAAGACCAACCGGCGCGACGACACCATCGTTGCCGCGGCCGGCTGCGTCGTCCTGACGATAACAGCCTATCTCCTGTCGCACGATCTGCGGACCATCGCCTCACCCGCCCTTCGTGTGCTGGTGAGCCTCGCGGCAATCGGGATCACGACCTTGCTGGCGCTGCAAAATCACGCGGCAACGAAGCGCCTCGCCGCGCAGGCCCGCCTGCTCAACCTCTCGCACGACATGATCTTCGTCAGAGACCGCGGCGGCGTGATCACCTTCTGGAACAAGACGGCCGAGCAGGTCTACGGGTGGTCTGCCGACGAGGCGGTCGGGCAGCTCGCCGACGCGCTCCTGCAAACCAGATATCCCGACCGGCGCGAGGTCATCGAAGCGGGCCTGGTGGGCACCGGTCGATGGGAAGGCCGCGTGCAGCAACGAACGAAAGACGGCGCGGCGCTCACCGTCGATGCCCGATGGGCCTTGCAGCACGACCGTCTTGGCAAGCCGGTCGGAGTCCTTGAAACGCACACCGACGTCACCGACCGCGTGGCCGCACACAACGCGCTGGTGCGAAGCGAACAGCGATACCGCCGGATGTTCGACGCAAGCCGGATCGGCGTCGTCGAAGAGGATTGGAGCGAACTCCGAACCGCACTGCAATCGCTGGATACCGCGGGAGCCAGCCTGCGCGACCATCTGGCGCGGCATCCCGGTTTCGTCCGGCATGCCCGCCGGCTCGCTGCAATCACCGACGTCAATCCGGCCCTGCAAAAGATGGCAGGCGCAAACGGCGCCTCGACTTTTATCGAGAATGTGGACCTGCTTCTCGGCGAGAACGACCGCAGCTTCCTCGGCGCGTTGATCGCGTTCGCGGAAGGCGAGCCGTTCTACGAAGGCGAAACCGAGCTCGTCAGGCTCGACGGACGCAAGGTTCCGGTGCTGTTCACGATCACCTTCCCCTCCGGGCCTGACGGCGACCGCAACGTGCTCGCCTTCGTCGTCGACATCACCGAGCGCAAGCAGGCGCAGGATGCGTTGCTCGCGGCGCAGGCGGAGCTCGCCCATGCCGCGCGCGTTGCCACCCTCGGCGAGCTCAGCGCCTCTATCGCCCACGAGGTCAATCAGCCGCTGGCGGCGATCGTCACCAGCGGCGAGGCCGGCTTGCGATGGCTGCGGCGCGACGTGCCCGATCTGAAGGAGGTCGCGGCCACGATCGTTCACGTCGTCGCGCAGGGCCGCCGTGCCGGCGAGGTCGTGGCCCGCATCCGCACCTTCCTGAAGAAGGCGCCTGCCCAGCAGGACAGTCTCGATATCGCCGAGATCATCCAGGAAGCGGCCCTTCTGGTCGCGCGGGAGCTCGCGAATGACGACGTCGTCCTGACTGTCGAGACGACGCCTGGCCTGAAGCCAATTCGCGGCGACCGGATCCAGCTTCAGCAGGTGCTGGTCAACCTGCTGGTCAATGCCGCCCAGGCCATGTCGGACCAGCGCGGTTCCCGTACCGTCATGCTGCGCGCCAGCGCCGTCGACGGCGAGAGACTCGCCATCACGGTGCAGGACAGCGGCCCCGGCATCCGGCCGGACGACATTCCACGCCTGTTTGATCCGTTCTTCACGACGAAGCGCGGCGGAATGGGCATGGGACTTGCGATCTGCCGAACGACGGTGGAAGCTCACGGTGGCGAGTTGTCGGTCCAGAGCACCCCGGGCGCGGGAGCGACATTCCGCCTGACACTGCCATACAGCCAAGAACACATCAGACCATGACACGACCAGACCACGCGCAATCGCCCGCCCAATCGCTCAACTCGGTCGTTATCATCGTTGATGACGACGCAGGGATCCGCGCCTCGCTCGACAGCCTGTTCCGATCGGTCGGCCTCGATACGCGCCTGTACGGCTCGCCGTCCGAACTGCTTGGAGGCTCGCTGCCCGACGGCCCCGGCTGCATCGTGCTGGACGTCCGCCTTCCCGGCGTGAGCGGGCTCGACCTGCAGGGCCAGCTCGTCCGGCAGGGCATCAGCTATCCGATCATCTTCATGACGGGCCATGGGGACATTCCGATGTCCGTGCGTGCCATGAAGGCCGGCGCGGTCGATTTCCTCTCCAAGCCATTTCGCGACCAGGACATGCTCGATGCCGTGACCGCGGCGCTCGAACGCGATGCGCAGCACCGGGCCGAAGCCGCGACCAAGGAGGACATCCGCGCCCAATACGAGACCCTGACGGCGCGCGAGCGCGAGGTGATGGGCCATGTCACCGCCGGCCTGATGAACAAACAGGTCGCCGCCCTGATCGGCCTCAGCGAGATCACGGTCAAGATCCACCGCGGGAACGTCATGCGCAAGATGGGGGTCCGGTCGTTCGCCGACCTCGTTCGCAAGGCCGAGGCGCTCGGAGTTTCCCAGACCCGCAGGACTTCGGACCAAACCTGAGTATAATTCCGGCGGGACTGCCCCAGGTGCATAAAGCGCCATCGGCCGCGCCGAGGGAGATGCTCTTCCTTGCGGAACACCGCGGCCAGGATAAGGCGCCCCCATGGCCAAAAGCTTGGTGATTGCGATCGTAGACGACGACGAAGGCGTTCGGGCATCGCTGGCGAGCCTCGTGCGTTCGGTCGGCTACGAGGCCCAGGCCTACGAATCCGGCGTGGACTTCCTGCGGCAGGCGCAGGGAGACGATCCGGCATGCATGATCGCCGACGTCCAGATGCCGGTCATCACAGGCGATGAGCTGCAGGCCCAGCTGGTTGCCGCCGGCCGCCATTTTCCAATCATCTTCATGACGGCGTTTCCGAGTGAAACCGTGCGTCAGCGCGTCATGGCCGCAGGCGCGCATTGCTATCTTGGCAAGCCTTCCAGCGGTGACGAGATCATCCGCTGCCTCGAAGACGCGCTGGCAGGCAACGGGCCGCAATAGTCCGGCCCGCGGCTGGCGCGGACGAGCGCCGTTTTCCCTCAACCCGACGTGCAATCCGGCAACGAGGTTGGTGAACCGGAAATACCGGCGAGCCCCTCGCACCTCATATTCGCGCGCGTATCACAGCACTGGCGGGGCTGGCTGTTCTGCCGAGGGAAATGGGGATCTCGCGCGATGCAAATCAATGCCGATGCTGCCGCCGCGGCGCGCCCATTGGTCTTCGCCGGGTTTCCGGCGAGCTCCTGGGCCTTTGCGCTGCGGGTGTGGCTCGCGATGCTTCTCGCCCTCTATGTGAGCTTCTGGCTCGAGCTTGAATCGCCCTCGTCGTCAGCCCTCACGGTGGCGATCCTGGCACTGCCCACGCGCGGTCAAGGCATGGAAAAGGCCGGCTACCGATTGCTTGCAACCGCCATCGGCGTGGCGGCATCGATCGCGATCGCCGGCATGTTTTCCCAAACCGACGGTCTCCTGCTCGCGGTGCTCGGCATTTGGATCGGCCTTTGCGTCTACGCCGTCGGGATGCTCGACGGCAATCGCGCTTATGCAGCGTCTCTCTGCTGCACCACGGTCGCGCTGATTGCCGTTCAGCAGATCGACAGCCCGCTGCAAGTATTCCCGACCGGCGTCGCGCGGGGCGCGGCCATCAGCGTCGGGGTCCTCGCGGTGGCGCTCGTGAATGAAATTCTGGCCGCGCCGAACTATCATCCGGCCCTGGCAAGCCGCATCGAGGCGCTGCACCGGCGGGTAACGGATCTCGCGCAAGATGCCGAGCGCGGCCAAGCGCCATCCGCACCCGTTGCGGCGAGCCTGTTGCATGATATCGCAGCACTGCGCCCGGACATCGCGAGCCTAGCGGCGGAATCGAGCGTGGGCCCGACAAGAGCCGCGGCCGCGCGTTCCGCGCTGGTCGATCTCGTCAGCGCGTTCTCTCTCGGCCGCATGCTGGCAGCGCTCTCCGCCACGTCCGCTCCGGCGCAGAATGGTGACGATCCGGACCAGGATGCGGCCGGGCTGATCGCGATTTCCCGATCCTGGCTGCGGATCGAAATCAGCCGCAAGAACGCGCAAGTGCGCAGCAGCCTCGATGCGCTGCGTGCAGGGACGCGTCCCTATCGTGCATGGCACGCACCGCTCTATCGTTCGCGCCGCATTGCGGCCGAAGCCGGCGCACGGGCTGCGATCGCGTTCACGCTGATCGCAATCTTCTTCGTGCTGGCGGGCTGGCCGACAACAGAGCTCTGCCTTTCACTCGTCGCCGTGATCATAGGCCTCGGCTCAACCTCGCCCGCGCCACGCAGCTTCACGCTGGTGGCGGTGATGGCGATGCCGATCGCCTGCGTGCTGGCCGGCATCTTGAAGTATCTCGTCTTCAATGGGGTGTCCGAGTTTCAGCTGCTGGCGATCGGTCTTGCGCCTGTCGTCATCGGCCTCGCGCTGCTGGTCTCGCTGCCGAGCCCGATGCTGTCTTCCCTCGGCCGTCTCGTCCTGGTGTTCACGCTCGCGGTGCTCGCACCGACAAATCCGCAGAGCTACGACCCCGAGGTGTTTCTGCTGACGAGCTTCTTTGCCTGCCTTTCGTCCGTCCTCGTCTTTGCCGCGCAGTTGCTGCTGCCTCCCTTGTCATGCGGCCGGCGCATTCGGCTGCTGTTGGAAGAGGTCCGGCGCGAGCTGAGCCGCCGCGACAGCGGGCCAGCCCGGCATCTCGCGCCGGAGGAAGCCGCCTTTCGCGACGCGGCGCGGATTGAACAGATGGTGACCGCAAACGGCCCCTCCGCAATCAATGATCAGATCGCCGGCACGGCCATGCATTTTTTCGACAAGGCCGACGCCCTGCGACGTTGCCGTGCCGAACTGGACCGGGTCGGCCAGGGCCCGCTCGCCGGAGCGGCGCAGGCCGCGCGAGAGGCCCTCGTCCGGCGGGACGGCGGTGCGATCCTCGCTTCGGCCGGGGCGCTGCACCAGGCGGGAGCGCCAAGCAACCTGCCCACCAGTGCAGCCATCGCCGCGCTGATTGCGGCAAGTGCGGCGTTCATGCCGCCACAATCTCCGACCGGCTCCAGCCGAGGGACATCACCATGATGAACACCTATCGGGAACTCGTCATCGGTGGCGTGCTGATTGCCCCCATCGTCTCCTATGCGGCAACAGCGATGCTCGCGTTCCTGATGCTGCGCCCGCTGCTGCGCTTCGTCGGCTTCACGAGATTCTTCAGCAACCCTTCGCTGGCCGAACTCAGCCTCTACGTGGCGATGTTCGGCATGCTCGCACTGTTCTTCTAGGGAGAAAAGCCATGGAAGCCACCCTGCCCCGCAACGCCGCCCCGCTTCATGGCGAGCCAACGACCGAGGCGCCGGTGGATGCCGCAGACACCGTGGACGGTTCGAACATGCCGGAGACCGTAGCGCGCGACACCGGCGATCACGCCGCGGCCGGCGTCAAACCTCCGGAACAGGCGGCTCCCTCCGCGAAGGTGCTGCGCGAGGGCGCCCGCCGCTTCATCCACGGCGCGGCCAAACATCTTGCGACCCTCGGCATTGCACTGGTCGCCGTCTTGATATCGCTCGCGACCTGGCAGCATTACGTCACCGCGCCCTGGACCCGGAACGGCAGCGTGCGCGTCCAGGTCGCCAACGTCGCGCCGCAGGTTTCGGGCGAGATCGTGGAACTGCGGGTGACCGACAATCAGTTCGTCCATAAGGGCGACGTGCTCTACGTCATCGACCCCTTCGACTTCGAGGTGGCCGCCCATGTCGGCAAGGCCGTCCTCGACCAGCGCGCGGCGGATCTCGAAGTGAAGCAGGCCCAGTTCAACCGGCGTCAGCGCTTGTCCAACCTCGCAACGACGCCGGAGGAACAGCAGATCTTCGCCGGCAATGCCTTGCAAGCGAAGGCTGCGTATGAGGCGGCGGCGCATCAGCTTGCTCAGGCCGAATTGAACCTGAAACGAACCAACGTGACGAGTCCGGTCGACGGCTACGTCACCAACCTCCTGCTGCGCGTCGGCGATTATGCTACCACCGGCGCCAGCAACGTCTCCATCATCGATGCCAACAGTTTCTGGATCGACGGCTATTTCGAAGAGACCAAGATGGCGGGCGTGTGCGTGGGCGATCGCGCAGAGGCACAGCTCGTCGGCTACTCCAAGCCGCTTCAGGGACATGTGAAAACCGTGACCCGCGGCGTCAGCGTGTCGAACGCCGCATCCGGCACCCAAGGCTTGCCCAACGTCGATCCCATCTACACCTGGGTTCGGCTTGCGCAGCGCGTGCCGGTTCGCGTCGCCATCGACACGGTGCCTCCGGGGGTGCCGCTGGTCTCCGGCATGACGGCGACGGTGACGATCCGGCAGCCCTCAAGCGAAACCCAAAGCCGGTTTGAGCGATTCCGCACGAACTTCGTGAATCCCGTCGCCGATCTGTTCGGCGCGGGACGTCCGCCTCGCGCGAACTGCCTTCAGGCCACATCCCAGCAGCCCCCCGAGGTGGAAGCGGTTCCGTATTCGCGCGAACCCGCCATTCCGCCAGCGGCTGCCATCGCACCGGGCCTCACACCCGGCCTCGCCGCCTCGCCACGCCTGCCCTGAATCAGACGAAGACGGCCGGCCGGACATGACAGTACCGCATGCACCCTCGTTCGGTGTGTTCTCTCCACACATGCACTTGATCCCTTTGATTCCAATTGAATTTTTCGCGACACGCGGTCGCACCCGCTCGCACTTGCAAAATCTAATACCGCTTCAGCTTCCTTAACGAGCCTTCCGACGCGGTCGCACCTATCGTTCGAACATGGACCAATTGCATTCTGCTGCCGTCCCGACGGCAGCCGAATCCAGGAAATGGGGACGAACGATGCTTACTGATATGCAAGCGGCCGGCGCCCGGGTGACGTATCAACCCAGCCGCCGCGAATCGGCTTCCCCGCAAGAGTCTCGCGCATTTCCCCTCGAACGAAGGTGGCGCCAGCCCGGCCAACATGGCGGCACCGCGTCCGACGACATCACGATCTCGCGCTGGACCTCGACCCAAACAGGCATAAGGCACGAAGAAGCCGCGACGCCTTGCGACCGATACTTCCTGGCCATCGCCTTGAAAACAACACGGGTCAAACTGACCAGAGGCCGCCACACCGTCTTCGACGGCGTCATGCCGGCAGGCACGCTGTATATCGGCGCACCGTCGCAGCGGCTCAGTGCGCAGTTCTACGCGCCGTGCGATTTCCTGCACTTCCACGTCTCTGCCGGCAGTTATTTTCCGCCTCTACGGCCTGGAGCAGGCCCCGCCGCGCCGGAAGGCCTCAACGACCTCGTCCTGCTCCGCGACCCGTTTGCCGAGCAGCTTGCGAAAGCACTGACCGAACGCGGCCATTCTGCCGACCGGGAATTCGCACGCTGCATTGGCCGGACGCTGGCAATGCACATTGCCCGGCGCGAGCTCCCTCACGCGAAAGTCAATGCGTTGCCGAAATGGCGGCTGCGGCGCGTCGAGGAGTATGTCGGGACGAACTTCGACCACGGGATCACCCTGTCCGACCTTGCCAGGGTGGCGGGACTGTCGCGGATGCACTTCGCGGCCCAGTTTCGTGCCGCGACGGGATACCGACCGCGGGAATACCTGCTGCATCAGCGCATCGAGCGTGCGAAATCACTGCTATCGAATTCCGACACGGTCCTCGCCGAGGTGGCGCTGACCGTCGGCTTCTGCACCCAGGCGCATTTCTCGACCGTCTTCAAGCGGATCACAGGTGAAACCCCCGCGCGCTGGCGATGCGCCAGCCGGAACGCGTCGGCTTCGTCCAGGCTCGGCGATCCCGCTGCGACACGCATGACGGTGTCCCACGCGCTGCCCGCGGAAATCACGTGAATCATGCGAAATGAGAAATAACAGGGGTTCGTGAAATACTTTGGCCGCGCGATCGGCGATGCTGTGTGTGTTAGGTGACTGAGACCCCCAAGTCACGGCTCGAGCCTCTTTCTCCTCCCTGGGCATACGAGCATTTTGGGGCCGTCCTCCCCCAAGGATGGCCCCTTTTTTTCCACCGCGCAGCGCGATTGTCTCTTCGGAATTTATCGCGCTTGGGCGCTCAGGTGACGCGCAATCCAGGCGCGGACACCGTGAAGGCTCCTGAAATCGTCCAGCGAACGAGTCGGAAGCTCGGGCTCGATCTCGGCAACCATCCTGCTGAGCGCATGTCCCGGCCCCAGCTCGAGAAACCCCGTCGCGCCCGCTTCGACACAGGCTTGCAGGCAATCTGCCCATTGCACGGTTTGCGAAATCTGCGCGGCAAGCTTGTCGAGACCGTTGTTGGCCGACACAACCGGAGTGGCATCTATTCCGCTCAGAATGCGCGCACCGCTTCCCGGCGGGAACACCACCGGTGCCAAGCGCAGAGTCTCACGAAATACGGCGGACGCGGCGGCAAGCCGTGTAGTGTGGGAGGCCACCTCAACCGGCAACGCGACGATCCTTGCGCCGCGTATCGCCCGCGCGTCTGCGGCAATTCCGCTCAGCGCCTCCCGGCCGCCGCCGATGACAAAGGCATCGCCGGGATTGACGAGGGCGATCGCCGCGCCGTGACGTTCGCAAAGGCGACCGATCTCGTCTCGCGAAAGACCACGGACGAAGATCAGACCGTCGCCGGCGCGCGTGGCCGCATCCATGGCTTCTGCGCGGCGCGCCACGAGATCGAGCGTGGCAGTCGCATCGAACAGTCCGCCGACACCCCAGGCCGCGACTTCGCCGACACTATAGCCGGCAATGATGACGCCATGCGGCATGACATCTGCGAGCGCACGCGCCGCAGCGAGCGGCTGCAAGGTACAGAGAATCTGGCCGGCACGGTTGCGGTGCAGGGCCTCATCAGGTTCGCTCCGGACGAATTCGCGCGGATCCCTGCCACCCAGCAATGCAGCCCCATGCGCAAACAGCTGCGCGGCGTCCGGCGCGTCGCCCGTGAGGGCGAACATGTCCCGATGCTGGCCGCCTTGGCCCGAGCAGAGGATCGCAAGCGTCATCGCCGCGGCCTAATGGGGAAAGAGCAGCGCGATCGCAATCGCCAGGGTCACGACGCTGAATCCGGTGCTGGCGATGACCATCGACCCTGCCCTTGCGGAATCCAGCCGGTAATTGACCGCGAACAAAATTCCGAAGAAGCCCGAGGGTGTCGCGGCGAGCAGAATAGCCGTTTTCGCCGCATCCTGCGTCATCGGAATGAGGCAAATGACCGCAACTGCCAGCAGCGGGCGTACGATGTCCGAAGCCACCGTTGCAGCGACGACCTTCCAGTCCAGCCGAAACGACTGCGCCGACAGAATGGCTCCGGTGAGGAACAGGGCGACGCCGGCAGCCGAACTTCCAATCAGCGCGAGGCTTGCACGGGCCAACGCGTCGAGGCTCACATCCGATAACGAGAACAGGATGCCAAGGGCGGGCGCGAGCACCACCGGCTTGGTGATCGCACGCCGAATTGCCGTCAGGACCTGCCGTGCCGCCATTTGCTCGCCGCGAGCCTTGGCGGCGCCCATTTCCGCCATGATCAGGGTCAGCGGACTGATGAGGATCGAGCCCGCCGCCAATGCGACGGCAACCGGCACAGTGCCGGCCGGCCCCACGACTGAGGTCATGATCGGAAGGCCCACGCCGGCGAGATTCGGAAAACCAATCGTCAACGCCTGTAACGATGCTTCCGACCGGGAAACCTTGGAGACCCCACGCGCGGTAAAATACCAGGCGAGATAGACCAGCAGCATCGTCACGCCGAGCACCAGGAAGAGCGGAACCTGCTCGATCATCTCACGGCGTGACGCCGAGGCTGTCGCCGCGAACAGAGAGGCCGGCAGCGCAAAATCCATCACGAGTGCGTTGAGGGCGTCGACGTGAAGATTGTCGACGATATGGAATTTTCCGGCGGCGTATCCCAGCAACAGAACGAAGAAGACCGGCACCAGCGCCATCAGGATCGCGTTGGACATCATGATATCGGCCTTTCATGGGCGTCGACGAAGAGCGTCATCGCAAGCAGGTCGGCCGATCCACCCGGGCTGAGGCGACGGGCGACGAAGCTTTCGTGGATCGACTGCGCCCGCGCACGCCAGCCGGACACGCCGACGCCGCCTGAAGCGATGAAGCGACGCGCCGCGTCATGTGCAAAGCGAAGGCCGTCAAGCCCACCGCGATGCAGGAGGTTGGTGTCTTCGACGAATGCGATCAGCGCAAAGCACGCCTCGACCCGGGCGGCTTCCGTATCTTCCAGCGCAATCGGCGTCGCTCCGCGCAAGGCCGGCAAGCCGATCCGGTAGACGCTGGGAAATCCGTTTGCGGCCTCCATCCGTGCACCACCCGCACGAAAGCGGCGGCGGGCTGCGCTGCCATGGCTGTGCAGCAGCACCGGACCATCGAATATGCTGTCGCCCCACAGGCGCGCCACGACAGCGCCAAGCGGAAGTCCGGGATCGACCAACCCGCCGGCTCTCGCGCCGGCCGCCGCGCACAGCAGGCCGAGCCCGAAGATCGCGCCACGGTGCGTGTTGACCCCCGCGGTCGCCGCCAGCATGGCGCGCTCCGCTTCAAGGCCGATGATGCGCAGCCGCCCCATGCCGCAGCCAAGCGCGCCCGCATCGGCCAGGCGTTGCAGGTAGGGCCTGATGGCCGCAGCACTGCGACGAAACGTGCCCGCATCCATGTCGTCGTGGCTGCCGTTGTCGACATGGCTCACCAGCCCCGGCTTAGGCCAGGTTTCGAGCTCCTTGACGAGGCAATCGGCGGCGACGGCGCCGATCGCGGAGACATCGGGCGCGATCTGCGCCCGGCGCAGAACCGGCCGTTCCACGCCTCTTGCGGCCGTGGTGATCATGATCCCGTAGCTCCCGACATGAATTGATGCCTGCCGAGCAGGACCACGCGCGCGAGGCTCTTGACCAGAAGCTCGCTGGTGCCGCTGTGGAATTCGCGCCAGTTGACCGCAGCGTCGTCGGCGCCCATCAACTCGCCATCGAGCCGCATCGGCGCATCAGTCTCGATCGCAGCGACGTCGGCGACGAAGCGATCGATGTCGGTTTCGCGGTGAAACTCGAACAGGACATCGAGATCGGAACGGTCGGTCACGTAGTCGAGCCCGGTCAGCGACTGCCAGGCCAGGCTGCCGAACACGCGCACCTCCACCGCATGGCGAAGCGCCAGCCCGTCGAGCCGGTCGAGCGTCGGCCACCAGTTGCGCGGCGCGTAGGCCCGCGCCTGCCGCAGCGACGGCGGCCTCGCGACCGAGGCGACGTGGTCGATATCGACCACGAGAGAGACCCGTTTCTTGCCGGCAGAGGGCGGCAAGGGCAGGCCCAGCGCGAGGCCTGTTGCCTCGCATGGCAGGGCGCGTCGCCTGATCGTTGGCCACCGCATTTTTGGCCAGCGCGCGAGAAGGGAATCGGCTGCGAGGTCGTCGCGCGCGTCCAGCATCGCGCGCCAGCCTTCGGGGCTGATGAAGACCAGGTCGTGACGACCCGGTGGACGCTCACCGTGCTTGCAGGGCGAGGTCATGAACGCGCTCCGCGATCTCCGTGGCCTTCAGCCGGCCGCCACGCTCCTTGCCTAGCGCATCCCGCCGATCCTGCACGGCCGGCATGCCGGCCAGCAGCGCCTCCAACTGGTCGGCAAGCGACCTGGCATTGCTCCACGTCATGTGAACGGCGCCCATCTGTGCGAGATTGGACAGGCCCGGGGCGAACACCGGCGTCGACTTCGCCTTTTCCTGCAGGGCCTTCATCGACAGCTTGGTGACCTTCGCCATCGACGGCAGGTCCATCACCGCGGGATCGGCCCCGGGCAGTCCGACCAGCACGCGCGTCGCTAGGCCCGTCGCAAGCAGGGCGCCCGCAGCCGAGTGACCATACAGAAGGCCGACGGTCGGGTGGCCATTCATATCCGCATGGATCAGCACCTTCGCCAGATGGGCGAGGAACTCGTTCAACCCGAGCAGCTCGTCACGCTTGCTCATGCGCTGGCTGTCGCTGTCGACGAGCACCAGGATCGGCCCGGAGTCCCGGTCGATCGACTCCAGGACGTGGCCCGACAGCCTGATCGCTTCGTCGACGCCTAACGCCGTCCGGTCTGCAACACCAAGCACGAGCATCCGGCCGCCGGATCGCAGCGTCGCCGAGCCGAGGATGACGCCCTTGTCGTTCCTCACCTCATGGCCGTCGGGAAAGAGCGAAGCGAGGATATTATCGAGCGTCACGGCTGGTCCTCCCGATCCGGTTGGCAAGAGCAATGAATTGATCGGCCGGCAGCTCTGGAACGGCCTCGGCATGCGCGATGCCTTCCGCCGTCCAGATGTCCACGGCATCGCCGCAGTCACCGAAGCTACGCAGCCGGTCGGCAAGCCGCCGCTGCTCGGCCCTCAGTCTGTCGAGACCGAAAGGTCCGACCAGGCCGAGCAGCTCCAGCGCGGCCTCGCGAAAATCCTGCACATTGTCGTCGGCGAAGACATCGGCGGCACCGAGCAGACGGCGATGCTTGCCTCCCATGGTCCGCCAGACCAAGGCGCGATCGCGGGAATCGAACTCCTCGACGCCGCGATTGGTCTCGATCACTTCGGGGCCCGACACTGCGATACGCCCCGGCTCCGAGACGGCGAGAGCGGAGCAACAGCCTGCGATCAGGCCGCCGCCGCCATAGCATCCGGACCTGCCGCCGATCAGGCCGATGACCTTCACGCCTGCGCTGCGGGCTTCCATCAAGGCGCGCATGATCTCGGCGATGGCCAGCTCGCCAGCATTCGCCTCCTGCAAGCGGACGCCGCCGGTATCGAACAGGATCAGGACGGGGATCGAGCCGATCTGACGCGCGGCGCGGAGGAGCCCGGTCAGCTTGGCACCGTGCACCTCGCCAAACGCGCCACCCATGAAGCGGCCTTCCTGCGCAGCGACGAACACCGGCGAGTCGTCGAGGCGGCCGTGACCGACGATGATGCCGTCGTCGAACTGCTCGGGAAGGTCGAATATCTTCAGATGCGGGCTGACTTCGCGCTGCTCCGGTCCAATGAACTCGACGAAGCTGCCGGCGTCGAGCAGCAGGTCCAGCCGCGTGCGGGCCGACGCCTCGTAGAAGCTTGTGCTCCGGGCCCGTTCGGCCGGGCTGATGTCCTTGAGCGGAGCGGTCATTGGCCGGCCTCCGCGATCAATCGCACCGCCTGCGCTAGCCGAAGCGACACCGTATCGGGACGCGCACCACCGTCATTGATCGAGAACTTCAGCCCGCCCGGCGAATAGCGCTCGACGAAATCGCCGATCACGGCGCTCCAGACAGCTCCGAAGCCTATGGCCGCGGTCTTGATGTCCACGACGCATTCCGCATCCGGCAAGCTCCGCTCGACCAGCACTTCCAGATTTCCGGAAGCGACCACGCCGACAATCGCGCGTTGCCTGGTGCCGCCGGCTCGCGCGCGAACCTGGTGTTGAAAGTTGAGATCTTCCATGGTCGGTCCCTCACCAATTCCTGAATTTTGAGGGCGGCGCGTAGAGTCCGCCCGACCAGCGCACGAGATCCTTGATCGAGCGCGCCGCCAGCAGGCTGCGATCCGCATCGAGCGGATTGATACCGAGATCTTCCGGCCTGCGGATCACGCCGCGCTCGCGCAGGCGCGAGACCATGCCGTAGTCCCGCCGTCGGCCAACGTCGGTGTAGCCGGCAACGCCACGAATGGCCTGTTCTCGCTCCTGCGCGGTGCGGCACAGCAAGAGGTTTGCCACGCCCTCTTCGGTGATGATGTGCGTGACGTCGTCGCCGTAGATCATGACCGGCGCGAGATCGAGCTTCAGCTTTTCGGCGAGCTCGATCGCATCGAGCTTCTCGACGAACAGCGGCACGTTCTTGTCGCCGAACGTCTCGCCGATCTGCACGACCAGCTTGCGGCCGCGGCGCATCAGTGCCGAACCGTCGGGATCGGCCTCTGCTCCGGCCTTCAGCCAGGGCTCGCTCGGATGGCGTCGCCCGCGGGCATCCGCCCCCATGTTCGGGGCGCCGCCGAAGCCTGCAATGCGCGAGGTGGTCACGGTCGACGAGTTCCCTTGCAGATCGATTTGCAGTGTGGAGCCGATGAACATGTCGCAAGCATAGAGACCGGCGGTCTGGCAGAAGGCGCGGTTGGAGCGCAACGAGCCGTCCGAACCGGTGAAGTAGACGTCGGATCTGGCCCGGATGTAGTCGTCCATGCCGACCTCCGACCCGAACGAGTGGATCTGCCGCACCCAGCCGGACTCGATCGCCGGAATGAGCGCGGGATGGGGATTCAGCGCGAAATGGGACGCGATCGTGCCCTTCAGCCCCAGCCTCTCGCCGAACGTCGGCAGCAGGAGCTCGATCGCGGCTGTGCTGAAGCCGATGCCGTGATTAAGCCGCTGTACGCCATAGGGCGCATAGACACCTTTGATCGCGAGCATCGCTGTCAGAATCTGGCCTTCCGTGATCGCCGCCGGATCGCGCGTGAACAGCGGCTCGACGAAGAACGGCTTGTTGGCCTTGACGATGAAATGGACACGGTCCGCCGGGATATCGACCCGCGGAACGGTGTCGACGATTTCGTTGACCTGTGCGATCACGACGCCGTCCTTGAACGCGGTCGCCTCGACCACGGTCGGGGTGTCCTCGGTATTCGGGCCGGTGTAGAGATTTCCCTCGCGGTCGGCGCTGACGGCGGCGATCAGCGCGACGTGCGGCGTAAGGTCGATGAAGTAGCGGGCGAACAATTCGAGATAGGTATGAACCGCGCCCAGCTCGATCTTGCCGCCGAACAGCATGCGCGCGATGCGCGCCGATTGCGGTCCTGAATAAGCATAGTCGAGCCGCTTTGCGACCCCGCGGTCGAATAGGTCCAGATGCTCGGGCAGAACCACACCCGACTGCACCATGTGCAGATCGTTGACCTTGGACAGATCGACCGCCAGCAGCGCGCGGCTCAAGAGATCCGCCTGCTTCTGGTTATCGCCCTCCAGGCAAACCCGGTCTCCCGATCGGACCACGGCCTCCAGCAGGCGCGTGACGTCGTGCGCTTCAACGACCTTGCCGCGGGCAAGGCCGGCTCCTGCCGCAATGCGCGCATCGCGCGCGGCTCGATGGTTCTGCCAGCTCGTCACGACCTCAGCTCCTTTGCGGCGTTGGCTCCGCTCCAGAGCGATCCCGGATTGGCACGGTCGGGATGGAGCTCGAGCATCGCCTCGTAAAGCTCGCGCGGCGATGTCGTCGCCTTATCGAGGCGGTTGAAATCGAGCAGGTATTGACGGGTCTCAGCGATGTTGCGCGGATCGTCGTCGTTGTCCGGCTTCTTGTGTCCGGCCACCACGAAGCGCGGCTTCAAGGCATCGAGCCGGCCGAGCGCGGCGATCCATTCCAGCCGGCTCTGCGTATCGGTTTCGACCAGATAGGGATGAATGCCGTTGTACACGGTGTCGCCGGCGACAATCAGGTCGAGAGAGGGGACATGAAGAGCAGTTGAGCGGGCCGTATCGGTTCGTCCCATGTCGACGACGACGAGCTTGTGTCCCTCGAGCGTAAGCTCGCCTTCGAGGGGCGCAGCCGCGGCCAGACGCTCTGCGATCTCGCCCGGAAAGCGCTTGCGCCAGAAGCCATCGAGCGCTTCAGGTGCAAGCTGCGCCTTCATCTCCTCGACGACCTCGGGAACTGCAACGGCCTTCGCATGCGGAAAGCGATCGAGCAGCGGCGCCAGGCCGAAGAAGTGATCTCCGTGCCCGTGCGTGACATAGATCGTGGTCAGATTTCGCTCGCACGAAACGACCCAGTCCAGCAACGTCTTCGACTGCCCGGCGGTGAGGAACGTGTCGACGAGAACCGCATCCCGCTCACCGTAGATCAGCGTCGACGAATTCGCGACCCACATCAAATCCGGATTGCCGGACGGCAAGTCGCGGCTGAGTCCGGCCCGCTTCACCGTCGTCACCTTCCAGTTCAGAGCGGAGCTGGTCGTCTCGATCATTTTCATGGGAATTCTCCGGATGGAATATTCGGGGCGGCGGGAGTGCTGTCACTCCCGCCGTCCTTCCTTCTGCCGGTCGTGCGTCGGGACCAGCAAAAGCACGGTCAGCGCGTGACCGGCGACTGAATGCTGCGCGCGGCGCGGGCGATGACCGCCGCCACTTCCTTCGGACGGGACTCGTAGACCGAGTGGCTCGCGCCGGGGATCACAGTGGTCTGGCTCTTGGCGCGCTCATAGTACCAGCGCTCCAGATCCGGACTGATGATCTGGTCGTTGCCGGCGACGATGCCCCAGCTCGGCTTGGTCTTCCACGCCGCTGCCGTCAGCGGCGTGCTGAAGACCTGTGTCGCGGCCGGGACCTGCGAGCGCGCGACGAACTCAGCCCGCTCGCGCGGCAGATCCGGCGCGAACAGTTTCGGGAATTGCACGGGATCGAGATAGGTGAATTTGTCGGGGGTCATCTTGATGACGCCTTCGGTCTTCCCGAGCACGCTCGGCGTCTTCTTGCCCAGCGCCGATTCGTCCTCGCCGACGTCGGGCGCATGTGCGGCGACGTAGACAAGACCGACGACGTTGGGATGTACGCCGGCCTCGGTGATGATCGAGCCACCGTAGCTGTGACCGACGAGAAGCGTCGGGCCATCCTGCAGATCGAGAATACGTTTGGCCGCAGTGACGTCGTCGGCGAACGAGGTCTCGGGCTCCTGCACCATGGTGACGCGGAAGCCTTCCTTGGTCAGGATCTCGTAAACCGGCTTCCAGCCGGACCCATCCACCCAGGCGCCGTGCACCAGGACGATGTTCTTCAGGGGCTCCGCGCGCGCAGGGGCGACGGCCGAGAACAAGGAGAGAGCGGCGGCAAAGGCGAGGCTGGCGCTGACGTGTTTCATGTCGGGATCACTCCGGGTTGGAATGACGCGATACTAATTTCAAGGCTTGCTTGCGTATTTCCGCAAACAACTATCCTTGCCACTTCGCACGCCCGGACACGCGAGCTGCGACGATCGCTGCTGGAACATCCTCCGGACGTAGCCCCGTTGAGCGAGGCATTTTTGGGGGCTCACGTTATGTACGCTGACATTCATGACATGACCTCTCGCAAGCGTGAACGGCCGGCGTTCGTACACGAAAGACGATCGATGCGCGCTCTGTCATTCAAGGCAACGTTCCTGACGTCACTCGAAATCCAAGCATAGGATCGAACAATGACATCCATCGCAAAGTGCAGCTTGGCCCTCTTCGCCCTGCTGTACGCAACAATGCCGGCTCGTGCCGGAACCTGCACGGATGACATCGCGCAAACCCAGGCCCAGCTCGATCTGGCCATAGAAGAGACGCTGGCTCCCACGGCTGGAAGCCGGAGAGCCTCAGCGCGCTGCGCGGCCATCAACCCACGCCCCGCTCGCTCGCGGAAGCAGCTGGTGGCAATGGCATCGATTTCACCGAGGCGCTCGACTCGCTCGATCGCGCGCGCACCGCCAATCGCGGCGGCGACCTCGCCGCGTGCAGTCGGGAGATCGCACACGCCCGGGCCATCCTGAGATAGCGAAGGCTATCTCAGGCCAACGGCGAGGCGATGCGTCGAACGTGGTCGCGCAAGACAGAATGCGATGCACGACGCACCGGATTCGCCTCGTCGTCGTGCAGCCGGGCAGCAGGGCGTGCGTTCTGGAAATACCCGCGCCGGCGCAGCTTCCTATTGTTCGATCGCAGTCGGCCGGAGCTTTCATCCATGCGACAACAATATTCAACATACAACGGTGTGATGCTTGCGACCGCCATGCTGTGGCTGGTCCCGGCTGCGGCCATCGCTCAAACAACAGCGCCGGGAATGCAGCCTCCCGCCGGCATGCTTGCGACGTCGCCGCTCAACCCGCAATCCACGCGGCCAGTGGGCATTCCGTTGGGATCGACCGAAATCGTAACGCCCGGCATCTCGCCGATCAACCCTGCGCAAAGCACGAGCGCCTGCGCCGGGTCCGGCAACGCCGCATCGACCGGAGCATTGTTCGACGGCGGCGGGTTGTCCGGCACCTCATCGACCACTTGTGCCGGCAGCACCGCAGCGGTCCCGTCCCTGCCCTCGACATCGACGGTCGGCCGCGTCGGAATTCCGCTGGGCGCCACTGAAATCGGAGGCGCCGGAATCAGTCCGTCCGTGCCGGTGGCTGGCCCGACGCCCTTGAACGGCACAACGTCCTTGAACGGCACGACATCGATCGACGGCTCCGGCAATCCCTGAGATCAAGAAGGACCATCACCGTGAAACGGAACCTCACCATTGCGCTCCTCACTCTCGCTGCGATCATGCTCGGCGCGGGCTTCTGGTTCTTCGGCACCGACCGATCGCCGGCCGTGGCAGCCGCACCCGTGCCCGCTGCGGTGCCGGTGGTCGCCGCCACGGTCACGGGCAAGGACGTTCCGATCTATCTGCACGGCATCGGCACGGTGATCGCTTACAACACCGACGTCGTGCGCAGCCAGATTCAAGGACAGATCGTCAAGATCGCCTTCACCGAGGGACAGGCCGTCAAGGCCGGCGACTTGCTCGCCCAGATCGATCCGCGTCCTTACGAGGCCCAGATCGAGCAGTTGACGGCCAATCGCGACAGGGACCAGGCGCAGCTCGCGAATGCCGAAGCCAATCTCTCCCGCTACAATCAACTCGGCGACAAGGGCTATGCGACCCCCCAACTGATCGAGACGCAGACGGCGCAGGTGGCGCAGCTCAAGGCTGCCGTGAAGGCGGACCAGGCCCAGATCGACGAGGCCAACGTCCAGCTGAGCTATACGCGCCTCTCGTCGGCCGTTCCCGGCATCACCGGCGTTCGCCAGATCGATGTCGGCAATGTCATTCATCCGACCGACGCCAATGGCCTCGTCGTCGTCACCCAGATCGAGCCGATCTCGCTGCTGTTCACCCTGCCGCAGGCAGACCTGCCGATGATCCAGGAGCACGCCGCAAAGGGCGCCCTGAAGGTCATCGCCTACAGCCAGGACAACAAGACAAAGCTCGACGAAGGCACGCTACTGCTGGTCAACAACGAGATCGCGGGAACGACCGGCACCGTCCAGCTCAAGGCGGTGTTTCCGAACCATGAGCACCGGCTATGGCCGGGCCAGTTGGTGAATGCGCGCCTGCTGCTCGAGATTCAGAAGGATGCGCTCACTGTCGCCGGCTCGGCCGTGCAGCAGGGGCCGAACGGCAGCTATGTCTATGTCGTATCCGCTGACCGGACGATTACCTTGCGTCCCGTTCACGTCGCCCAGATCACCGATGGCCAGGCCCTGATCGACCAGGGCCTGAAATCCGGTGACGTTGTCGTCGTCGACGGCCAGTATCGACTGACGGAAGGCAGCCGCGTTCTCGAGCTGCACGGCAAGGCCGCGCGTGAAGCCGACCTGCAGAGCGCCGTGCAGGACGCAATCCCATGAACATCTCCGCCCCCTTCATCCTGCGGCCGATCGCAACCGCGCTGCTGATGGCGGGCCTGCTGCTGTGCGGCCTTGCGGCTTATCCGCTGTTGCCGGTCGGCGCGCTGCCGAACGTCAACTACCCGACCATCCAGATCTCGGCGCAACTGCCCGGCGCCGACCCGGGCACGATTGCCTCGTCGCTGGCCACTCCGCTCGAGCAGCAGCTCAGCCAGATTCCCGGTATCACTCAGCTCACCTCGTCCAGTGCGCTCGGCGTGGCCCAGCTCACGGTGCAATTCGAGCTGTCGCGCACGGTGGACAGCGCAGCGGTGGACGTGCTGGCCGCGATCAATGCCGCGAGCCCGTTCTTGCCGCCGAATATCCCCTACCCACCGACGATCCGGAAGGTGAACCCGGCGGAGACGCCGATCATGCTGATCGCGCTGACGTCCGACTCGCTGCCGCTGACCACGGTCGATGCCTATGCGGAGAACATCCTGCTGCCGAAGATCTCGCA
Organism: Bradyrhizobium sp. i1.15.2; assembly: GCF_040548425.1. Taxonomy (NCBI): domain Bacteria; kingdom Pseudomonadati; phylum Pseudomonadota; class Alphaproteobacteria; order Hyphomicrobiales; family Nitrobacteraceae; genus Bradyrhizobium; species Bradyrhizobium sp. i1.15.2. The sequence goes on along the minus strand of NZ_JBEPRQ010000003.1, from coordinate 284,561 downwards.
GGTGCCGGGCGTGGGCCTCGTCGGCATCGGCGGCCAGCAGAAACCCGCAATCCGCGTTCGCGTCAATCCGCAGGCGCTTGCCGCGCGCGGCATCGGCCTCGAAGACGTTCGCAACGTGATCGCCGGCGCCAATGTCGACCTGCCCAAGGGCACGCTCAACAGCCCGCGCGTTACCTATACGCTGAACACCAACGATCAGTTGCTCAAGCCCGCCGCCTATGAAGACCTCATCATCGCCTATCGCAACGGCTCACCGGTGCGGATACGCGACATCGGTACGGCGGTCGACGGGCCCGAGAACGACCTCTTGGCCGGCTGGTACGGCAATGATCGCGCCATCATCCTGGCGGTGCAGCGCGTTCCCGGCGCCAATGTGATCCAAACCGTCGACCGCATCAAGAAGCTGTTGCCGCAACTGCAGGCCTCCGTTCCGCCCGCGATCAAGGTGACGATTGCCGCCGACCGGACCGCCACCATTCGCGCCGCCGTTTCCGACGTTCAATTCACGCTGATGCTGACGGTCGCACTCGTGGTGATGGTCATATTCCTGTTTCTGCGGAATTTCTGGGCCACGATCATCCCGGCGATCACGGTTCCCCTGTCGCTGGTCGGCACGTTCGCGGTGCTTTACGTGCTCGGCTACAGCCTGGACAACCTCTCGCTGATGGCACTGTCGATCGCGGTGGGCTTCGTGGTCGACGATGCTGTCGTCGTCATCGAGAACATCGTGCGCCATCTCGAGCAGGGTATGACGCCGATGGAGGCCGCGCTCAAAGGTTCCAGCGAAATCGGCTTCACGATCGTCTCCATCACCCTGTCGCTGATCGCGGTGTTCATCCCGCTGTTCCTGATGGGCGGCTATGTCGGCAAGCTGTTCCAGGAATTCGCGATCACGATTACCGCCGCGCTGCTGCTGTCGCTCCTCATCTCGCTGACGCTGACGCCAATGATGTGCGCGCGCCTGCTGAAGGACGACCCGCGGGCGAAGCACGGCCGGCTTTACCTCGCCTTCGAACGCGGCTTCGATGCCCTGCTCGCACTGTATGCGAGAGGCCTGCGAATCGTGTTGCGCCATCGCTTCGTGACGCTGCTGGTGATGCTCTCGACCATCGCGCTGACCGGCTACCTCTACGTCATCATACCGAAGGGTTTCTTCCCGCAGCAGGACACCGGGCAGATCGTCGGCATCACCGAAGCCGCACAGGACATCTCCTTCCCCGCGATGTCCGAGCGCCAGCAGGCGGTCGTCGATATCCTCTCGAAGGATCCAGCGGTCCAGTCGGTGGCGAGTTATATCGGCCCGGGCGGCCCGACCGCGACGCTCAACCAGGGACGCATTTTCATCGTCCTGAAGCCGAAGCCCGAGCGCAAGGCCAGCGCCGATCAGATCATCGAGCGGCTAGGGCCTCGGCTCGCCCATATTCAGGGCATCAGGCTTTACATGCAGGCCGCGCAGGACATCACCATCGGCGCACGGCTGTCGAAGACTCAGTATCAGTACACGCTGACGGACGCCGATTCCAACGAGCTCACCAACTGGTCGGCGATCTTTCTGGAGAAGCTCCGCGCGCTCGACCTCATCACCGACGTCGCGAGCGACCAGGCCAATGCCGGCCCGAGGCTGGAGGTCACCGTCAATCGCGAGGTCGCATCGAGCTTCGGCATCCTGCCCACGACGATCGACAACACGCTCGATGACGCATTCGGCCAGCGCATCGTCTCCACGATGTTCACCTCGCTGAACCAGTACCATGTCGTGATGGAGGTCGACCCACGTTTTCAGTACGGCCCCGAAGCGCTCAAGGACATCTACCTGAACTCGGCCACCGGCCAGCAGGTCCCCCTGAGCACGCTGGTTCACAGCGAAATCAAGCCCGCGCCGATCCTGATCAACCACCAGAGCCTGTTCCCCTCGGTGACAATCTCGTTCAACCTGAAGCCCGGCGTCGCACTGGGCGACGCGGTGGCGGCGATCCAGAACATCGAGAAGAGCACCGGCAAGCCCGCCTCGCTAACAGCTTCGTTCCAGGGCAATGCGCAGGCGTTCCAGTCCTCCCTGTCGGGCACGCCGCTATTGATCGGCGCGGCGCTGATCGTGATCTACATTATCCTCGGTGTGCTCTATGAGAGCCTGATCCACCCCATTACGATCCTGTCGACGCTGCCGTCGGCGGGCATCGGCGCGCTGCTCTTGCTGCTGGCGGTCCACGTGGATCTCAGCGTCATCGCCATCATCGGCATCATCCTGCTGATCGGCATCGTCAAGAAGAACGGCATCATGCTGGTCGATTTCGCCCTCGAGGTGGAGCGCCAGCACGGGCTCAGCCCGGAAGAGGCGATCTACCAGGCCTGCACGCTGCGCTTCCGCCCCATCCTGATGACGACGATGGCGGCGCTGCTGGGCGGCGTACCGCTGATGATCGGCTCCGGCACCGGCGCCGAGCTGCGTCAGCCGCTCGGCTACACTATCGTCGGCGGTCTGATGTTATCGCAGATCCTGACGCTCTACACGACGCCCGTCGTCTATCTCTATCTGGACCGGCTCAGCAATTGGCTCACCGGACGCAAGCCGCGGTCGGCCGAGACATCCACTCCAGCCACGCGCGAAGCGGATACTGGATTGCGCCATGAATCCGCTTGAGTAGTTAACTGGCGGCATGATGCCAGCTCGATCACAGCTTCGTGCGTTTTGACAAAGCGCCGACGAAAAGGCAAAAGACCGGCCTCCGGCGGGGCGGTAAACCTTTTGCATGACGCTCGAATGCCTGGATGGCTCCGACCCCGTACAGCCTCGTCGATGGTGGCGCCGTTTGCTGCCGATCCACACAATACAGGATCGGATTCTGCTGTGGGCTTGGGGTAGCCTTGTTTTGACCTTGCTGTCCTTCGCCTGCTCGCTGCTCGGAGACAATTTCGCGGCGATTGCCTTCGCCGCTTTTCTGGCCGCTTCGCTGACGCTCGTCGGCGCGGTCATGGACATCACCGCGCAGAAGAAGGCCCATGCCGAGCTGGAGCGGAGCGAGCAGCGTTACCGCCATTTGTTCAGCCGGATGCCGATCGCGCTTCGGCAGCTCGACACCAGCAGGCTGATGGCGCTGTTCCGAAAGTTGCGCGCCGAGGGCGTTACCGATCTGGGCCTCTATCTCGATAGCCATCCCGATTTCCTCCGGACCTGCATGGACGCACTCTCGATTCAGGAGGCCAACGAACGGGCCATCCAGAGTTTCGGGGAAGGCTATGTCGGACGTTCCATGGCCGAGACCTGGAAGCAACGTCCAGATACATTCCGCCGGGCTATCGAGTCCCGCTTCCGCGGAGAAACGAATTTCGAGGAAGAGACCCAGATGGTCACGTGGGACGGCCGCATCGTCGACGTTCTCTTTACGACGGCTCGCGTCGGCCCCATTGACAATCTCGAAGCAAGCCTGGTCGTTACCATCGACATTTCCGAACGCATTCGCGCCCAGCAGAAGCTCCAGCAGGTACAGGCCGAGTTCGCGCATGCCGCGCGCGTCTCGATGCTCGGCGAGCTCACCGCGTCGATCGCGCACGAGGTCAATCAGCCGCTGGCCGCCATCGCCACCAACGGCGCCGCCGGCCTACGGTGGCTGAACAGGCCCACGCCCGATATCCTCGAGATCCGCAAGACCATCGAGAACATCGTCGTGGATACCCAGCGCGCCGCGAACATCGTGGCGCGCGTTCACGGGATGGCCTCCCGGAAAGCCCCCGAGCAGGCATTGCTGTCCTTTGACGAGATCATCCGCGAAGCACTTCTTTTCCTTCAACACGAGATGGAATCCCGCAGCGTGACGATCCTGCACCGGCCCGATCCGGGCGCGCCGCTGGTTCTCGGAGATCGCACCCAACTCCAGCAGGTGATCGTCAATCTCGCTATCAACGCGGCGCAGGCAATAACGCAGGCCGGATATGACGATCGCAAGATCGTCATCAGCACGGTCACACAGGACGCCGCAACATTGTGCTGCTCGGTGGAGGACAACGGTCCCGGCATCGCCGCCCAGCATGCAAATCGTCTGTTTGACAGCTTCTTCACGACCAAGGACAGCGGCATGGGCATGGGATTGCCGATCTGCCGGTCAATCGTCGAAGCGCATGGCGGCCGGATCGGCGCTGAAGGCAATGGTACGAGTGGCGCCCGGTTCTGGTTTACGCTGCCCATCGCCATCCCCGTCGATCCGCCGCGCTGCGACCTTCACGCGGATATGTGACTCCGGCGGTGCCGCTATTCCCCTGCCGCGGCCGCACGCACCAGGCGGATCGGGACGCCCTTGTATGATGGCGTGAAGCTCAGGGGATCACGGGCATAGAGCGGCACCAGCGGATTGGTCTCCGGATAGTACGCCGCGCAACAGCCGGTCGGAAAGGCATAGGCTACCACGCGGAAGTTACGCACGATCCGCTCGGCGCCATCGGTCGAGGCGGTTATCAGGTCGACGCGGTCGCCGTCGGCAAGCCCGCGCTTGCTCATCTCGTATTCGTTGAGGAAGACCACGTCGCGCTGGCCGAACACGCCGCGATAGCGGTCGGACATCGAGTAGAGCGTCGTGTTGTACTGATCGTGGCTGCGTATGGTTGTGAGCCACAGGAAATCGGGATCGCTCTGCGGCGGGTCCTCGCCGCAACCCGGGAAGACCAAAAAGTTCGCTTTGCCCGACGGCGTCGCCCAGATGCGCTCGCGTGCCGTCGAGGTAAGATGGAAGCCGCCGGGGACGCGGATGCGGGCGTTGTAGCCCTGGAAGATCGGGAATACCGCCTCGATCGCATCGCGAATCCGGTCGTAATCAGCGACGAAGCCGTCCCAGTCGACCACCGTGCGCTCGCCCAGCGTCGCCTTGGCGACGCCGGCGACGATCGCGATCTCGCTGAGGAGATGCTCCGATGCCGGTTTGTTGCGGCCGGCGGACGCATGCACCATCGACATCGAATCCTCCACCGTGACCGACTGTGGCCCCGATTGCTGCACATCGATCTCGGTGCGCCCGAGGCACGGCAGGATCAGGGCGGCGTGGCCGTGGATCAGGTGACTGCGGTTGAGCTTGGTTGAGACGTGGACGGTCAGATCGAGCTTGCCAAGCGCAGCCCGCGTCGCCTGCCAGTCCGGAATGGCCGCGGCGAAATTGCCGCCCATCGCGAAAAAGGCCTTCACCTCGCCGCGGATCATGGCCTCCAACGCGGTCACCACGTTGTGTCCCGGCGCGGCCGGAGGCTTGAAGCCGAAGCGTTGCTCCAGGCGCTCGAGGAAGTCCGCCTTGGGAACTTCCGTGATTCCCACGGTCCGATCGCCCTGCACGTTGGAATGACCGCGAACCGGGCATACGCCGGCGCCATCGCGCCCGACATTGCCGCGCAACAGCGCGAGGTTGGCGATCTGCTGGACGTTGTTCGCACCGCGCCAGTGCTGGGTGATGCCCATTCCGTACACGAGGATGGCGCGCTCGGCCTTCATATAGGCGCCGGCCGCATATTCCATGTCCTCGCGCGTCAGGCCGGACTGACGTTCGATGTCCGGCCATTGCGTGCGCTTGAGATCATCGATCAGCGCTTCGATGCCGATGGTGTGGCCGCGAATGAAATCCCAGTCCAGGATCTCCGGCTGCTCGGCGGCACGAGCGGCCTCGTCGGCTTCCACCAGAATCTTCATGATCCCCTTGAGGACGGCGACGTCGCCGCCGACCCGCACCTGGAACAGTCTTGAGCTGATCGCCGTCGACGACAGCGTGATCATCTCGACCGGGCTCTGCGGCGCCTGGAAGCGCTCCAGCGCCCGCTCACGGAACGGGTTGAACGAGATGATGGACGCGCCGCGGCGTGCCGCATTGCGAAGGCTGGTCATCATCCGCGGGCTGTTGGTGCCCGGATTCTGGCCGAAGATGAAGATGCAATCGGTCTTGTCGAAATCCTCCAGCAGCACGGTGCCCTTGCCGACGCCCAGCGAGTACGGCAGGCCGACGCTGGTCGCCTCGTGGCACATGTTCGAGCAGTCGGGAAAGTTGTTGGTGCCGTATTCGCGCACGAAGAGCTGATAGAGGAAGGCGGCTTCGTTCGAAGTCCGCCCGGACGTGTAGAACTCCGCCATGTTCGGATCCGGCAAGGCCTTGAGCTCGCGACCGATCATGTCGAATGCATCGCTCCACGCCATCGGGAGATAGCGGTCGGATGCGGCGTCGTAGGCCACCGGATGAGTGAGCCGCCCGACCATTTCGAGATCGTAATCGTTCCAGCCCGCGAGCTCCGTGACGGTATGCTCGGCGAAGAATTCCGGCGTGCAGCGCTTCGATGTTGTCTCCCAGGCGATCGCCTTGCCGCCGTTCTCGCAAAATTCGAATGACGAGGTATGCTTCGGATCGGGCCAGGCACAGCCGGGGCAATCGAAACCCTCCGGTTGATTCATCCGGCTGAGCGTCGCTGCACCTTTCAGCGGCGCCCGCTGCACCAGAAGCGCCTCGCTGAGCGCCTTGAGTGCGCCCCAGCCGCCGGCGGGCTCGCGATAGGGACGAACCGATTTCGTGGTCATCTCGATATCTCTCGATATGGCAATTCTCCGGTTCAGTTAAGGATCGCGCAGGCAGAGCCGTCTTTTCAGAACGAAGCCGAATTTCGCAATTGCACACGTTCGATCCCGGGCGGCGGGCCGAAGCAGCCATGCATTCCGGCAAAAACAGCGCCGTTCGCGGAAGCAGAAGCGGCAAGCGGAAACTAGGTTTGTCGGCCGGAGCCCCGTCGCTACGGGAGGGCTTTCGACAGTTTTCAGGAGCGACCCAAGATGTTTTCACGACGTGATTTGCTGGCCATGTCCGCGGCAGGCGCCGCCATGGTCGGTTCCAGTGCGCAGGCCGCAACCTTCGGCAATCCGGACGAGCCGCCGCAAGGCGCCGTCAACGCCAAGAGCCCCGGAAGCCTGACTGATCCCGGTCCGCAGAATCCCGAACTGGGCAAGCAATTCCCCTCCGCACAAAGCCCGCCGGCGACCGACGTCGGTGGCTTGCCGATGGATTGGGCCTCGTTCAACAATGCGCCGAGGCGCATCCAGAATGGCGGCTGGGCACGGCAAGTCACCGTCGAGGACTTCGCCATCTCGAAGGAAATCTCCGGCGTCAACATGCGGCTGTCCGCCGGCGGCATCCGCGAGTTGCATTGGCATCAGGCGGCCGAATGGGCGATCATGACCTACGGCAGCTGCCGCATCACCGTGCTCGACACGCAGGGGCGCCCCTATGTCGGCGACCTCAAGGCCGGCGACCTCTGGTATTTCCCACCGGGCGCACCGCACTCGCTGCAAGGCCTGGGGCCTGATGGTTGCGAATTCGTGATCTGTTTCGACGACGGCCACGCCAATGAGTTCAACACGCTGCTGGTGACGGACTGGCTCGCCCATACGCCGCCCGAGATACTCGGGAAGAATTTCGGCGTCCCCGCCGACGCTTTCGCGAAGATCCCGCTGCACAATCGCTGGATCTTCCAGGGCACGCTGCCCAGCGATCTCGCCGCCGATCGTGCCGCAGTCGCCAAGCATGCCGAAGCACCGCCCTATCCGTTCATCCATTCGCTCGGCAGTTCGGCGCCGGTAAAGGAGAGCTCCGCCGGCAGCATCCGCGTCGCCGACAGCAGCAACTTCAAGGTGGCCACCACCGTCGCCGCGGCGCTGGTGACGATGCCGCCGGGAGCGGTCCGGGAGATGCACTGGCATCCGAACGCCGACGAGTGGCAGTACTACATCAAAGGCAAGGCGCGGATGACGGTGTTCGACACCGGCCCCAACGCGCTGACGACGGATTTCTCGGCCGGCGACATCGGCTATGTCCGGCGCAATCTCGGCCATTATGTCGAGAATGTCGGCGACACCGAATTGCAGTTCGTCGGCGTGTTCCGTGCGCCCCGCTACGAGGAGGTGTCGCTCTCCAACTGGCTGACACACACGCCGGCCAAGCTGGTAGCCCAGCATTTCAACATCGACGAGAAGCTGATCGCCCAATGGCCGGACAGTAGCCCCGGTGTCATGCCCAAATCCTGAAGCAAAGCCACATAGGGACCAGAACGAGGAAGGCGCCGAAACCGGCGCCTTTCTTTTTGTTCGCCTTTCGAGCCGTGCAGCGGTCAGTAGTGATCGGCCGCTGGGGCCGCCTTGCCGCGGAAAACGCGATAACCGACGGCGACATAGAGCAGCATCAGCGGGAATACGACCAGGCCGGCGCCCCAGAACATGAAGGCGAGACTTGCATGAGGCGCCGCGGCCTCGTCGATCGTGATGACGAACGGGATCATGTAGGGCCAGAACGACAGAGCGAGCGTGGCGAAAGCCGCCACGAAGATCAGCGCGACCATATGGAACGGCCAATAATCGTCATGGACCAGGATGCTCTTGGCCAGCATCGCGGCCGCACCGGCGCCGATCGCGGGAAACACGAGCAGATAGGGCCGGTCGGTCCAGCGCTGCAGAATCGGAAGATGCTCGGCAAGCGCATATGCAAAGACGACGACCAGGAACACCAGGACGCCGGTCGCCAGCGGCGGGATCTGGCTCCGCGCGGCATCCCGAACGGGACCATCACTCTTCCTCACCAGCCAGCAGGCCCCGAGCAGCGAATAGCCGAAGCAGAGTCCGATGCCGCACAGGGCGGAAAAGGCGGTCAGCCAGCCGAGCGTTCCACCGGTATAATCGCCGTTGGAGAACTGAAGTCCTTCGACGAGAGCGCCGACCATCGCGCCCTGCATGAAGCTGGCGGCGAACGAACCCGCGACGAAACCGACGTCCCAGACCCAGCGCGAACGGAGGGCTTTGCCGCGAAACTCGAAGGCCACGCCGCGCAGGATCAATCCAAGCAGCATCACGACGACAGGGATATAGAGGGCCGACATCACCATGGCGTAGACCACGGGGAACGAGCCCCACATGATCACGCCCGTGACGATCAGCCAGGTCTCATTGCCGTCCCAGACCGGAGCGACCGTGCTCAGCATGGCATGCCGCTTCGCCTCGCTGCCGGCCACACCGAACAGCATGCCGACGCCGAGATCGAACCCGTCGAGGAGGAGATAGATCAGAATGCTGATGGCAAGAAGGGCAACCCAGTACATCACCATGGTTACTCTCCTGCCTCGAGATAGCTGCGGGCGGTCGGCACCTGATCGGCGAGCGACATCGGCCGATTGGGCACGGGAGCGTGGAGCGGCTTGCCGCCGAGTCCCGCCGGGCCGGCACGCAGCAGCCGATAGATGTAATACGTCCCGAACGAAAAGATGAAGGCGTAGACCGCGACGAACAGGATCAGGGAAGCCAACGCAGCCGACGCGGTCAGGAACGGCGTCACGGCGTCCGCAGTGCGGAGCACGCCGTAGATGGTCCATGGCTGGCGCCCCACTTCCGCGGTGTACCAGCCGGTGAGAATTGCGATCCACGGCAGCGGGAAGCTGAGGAAGATGCCCCACAGCAGCGGGCGGCTCCGATCGAGCCGATGCTTGAGGCCGAGCCAAGTCCCAAGCCAAGCCAGCCCCAGCATCACGAAACCGCAGCCGACCATGACGCGGAAGGCGAAGAAGGGTATCGTCACCGGCGGCCGGTCCTGCGGCGCAAAGCTGGTCAGGCCGACCTCTTTCGATGTCAGGCTCATGCTGCCGATGATACTGCCGAGCACGGGAATCGATATCGCGTATTTGTTCGATTCGGTGCTCGAATCCGGAATTGCGATCAGCACCTCCGAGGCCGGCTGCTCGTCATGCCAGCGTGCCTCGATCGCGGCGAACTTGGCCGGCTGGTAGTCGTGGACGTAATCACCGACGAGATGCCCGATGAAGAGCTGGACCGGCAGCAGCACTGCCGCGAGCGCGAGGCCCATCCGCAGCATCACATGTGCCTCGGCGCGATAGGTCCGCCGCAGCAGATACCACGCGCCGGTCGCCGCCACGCAGAACGCGCCGGTCAGGTAGGACGCCAGCAGCATGTGCGGAAACCGGACCCAGACCACGCGATTGAAGATGATTTGCGCCCAGTCATCAGGCACAAACTGGCCGTTCTGCAGGACGTAGCCGGTCGGCACCTGCATCCAGCTGTTGTTGACCATGATCCAGAACGCAGACAGCGTGGTTCCGAGCGCAACCATCGCGGTCGAGAACAGGTAGAACCACGGCGACACCCGGGGCCGGCCGAAGATGAGGATGCCGAAGAAGCCCGCCTCCAGCATGAAGGCGGTGAATGTTTCGTAGGACAGAAGCGGGCCCTGGATCGGACCCGACATCTTCGAGAGCACGCTCCAGTTCGTTCCGAACTGAAACGCCATCACCACGCCCGATACGACGCCCATGCCGAATGCCACGCCGAAGATCTTCAGCCAGAACGCGAACAGGGTCCGGTAGACCGGCTTGCCGCTGTACTGGTGCATCGCTTCCAGCACGGTGAGCCAGGCGGCAAGCCCGATCGTGAATGCCGGGAAGATGATGTGAAACGAGATGGTGAAGGCGAATTGCAGCCGCGACAGGAGGAGTGCCGTCGGATCCATCGGATAGACTCCCGTTCGCTCACGCCCGGTTCGCGGCCGCCGGCGCGCGTGCGGCCGGCTGCGGAATGTTGTCGACCTTAAGGGCCGCGGCCGCACCCGGGAGCTTATCCGCGGGGACGGCGCATGCGCTTCCGCGAAGGAACGTCCTTTTGCCGAATGGCATGGTGAACGCCTCGACCCGCGCGAGCGAGCGCGACGTCAGCGCGAATGGCTTCGCTGGCGGCAGAGCCAGAGCACGTACACCGACGATGCAATCGGCAGAGCGAGACTCCAGGTTCCCAACCATTTCGTCACGCAACCGCCGACGGCCGCCCCTAGCAGGAACGCCAAACAGAGCGTGAGCATGGTTCCGGCGCCGCGCGCCGCATCGCGATCAGGCGCCGCAACGAACTGATCCATGGCGCGGAGCATGTTGCCGGTGACCGTGACCGAGAGGTATTTCCAGTGACCGACCTGTCTGAAGCTTGCCGACTGCAGCGCGACGCCAAAAGAGATGACGAGGATCGTGATCTCATCCGAAACGCGATGAAGCAACAGCATCGTCGCGGCGAGACAGACGATCTCTCCGATGAGGCAACATAACGCCGCCCGGGTGCGAACCGCCACCAACGCTCCCAGGACAAAGGCCACGAGCGGAAGAAGATGATGAAGCGCGCGCTGCCATTGCCCTGATAGCGCATAGATTCCGAGGAAGACGACATTACCGGTCTGCGAACTCGCGAAGACGCCGAGTGACAGCCAGGTAAACGCGTCGAGGAAACCGCCCGACATGCTCAGCACAGAGGCAACCAGCAGCGATCGTTCCGGCGCACAGGCTTCGACGCTTGTCCCGGCCAGGGGCTCCAGTGCTGCAGTTTGCATGGCCATATTCGCCGGTCCGCTGAAGTCAGCAGCCGGCGCGCGGCGCGGCCTCGTCAGGCAGCAGAACACGGCGCGGATGCGTGAACACGCCGTATCCGTCATCGCGGGCGACGGCGAGTAGCGTGATTCCCGCCTCGTTCGCGGTCTGGATCGCGAGCGCGGTCGGCGCGGAAACGGCCACAACGACCGGCGCGCCGATCATCGCGGCCTTCTGCACCATCTCCACCGAAACCCGGCTCGTCAGCAGCACGGCGCTGTCGCAGGCTGACTTGCCGTCGCGGACGATGGCGCCGGCAAGCTTGTCGAGCGCATTGTGCCGGCCGACATCCTCCCTGATCAGAGCAATGCCGGTGCGAGGGCGCCACAAGGCTGCCGCGTGAACGGACCGCGTATGTTGGTTCAATATCTGGAGGGGAGACAGCGCATGCATGGCGTTCAGCAGGTCCCGCGCATGAAAGGCAATGCCACGCCCTTCAACGCGTAACGGCGCGCGACGCGCCTGTTCAAGGCTTTCGATGCCGCATAATCCGCATCCGACCGGACCGCTGATGGCGCGGCGGCGTGCGGCCAGGGTCGTCGCGCGGTCGCCGTCAAGCCACATCCGCACCTCCATGCCGAGTTCGTTCGAGATCAGCTCGATGCTCCTGATCTCGCTTGCGCGGTCGATGATCGCCTCGGTCAGGCTGAAGCCGAGACCAAAATCCTCCAGATCGGCCGGCGTTCCCATCATCACGGCATGGGTCGATCCGTTGTAAGTGAGCGCAATGGCGCTCTCCTCGGCAACCAGCCGCGACGTCGATGTCGTGCGGCCACCGCGCCAGGCGATCTCCCGGTGCCGCGTGAATGTCGAACCTGTCATCATGGCTCAGACCGTCGCCGGCTCGGCCGAATGCCGCGAGGCCCGGCTTCTGAGCGCGAGCCCGAATGCAATAAAGCCCCAACCCTGGAAGACCAGATCCACGACCAGCATCGCACCGAGCAGCCACAGGCCGACGGCAGGCAAGACCGCAATCAGCATCGCGCCGACGCAGAACGTCACAACGCCGGCCGCCACGATCCAGCGCCAGCCCGCGGCCGGCCGCAGATGGAAACCCGTCCAGATCCGTGTCGCACCGGCAACGACCAGGAGAGCACACACCACGAGCGACAGCGTGAACGAAGCCAGCAGCGGATCGTAGAGGACGACGGCTCCGGCAGCGGCATAGACGATCCCGGCGAACAGCCAGAACAGGAAGCCGCGCAGGCCGTGCACCGAAAAGGCATGCACGATCTGGAAGATCCCGGCGACTGCCATGCTGACGCCGATGACGAGCACGGAGGCGAGGCTTGCTGCCATCAGATTGGCCGACGCAATGCCGCCGAGGATCAGTTCACCGACCCCCAGCGCAACGAACCAGCCCCATTTTCCGCTGATCGCGTGAACGGCCCTTCCGAGCGACGCCTTCGAGTTCGACATATCCGTCATGGCTTGACCCTTGTACGTATGACCGGCCTGCCGGTCATGGATGCGGTCAAGCCTATAGAGATCCACGTCCAGTCATCTTTCGAGGATGCAGCGCCATTGTTTCATCCGCACGATGTGAACGCTGCTGCGGGATTCACGACCGATGGGTACGTGGCGTGCGCCCTGGTCGATCAATGCGAAGACGATCAGACAGCAATACGCGGACGCGAGGATCTCCCTCGCTTCCGCGTCGTCGCTGCGCGGCGGCCCGCTTCGCTTTGCGGCCGCATCCCATACCAGGTGCTTACGAGTTCGGGCCGTCCCGGCCGGTCTCGTACAAGAACCAGATCCGCCGTTCCGTCTCGTCGATCCAGTTTTCCAGCAGGCTTGCGGTAGCGACATCGCCGTATTCGTCGCAGAGCTCGTGGACCCGGCGCATTTCTCGCGTCAGTTGCTGATTGTCGCTGCGCAGCTCGGCCAGCATGTCCTGCGGCTCGACATAATCGGCGTCGTTGTCGAGAATGCGCTGCTCGCGCGCGATCTGGCCGATCGAGCGCAGCGTGGTTCCGCCGATCTTGCGTGCCCGCTCGGCAATGTCGTCGGTCATGGCAAAGATCTGCTCGGCCTGCTCGTCGAGCATGAGGTGGTAGTCGCGAAAGTGCCTACCCGACACGTGCCAGTGGAAGTTCTTGGTCTTCAGGTACAGCGCGAAGACATCAGCCAGCAGCGCTCTCAGCGCGGCTGGAACGTCCCGGTTCGCATTGGCCCCGAGATCCGTCGGGCTTTGGAGATCTGCTTTGGTCATTGTCGTCATCCTTGCTGGAGGCTGAAAAATTTGAGCCGCGCATGTCGCCGACGCGCCAAGCGCTCATTCTGCCGGCGTCGTCCCATTCCCGAGTGGAAAGAGTGCGATCGTCCCGAACACGCCGTCGCGGCGAACCATTGCGTGGAACAGCGCCGCCGCCAGATGCAGTAGCACGAGGGCAAAGAACGCGAAGCCCAGGTAAAAATGAGCATTCCATAGCAATGTGTGCACGCGGTCGCTCTGCGGCAGCAACGCCGGAATTCGAATCCCGCCATACAGGACAACTGGATAAGCCGCAGCCCAAAGCATGCCGAGACCCAGCAACGGCATGACGATCATGAAGCCATAGAGGAGCCGATGCGACAATCTTGCTCCCAGCTTGATCGCCGGCGGAAGATCTGCCGGCAACGGCGGCGCGCCGTAATGGAGCCGCAGCGCCAGCCTGATCACAACGAGGACCAGAAGCGTGACGCCGAGCGTCTTGTGGATCAGGATGAGCGGCAAGTACTTCGGCGCCACGGTGGACACCATGCCGACGCCGATGAAGAACATGGCAACGATACAGGCTGCCATCAGCCAGTGCAGCAGCCGCTGGATCAGGGCGAAACGATGCGGAGCGTTGCTCATGGCCTCGCCGACTCGGTTCGCGGATAGTCGCCGGCTTCGGCCGCACGCAAATCGTAGGACTTGCGGTAGACCGACGAGCGCGCGGCCGGGAAAGGATCGTCCGACAGCCGGATTCCCCGCGGCAGCACGGTCGGATCGAAGTTGATGTCGCGGCAGGGTCCATCCCGCTCGGGTTCGATCCGCTGCACGGCAAGCGTTCCGAGCTGCACCGTACGGCGCCCCTCGGGCCAGGGCCTGCTCGGGTCCGCGATCGGATCGCCGGGATCTGCGACCGTCGTAACCATGGTCCAGCGCTGCGGGCCGACGGTCCTGATTCGCTCCACTATCTCTTGCTCGAGAAAATCCGGACCGCGCTTTTCCAGCTCGGCTTGCGAAACCGGAACGGGCTGCACAGTGGGCAGCAGCGACCATCGCACCGCGTGCTCCCCGCCCTTCGCGTTCGTGAAGATGAAACTGTTGAGCCCGTGGTAAGGCTCCTCCGCATAGCTGGTGGTCCAGGGCGCCGTCTTCGCCCAGGTCGCGAAGGCGGCAAATTCCGGATTTGCGTGGATGAAAATCTTCATCGCCTCCGGCTCCTTCTCGGCGGATGCGATCAGCAGGTCGTGAAACGCCTGCGGCGTGGACACTGCAAAGAACGGCGGGTTGATCAGGGCCATCCGCCACTCTTCGCCATCCGCTGCGGCGATCTGCAATCCCAAACCGCGCACACGGACAGTTGCATCCACGGCGTTCGGATCCGCAGTGCCGAGATTGAAGCGACCCAGCGCCGGATACGTGCCGCGTTCGAAGACCTTGGCCCGCGAAAGTTCTACGCCGTTTCCGTTGGCCTCGAAGATGCCGGTGAAGCAGATCCCCTTCGCATGATTTCGCCGGTGCCCGAGCGGTGCGCCGCTCGGAGGCGTCAGCGCCGCAATCATCTGCTCCGGCGTCAGGCGCCCGGGCGAGAGCCAGCCCGCAGTGTACGCGAACGCCGCAGCCCCGCCTCCGAGGATGGCCGCTATCAACACGAGCGGTCCGAGTCCCGAACGCGGCAGTTTGCCTGATTGATTCATCGCTTCTCCTCGTAACGAGCGAGCTGACACAGACGCGTCACACGGCCCGTTCTGCCGAGCGGCTCTTGTAGCCGGCGGCCACAGCCGCGATCTTCTGAAAGCCAACGCCAATTTCGCGAAGGCACGTTCGAGCCTGCCCGGTCCGCGGGAGACCCGTCCTCATCCGCTTTCGGGCTTTCTCGAAATATTTCGTGCGATCTGGAAATCAGCCGCCGGGCTCGAAAGACCCGTCTTGCGCCCGGCTGTATTTCAGGAACTCTTCGCACAAGGCCAGGGATCAATCGCCAAACGACGAACGTGTCGCGATGGCGCTGGCGTCTTTGCGGAAGGTGGAATGCGATTGGGATTCGAATGGGCAAAGTGATCATCGTCACAGGAGCTGCGAACGGCATCGGACGAAGCACCTGCAGGAAATTGGCACAGGCCGGCCACACGGTCTACGTTTCAATGCCGGAAGTGGATGAGCACGGCGGCGCGGATGGCGGAGCCGAGGACGGCAAGCGTGGCGCGGACCTCCGAACCATCGCGTTCGACGTCTCCTCGGAAGCCTCCGTCAACTCGGCTATCGACGCCATCGTCGCTGAGAACAACCGCCTCGACGTGATCGTGCACAATGCCCGCCAGGTCCTCTACGGGCCGGCGGAGGCCTTTACACCGGCCCAGCTTGCCGAACTCTACGACACCAACGTGCTGAGTGCGCAACGGCTCAATCGGGCCGCGTTGCCACAGTTGCGCAAGCAGGGCCATGGCCTGCTGATATGGGTCTCGTCGAGCAGCGCGCGAGGCGGCTCGGTTCCTTTCCTGGGCGCCTATGCTTCCTCAAAGGCTGCCCTGGATGCGCTAGCGCTCGGCTATGCCGGCGAGCTCGCGCGTTGGGGTGTCGAGACAACCATCGTCGTTCCCAGCGCGCTCGGGCCCGGCCACTACATTCGCTCCGGCCGGCCGCTGGACACCGTTCGGGCAGAGGAATACGCGGATGGTCCGACGGCCGATTTGAGCGAGATCGCGCTGTCGGCACTTGGGCAGCTTCCGGCGAAGGATCGAACTCCGCAAGACGTCGCGACCGCCATAGCCGATATCGTCGATATGCCATTCGGACAGCGTCCGCTACGCGTTCATTTCGGTCCGGACGACGACGGGGCTGCAGCCGTCGACACCGTCGCCGACAGCGTCCGCGCGGAACTGCTCCGCCGGATCGGACTGGAAGACATTCTCAAGCCGACATTGATCTGATAAGGCGCGCATCGTGGCGCCGCACATCCAAGCCTCAGACGAAAGTGATAGAGCCCGATGCTTTACCCCGAAACTACCGGATGTTACCGTTTAAGGGCCACTGCGTTCACACGTCTTGGTGTGCTTCCAAGTCATAGAACGTGACGAGTCGTGCGCCGGGTTGATATCCGAAAATGGTCCCCCGCTGGCAAAGCAACGACATGATGGCCCAAGCCGGCCGCTCCGCTCAAGACGAGTCCGCCCATGAGATCTTTCTCTTCGGGCCGTTTCGCCTCGACCTCTCGCAGCGGCGGATTGAACGAAACGGGAGCCCGCTCCGATTATCGGATCGTGCGTTCAACATCCTGCTCGCGCTGGTCCGGCAGGCCGGCAACGTCGTCAGCAAGACGGATCTGATAGCCACGACATGGCCGGGCGCCAACGTCGAGGAAAACAGCCTGCGTGTCCATATCGCCGCACTCCGCAAAGCACTCGGAGACGGCGATGCCGGCGCCAGATATCTGAGCACGGTCTCCGGCCAGGGCTACTGCTTCGTCGCCGCGGTCTCACGCCCCAAACAGAGGCAAGCTGCGTCGACCAATCCGACTTATGTCCACAATTTGCCGGCGCATCCCCGGCAGATGGTGGGGCGTGAGCATACCATTCAGGACATCTCGGAAAGTCTGAGAGCCCACCGCTTCGTCACGGTTGTCGGCCCCGGCGGCATCGGCAAGACCCCGGTCGTCATTTCCGCGGGCCACGCCCTGCTCGCGGAATTCGCCGGACATGTCCACTTCATCGGTCTCGGCGAAACCGGCAACGCCGCTCCGGTGCCGGCGATCGTCGCATCGTCACTTGGACTGCCGGCGCGATCGAATGATCCGGCGAGCAGCCTGGCGGCATTCCTGCGCGACAGGCGCATGCTGCTCATTCTGGACTGCTGCGAGCATGTCATCGAAGCAACGGCGGCGCTGGCCGAGCGGCTCTACCAGGCGGCCCCGGAGCTGCACATCCTGACCACGAGCCGGGAGTTGCTGCGCGTCGAAGGCGAGTTCACATACCGTCTCCCGCCGCTCCCGAGCCCGCCGGAGAAGGCCGTTCTGACGGCCGCGAACGCCCTCGCTTACCCATCCGTGAAACTCTTCGTGGAGCGTGCGACTGCAGGAGGCGGCGAGTTCACGCTGACGGATGCGAACGCCCCGGACGTCGGCAACCTCTGCCGTCGGCTCGACGGCATCCCGCTTGCCATCGAACTCACCGCCGGCCATGTGGGCGCATACGGCGCGAGGGCGATGGTCCAGCTCCTCGATCAGCACCTCAATTTGCTGTGGGAGGGGCGACGCACGGCACTGCCCCGACACCGGACGCTGCGCGCAACCATCGAATGGAGCTACAATCTTCTATCCGAACCGGAGCGCGTGATTCTCGGCCGGCTGTCGGTGTTCGTCGGCGGCATGACCCTGGACGCCGCCCGATCGATTGCCGCGGCCACGGAGGACGACGACACGATCCTGGCGATCATCGACGGCCTCGTTGCCAAGTCGATGCTTACACTGAACACCGGCTCGCAACCAACCCGCTACCGCCTTGCCGACTCGACCCGGGCGTACGCGCAAGAGAAACTTGTCGCCAGCGGGGACGCTGGCGCGATCTCGCGACGTCACGCCTGCTACTTTCGCGGTCTCCTTGAAAGGATCGGGAGCGAAGCGAACCGAGACCTTTCGGCGGTTGCCGAGGAGCTCGGTAACGTCCGCGCCGCGCTGACGTGGTGCTTCTCCGATCAGGGAGACCGCAAAATCGGCGTGGCGCTCGCTGCGGCATCGATTCCGCTGTTTTTCAAGCTGTCGCTCCTGGCGGAATGCGAACTCTGGGTCACTCGCGCCATCGAAGCACTGGATGAAACCAATGGAAGCATCAGGCAGGGTCTCGTCCTTCACACTGCGCTGGGCGCCGCCCGCATGCTCACGGGACGGCTCGACGGAGTGGGCGTTAATCATCTCAACCGGGCGCTTGAACTGACCGAGAAGATCGGCGACGTGCAAGGGCAGATCCGTTTGATCGACCAGTTGCACCTGCTGCAATTGTTCGTCGGCAGATATGATGAGGTACTGGCCACCGCCAAACGCGGCGAAGCCGTTGCGCTGACCAGCAACGATCCCATTGCCGTCGCGCGCATGCGCGTGTTGCTCAGCATCTCCTACCAATATCTCGGCAGGTTCGTTGAGTCCCGCTCATACATCGAAGCGGCGTTGCGTCATCCGGGCATGGATGGGGACATCCTTAGCGGCCTCACCCTCGAATACCCTAAACGCGCTCAAATCACCCTTGCGCGCGTCCTCTGGCTTCAGGGATATCCGGATCAAGCAGCGCAAATGGTGCGCCGGGCGATCTCCGACGTGATCGCGACGAACCATCCGGTCATGTTCTGCCGAGCGTTAGCATGGGCATTCGACGTCTTCTTCTGGAATGGCGATCTGGCGGATTGCGAAGAACACATCGACAGGCTCGTCGTGGAGGCTCGAAGGCACAACCTCGCCATTCTCCAGATGGTCGGCGAGGCGATGAAGGGGATTACGCTGCTGGCCCGAAGCGAGACCGGCATCGGGCTCGCTATGCTGAAAGGCTCGATCGACAAGCTGCAGAGCCAGAGCTTCGGTGCGGTCGCAGGGTTGCGCATGTCCCTCGCCGATGCCTTGTCGGCTACAGGTCACGGTGACGAAGCCCTCGACACCATTGATCAGGCGATTGTCCAGGCCCGGCACTGCAACTTCATGATGGAGATGCCCGACATGCTGCGCGCAAGGGCTGAAGCGCTGATGCACAAGAGCAATCCGGATCTTTCGCAGGCGGAGATGAGCTTCGTGCAGGCGCTCGACCTCGCTCGTCATCAAGGAGCGCTGGGCTATGAGCTTCGCGCGGCGATCGGGTTTGCGAGACTATGGCAGCGAGGCGGTCGCTGCCAGGAGGCGCACGATATGCTTGCGTCCGTCTATCTGCGATTTACCGAGGGCTTCGATACGCGCAGCCTCAAGATGGCGAGAGCGTTGCTTGCCGAGCTGAATCCGGCGCGCCCGTACGCGTCTGCGGCCAAATGACCCTCTCCTGATCCATAAGCGCCCTTTGCCCCGACCGATGCGGTGCTCGCCGAGGCTGCACCGGCATCCGATTGGTTGAATCGGATGCCGCTCCCGGGGCATCTAGGACCTACGATCCGAGCTTCGCCAGCATTGCACGCGCGTCGCGGAGGTCCGCCGTCTCGAAACCTTCAGTGAACTTGCCGTATGCGGACGCGAGAACACGGCGTGCATCGGCCGGATGCCCCTCGCTCACTTTCAATCGTGCCACACTGATCGCCGTTCTCAGCTCCCAAGCCAAGGCGCCCTGGCTCCGCGCCACCTCGAATGCCCTGTCGAAGGCCTGCGCGGCGGCGATCGCCGAGCGGTGCTCGCCGGGAAGCAGCAGCAATTCGCCCTTGATGCGCCAGAGTTCGGCGACGTACCACCCCTCGTCCCTCGCCTCGCATCGCGCGAGCGCCTCGTCGGCGGTCGCAAGGCCTTGCGATACCTCGCCGGCGTCGCCGAGACATACCGCGAGTTCACCGAGGGGAAGCAGAAAGCGCGGCAGGTGGCGCGCCTCGCCCGCGAGCTCAAACGTCTTGCGCAGCAGGGGCAATCCGGTCGCGAGGTCACCCCGGCGCGAGATCAGCATTCCTCTGAAGGCGCGCGCCCACAGATTCCACAGGCGGATCGGATGTCGCTCGGTGTGTTCGAGCAGCATCGTACAATAGCGCTCGGCGGCGTCGAGATCGCCGGCCAGGAACGCAATCGGGCAGGCACCCTGGCCGAGGACGCTGCAAAACGTGAGTGCGTGACCACTGGTCCGGCCTTCCTCGACGTTGTGCTCGACGACGCTCAAGGCCTGATCCGCGAGGCCGAGCAACCACAGGATCCGCGCCTGGAAATAGCGCGTCGAGACCCGCAGGTCGAACCGGAAACGAATGACCTGCGGCTTTGCCGCAAGTTCCGAGAGCCGCGACAGGGTTCGGCCGATATGATGATAGGCGAGCCGCTGGTCGCCGCGATAATGCAGCGTGGTTGCGAGAAGGCGGTCGGCCATCATGCGATCGACGGGATTGCCGGAATCGGCCACGACCTCCGCGAAGCGATTAGCAAATTCAAGCGCCTTGTGGAATTCGCCGTTATTGAACTGATCGATGCAGAGCCCCCACAGCGCGCGCAGCAGGTAATCCCTGTCACCGAGCTGCTCGGCGAGCTGTAGGGTCGCAGCCCAGGCGGGACCGGCCTCCCGGGCCCTGCCAACACCGTACATCAGTGACCAGCCGCGCGCGGCCGACAGCTGCATCCGAAGTCGCGGCGCGTTTGCAGCCGACGGATCGAGGCGCGCCAAAGCGAGTTCGGTCCGCTCGCGGCATTCGGCGAGCAGCGACAATTGCACCCAGAGCGGGACCGCGGCCGCCGTCAGGGCGGCCCCGACTTGCGAGTCCCCGCCGGGGGAGAAGGCCCAATCGAGACTAGTTCGCACGTTGTCGATGTGTCGGCCATAGAGGGTGAGCCACTCCGCCTGCGGCCTCACTTCGCTGTCGGCTTCGGCGCTGGCAAAGAATCCGCAGTAGTATTTCGCCTGGCGGTAGGCTGCGCCGGGATGTTCTCCGCCGGCACGCAGCTTCTCCAATGCATAGGCACGCGTCGTATCCAGCAGACGATAATGCGGGCTGTCGCCGCAAATATCCGCGAGAACGAGCGACTTTGCCACCAGCCTGGCAAGCTGGCCGGTCACATCGCCGATGTTCTCGCCAGCAACAGCAATCACTGCATCGAGCTGGAACTCGCCAGCGAATATGCCGAGCTGCCGGAGCAGCCACGCCTCGTCGTCCGGCAAGAGGTCGTAGCTCCAGTCGAGCGTTGCGCGTAGCGTTTGCTGCCGCGGCAACGCCGTGCGCCGGCCGGTCGTCAGGAATTTGAACCTGTCATCGAGAAGTGACGCGATCTTCGGCGGGCTAAGCATGACTGCGCGCGCCGCCGCAAACTCGATCGCCAGCGGAATGCCGTCGAGCCGGCGGCAGATGGATGCGATAGCGCCGATGTTCTCCTCGTCGGGTACAAAACTCGAACCCAGCGCCTTCGCTCTGCTCGTGAACAATTCCACTGCGCTATACGCGGAAGCGTCAGTGGGCTCGTGCCAGGTTTCAGGCGGTACGCCCAGAGGAGGCACGCGGTAGACATGTTCCCCCTCGATACGCAGCGCCTCCCGGCTTGTCGCAACAACGACCGTCCCCGCACAGTGGCTGACAACCAACTCGGCCACCTGCGCCACGGCGTCGATGACATGTTCGCAATTGTCGAGAATGAGCAGCAATGGCCGAGAGCCGATCGCGCGCGCGATGGCATCAGGCGAGATCTCCTCGCCCTCGAGCTTGGTGCCGAGGAC
The DNA here is from genome assembly GCF_040548425.1 of Bradyrhizobium sp. i1.15.2. Classification (NCBI taxonomy): domain Bacteria; kingdom Pseudomonadati; phylum Pseudomonadota; class Alphaproteobacteria; order Hyphomicrobiales; family Nitrobacteraceae; genus Bradyrhizobium; species Bradyrhizobium sp. i1.15.2. The sequence continues at coordinate 262,595 of NZ_JBEPRQ010000003.1, read as the reverse complement.
ACTGGCGATGACCGAGCAGACGAGCTTTGGATCGGACAGTGGGGCTAGCTCGACCAGCAACCGGTCAGCCACAAAGCCGGGCGGCGGCGTTCTGGCGACCTCTAGCGCGAGCGACGTCTTTCCGATGCCGCCAGGCCCGACCAGGCTCACGATGCGATAGGCCGACAGGAGCCGCCACAAATGTGCGATCGCAGCCGTTCGGCCGATGAGATCGAATGATGCGCTGGGAATGTTGATCGACGGCAGCAGGCCGGTTGCGGCAGATTGTAGCGGGGTGTCCGTATGCTGAACCCGCCATGCTCCCAGCAAACGATAACCGCGGCCAACGCTGGTTGACAACATGTCGCGGTCGGAACCGAGCGCCTTTCGGATCGCAGCGATATGCACGCGAAGTGCACTCTCCTCGACAAAGACGCCCCGCCAGACCCGCTCCTTCAGGTCGTCCCTGGTGACGAGCTGGCCCTGCGCCTGAACCAATTCCGCAAGAATCTCAAAGGCACGCCCCCCCAACGGAACGAGTTCGCCGTTCGAGCGCAATTCGCGTCTGGCAAGATCGATTTCCCATTCCGCGCAAATGTAGACGGGACGCTGGCCCGGCTCAGCCATCATTGGGACAGCCCCAAGCGGTTTCGTCATTTTCAGTCCAGCTTACCACCAACCCCGTCGAAAGACACAGGTAGCCGGGCGGCGCGGCCGCCGGCCCCTGTCTCGCAATGCGCGCCGTTCAGCAGCCGCGGCAGATCGATCCTTCCAGCATCTTCTCAAGCCGGGCATCTTCCTTGTCGATGGTCTGGTCTGTGCCAAGCAACGGCCCCTTCATCGCGTGACCACCGCCGTCGGACGACGAAAGCGCAGTGCCCAGCGAGTTCGTGCCCGGCGCGGCGGCGCTCGTCCCGAGCGCACCGCCGCTCTCCATCGACATATGCGATCCCATGCCGCCGCGGGCGGACGCAGTGCCCGAAAGCGCAACGCAGGCGAGGACGCAAACAACAGCAAATGATTTCATTGCTCACACTCCAGGTATTCAAACTATCCGCCTCCCAGAAACGGACACCGGACGCGTTTGACTACGCACAAACGCGCGAGAATCCTGACAAGCGTGACAGACTCTTCCCGCAGGAGTGATGCAGATCCACCGGGACTTTCCGCTCCGACGACCTAGATCATTTTCATCAAAAAAACTTCGGAAACGCCACCAGCCGAGCAGCGATCATCGCCAAGCGACTCTCCGCACGGAGCAAACAATGGAGAATCGCTATGAGTGTATTCAAGATTCTAATCGCAGCGGCGCTACTCTCAACGGCAACGATATCGTCGGCGTCCGCAGCCTGGTCTTTCGCTGATCAGGAGCCGGCAGCCTTTGCATCGATGTACCCCGATCGCGACGTGCTGAATGGCGGCGCACTGACGCCCGCCGGGCGAATGGGTCTCGAACGGCCGGGCGGTGCCGCGCCCGTCTTCGGCATAGGCCAATTTCGCGACCACAACTGGCATCGATGACGAGATACCACAATCCAGTATTCTGCTTTCTGCAGGTGCGGATGATGGTGCCCGTAATCCGGGAGTGCGACCGCGCCATGCGGCGCACCCTGCCGGCTTCGCGGCAGGGCCGATTGCATCGATTCGGATAGCCGACCCAAAAACTGCGAAACTTAACAGTTCTTCAGCATCCGCAACCGGGCGCGCAGCGCCGTCCGCGCTATAGTCGCTACGCCGACTGCTGCACGCGCTCGTCCGCCGCCTCGAGCGGGCGCGGCCGAGCCACGCCTCGTCAGGGTTGGCATGTGCAAAGACCGGCAGCGCCATGGAGGCATCGCTTGATCGCAGGCAGGACTGGTTATTCGATTTCGGGCAACGCGTGGCGCCTGGGAAAGCTCTTCATCTCCTGCGCTGCGCTTGCAGTCGGCAGCGCTTCCGCGGAGCCACGATATGATCCCGGCGCAAGCGACACCGAGATCCGGATCGGCAACATCATGCCCTACAGTGGCCCGGCATCTGCTTACGGCATCATCGGCAGGACGATGAGCGCGTATTTCCGCATGGTCAACGACAATGGCGGGATCAACGGCCGGAAGATCAATTTCATTTCATACGACGACGCCTACAGTCCATCCAAAGCGGTCGAGCAAGCGCGACGGCTCGTCGAGGACGACGAGGTGCTTGCGATCTTCGCTCCGTTCGGCACGGTCAGCAACGCAGCGATCCAGAAATACATGAATAGCCGGCATGTGCCGCAATTGTTCGTTATCACCGGAGCATCGCGCTGGGCGGATCCCGAGCACTTTCCGTGGACCATCGGCTGGCAACCGAGCTACCGAACCGAAGCACGCATCTATGCGGACTACATTCTGCGGCACCATCCGGGGGCAAGGATCGGTATCCTGTACCAGAACGACGACTTTGGACGCGACTATCTGCTCGGCCTGAAGGACGTGCTGCAGGACCAGTACGCGCAAATGGTGATTGCCAGCCAATCATATGAGGTCAGCACCCCGACGATCGACTCCGAGGTCGCCGCGATCAAGGCCGCTGCGCCCGACATATTCATCGACATCGCAACACCCAAATTCGCCGCGCAGGCGATCAGGACGCTCGCCGAGCTGGACTGGCATCCCATCCACATCGTGACGAACGTCTCGGTCTCGGTCGGCGCGGTGCTGAAGCCCGCCGGACTGGACAATGCGAAAGGAATTCTCAGCGCGGGGTATCAGATGGACGTGACTGATCCGCAGTGGGACAGCCATCCGGGCATGCAGCATTTTCGCGCGTTCATGGCGAAATACTATCCGGAGGCAGATCGATCGGAGAGCGGGCCGCTGGTGGCCTTCAACATGTCGAGTGCACTCGTGGAGGTGATCAGGCGTTGCGGCGACGATCTCACGCACGAAAGGATCATGCGCGTGGCCACCGATCTCGATCTCGACCTCGAAGCCTACATTCCCGGTGTTCGCATAAAGACATCACCGAGGGACTTTCGTCCGATCGAGCAGCTCCGGATGATGCGCTTCACCGGCGAAAGATGGGAATGGTTTGGCCCACTGCTGGATGGACGCACTGACCAGGCGACGTCCTCACCAAACTAGCGCGCGAACCTCCTGTCGGATGAGCCGTCGATGTATGAATTCAACGCACCGCGACGGCTTCGTGCAAAGAGGAAAATGTTCGTTCGATCGACACTGCGGATCCGGCGCACGCATGCACATGTCTCAGGTGCGGGCCGAGGCGTTCTTGGCGTCGCTTTCTCAAGGAGATGTTCGATGACGACACTGAAGTTCTTGTCGGCCGGATTCGTTGTCGCGGCCATGATTGCCTCCCCCGCGATGGCCCGCGAAGGCAACGCGAAGCGTACCAATGTCGAGGCTTATGCGTCGGCTCAGCGCGTGCCGGCCTCCGCCAAGCGCGGCTGCGCCCGTGCTCCCGACGTCGGTGCGTACGCGACCGCCCCCTGGCGCCGGCCGCCCTGCGAGCCCACCTCGGGCTATTGAGTTCGCGAACCGGAGCAAGTCCGGTTGACGCCGACCGGAAGTTGATCGCCTCAACGTTCCGGATTTTGACCTCTCGGCGGAAGGAAGGACGGCGGCTCACGACCAGGCCGCCGTTCTTGCGACTGGTGCACGTCTCCTGGAAGCATTTGGGCTCCGGAGTTCTTGCGCTGACGATTCTCGGCGATGCCGAGTAAATGATGCTTCCTTTGATGGCATCAGGTTCCCTCCGAGGGACCCTTTCCATTCTGACACGCGCCCGAACGTCGTCACGAATTCGTGTATCGATCACCAACGTGTCGGGTGTCAGCATTGATAATGAACGAAGCCCCGGCGACTGAGCGGGCCTTCTTGACACGCTGACGATCTCCCCTGTAGGAGACCCAACCGCATTGACGCTTTCAAATCCATGCCAGGGATCGGTGACCTCAAGGGGCGGGCTCGTGATTTCCCCCGGATCACGGCGGCGGAATTGAATCACGGGCCCCCTTATGTCGGTTGATCGCACCTACTCTTTCGGACAATGGCATATCGATTGCCAACGAAGAGAGTTGAGGCACAACGACGTCACGGTGCCGATCGGAAGCCGCGCGTTCGAGGTTCTCGAGAGGCTGGTCGGCTCCGCGGGTCTCCTGGTCACCAAGGATGATTTGATCGGAAGCGTCTGGTCGGGCCTGACCGTCGAAGACAACACGCTTCAGGTCCATATCTCGGCCGTCCGCAAGGCACTCGGGGAGGATCGCAATCTCCTCAAGACGGTTTCGGGCCGCGGCTATACCCTCTCCGGGACTTGGCAAAGCGGGCATCTGGATCACCCTGCCGCCGCACCGGTAACGATTCCGGCCGACGTGCCCTTTTCAAGCAACCTGCCGAGTATCCGTGCGCCTCTTATCGGTCGCGAGGATTGCATGAGCCAATTGGTCGATGTGCTTTCGGCCTATCGGGCAGTGACCCTCGTCGGACCCGGCGGCATCGGAAAGACGAAGCTGGCAATCGAGCTGGCGCGCAGCGTCGCGCCCGCGTTCAACGATTCCGTGGCGCTGGTCGAACTTGCGACCCTGCAGGATGCGGCACTTGCGGCATCCGCATGCGCCCGTGCACTCAAGCTCGCCTCGAACGACAAGGAAGCCTCGGCCGCAAGCATTGCGCAGGCCATCGGAACCCGCCGTCTGCTTCTTGTCCTGGACAATTGCGAGCATGTGATCGAAGTCGCCGCGCAGATCGCCAGTGCCGTGCTTCGCTATTGTCCGAACGTCACCGTGCTCGCGACCAGCCGCGAAGGTCTCCGCATCGACGGCGAATATGTTGCGGCCATTCCGGCGCTGTCGGTTCCCGATCCCGAGATGCACGATCCCGACTTGCTGCTGCGGGCAAGCGCAGTGCAGCTGTTCGTCGCGCGAACGCGGGCCCTACGTGCGACCTTCGTTGCGGGCGCGGAGGAACTCCGGAAGATCGCCGCCATCTGTCGCCGCCTCGACGGCATTCCGCTCGCGTTGGAGTTTGCCGCGGCCCGGGCCGCCAATCTCGGGGTCGATACCGTACTGCTCCGTCTCGACAAGCGCTTCGAGCTCCTGAATGGCGGCCGCCGCGACCAGTTGCCGCGCCACCAGACCCTGCGAGCGACACTGGACTGGAGCTACGACCTTTTGACCCCGGCAGAGCAGCACCTGCTTTGCCAGCTCGCGGTGTTTCCGGCCGGCTTCACGCTCGATGCGGCCAGTGCAATGATGGACGACACTCTGTCGCGGTCGGACGTCATTGAAACCCTGTTCAATCTGGTCGGGAAATCGCTGGTGTCGCTGGACCCCTCATTCGAGGGACGATGGCGGCTCCTGGAGAGCACCCGCGCTTATGCGCTGGAGAAGCTCGCAGAGGCAGGCCTCGTCGAGCGGGCGGCAAGGCGGCAGGCCGGCTTTCTCAGGCAGATCATCGCACCGCTCGGCGATGCCTCTCCCGCTCCCGACGACATCTCCCGTTTCGCTCAGGAGATCGGCAACGTGCACGCCGCGCTCGACTGGGCGTTCTCGCCCGGTGGAGAGACCGCGCTTGGAATCGAACTGACGGCCGGATTCGTTCCGGTATGGATGCAGTTGCTGTCTTTCGTGGAATGCTCGACGCGGATCGAGCACGCGCTTGCGCATTTCGGTCCCGGGTTCACCTGCGTTCCGAAGCTCAAGGCGCAGCTCTATGTCGCGTTGGGTTTCGCACTTCTCAACACGGCGGGAACAGCGGACCGCATGAAGGCGGCGCTGAGCATCGGTCTCGTGCTCGCCGAGGAATTGTCCGATCTCGAGCTTCAGCTCAAGGCGGTCTGGACCTTGTGGAGCTATAATCTCAACTCGGGCCAATATGCCGCGGCCAAGGAGGTTGGCGAACGCTACCTCGAGATCGCGCTACGCACCGGAAATCCCGCCAACGAGGCGGTAGGCCGTCGCCTGATCGGCGCTGCCACGCATTTCTTTGGAATGCAGGAGGATGCACGACGCGAGCTGACGCTGTCCCTGGACCATTCGGCTCACGGATTGAACGGCGGTGCGAACCAGATGTGGTTTTTGCTGAACCAGAGTGTCCTCGCCAAGGCGATGTTGGCGCGCGTCCTGCTGCTGCAGGGCAGGATCACCCAGAGCAGATCTCTGGCCGCCGAGTGCCTCGAGGAGGCCCGGCGCGAGAAGGACAAGCTTGCGATCGCCTATGCACTCCGCAATGCCGTCTGCCCGATCGCGCTGATGACGCATGATCTTGCCGCCGCCGATCAGGCGATATCCTCCCTTCTCGAACTCGTCACGCGCGAGGGAATAGCTTTCTGGACCAGCTGGACGTCCTGCCTGAAGGGACAATTGCTGGTTCTGCAAGGCAAGCATCACGACGGAATAGCGCTGCTGCGCAGCGGCCTGAAGGCGCGGACCGAGAACGGCTGGCTGATGCGCAATCCCGAGTTTCTCGGATCGCTCGCCGAAGGCCTGCTCGCGATCGGTGAGGCTGCGCAGGCCCTGGCCGCGGTGGAAGAGGCCTTGTCGATGTCGCGGCAAGGCCGGCAATTGTGGTGCCTTGCGGACCTATTGCGGATCAAGGCCGAGATTCTCCTGGCCAACGGACCATCCGATCTTTCGCGAGCCGAGGTGCTGTTCGCCGAGGGACTGTCCATCGCCAGGGACCAGCAATGCCGCTTCTACGAGTTGAAAGTTGCGGCTGCGTGGGCAGGGATCATGGCGAAATCGAACCGTCAGCAGACGGCCCTTGATCTTGTGGGCCCGGTGAGCGCGCTGTTCGATCAGGAGATTGACCTTCCCGCACTCGCCTTTGCCCGCACTCTGGCTGAAATACCGGGCATCTCGCTTTCGACATCCGACGGCGACCGGCTCCCATCCTGCACCTGCCATTAGGTTGCGATGCCTTTCGGCCGACACTGCCCTTCACTCCATCTTCCGGACCTTGCGTGATGAACATCTCTCGACGACAGATTTTGGGCGGCATCGGCGCTTCGGTGTTTTCGCCCGGCATCATCCGTGCGCAGGGCACGGGACCGATCAGGATCGGCGAGATCAACTCCTATAGCAGCGCCCCCGCGTTCACCCTGCCCTATCGTCGCGGCTGGCAGTTGGCGGTCGAGCAGGTCAACGCCAAAGGCGGCCTTCTCGGTCGCGAGCTGCAGGTCGTCAGCCGGGACGACGAAGGCAAACCCAGCGTCGCGATCCGCGCGGCAGAGGAGCTCGTGCGCAGGAACGACGTCGATCTGCTGGCTGGCGCATATCTGTCGAATGTCGGCCTCGCGATCAGCGACTTCGCCCGGCAGAACCGGGTCTTGTTCGTGGCGAGCGAGCCGCTCACGGATGCCCTCGTCTGGGAGCGGGGACATCGATATTGCTACAGGCTCCGCCCCTCGACCTACATGCTGGCAGCGATGCTGGTTGAGGAGGCCGCTCAACTCAAGGCGACACGATGGGCGACAATCGCTCCGAACTACGAGTACGGGCAGTCGGCCGTAAGGTGGTTCATGCAGCTTCTCCGCCAACGTCGCCCCGATGTCGCGTTCGTTGGCAGTCAATGGCCGCCGCTGGCTGCCATCGATGCCGGCGTGGTCGTGAACGCGCTCGCACAGCAGAATCCCGAGGCGATCCTCAATATCACCTTCGGGCCCGATCTCACCAAATTCGTCCGGCAGGGAAAGGATCGCGGCCTGTTCGAAGGACGAGATGTCGTGTCGTTCACGACAGGCGAACCCGAATATCTCCATCCGCTCGGAGAGGACGCGCCGACAGGTTGGATCGTGACCGGCTATCCCGTGACCGAGATCCTGGACCGCGCCAACAGTTCATTCGCATCGGCGTATTCCTCGCGATATGGCGAGGCTCCCACCATGGGCTCCGTGGTCGGTCACGCCATGATCAGCTCCATCGTGGCTCCGATCGAGCGGCTCGGGAGCCTCGATACCGAAACGATGGCGGATGGGTTTGGCAATGTCAGCTTCGATACACCGTTTGGACCGGCAATTTGGCGTTCGATCGATCATCAAAGCACGATGGGAACATTCGTCGGTCGCACCGCGGTCAGGGGCAACAAAGCCGTCATGGTAGACTGGAAATATAGGGATGGTGGAAGCGTGCTTCCCCCGGATGCCGAAGTCCGCAAGTTGCGCCCGGCAATATGACTGGCGAATGCCGTGTGATGCGATAACACGGAAGCCCTGCAAGTCCATCTCAGCATCCCGGCGGCAGGATCGGCGACACGCCCGGCGTCGGCGCTGCGCCTGAGGCGTTCGCCGGCACCACTGTCGCGGGCTCCGCCAGGTTCATAGAGACCCCTTCCGCGCAAGCCGCGCTGTTAGGGCTCGGCACGACGGTGGCGTTCGGGTCGATGCCCGTGCCGCCGGCGTTGCTGGCGTCCGCCGGGATCGTGCCGGGCGCGGGGCTTGCAGGCACTTGCGAAATCGAAAGCGGCAAAGACGCAGCGCTGGTCACCTGTCCTCCCGGCGTTGAACTGCAGGCCACTGTCGCACCTGTTCCCGCCGGAGCGGCCGCGGGAATCGTCCCGATGGAGCTACCGCTCTGTCCCGTGAGCGGCAGGATCGGAGCCGCGATGCCCGGAGGCGAAAGACCCGTGGGCGATACAGCTGGAGTCGCCGGCACCGGCGACAGCGATGACGATGGCGGCGCGCAGATGACCACTGTCCCCGGCGTCACCGGATCCGACGCCAGCGGAACGGGCGCCAGCGTCGTATCCGGAGCACCCGGCACAGTCGTTGCGGAAAACGGCCCCGGGCTGTTGAGCGGCGAGATCACGATCGCGCCCGGCACCGTCGGCAGATCCATTGCGGTGCTGCCGGTCGTTGCGATTTGTGCCTGGCCCGGAGAGAAGCCGAGCAGGAAAGCGACCATCATTGCAAACGCGAACCGTATCATCTCTCGTGTCCCTAGCTCGTCTCAAGCTTGCGAACGGTGACCTTGCTGCCTTCTGCCAGCGTGACCGCAGGATTGAGCACGACCTGATCGCCGGGCTGCACGCCGTCGCGCACTTCCACCGTGGTGCCGAAATCCCTGGAGATCGAGACCTGCTGTAAGTGGACCGTGCCGTTCCGCACGACCGCGACGTGGAGGCCATTCTGATCGAAGACGAGCGCGTCGGACGGGATCGTCATTGATGGCGTCCTGCGCGGTATCGATAGTTCGACGGTGCAATAGATGCCGGGACTGAGCAGACCATCTGGATTGGGCACGTCGATCTCGGTCAACAGCGTTCGGCTCCCCGGCTGCAGCGCGGTTGCGATCCGCGTGACCTTGCCCGCAAACGTCCGCCCCGGAATCTCGGGAACGCGGATGTCCGCATCGACGCCCGGGGCAACTCCGAAAGCCTCGTCCTGCGGTACGAAGACCTGAGTTCGGACCACATCGGAATGCATCATCGTGAACATGAAGGTGGAGCCGGCTTGCACCAGGCTGCCATTGTCCACGTTCCGCTGCGTGACCACGCCATCGAACGGCGCCACCACACGCTGGTAGGACTTCTCTTGCTGGAGAACGCGAATCTGCGCCTCCTGCGCCGTGATGTTCGACTGGGCGACGCCCACAGCCCCCTGCTGCGCGCGCAGGGTGAGACGGTCGTTGTCGCCCTGCTGTGCCGTTAACCAGCCTTGCTTGACAAGATTGCTGTCGCGCGAGTTGGTGACGTCGGCCAGCTCCCGGCTGGCTTGCGCCTGCTGAAGCGCAGCCTGGTCCTGGGCGAGCGTCGCCTGCGCCTGCGCGATCTGCTGATCCAGCTCGGGAGCGGTGATTTCCGCGAGGAGATCGCCCTTCCTCACGCGATCGCCGATATCGACGTGGCGCTTCTCGATGTAGCCGCTGGTCCGCGCGAAGATGTTGGCCGCCTCGAATGCAGTCGTCGTCGCTGGCAGGCTGACCTTCATGATGTCGCCGCTGGGCTTGACCGTCGCCACCCGAATTTCCGGAATGTTGGTCCGAACCTGTTCGGCCACGGCGGCCACCTGACGCGCAACCTCGTAGTGCCGCCAGCCGCCGATGCCGAGACCGCCCGCAAGCAGCAGGAGCAGGCCTCCGCCCAGCAGCGCCCCACCATAAGGGCGTCCGGATCGTGCGCCCTTGCTCGGCAGCTCCACAACCCGGAGGTTTTCCGCCCCGGGGCGATCTCTCGCACCGTCGTCATCGGTTCTTGCGCGAACGTCGCTCATTCCGGTTGCTCCTCAAATACGCCGTGCCGAGGCTTGCCATCGTTGCTCTTGCGCAGCATGGCGAAGAGATACGGCACGATCAGCAGGGTGGTCGGGGTTGCGAACAGCAGCCCGCCGATGACCGCCCGCGCGAGCGCCGCGTTCTGCTCCTCGCCCGGACCGCCGATCGCCATCGGGATCATGCCTACGATCATCGCGGCCGCGGTCATCAGGACGGGCCGGATCCTCGTACGGCCTGCGCTCAGCGCCGCCTGGAACGCGGAATGCCCCTTCAACTGCTCGTCACGCGCGAAGGTCACGAGCAGGATGGAATTTGCCGAGGCAACGCCGATCGCCATGATGGCTCCCATCAGCGATGGCACGTTCAGCGTCGTCCCGGTAATGAACAGCATCGTCACGATGCCGCAAAATGTCGCCGGCAGCGCCAGGATGACGACGAAGGGATCGCCAAAATTCTGATAGTTCACGACCATCAGCAGGTAGACCAGGATAGCGGCGAACAGCAGTCCCATCCCGAGATCGCGGAACGACTGATGCATGCTCTGGATCTGTCCCAGAACCTGGATCGAATTGCCTGGCTGGAGCTGCTTCTGCAGGGCTGACGTCACCTTCTCGATATCGGCCGCTACGCTGCCGAGATCGCGGCCCTGGACACTCGCATAGACGTCGAACACCGGCTGGACATTGGCCTGGTTCGAATTGGTGGGAACGGTCCCCCGCTTGAACGTCGCGACATTGCTGAGCAAGCCCGGCACCGTCTGACCGCTTGCGGCAGCCGAGGCCGACACTGGCGTGTTGCCCAAGGCGTTCAGCGAATCAGCCCTGTATTCGGGTGTCTGCACCGCAAGGTAATAGGGGATGCCTGACGTCGGGTCCGTCCAGAAATTCGGCGAGACCTGCGCGGACGAGCTGAGGCTGACATTGATATTGGTCGCCACCGTGCTCGCATTGAGGCCGAGCTGTGCGGCGCGGGTGCGGTCGATGTCGGCGTAGAACGCGGGAGCATCGACCTCCTGCTGCAGATGCGCATCGACCACGCCGGGGATCGCCGCGAGGCTCTTCTGCAGCTCCTTGGCCACGGCCAGATTGTTGCTGCCGTAACCGACCGTGCGGACATCGATCTGCGCGGGAAGCCCGAAGTTCAGGATCTGCGTGACGATATCGGCCGCCTGGAAATAAAAGGTGTCCTCCGGGAACGCCGCTGGCAGCACCTGCCGCAACTTCCTGACGTAATCCGCCGTCGGCTTGTGCCCATCCTTCAGCGATACCAGAATGGTGCCGTCATTCACTCCGATCGTCGAGCCGTCGGTGAATGCGAGATTGTAGGCCCGCGCCGGAAGACCGATATTGTCGACGATCAACGCCCGGTCGCCTTCCGGAATGACCTCGCGGACCTTGTCCTCGACCGCCTGGAAGATCGCTTCCGTACGCTCGATCCGCGTACCCGCTGGCGCGCGAACATGGAGCTGGATCTGGCCGCCGTCGATGACGGGATAAAAATCCCTGCCGACATAGGCGAACATGGTGGCTCCGAGCGCCAGCACAAGCACGGCGACGACGGGCACGACGGCACGACGCCGCAACAACTTTTGCAGGAGATCGGAATAGCCCTCGCGCAGGTGCTCGAACCCGCGCTCGAACGCAGCGGAGGCGCGCGCAAAGATGCCTGACGGGCGCGCGCTCTCGCCATGACGCCGTTCGCCCTTCAGCAGCAGGCCGATGGTGATCGGCGTGAGCGTTCGCGACAGCCCGTAGGACGCCAACATCGCGAACACCACCGCCAGGCCGAGCGGCGTGAAGAGGTATTTGGCCGGGCCCTCCAGGAACACGACCGAGGTGAACACGCAACTGATCGCGAGCGTCGAGACCAGCGTCGGGATGGCGATTTCAGCGGCTCCGTGCAGGGTCGCCTCGGGCAACGGCATGCCTTCCTCGGTCCAGAGCCGGTGCGTGTTCTCGATCGTCACCGTCGAATCGTCGACGAGGATACCGACCGCGAGGGCGAGCCCGCCGAGCGTCATTGTGTTGAGGGTCTCGCCGAGGAAATACAGCACGATCAGCGAAGACAGCATCGCCAGCGGGATCGAGATCAGGACGACCAGCGTCGACCGCCACGATCCCAGAAACACCAAGATCATCAGCGCGGTCAGGCCGGCGGCGATCGCACCTTCGCGCAGCACGCCATTGACCGAATGGGTCACGAATATCGACTGGTCGAACAGCTCGTTGATCTTCAGCCCCGCCGGAGCCGCCGCGCGGATAGACGTCAACGCCGCCTTGACGCCGTTGACGACAGCGAGCGTGGAGGCATTTCCGTTCTTGATGATGCTGAGCAGGACGGCGCGGTGGCCGTCCTCGCGCACGATGTTCTGCTGGACCTGGGCCCCGTCGCGGACCTGGGCGACGTCCTTCAGGAAGATCGTGGCCCCGTTCACGAACTTGACGGGGATCATGTTGAGATCCTGGATCGTGGCCGGCGTCGCATTGGTTCGAACGGTGTACTGGGTGTCGCCGATCTTGGTCGTGCCGGTCGGCAGCGTCAGGTTCTGGGTGTTCACCGCATTGACGATGTCGAGCGGCGTCAATCCGCGCGACAGGAGCTTGTTCGGATCGATGTCGACCATGATCTGGCGGTATTTGCCGCCGGCAGGCGTGGGCAGGGTCACGCCCGGAACGGGAGCCAGCTGCTGGCGGACGCGGTAAATGCCGAAATCGTAGAGCTGCTGCTCGTTCAGGCTGTTCGACTGGAGACTGAGCTGGAGCACCGGGACGCTCGAGGCATTGAACTGCACGATGATCGGCGGCTGGATCCCCGGCGGCATCAGGGCGCGGATGGCATTGGTCCCCGAGACGATCTGCGAGATCGCGAGATCGAGATTGACGTCCGGCTGGAAGTAGATTTTCTGAATCGAGAGGCCGTTGAGGGTCTGCGCTTCGATATTCTTGATGCCACTGACATTGGCGCTGATCGAATACTGGCTGTAGGTGCTGACGCGCTGCTCCATCTCCGGCGTGGACAGGCCGGTGTAGCTCCAGATCACGGTGACCACGGGGATCCGGATCTCCGGGAAAATATCCGTCGGCATCGACCGGATTGCGATCCCGCCGAGGAACAGGATCAGCGCAGCAAGCACATAGAATGTGTGCGGAAGCCGTAGCGCGAAGCGAACAATTCCCATGGGGGTCTGCCTGGAGGGAGTTACGCGGGATCGTCGGACAGATGAGAGCGGCCGGACCTGCGTTCAAATGAAAACGAATTCAGACGCTGCATGCGGTGCCCCGTGGCGCATCCTGCACGGCAAGCATCACGGCGCGCTTGACCTTGGCAAAGGCGCGCATCTCGATCTGCCTGACACGTTCGCTGGATATGGAGAGTTCGTGGGCCAGCCGATCGAGCGTGACGGGGCATTCCGTCAGCCGCCGCGCCTCGAAGACGCGACGTTCCCGCGCCGCGAGCCCGCTGAGCGCAACACGCAAGGCGCTGGCACGCCGCTCGGTCTGCTCGTGATCGACCAGCACCGTCTCGGCGTCGACCGCCCCGTCGACCAGCAAGGCTTCCAGCTCGGTTCCGCTGTCCTCGCCACCGATGCGCACGTTCAGCGACATGTCGCCATGCAGCCGCGCGTCCATCTCGATCACCTCACGCGCGGTGACCTCGAGCTTCCCCGCGATCAGTTCGGCGACGTCAGGCGTGAGCCCCGACATCGCGCTGCCGGTGGCTTTCCTGATCTCGCCGCGGAGTTTGAAAAACAGCTTCTTCTGCGCGGCCGTCGTCCCGATCTTGACGAGGGACCAGGAACGCAGGATGTACTCGTGAATAGCGGCTTTGATCCACCAGACCGCGTAGGTGGAGAAGCGCGCGCCGCGGCCGGGTTCGAAGCGTGACGCTGCGATCACGAGGCCCAGATTAGCCTCAGCAATCAGATCGACCATCGGAAGGCCGTATCGCTTGTAGCCTCGCGCCAGCCTGGCCGCGAGCCGAAGATGGCTGGTGACGAGCGCGTCCGCCGCGCTTCGGTCCCGCGTCTGCTGCCAGCGGCGTGCAAGCTGCTGCTCCTGACCGGGCTCGAGGAAGTCGTAGCGCCCGATGGCCGCGGAATACGCGCTGAGGAACGGCACCGACACCGGTGCGACCGGCGTCGCAGGGGGATTGATCCTCGTCACTTCGTGGCTAGTCTGCATCTGTCGCTCCCGCACTCCAGGCCGGCTGATCAATCTCGAAAGCATCGTGGACCATGTGGCTCATCCCATCTGGTCTGCGTCTGCGCGCAGCAATGTCCGCGACCGGCGCGTGGCGGCCTTGCCCATCCGTCCGGTCCAGGCAAGGATCTCGATCCGTCCACCAGGGGCGGGACCGACGATCAGCCGAAAGTCGTGCAGCTTGACGATGGCGGCGACCAGGCTCAGTCCGAGGCCGACGCCCGGCGTATGGCGCATCTTGTCGGAGCGATAGAACCGCCGCAGCACCGCCTCGCGTTCCTGCTCGCTGATGCCGGGCCCGGTATCGCTGACGCGCACCAGCGCAGTGTCGTCGTCCGCTTCCAGGGCGAGCTCGACCCGACCGCCTGACGGCGTGAACTTGACGGCATTGTCGACGAGATTGGCGACCGCCTCGAACAGCAGGTCCCGGTCGCCCCACACAAGCACATCGCGCTCGATGACGACACCGAGCCCCACGCGCTTGTCTTCGGCGATGGGTTCGTAGACATCGCACACCTCCCGCAGAATCTCGTCGAGCGCGACCTCGCCAAAGCCGGCCATGCGGCGGTTGTTCTCGATCTCGGTCAGGCGCAGCAGGGCGGTGACGATCGCGAGCGACTGGTCGATGCCGGCAATGGCTTTGTCGATGGTCTCCTGCAGCTCCTCCAGAGTGGCCGCATGGGAGCGCCCGCGCTCCAGCGCCAGGCGGACGCGCGTGAGCGGCGTCCTGAGATCATGGGCGATGTCGTTGCCGACGCCGGCGAGCGCATTGATCATCGCCTCCATCTCGTCGAGCATGCCGTTGACGATCCCGGCCAGCCGCGCGAACGGATCGTCCGTCCCGTCCTGCGGAAGCCGCTCGCGCAGCTCGCCGGCCACGATGCGCTGGACCCGCTGGTTCACCTCCTCGACGCGCCTCTGGGCGCGCAGGCTGAGCCAGGCACCGGCCAGCAGGCAGAGGCTGAAGGCCGGCAGCAGGCCCAGGGCCAGCGCCTGCCCCACCACGCTCGAGATCTCGCGTGTCTCATCGACATTCCGTCCGACCACCAGGACATCGCCGCCGTCGAGGCGCTTGCCAACCACCCTGACGACAGGATTGTGCACCGTCGGCGACTTGATGAGATCGAGGCGCACGCCCTGCACCGCTCCATCGAGCCCGAGCTCGCGCGGCACGTGGTCGATGTTGCCGGCAAGGCGGGTGCCCGCGGCATCGAACAGTCCCGCGTATTGCACGCCCCTGGAATCCTGATCGAGATGATCCGCGATCGCGCTGATGCGATGGGCCGGCGACAGGTCTGAGATGAAGTGAATCTGGGTGGTAATCATGCGATCGGATCGCGCGACCAGATAGTTGTCGAGCTTCCAATAGATGAATGCGAACAGGCCGACCACGAACAGCGCGAAGCCGGCCGCCATGGCCAGGGCCGAAAGGAACGTGCTGGAGCGGATCAGCTGGATCTGACGCATCGCCGGCCCCTATTGCCGCGAACGCAGGACGAAGCCGGAGCCTCGGACGTTGTGGATGAGCGGCACCTCTCCGGGGCCGTCGACCTTGTGACGGAGCCGGCCCATATGCACGTCGATCAGGTTCGTGGTTGCCGGAACGAACTTGTAGTTCCAGACCTCCTCCAGCAGCATCGCACGCGTCAGCACCTGGTCGTTCCGGCGCATCATGTATTCGAGCAGGCGGAATTCGCGCGGCAGCAACTCGAGCCGGCGTTCGCCGCGCCGCGCGGTCCGCTCGATCAGATCGAGCTCGAGCGGTCCGACATGCAGGATGGTTTCGCGGCTGTCGATCGGACGGCGCAGCAACGCCTCTATCCGCGCGACCAGCTCGATGATCGCGAACGGTTTTGTGAGGTAATCATCTCCGCCCATTCGCAATCCGCGCACCCGGTCGTCCACCGCGCCGAGCGCACTCAGGACGAGAACGGGCGTCCTGACCTGGTCGTTGCGAAGTGCCTCGATGACGGTCAGCCCATCCATTCCCGGCAGCATGCGATCGACGATCATGGCATCGGGGCTCGACACGCGCGCGCGGTCGAGGCCGTCGACGCCGTCGGCGGACCAATGCACCTCGAACCCGCGGTCGGCAAGCTCGGCGACAATCGCCTCGGCGGTCTCGGCGTCGTCCTCGATCAGGAGAATCCGGTTCATGACCCTCGCTCCACGTTCCACGCGGCGTCTCGGCGCGCGGTAGGGGCGCGTGGGCTCGGCGACGCGTTGGGTCATGTGCGATGCCCGTGCTCGTCGAACGCGCGGCCTTGATGTCGCCTGTTGCCGGCCACTCGCTGCGGTACGGGATAGGCTTGCGGCGCATGGGGCGCCATTGAATTGCAGTTCATGATGCAGGCTGCGCGTCGCGCCAGCAGCGCCAGTGCAATGCGTGTTGCCAATGTCGTGATCATCTTGTGGGCTCCGCTCCGAACTGCGCTGCATCGAACATATGAGCTCGACGCGCTCGCAGTCGTCCGGGGGACAACGGATGTTATGGATTCGCACGATCGTGGTTGCGACGTCACATCGGCTCACGGGCCGTTGAATTGCGGTGAGCAAATCGTGCATTTGAATCGGGCCCGATCGCGCACACCTCGACGACCAGCCGGCTTGGTCGGCCTGATGTCATCAAAGGAGAGAGCGAATGACCACGTCCAGACTGTTGTCGATGGGACTGATTGCGGCCGCCATGCTCGGCGGCCCCGCCATGGCGCGCGAGCATCACCGCCTCGTGCGGCAACCCGCGACGGCGGCCGACACGATCGCGACGAGCGCGCCGGTCTATCAGGGCGAACGTGGCTGCGTGCCGGCGCCGCGCGTCGGCGCCTTCGCCACTGCGCCGTGGACCGGCAACAACGTGCCTTGCGAGCCCGGCACCGGCAGCTTCTTCTGATCGCGCCAACGCATCCGGCCGAGTGACTTCGCCGCCCGGACGCATATCGAATGACAGGGAGCGGACTGATCTCGTCAGCCCGCTCCCTTGCGTTGCGTCGCGACCAGGCGCGGCGCGATCACCTTCGTGCGCGGCGAGCCCGATGTCTGACCCCAATGTCTGACGTCGAATTCAGTTGGATTGCCGCGCAGCGCTCCTACCTCTCCAGCGTCACACACCCGGCCATCAAGCAGCCTCGCGCGTACCGCGCGGCGCGGAAGCGGGCTTCAGGGATGGCCGGGCTCAACACGAGAGGAGTTTTCCATGAAACGAGTGATCATGATTCTGGCAACAGCGGCGCTCGCCTCGACGCTCGCCATCGGCACGGCCGACGCGCACGGCGGCGGTGGTGGTGGCGGCGGCCACGGCGGATTTGGCGGTGGCGGATTCGGCGGCGGACATGCGGGCTTTGGCGGCGGCGCGCATTTCGGCGGCATGGGGCACGAGGGCGGCTTCGGCGGCGGCGCCCGGTTCGGCGGCGAGCACCTAGGCTTCGGCGATCATGCCGCAACCCGCGGCTTCGGCCAGCACGCGTTTCACCGCGACGGCCGCTTCCGCGCCGGATATGGATTCTACGGCGCCGGTCCGGATTGCTATGATTGGTACGAGCTGCATCCCGGCCAGCCGGTGCCGCTGAGCTGCAGCTAGCCAGTCGCGCACTTTTAGCAGCGCTGGTAGGATGGGTAGAGCGAAGCGAAACCCATCCTGTTTCATCCGCGCGGAAGCATGATGGGTTTCGCAAGTGCTCTACCCATCCTACGACCTAACAGGCACAGCTTCGCATCCTCGCGGCGCATTTCGCCCGAGCTTTGCTTCGTCATTCCACCCTCTTGTCCAAGAGGGTGCAGGGAAGGCCGGGTGCCGGCTGGCACCCGCGGTCCGCTGCGCGAAGATGGTGCGCAAAAGAACCGCACAGCAGCATACAGGTGTAGCCAATCACTCGGCCTTCCCTGCGCGATGGTTGGACGGCTTATGCCGTGCTCTCCCGGGAGCCGAGTTCGTTCTGGCCTCCCTCACCCCAGCGAAATTCACCGACACCACGCCGGTTGACGCAGATGCCGCATTCGCTAGGGCTTGACCGTAGCAACGACGGCCAGGACCACACGGTTTTGCCGTACGCACGGCCCGCCATTTCACCACCGGTTTCGACGACGTTGTGCACCTTGCCGCCGACCTGATGACGAGACGAAGCCTAGCAGCGCCGCTCGTCGGAACGAAGCCTTGGGCTCACGGAGAGCAATCCGCCCTGCCCTTGGCCACTCGCACCCGAACGCTGCCGCGTCCACCGCAAGCCCGGCTCGCGAACATGACGACCACAAGATCGCCCCTCAAGGATGAGCCGGGATGGACGACACATACGCCATTTCCGAATTTCGGTAAAGTGGAATATTTTTGTGGGGAGGGGTTGACGGGGTGGCGGGTGTTTTGCCCGACGGGTAGTCCTCCCATAGGTCAAAGCCGCACATGCGAAGCTTGGGGAAATCGTAGCGGGAGACCGCTACGGTGCCAAACCCACGACTGTGGAGGCGCTGTTCGCTTACCGGAGGGCAGCTTAACCCCCGGCCTCGTGCCTTGATAGCCCGCCAGAAGCCGCCGTTCTTACGCGGTCCACGCGCGCCCGCGCATCGATGCAAAAATTCACGATTCCGACCGTATCATTCGGTGCACCTCTCCCCCGCGGAGAGAGGTGATCCGAGTCCTCGCCTTGTACCGATTCAAGCGCGTTCATCCGGTCTAGCTCGGAACAGGGGCTTCCGATTCCAGCAGGGACGCGGCCTTGAGATCGCTCCAGAGCGCGGCTGGCACCGTGGTGGTCAGCGCTGCCACGTTGCGCTCGACCTCCTGCGCATTATGCGCCCCGAGGACCACGCTCGCGACCGCGGGATGACCGAGCGCAAAATGTAGAGCGGCCGTCGGCAGCGCTACGTCATGAGCTGCGCAGATACGCTGGATTTCGGCAACCTTCGAAAGGATCTGCGGCGGTGCGTCCTGATAATTGTACTTGGCGCCCTTGGTGGCGCCCGTCGCCAGAATCCCCGAATTGAACACGCCGCCGAGCAGCACCGCGATGCCCTCCTTCAGCGCCAGCGGCATGAACTCTTCGAGTGCTGGCTGCTCCAGCAGCGAATAGCGCCCCGCGAGCAGCATCACCTCGAAGGATCCGGCCTGCGCGAAGCGCACGCACATCTCGGCCTCGTTGACGCCGATCCCGATGCCCGCGACCACACCTTCGGAACGAAGTTTGTCCAGCGCTACATAGGCCCCGGACATCGCTTCGCGAAACCGGTCCTCGATCGCGTCCTTGCCGTGGGTCCACACATCGACATCGTGGATTAGCAGCAGGTCGATCCGGTCGGTGCCAAGCCGCAACAGCGACTGCTCGACCGAGCGCATGGTGCCGTCATAGGAATAGTCGACGACGGCCCGGTGCGGCTGTCCGCCAACAAATCCGGACCGAGTCTCCGGCTGGTGAAACGGATCCATCCAGCGACCCGTCTTGGTGCAAAGCACCACATCCTTGCGGGGCACGCGCCGGAGCGCCGTTCCGCAGCGATGCTCCGACAGGCCGTTGCCATAGTGCGGTGATGTATCGAGCAGATTGATGCCGAGCTCGAAGGCGCGGCTCGCGGCGGCGATCGCAGTGTGGTCGTCGAGCTCGAGAAAGAGATCGCCGAGCGGTGCGGTTCCGAACCCGAGGATGGAGACTTCGAGACCGGTCCGGCCAAGTGTGCGGCGCGGCAAAGCTGATTGCGAAATCATGGTGGATTGCTCTTCCTTCTTCGCGCCTTGATCGCGCGCTCGTCTCATTGCAGCGACGCGCAGCGTATGTATTTGCCGTCGGGTGTCAACGCGAGGATTGCGGGTCTCGTACAAGACTATTCCGCTCATACATTCGGGTTGCTAAGAAAAGCGGAACCGGCACGCGGGCACTTCACGACCTGCGGCAACGAAGGAGGAACGATGCTCCCCTATGTCACGCACGATCCGCGATTTGCCCGCCTGGTCTTTGGTCACGCCAATCTCGAAAAACTCACCAGCGGCTGCCGCTGGGCCGAAGGACCCGCTTACTTTCCGGCCGGCCGCTATTTGATCTGGTCCGACATTCCGAGCAACCGGATGATGCGCTTCGACGAGACGGATTCATCGGTGTCGGTGTTCCGCTCGCCGAGCTTCAACTCGAACGGCAACACGACCGATCGCGAGGGGCGGCTGGTCACTTGCGAGCACTTCATGCGCCGCATCACCCGGACCGAGCACGACGGCTCCATCACGGTGCTTGCCGAACAGTTCGAAGGGCGTCGGCTGAACTCGCCCAACGATGTCGTGGTGAAATCGGACGGCTCGATCTGGTTTTCGGATCCGACCTACGGCATCGACAGCGATTACGAGGGCCGACATGCCAAATCCGAGATTGGCGCCTCCAACGTGTACCGGATCGATCCAGCGGGCGGCGAGATCAGCCTGGTCGTCTCTGACCGCGTGCAGCCGAACGGGCTGGCGTTCTCGCCAGACGAGAAGCTGCTTTATGTCGCCGATACCGGCGCGACCCACGTCGACGGGCTGCCCGCGACGATCTGGTCCTACAAGGTGCAGGGAAACGAGGTCGCTGAGCCCTCGCTGTTTTCCACCTGCCCCGACGGGCTCTATGACGGATTTCGCTGCGACATCCATGGCAACATCTGGACGTCGGCGGGACGGAGCGTGTTCTGCTACGGGACCGACGGGACGCATATCGGCACGATCCCGATCGGTGAGATCGTGGCGAATGTCTGTTTCGGCGGTCCACGGCGCAACCGCCTGTACATTTGCGGACAGACCTCGTTGTATTCGATCTTCCTCAATACGCGCGCGGCCGTGTAAGCTTAGGCCGGCCATCTAGCTCGTGACGCGTTCGCCCCGCCCGTAGACGAGCAGCATGAAGATGATAACGAGACCATAGATCACCTGGCGGCCCGCCTCCGGCATCTCCATGATCGACAATACGCTGTTCAGGAGCACGATCAGGACGACGCCGATCAGCGTGCCGAGATAGCGGCCGCGGCCGCCGAGGATGTTGGTGCCTCCAATCACGACGGCGGCGATCGAGGGCAGCAGATAGGCGTCTCCCATGCCTTGGTAGGCCTTGGTGGAATAGCCGGCGAGCAGCACGCCCGCGAGCGCGGCAGCAAGGCCGCAGAGCACGAAGCAGACCACCGTGACGCGGCGCGTGTTGACGCCGGCCAGATAGGCCGCCGCCTCCTTGTTGCCGATGGCGTAGATGTAGCGGCCGAGCGACATGCGCTGCAGGATGACGACCACCAGCACGGACACCGCGGCCCAGACGAACAGCGCGTTGGGAATGCCGAGCGTACGATCGCCCGCCAGCATCCGCATCAGGTCGGTCGCCCCGGTCTGCGGTGCGTAGCCGCCAGTATGCGCGACCATCAGGCCGCGCATCACGGCATTCACGCCCAGCGTAAAGATCATCGAGGGGACCCGCAGATACGCGACCCCGACGCCGTTGACGAGCCCGACCAGAACGCCGACCCCGAGCCCGACCGGAATTGCGAGAGGACCGCCGACCGAGGTCGCCATCATGGCCGCGGCGGCGAGCGTCCAGGGCACCGACAGGTCGATCTGCGCGATCAGGATCACGATCATCATGCCGGCCGAGACGATCCCGAGGAACGCACCGATCTGCAATTGCTGCAGAAGATAGGCCGGAGACAACAGGGGAGCGCTGCCGAAACGGGCGAATGTGTAAACCGTACCCGCGACGAGAATGACGACGATGAACGCCGCCGCAATCAGGATCGGGCGGTCGTCGCGCGAGAGACTGAATGAGGCCGCCGTCATCGAAACAGCTCCAGCGTGTTCTTGACGCGTAGCATGCCCAACGCGCCGATGCTGACGGCAGCGAGCAGGATCACGCCCTCGAACAGCGGCTGCAGAAGAGGGGCAATGTCGAAGATGCGGAAGAAGAAGGAAATCACGCGCAAGACCATGGCCCCGAAGATCGACCCGATCGCACTGCCGGTTCCGCCAAGCAGCGAAGTGCCGCCGATCACCACGGAGGCGATCGAGTTGAGCGTATAGGCGCCGGCCTGCGGAATGTCCGCATTCCCAGACGACGTCTGGATAGCAAGGAAGAGACCGCCGCAGCCGGCGAAGAAGCCCGCGAGCGTGAAGGCGGCGATCTTGGCGCGCTCGATCGGAAGGCCGGACATATAAGCCGCGCCCTCGGCCGAGCCGATCGCATAGACGGCGCGGCCGAGAACGGAGCGGCGGAACGGCACCCACACCAGCAGCGGAATGAGAACGAGAAGCACAAAGGGCACCGGGATCCAGGCGAACGGCGCAAACCAGGCAGCCGCGCCATCGTCGAAGATGTGCACGGTCGAGGCGAAATCGCCGAGCGAGTTAGTCAGCGCCCAGTTCAGATCAACATCGATCTTGCCGCCCGGGGTCGGACGCAGGAAAAGCGCGATGCCGATGTAGACCGCGCCGGTCGCAAGCGTCGCGATGATCGGCTGGATGCGCCCATAGACGACGACGCAACCATTGATAAAGCCGGCAGCCGCGCCGATCGCAAGGCACACGGCGATCCCGAGCAGAATGCCGCTCACGCCGCCCGGAAAGGTGCCGAGGCCGAGATGCACGCCGAACATGTCGAGATGCAGCGGCGCACCACCTGCCGCGCCGGTCAGGAGGTAGCTCGCAAAGCAGCCCACCATGGTCATGACCGCTCCGACGGAGAGATCAAGGCCCGACATCAAGACCGGCACTGTCTGCGCCATCGCCAGCATGGCGAGCGCAAAGATTTCGTCGCCATTCTGCACCAGCACGGCGGAGGAGAAACCGCGGGGATGCGCGGCGTTGTAGAAAATGTAGAGGGCACAGAACAACAGGATGGCGGTGACCAGACCGATGTTCTGGCGGATCCTGATCGCGATATCGTCAAGCATGCGCCGCCCCCGCTGCGGTATCGGTGTCGACATTCAGGGAGCTTGCGACAATGTTGGTCTCGGTGAGGTCGTCGCCCTCGAGCTCGCGCACGATGCGGCCGTCATACATGATGACGACGCGGTCGCAGCAGCCGATCAGCTCGTCATAGTCGGTCGAGTAGAACAGGATTGCGGCGCCCTGGTCGGCGAGTTCGCGCATCAGCCGGTAGAGCTCCTGCTTGGTGCCTACGTCGATTCCGCGCGTGGGATCGTTGAGCAGGATGATGCGCGGATCGGTCATCAGCCATTTGGCGAGCACGACCTTCTGCTGGTTTCCGCCCGACAGCGTCGAGACCGCATCACTCGCTGCGTCCAACTTGATCTGTAGCCTCGCGATGGCTCGCTGGATCGCGGTGCGTTCCCGGCCGGTATCGATGAATGGGCCAGTGGAAAGCGCGTCGAGCGATGCGATCGCAAGATTGTCCGCGATCGACACCGGCAGCATCAGCCCTTCGGTCTTGCGGTCCTCAGGGACGAGCGCGATGCCGACCGATTTTGCCGCCGCCGGGGAGCCGGGACGTACTTCGCGATCCGCCACCGTGAGACGACCAGTGACGCCGCGCAAAACACCGAACAGAGCAAGCAACAGGGATTTCTGGCCCTGCCCGTCGAGACCGCCGAGCCCGACGATCTCGCCGGCGCCGATGCTCAGTGAAATGCGATCGAGCTGCCTCTCCCAGCACAGGTTCTCGAGCGCCAGCACCGGCTTCGCGGCATTTCGCGCAGGCTTGGGCGGATACTGGGCCGCGATGTCACGCCCGATCATGAGCTGGATGATATCGGCGGTCGAACGCCTCCCCTTGTCGAAGGTCTCGATATGGCGGCCGTTGCGAAACACCGAGGCGCGGTCGGCGAGCGCCTCGACCTCGTGCATGCGGTGCGAGATGTACAGGATTGCGACGCCCTCGGCCTTGAGCCGTGCCAGCATCGCATAAACCTTCTCCACATCGGCGCTCGTCAGTGCCGATGTCGCCTCGTCGAGGATAAGCAACTGCGGCCGCTTGCCGAGCGCCTTCGCGATCTCGACCACCTGGCGCCTCGATAGGGGCAGATCGCGCACGCGCCTCAGGGGGTTGACGTCCTCACAGCCGATCTCGGACAACAGTTCTTCGGCGCGGCGGCGCTGGGCCTTCGCATCGATCAGGCCGAACCGCCGCGGCGGGGATGCAATGGAGATGTTGTCCGCGACCGAGAGGTCGGGCATCAGCGATAGCTCCTGAAAGATGCAGACGACACCGGCTGCATTCGCCGCCGACGGCGTGGCGAAGCTGACCTCGCTCCCCGCGAGGCGCATGCGGCCGCTGTCGGGCTGCACCACACCGGCAATGATCTTGATCAGGGTCGACTTGCCGGCGCCGTTCTCGCCCAGCACGGCGTGGATCTTGCCGCGCTCGCAGGCGAAATCGACCCCTTCCAGCGCCCGAACGCCGGCATAGCGCTTGGAGATGCCGGCAAGCTCCAGGAAGGCGGATTGCGTCGGGTCGGCAACCGGCATGCCCGGGCCTTCACGCGACGGCGGCCCGGCGAATGCCGGGCCGTGACAGAGACATCGCTGGAGCCGTCACTGGGTGTTCTTCTCGCTCTGCGACATGATCTCCGGCGCAGTGAAGTTCACGCCGCACGGCGTGAACTGATTCGGCGCGAAGAAGTTGGCATTGAGCTCAGGCCAGTAATTCGTGCCCGGCTTGAGATCCTTGTAGGTCGCCACTGGAATCGGGATCGAGATCAGCTGCGGCATAATGCTGCCCTGCAGCGCCGAGATCGCCGCCTTGGTCGCGATCGCCACCAGCGCCGGCGACTGGCCGTAGGACATTCCCTTCAGTCCGTCCTTGGCGTGATCGGCGATCTGCTTGCGGTACTCGTTCTCGCCCTCACCCGACATCGGCACAAAGGGATGCTTGGCAGCCATCAGCGCCTGCACGGTGCCATCGGATCCGCCCTGGGTGAATACTCCATCGAAATGGCCATGCACGGCTAGCGCATCCGCAGTCACCTTCTGCGAGGTGCCGGTGTCCCAATTACCCACCACCTCGGTGATTTTGAAGCTGTTGCCGGGCGATTCTATTACCTCGCGGAAACCGAGATGACGGTCGCGGTCGACGGAATTTCCCGGCAGGCCGCGGACTTCAAGGATGTCGCCGGATTTCTTGCCGCTCTCGTCGATCAGCCATTTGGCCGACATACGGCCCATTTCCTTCTGGTCCTCGTTGACCATCATCACCTTGTCGGTGTCGAGGACGTTGTCGAACGGCACCACCACGACGTTGTTCTTGTCGGCAAGACGGATGATGCGATCAAAACCGTCGGGAGCGACCGCAATGGTAACGATTGCGTCGAAGCCTTGGTTGATGAAGTCCTCCATCGCGCCAAGTTGCGCCGCCACATCGGTCCCGGTGGAAACGACCTTGAACTCCTTGATGTTCTCTTTGATACCCGGCTGATCGGCGAAAGCCTTGGCAGTCTTCACCATCTGGATGCGCCAGGTGTTGCCGACAAAACCGTTGACCAGCGCGATCCTGTAGGGGCCCGCCTTCTTGGGCCACTGAAAGAATTTGGTCTCGGACGACCATGGCTTGAAGCAGGCGGGGTCGGCGCCCGGGCCGGAGACGACCTTAGGACCTGCCAGAGCACTCACCGATGACAACAGCAAGCCGGCGCAAGCCAGCCCCGTCAGACGAAGCGTCCACACCATGTCGTGTCTCCCTGAGCGTTTGTGTTCCACCCTAACGCGGCGCGTAGCCATGCCGGGAATTGACCTTCCCGTGCGCGTGTTGCGTTAGGATGGCACGCAACTTGCGATGCTGACAAGCCGAGGGCGGACGCTCCGGCGCGAGACACGATCTGCACGCACGGCCAACCGACGACAATTGCGGGAAGCAGAAAACGTAACAATGACAGTCGGATGTTCGTGGGCGGCAAGGGATTGTGCAACGGCGAAGCCGGCCATGGCCGGCCTTTCATGGTGGCATCCACGCGCGTCACGAAAAAAATGACACTCAGGGAAAAGTGTGAATCGCTACGCGAAGCCGAACGAAGCCCGATTGCTGAAGCTGGATTGAAGCCAGAAGCCGGGACTACTTGCTTTCGTCCGGCGGGGTGGCGTGGCGCTCCTTCGGTGAGACGATGGCTGTAGGAACGCCGATCGCTCGCAGCTCCTCACTCAGCAGCTCGAAGACGCGATCAGGTATCGCACTGCGACGATGGCTGGCGAACATCTCGCTTGCTTGACACGTTCTGGAGTGCCGGTCTCTAATCTCCCTCAAGGTCCTGCGGTTGGACAGGCAACTCTTTCTGCCCCCAAGCAAGAACAGGCTCGACTGCCCCCACCCATCGACTGTCAGATCGAGGGTGCGGAATCCAAGATAGTTTCCTGGGAGGGAACAATGGACAGACGTCAGACGCTCAAGCTGATCGGTGGTACGGCCGCGTTTGCCGGTGCCGGTTTTCCGGGCTTTGCCTTTGCGCAAGCCCAAAAGGAAATGGTCACGGTCGTGAAGATCGCGGGAATTCCGTGGTTCAACGCACTTGAAAAGGGAATCCAGAAGGGTGCGAAGGACTTCAGCATTAATGCCACTATGGTTGGCCCGGCGAACGTCGATCCGGCACAGCAAGTAAAGCTCCTTGAGGATCTGATTGCCAAGAAAGTCAACGTGATCGGCTTGGTCCCGCTTGATGTAAAAGTCTGCGAGCCCGTGCTGAAGCGCGCCCAGGCCGCCGGAATCAAGGTCATCACGCATGAGGGTCCGGAACAGGAAGGTCGTGACTGGAATGTGGAATTGATCGACTCCGTTCGCTTCGGCGAAGTGCAGATGGAACGTCTCGCCAAGGACATGGGCGGCGAAGGTGATTATGTGGTCTATGTCGGGACTCTTACGACGCCGCTTCACAACAAATGGGCCGATGCCGCGATTGCCTACCAGCAGAAGA
Organism: Bradyrhizobium sp. i1.15.2; assembly: GCF_040548425.1. NCBI lineage: Bacteria > Pseudomonadati > Pseudomonadota > Alphaproteobacteria > Hyphomicrobiales > Nitrobacteraceae > Bradyrhizobium > Bradyrhizobium sp. i1.15.2. Next base: position 235,391 of record NZ_JBEPRQ010000003.1, on the reverse strand, counting down.
ATTTTCCGAAAATGAAGCTCGTCGCCGACCGCTTCCCCGGCGCCGACGAGATCGACACCAGCCAACGCACGACGCTCGACGTGATCAAGGCCTATCCGAACCTGCGTGGTATTCTCGGCTTCGGTTCGAATGGACCTATCGGGGCCGGAAATGCTGTGCGTCAACAACGCCTTGGCAAGAAGATCGCCGTGGTCGGCACCGTGCTGCCGAGCCAGGCGAAGTCGCTTATCGCGGACGATACGATCCGCGAAGGTTTTCTGTGGAATCCCACCGATGCGGGTTACGCGATGGTCGCGGTGGCCAAACTCGTGCTCGATGGCAAACCGATCACGGATGGCGTCGATGTACCCGGCCTTGGCAAGGCAGCCGTCGACGTTGCAGGAAAGCAGATCAAGGTGGACAAGATCATGCGCATCAACAAGGAAACCATCGACGGGTTGATCGCCGGAGGGCTCTAGGCCGACACCCGTTTAGTCGCCTCATCGCGCTGCATTCCCGGCCCTTCCGGTCGGGAATGCAGTACCACTCGAGTGATCGCACGATCGAACGTCCATTGCAGGCGAACCTTTGGCGACTTTCCTGGAGATGTCCGACATATCGAAGCGCTTCGGCGGCGTGCACGCGCTCCGCGGCGTCGATTTCACTCTGGAAGTCGGCGAGGTGCATTGCCTGGTCGGTGAAAACGGCTCCGGAAAATCCACACTGATCAAGATCATTTCGGGCGTCGAGGCAGCGGAGCCTGGCGGCCGCATCGCAATTTCCGGCAAGGAATATCCCAAACTAAACCCGGTCTACTCCACGCATTGCGGCATTCAGGTCATCTACCAGGATCTTTCGCTATTCCCCAACCTCACCGTCGCCGAGAATATCGCGATGGCGCACCATCTTGGCGGCCTCCATTCGGTGAACTGGGCCTCAATGCGCGCCACCGCGAAGACCACAATGGCAAGGATCGGCGTCGAGTTCGACCCGGACGCGAAAGTCTCAGAGCTCAGCATTGCCGGACGCCAGCTGATCGCGATCTGCCGCGCCTTGGCTGCGGATGCCAAACTCCTGATTATGGATGAGCCGACGGCATCGTTGACCCGCCACGAGGTGAACGCCCTGATCGCGCTCGTAAGGGAGCTGAAGCGTGCTGGCATCTGCGTCGTTTTCGTCAGTCACCGTCTCGACGAGGTGCTTGAAATCGCCGAACGCGTAACGGTACTGCGGGATGGCGCCAAAGTCGGTACTTTTGCTGCAGACACAATCGACGGTGGGAAACTCAGCCATCTGATGACCGGTAAGTCCTTCGAGTATCAGGTACAGGCGCCTGAGCTTGCCGCTGGCCCGGTCGTGCTGGAAGTGAAGGGCCTTGGCCGCCAGGGTGAGTATGAGGATGTAAGCTTGCAGTTGCGCGCAGGGGAAGTGGTGGGTCTCACCGGTCTGCTCGGCTCGGGTCGAACCGAACTCGCGCTATCGCTGTTCGGCATGAAGCCGCCCGACCGCGGCACCATCGCGCTTGACGGGCAGCCGATCGCGCTCCGGACAAATGCAGAGGCGATCGACCGAGGGATTGCCTATGTATCCGAGGATCGGCTTACGCTTGGTCTCATCCTGAACCAGTCCGTCACGGCGAACGTCACGCTCACGGTGCTGGAACGTCTGGCTGGCGCATTCGGCCTGATTGCCGCAGGCGCGCGACAGAGCCATGTGGCTCGGTGGGTCGCCGAACTCGGGATTAAGGTCTCCAACCCGGCCAACGCGGTGAAGACCCTCTCCGGGGGCAATCAGCAGCGGGTCGTGCTCGCCAAATGGATGGCGACCAGCCCGCGGGTGCTTATCCTCGATAGTCCTACGGTGGGCGTCGACATCAGCGCCAAGGACGGAATCTATGAAATCATCCGGCGGCTGGCCCGCGACGGCGTTGCGGTGCTGATGATATCAGACGAAATCCCGGAGGTCCTTTATCATAGTCATCGCGTGCTAGTGATGCGGGAAGGACGTTTGACAACCGATGTGGCTGCCGCAGCCACTTCCGAAGATGAGCTTCGGCAGGCCGTCAATGCCTGAATCGCGCATTGCATCATTTGGGAGGTTTCGTCGCAGCCATGAGTTCTGGCTGCTGATGGTAATCCTCGGGCTCTGCGCCAGCTTGGGCTTCGCGAATGCCCAATTCCTGACCGTGCAGAATCTGTTTGATCTGCTGACCTCCTACGCCTTCGTCGGCATCCTGGCGCTCGGACTATTGGTCGTGCTGATCGCCGGGGGTATCGACATCTCGTTCACCGCCACCGCGTCGGTGGCGCAATATGTCACACTCTCGCTTGCCAATGCTTACGGCGCGAACTGGATCAGCGTCTTTGCGATCGCGATTGGGATTGGCGGTGCGCTGGGTGCCCTCAACGCGATCTTCATCCAGAAACTTCGAATACCATCGATCATCGTTTCGGTCGCAACTCTGAACATTTTCTATGGACTTCTGATCTTCTTCACCGGCGGCAAATACATCTATTCGTTGCCCGACTGGTTTGCGACCGGAATATTCTGGTTCGAATTCGAATGGGGCAAGGATAGCTCGTACGGCATCAACCTGCAGATCCTTGCGCTCGCGCTGGCGTTTCTCGTCACCTGGCTCCTGCTTAATCGAACTAATATCGGCCGGCAAATCTATGCCATGGGAGGCAATGCCGACGCTGCACAGCGGCTCGGCTTCCACATTTTCGGTCTCAACATACTGGTCTATTGCTACATGGGTGTCATGGCCGGAATCGCCTCGCTGATCCAGGCACAACTCGCGCAATCCGTTGCCCCGACAGTGCTGGTAGGCAAGGAACTCGATGTGGTCGCCGCCGTCGTGCTGGGCGGCGCCAGCTTGATGGGCGGCGTCGGCACAGTCCTCGGCACGTTTTTGGGCCTGACACTGCTCGCGGTGCTCCAAAACGGAATCATTTTGTTGGGCGTTTCGTCCTACTGGTCGCCGTTCTTCGTCGGTTTGGTTATTCTCATTTCGGTCTCAGCGACCGCCTGGTCCCAGCGAGAGCGGCGAACCCGGAGCGCGCGCCGATGAGCAATGCGCCCGCCCTCTCGCTTCGCCGGCGTATGGTCGGCCTCGCCGGCAGCGGCACGGTCACCACCCTCACCCTGCTGTTGTTCGCGCTCTGGGTGGCGTTCGCGATCACGATCGGCGACCGGTTCTTCTCGGTCAACACGCTGCAATCCATGGCTTTCCAGATGCCCGAACTCGGCATCCTCTCACTTGCGATGATGCTGGCCTTGCTATCCGGCGGACTCAACCTTTCGATCATCGCGACCGCCAATCTGTCCGGACTGACCATCGCCTTCCTGCTGACGCACTACATCCCGGGGAGTCAGGGCCTTGCCTGGGTCGGCATTCAGGTGCTGGCGATCGCTGCAGGATTCGCAGTGGCCGCATTGGTCGGCCTCCTCAACGGTTTTGTCATCGCCTATCTCGGCGTTTCGCCGATCCTGGCCACGCTCGGCACGATGACGCTCTGCAAGGGCATCGCGATCGGCCTGTCGCGCGGTAACGTCATCTCCGGATTTCCGGAGCCCATTGTATTTATCGGCAATGGAACGGTTTTCGGGGTACCCTTTGCTTTGATCGTACTTGTGTTCTGCGCCTTGCCCGTCGCGCTCATGCTGAACGCGACGCCGTTCGGGGCAAAGGTTTACATGATCGGCTCGAACGAGAAGGCGACCCGCTACTCCGGCGTCGATACCCGCGCCGTCCTCCTCAAACTCTATGTGTTTTCCAGCTTGCTCGCGGGCGTGGCAGCGGTGGTCATGTTGGCACGTTTCAATTCGGCCAACGCAGCATACGGCGAGAGCTATCTGTTGGTCACCATTCTCGCGGCCGTCCTCGGCGGCATCGATCCGTTTGGTGGCTTCGGCAAAGTCGGCGGGCTATTGCTTGCGCTGATCATCCTTCAGGTGATCTCATCGGCATTCAACCTTCTGAACCTCAGCCAATTCCTCACGCTGGCGATCTGGGGTGGAATCTTGATTGCCGTCGCGGCGGTTCCTCATTTCGCCGGCAAAGCGCCGCGGTAGCCAGCGATGATGCGCTCGATCGCCTCGCCCCGTATCGCAGTTCTCGACATTGGCAAGACCAATCTCAAACTGCTAGTGGCGAGCGAGGACGGCTGGCCGCTCGAAACACATGCGCTTCCAAATGTGCCGATGACTCAGGGCTCGTACCTCGCCTATGACCTTGCCGGGTTAGAAGAGTGGTTTCTCGATACCCTTGCCGTCGTGTCTCAACGCCATGCCATTGGAGCCGTGATCGTGGCTGCGCATGGATGCGGTGCGGTTCTCGTCGACGGTGATACGCCAGTGCTGCCGATGATGGACTATGATGCCGTCTCTCCACCGGCAATCGATGAAGCATATGCGCGAATCGCGCCCGGTTGCGATGAAGTGTTTTGCGGAATCGGAGGGGCGATGCGGCTAGGAAAACAGCTGCTGTGGCAGGAAAGCGCGTATCCCCTCGAATTCGCCCGCGCAAAAACCTATCTGACCACCGCGCAGTTTTTTGCCTTGCGGCTTGGCGGACGTGCGGCCAGTGAAATCTCACAGCTCGCGGCTCAGAGCCATATCTGGGACCTCATCCACCAGCAGCCTTCTTCTCTTATGCGCAAGCGCGGCTGGAGCCATCTGCTGCCCGAATGCGTACCCGCCGGCGAGGTGCTAGGGACGGTTTCGGAATCCGTAGCCAGGCGCTCCGGCCTGGCGCAATCGACCGAGATCCTCTGTGGCGTCCATGATTCCAACGCCAACCTGTTCCGCTACAAGGCCGCCGGCATGGCCGATGCCACGATCCTATCGACCGGTACCTGGATGATCGGCTTTCAGCGCGGCCTCCCCCTGGACAAACTCGATTGCACGCGCGCGATGGTTCTCAATATCGATGTCGATGGCGAGAATGCACCTTCGACATTGATCGCGACCGGCCGCGAATACGACCTGATCCGCGGGAACAATTGTGCTTCCGATGCAGCCGTCCTTGCCGCATTGCCCACCCTGCTGTCGAGGGGAACCCTGGCGCTCCCCTCATTCGTCGGCGATGATGGACTGTTTCCGGGCGCGGCTCGCCGCGGACGGGTCATCGGACCGCCCCCCGAAACGCCTGCCGAATGGCAGGCACTAGCGGTGCTCTACGCAGCATTCAGCGCAAACCGCTGTCTTGATGCGCTCGAGAGCTCACAACGCATAGTCATCGATGGTGGCTTTGCCGCAAACCTGCCCTTCGCCCGTTGCCTTGCGACTTTGCGATCCTCGCAGAGCGTCTGGGTGAGTCGGTCTCCGGACGGAACGGCGCTTGGCGCTGCGCTGCTGTGGCGGCGGTTCTCGCGTACGCTGCCGGTTTCGAGTGTGATCCTTGAAGCCGTCACATCACTCAGCAACGATGGGTTCGAACCGCGCGACCTTTCCGCCGCCTACCAGTCCTGGATCGCTTTCTCGGAGCCGTCTTCATGACAGACCATAATCATGCCGATCTCCGCCAAGGCATTGTCGATACCTGCAGGGAGATGAATCGAAACGGCCTCAATCAGGGCACATCCGGCAATCTTTCGCACCGGATTCCAAACGGCATGCTGATCACGCCTACCAGTCTGCCCTATGATCGGATGCAGCCAGACGACATTGTCGCGATGGATTTTGCCGCGAACTACCAGGGCAACCATCGGCCTTCATCCGAATGGCGCTTTCATCGCGATATTCTGCGAGCACGCGAAGACGTCAACGTCGTGCTGCATACGCATTCCACCTTCAGCACGATTCTCGCCGTTCATGAGCGTGGCATTCCCTGCTTCCACTATATGGTTGCAGTTGCGGGTGGCAACGATGTGCGCTGTACGCCATATGCTTGTTTCGGCACTCAGGCACTATCGGACTACGCCCTCAAGGCCCTCGAAGATCGCAACGCTTGCCTCCTTGGCCATCATGGCTTGATCGTAACGGCCCAAACGTTCGAAAAGGCGCTTTGGCTCGCCGTGGAGGTGGAGACGCTGGCGAAGATGTATGTCCATGCGTTGGCTATCGGCGAGCCGCCGCGCCTCAGCGACGCTGAAATGGCGCAGGTACATCAGCAGATGAAACGCATGGGATACGGCCAGGCGCCTGACCTTGACGATGTCGGCGATGTTCCGCGCGCCCTCCCTGAGTCGAAACGGACGGCACATTGATGGTGGATTTTCGCGGACAGCTGCCACCAAGTTCGCTCAGCACCGGCCACGCAGAACGAAGGCCGAGGCCGGATGTACGGGTTTGACCGTCACAGCCCTTGGGCAGAAGACGTGCGCGAACAATCAGGCTTGCCCGCTTCACCGCTCAAGAGATCAACGACTTAGCTTGTCGATCGGCTCCGCGCAATTGCGGCAGGATACGCCGCCCTCACCGGGAGAAGAACCTCGTCATCGACGCAGACCTGATCCCGGGCGCCGATGGCGCGTCGCCTTTTTCGCGCGTGCGGGGCAGACAAACAATCACCTGCATGGAGCGAAACTATCAAAGTTTAATGCGTTCTGTCGTTCTCATCGATCAAATTGGGGACGGGTTCTGAGTTATTAGGCGACCAATGCAGGCAGGATTTGCGTTCTCCAAGCTCGCCGACCGGTTGGCGAGCCTCACTCCCGTAACGGCTGACGATCTCCACCTGCTCGCGGACATGGCAAGCACAATCGCGCATCTCAGTTCGCGTCAGGCCGTTTTGCGGCATGGCGATGATACCACCCAGTGCTGCCTGCTGCTTCAGGGATATCTGTCCTGGCAGGATGCAGAGAGTGCGGACGGGCAGATCACGTCAATCCATGTTCCCGGTGACATCGCCGATCTACACACGCTTTATCGTCCGCGCGTTGACGGCAACCTGATCGCACTCGGCCCGGCCATCGTCGCTCTCGTGCCACACCGCTTCTTTCACGATTTGTCCGCGCGTTCGCCCGCGATGTCTCGCGCATTGCTGCTGATGCTGCTCACCAGCCACGCCATTCAGCGCAACTGGACGGTGAACCTGGGCAGCCGTGATGCATTGACGCGTGTTGCGCATCTGCTGTGCGAGATCACTACCCGCCTGCAAAGCGTCGGCTTGGCGAGAGATCTCAGGTTGCCATCACCCTTTACCCAATCGGACCTTGCGGCAGCGTGCAGCATTTCCCCAGTGCACGCCAACCGCACAATTCAGGAACTGCGACGATGCAACCTCCTGCAATGGCAGGGTAAGACGGTAACGATCACGGACTGGCCGGGACTCGTGCGGCTCGCAAGATTCGATCCGACTTATCTGGGGATTCCGTCCAGCCGCGACGATGCGTCGTCCTCGCGTCTCAGGCCACTTACGGCGGACCTTGCGCTCGCTTGAGCCCGTTTCGGACGACACCTTGACGGATTGCGGAGCGTGCAATCAGGGCCTGCCGCGCTTCTCCAATGACATCATCCCAATTATCTGGCGTCCTCTGATGAAACAGCCGCAGGCTCGGATACCAAAGGGAGTGGGACTCGGATGACGGCCAGCGCCAGTCGCAATCCGCATGCAACAAGACCCACGCATCACAGCCGAGTGCTCCCGCGAGATGGGCCACCATGGTATCGACGCAAATGAGCAGATCGAGCCGCTGGAGGAGATGACCGAGAACCGTAATGTCAGGCGTGCTGACGTCCCTCGCGCCGATCTCGGCCAGTTCGCGCGCTCGGGCCCCGCGTTGCAGCGAGCAGAGCGTCACGCCGGGAACGTCAAGTTGCCCCAACAGGGACGGCGGGATGGTCCTTCGTTTGTCCCAGTTGCCGACTTCCCAAACCAGACCGACGGCAAGCCTTCGCAGTCCAAGACCTGGAACTTCAAGACCTGGAACTTCGAGACCTCGAAGTTCAAGACCTCGCACTTGCGCAAGTGCTGGCGCGACCGCCGGCGGCAGCGATACGTAAGGTGCCCGCATCTCGACGTGCTCCCGCCCCGCCCTTATGGCATGCGGCACCTCCATGATTTCGACATCGACTTCGAAGTCGACCTCAGGCGTACCATCATGGAGCGCAAAGGCCCGATCGACGCCAGCCGTTCGCTCGACCAGCGGCAGAAGCTCGCCCTGGCACCAGACCGTGACCCGGCGCGCGACGTCACGAAGCGGCCGCATGAAGCGCAGGAACTGGATGGTGTCGCCGAGCCCGTGGTAGCAGCGGACCAGCACATCCTTGCCCGTCAGCTCCTCGCCGCGCCAGATACGCTGCAGGTGACGAGGCCCGGTGTGCTTGGGTGGATACGCAAGCATCGCCAGATCGCGGTCGCTGATCGCCCAGGCACGTTCGAAGTCGCCTGCTCGCATCGCTTCCGTCCAACTAACCGACACTCGCGGTGATCCGATCAACGCCGCACGAATTTGTGAAAACGGCTCATCTTGCCATCCTTGGTGCGGTCCTGGTGAAGGAACGCGATGCCGGTCTCGTCGAACTTCGCGAAGAATTCGTCCCAGCTGATCCGGTCGAGACCTTCGTCGGGCGGATCGAAATCGATGCGCAGGATACCGGCGTGTCCGTCCTCCTCGGTAGCCTTGACCGTCGCGGGCTTTCCGCCGCGTTCCTCCGCCCATTTCCTGATCACGTCATGGCTGGTGGTCTGCTGGGCTTCGCTGGTTTGTGATTTGGTTGACATGTCACACCTCGACTGCTGACAAAGAGCGAGCGACGAATAGGTCGTCGCGTCAGACTGTTCGCCGTGAACGCCGGACGGAAGGATTTGTTCTTTCGTGGTGTCGGGCTCTCTCAGAGCATCATCTTCTTCATCTTCATCATGGAAGCTTTTAGTTCCCGCCAAACTGCTCGGGATTCTATCCCAGGTTAAGGGCGCGAAATTTTTTTGGCCGGAATCTGACGTAGTGCCGTGAGTTCAGGAACGAACATACGTTCCTCACGTTCGCCGACGTACTTACGTCAACACTGCAAGTCTTCAACACTGCAAGTCTTTAACACAGTACGTCTTCAACACTGCATGCCTTAACGCTGCACGTCTTCCGGAGGGCCTAGATCCATGCATTCTCGTCTTCAGGACAGGCGGCGCGTGCGCGTCGGCATCGTCGGTGTCGGCAATTGTGCGAGCTCCTTCGTTCAGGGGCTCTCCTATTACCGGGACGCCAAATCGAATGAGCCGGTGCCTGGGCTGATGAACGCCGATCTCGGCGGCTACCACATCAGCGACATTCAGGTCGCGTCGGCCTTCGACGTCCATGCCGGCAAGGTCGGACGCGACGTGGCCGAGGCAATCTTCGCAGCGCCGAATAACACGCACCGCTTCTCCGACGTCGCGCCCACCGGCGTCATGGTCCAACGTGGCCCTGTCATGGACGGCGTCGGCCAATATCTCAAGGACGACGTTCCGATTGCGGATGTTCCGGAAGCCGACGTCTCCGAGGTGCTCGCGACGTCGCGCACGGACGTGCTTGTGTCCTATCTTCCCGTCGGTTCGCAGCGCGCGAGCGAATTTTACGCCGCGCGCGCGATCGAGGCCGGCTGCGGCTACGTCAATTGCATCCCGGTCTTCATTGCCTCGAATCCCGACTGGCGGCGGCGATTCGAGGATGCAGGCCTGCCGATCGTCGGCGACGACATCAAGAGCCAGGTCGGCGCCACCATTCTGCACCGTGTGCTCGCCAATCTCTTCCGCGAACGCGGCGTGCGGTTGGACAGAACCTACCAGCTCAACGTCGGCGGCAACACCGACTTCAAGAACATGCTCGAGCGCGAGCGGCTGACGTCCAAGAAGATCTCCAAAACCCAGGCCGTGACCAGCCAGTTCGATGTGCCCATGGATGCCGATAATATCCATGTCGGCCCGAGCGACCATGTGCCGTGGCTGACCGACCGCAAGCTGGCTTTTATCCGCCTGGAAGGCACGACGTTCGGCGGTGTTCCCTTGAGCGCGGAGGTCAAGCTCGAGGTCTGGGACTCCCCGAACTCGGCGGGCGTCGTGATCGACGCGGTCCGCTGCGCCAAGCTCGCCATGGACCGCGGGCAGGCCGGCGCGCTGACGGGGCCGTCGAGCTATTTCATGAAGTCGCCGCCTCAGCAGTTCACGGACGAGGAGGCCGGACGGCGAACGCGCGCCTTCATCGACGACAAGGCGTACGCCTGATGGCGGAGATCATTCATCTGATCCGCCATGGGCATCATGCCCTGCTCGGCCGCACGCTCTGTGGCCGGATGAAGGGCGTAGAGCTCGATGATCTCGGCTGCGAGGAAATCGCGCGATGCGCCGATACCTTCACGCCGCCGCCGAGCATGGTCCAGTCGAGCCCGCAGCGGCGCTGCATGCAGTCGGCCTGCATCCTGGCGGCGCGCTTCGGCTTGCCAGTCGAGATCGTGCCGGCACTCGACGAGCTCGACTACGGCGAATGGACCGGACTGTCATTCGAGGCGCTCGCCGGAGACCGCCGATGGTCGCGCTGGAACGAACAACGCGGAACGAACCGCCCGCCAGGCGGCGAAAGCATGCGGTCGCTCCAGAAGCGCGTCGTCGCCCATCTGGAACAAGTGCGCAATGATCATTGTAGCGGCACCGTCGTCGTCGCCGTCAGCCATGCCGAACCGATCCGCGCAGCGCTGCTGCATTATTCCCGGAAGGAGCTCGACGACTTCCTCTCGATCAAGATCGACCCCGGCAGCGTCAGCACCCTCAGCGTGGACAATCGCGGACTCAAGATCACCGGGATCAATCAGCGGGTGCCAGCGTGAAGATCGTCATTTTCGGCCTGACAATTTCCTCGTCGTGGGGCAACGGTCACGCCACCTTGTGGCGAGGGCTTTGCAAGCATCTCGCGCGCGCCGGCCACAGCGTCGTCTTTTTCGAGCGCGACGTGCCGTACTACGCCGGCGCGCGGGATTTGCACGAACTGCCCGGCGGCCAATTGCGACTGTTCCCGAACTGGGACGATGTGCTTCCTTTGGCGCGCAGCGACATTCGTGATGCCGATGTCGCGATCGTGACCTCCTATTGTCCCGACGCGATCACCGCGACGGAGCTCGTCCTGTCCGAGGGTCGGGCGGTGCCCGTGTTCTACGATCTCGATACGCCGGTCACGCTGGCGAAGCTGATGGCTGGCGAGACGGTTCCCTACATCGGGCCGTGCGGCCTGCGGGATTTCGCCCTGGTCCTGAGTTTCACCGGCGGTCCACGCATCTGCAACGAATTTCGCGACAGGCTTGGCGCTGGCAATGTCCGTCCGCTCTACGGCCATGTCGATACGGACATTCATCGGCCGGTGCCGTCGCAGCCGCATTACCGTGCGGATCTGTCTTATCTCGGCACATATTCGCAGGATCGCCAGCGCGCTCTCGAGGCTCTCTTCGTCGAACCCGCACGTAGCAGGCAGGATCGGCGCTTCCTGATCGGGGGTGCACAATACCCGGAAGATTTTCCCTGGTCGCCAAACATTTACTTCGTGCAGCACTTGCCGCCGTCTGAGCACGCGTCGTTCTTTGCGTCGTCCCGGCTGACACTCAACGTCACGCGCCAGGCCATGGCGGAGATGGGCTGGTGCCCCTCCGGCCGCCTGTTCGAAGCCGCTGCCTGCAAGACCCCGCTGCTCAGCGACGACTGGCCGGGACTCGATGAATTCTTTGTACCCGGGCAGGAGATCCTGATCGCACGCGATGCGAAGGACACGCTCGCCGCGTTGACGATGACCGACGCCGAGCTTCAGCACATCGCCGGGCGCGCATATGAACGGACCATGGATCAGCACACATCCGACAAGCGCGCAGCCGAACTGATTTGGCTGTTCGAGCAGACGGCATCCCTTGGCGCGCGCCGACAGCAACCCGAGGAGGCCTGATCATGTGGGGCATCGTTCCGGCCGCGGGCCGCGGCAGCCGCATCCAGCCGCTTGCCTTCTCCAAGGAGTTGCTTCCGGTCGGAAGCCAACGGGACGACGGCATCGACCGTCCGTGCGCGGTCTCCGAATATCTGCTGGAGCGGCTGATCCTTGGGGGCGCCGACAAGATCTGCTTCGTGATCTCCCCCGGAAAATCGGACATCCTCGAATATTTCGGCGATCATTACGGCAGCGCCCAGCTCGCCTATGTCGTGCAGCCCGATGCGTCGGGGCTGTGCGATGCCGTGTTCAGGGCGGGCACGGTGGTTGGCCACGACGAAGACATCCTGGTCGGACTTCCGGATACCGTCTGGTTCCCAAAGGCGGCCCTGCAGGCATTGCCGGCCGCTGACCTGTCGTTTCTGCTATTTCCAGTCGAACACCCCGAGTTCTTCGATGCTGTCGTGCTCGACGGCGATCGCGTCACGGAAATCCAGGTCAAGCAGCCGGATGCGGCGTCGAAATGGATATGGGGTGCCTTCAAGATGTCCGGCAACGGATTTCGCGAACTCCAGTCGTTGTGGACAAAGCGCGAGCGCCGGGATGAATATTTCGGGACGCTCGTCAATGCCTACATCGCGGCCGGCGGCCAGGGTCTCGGCGTCAAGGCTGGCGAATCCTATGTCGACGTCGGCACCATCGACGGCTACCGGACAGCAATGGCGTTGCTCGCGGAAAGCTCTCCCGGGAACGGACGCTCTCGACTACTGGCCGGCGGTTCGCCGGAGGCAGCCCGCCCGGCCCCCGCAATGAACAATGGAGTGACCGCATGAGCAGTGGCGCCCTCTCCCGCGAGGAAATCCGCCAGCGCGTCGATGCGCTCGGGCCATGGTTTCACAATCTGGACCTCAACGGCGTGCCGACAGCGCCTTCACACTTTCTCGGCGACTATCCCAACGTGAAATGGCGCCGCTTTTCCGGGATCATTCCGGACCGCCTCGAAGGCAAGACCGTGCTCGACATCGGCTGCAATGCCGGTTTCTACGCTATGGAGATGAAGCGGCGCGGCGCCGAGCGCGTCCTCGGCCTGGACACCGACGACGAATATCTCGCGCAAGCCCGCTTCGCGGCTGAGGTGAACGGGCTCAGGATCGAATTCCGCAAGATGTCAGCCTATGATGTCGGACAGCTGCGCGAAAAATTCGATCTCGTGATCTTCATGGGCGTCCTCTACCACCTGCGGCACCCTCTGCTGGCGCTCGACCTGATCCACGAGCACGTGGCCGGCGATCTCCTGCTGTTCCAGTCGATGCAGCGCGGCGACAGCCGCGTGGATTCCCTCGACAAGAACTACGACTTCTGGACCACCGATCAGTTCGATTCCCCGGGCTATCCAAAGCTGCACTTCATCGAGAACAAATATGCCGACGACCCCACCAATTGGTGGGTGCCGAACCGCGCCTGCGCCGAAGCCATGCTGCGCAGCGCCGGCTTTGCGATCGCGGCGCATCCGGAAGAGGAAGTCTATCTCTGCAAGCGGGTGACAAGGCCGCAGGCGGAAGGTCCGGTTTATCCGTCGCGGGAGACCGGCCGATGATCGAAGCCGCCAAGATCTGGAACGAGCCCAACAACAAATCGCACTGGGACATCCTGATCGATCCGGATTGGACCATGTTCGCCAGCCTGGCGCTGGCTGCCGGAAAGGCGATCCGCAGCGCGCATCCCACACTCCCGCGTGTGCTTGGCGGCATGTCGCCGATCGATCCGTCCTTCATGCGCAACATGCAGGCGCGCGGCGTGCTCGATCATGTCGATGCCGTGGCCGTGCACGGCTTTCCGCTGGACTGGAACCTGTGGCAGATCGCGGAATGGCCCGCCAAGATCGAGGAGATCAAGGCGGTCACCTCGCTACCGGTCTGGGTGACGGAGGTGGGAGTCTCGTCCTTCGGTGCCGAGGAGGTGCAGGCCTGGGGACTGACGCGGACCGCTGAGCTATTGACTGGCCGGGCGCCGCGGATTCACTGGTACAGCCTGTACGATCTGCCTTCGAGCTGGGAGGCGACCACGCGGCACAAGGAAGCTGAAGGCTCCTCCTACTACCGGCATTTCCACATGGGGCTGCTGCGCGAGGACGGCACGCCGAAAGCTGCCGCGGACTTGTTCGGCCAATATGCACCTGCGATGGGCCTGTGCCAGTGGTTTCACTTCGAGGACCACCGCCTCGATGACGCCGTGCGCTGGATGCGCCGACTCGGCGTGCAGCATCTCAGGACCGGCCTGTCCTGGGCTGACAGCTTCCGTCCCAATGCGCTCGCCTGGTTCGATCGGCAGATGGACGCGCTGGCCGAGTTTCAGGTCACGGTGACCTTCTGCTTCACCCCGGAACATCGGGGTATCGAGCCTCATCACACCAGCCCGCCGCTCGACGTCAACGAGTTCGCGGATTTCTGCGCACAGATGGTCGAACGCTATTGCGCGAAAACCGGGCTCGCGCCGTCCGCAGCGTCTTCGCGCGCGGCCATCTCGGAGCCGACATGCGTGCCCTGATCCTGGTGATGGACTCCGTCGGCATCGGCGCCGCGCCCGATGCCATCAATTACGGCGACGAGGGTGCCGATACCGTCGGCCACATTGCTGACATGTGCATGGCCGGCAATGCCGACGGACCACGCCGGGAGGGGCCGCTTCGGCTTCCCAATCTGGTCGCGCTCGGCCTTGGCCAGGCTTGCCGTCTCGCCACCGGGCGCGTGCCGCCGGGGCTCGATGGCCGTCCTGAGCATGCGCGATTTGGCTGCGCGAGCGAGATCTCCAAAGGCAAGGACACGCCATCCGGCCATTGGGAGATCGCCGGCGTGCCGGTGCCGTTCGACTGGGGCTATTTTCCAAGAACCAAGCCGTGCTTTCCGCGCGACCTGGTGGAGCGCCTGTGCGAACAGGCTCGATTGCCCGGCATCCTCGGGAACTGTCATGCCTCCGGCACCGAGATCATCGCCGAATTCGGCGAGCGTCACATCAGAACGGGCGAACCGATCTGCTATACGTCGGCCGACAGCGTGTTTCAGGTCGCAGCGCACGAGGAGACGTTCGGACTCGAACGCCTCTATGAGATCTGCCGTATTGCGCGCCGACTGATCGATCCCCTCAACATCGGGCGCGTCATCGCACGTCCCTTCATCGGCGCGTCGGCAGGTGATTTCAAGCGAACAGCGCACAGGAAGGACTTTTCCGTTCCGCCGCCGGAGCGGACGATCCTCGATCTTGCCGAAAGCGCAGGCCGTGACATCGTCACGATCGGCAAGATCGACGACATCTTCGCCCATCGCGGCACCGGGAGGAACCTGCGCGGCGACGGCAACCAAGCGCTGTTCGATGCCACGCTCGATGGGCTCGCCTCTCTCGCAGAGGGCGGGATGTTGTTCGCAAACTTTATCGATTTCGACACGCTGTATGGCCATCGCCGAGATGTCGGGGGCTATGCAGCGGCACTCGAAACCTTCGATGCTCGCGTTCCGGATCTGCTGAACCGCCTGCGCGACGATGATCTCCTGATCATCACGGCCGATCATGGTTGCGACCCAACCTGGAGCGGTACCGATCATACGCGGGAACAAGTGCCGATTTTGGCGTGGAGCACGCGGTCAACTTCTCCGATCGGCAAGCGCGACGGATTTGCGGACATCGGCGCGACGGTCGCGAGGCATCTTGAGCTACCGACGCCGGTTCACGGCGTGTATTTTTAGCCCGCTGCACCGGACAGATTCACCTGGGTTATTGATCCAGGTTAGAGAAATATTCGTTTGTAGGTTTCGCAGGAACGAACATTCCTTGCATCGCTTCTTATTCCAAATGTGACTGGCGCGCCGGTCGCCCGACCAGAACAGCAGCGCGCTTTCATTCTCATCACGGATTGATCCCGCAGGATCGATCTCACGGCGGCACGGAGCGGTGAATGACGCGAGTATTGATCACTGGAGGTGCGGGATTCATCGGATCGCATGCAGCCGACGCGCTGCTGGCGGCCGGCTATGAAGTCCGCCTGCTCGACAACCTCTCGCCGCAGGTCCACGGAGGCAACCGCCAGCGTCCCGCGTATCTTGCCAAAGACGCGGAGCTCGTCGTCGGTGACGTCACCGACGCTCTCGCGGTCGATCATGCGTTGCGCGGCACCGACATGGTCCTGCATCTCGCATCAGCAGTCGGCGTCGGCCAGAGCATGTACGACATCGAACCCTACGTCAGAACCAACGAGCTCGGTACCGCCGTGCTGTTGCAGACACTGTCCAAGCGCCCGGTCGCGCGGCTCGTGGTGGCCTCGTCCATGAGCATCTACGGCGAGGGCCTTTACCGGAGCGCCGATCAGAGCGTGGTCGCCTGCGAGGAGCGGGCGGTCGAGCAGCTTCGCCGCGGCGATTGGGAGCTGCGCGATGCAGCCGGTAACCCGCTCGATCCTGTCCCTACGCCGGAGACAAAGCAGCCTTCGCTGAGCTCGATCTATGCGCTCAACAAATATGCGCAGGAGCGCATGTGCCTGATCACGGGCAAGGCTTATGGCATCCCGACCGTGGCGCTACGCTTCTTCAATGCGTTCGGGCCGCGTCAGGCCCTGTCCAATCCGTATACCGGCGTGCTGGCCATCTTTGCCGCCCGGCTGCTCAACGGCCGCCCTCCCCTCGTCTTCGAGGACGGCCGGCAGCGCCGCGATTTCGTCCATGTCCATGACGTTGCCCGCGCCTGCCGGTTGGCGCTGGAGGCGGAGCACGCGCAGGACGTCTTCAACGTCGGCTCCGGCCAGAGTCGCACCATTCTGTCGGTCGCGGAGGATCTGGCCGAAGTCATGGGGCGCCGCGACATTGCGCCCGAGCTGACGCGGAAATATCGCGCCGGAGATATCCGGCACTGCTTCGCCGACATGGGAAAATCCCGCGACGTGCTCGGCTTCGAGCCTCGCGTCGTATTCAGGGCCGGGCTCGAAGAGCTGGCGGAATATCTCGCCGACCAGATCGCTGACGATCAGGCCGAGCGAGCCACCAAGGAGCTGCAGCAACGAGGATTGGTCGCGTGATGAGTGAACGAGACAACAGACCCGTCCTGATCACCGGCGGCTGCGGGTTTATCGGCTGCAACCTCGCCGATCGCCTCGCGGAGCGTGGCGAGCCGGTGCTGATCCTGGACAACCTCGCCCGCGCCGGCGTGCGGGAGAATGCGCAGTGGCTGAAGTCTCGGCATGGCGACCGGGTCACAATCACCGTGGCCGATATTCGCGAGCCGATCCCGGTGATCGACGCCGTACGCGAAGCCCGCGCCGTGCTGCACTTGGCCGCCCAGGTCGCCGTCACCGACAGCGTGAGCGATCCGGCCGCCGATTTCGAGATCAACGCGCGGGGCACATTGAACGTGCTCGAAGCCGTGCGCCTCCACAACAACGCCGCGCCGATCGTGTTCGCCTCAACCAACAAGGTCTACGGACGCCTGATCGACGATGGCGACATCGCGCTCACCGGTCGCCGCTACACGCCGACAAGCGGCCTGCTGGCCGCCGGCATCTCGGAAAATGCGCCGCTCGACTTCTACAGCCCCTATGGATGCTCCAAGGGAACGGCGGATCAATACGTTCACGACTATGCGCGGGTCTACGGCCTCCAGACCGTGGTGATGCGGATGAGCTGCATCTATGGGCCCCGTCAATTCGGCACCGAGGATCAGGGCTGGATCGCGCATTTCCTGCTGAGCGCCATCCGCAGCAAGGAGCTGACGATCTATGGCGACGGCCATCAGGTCCGCGATGCGCTTCACGTCTCCGACGCGGCCTCGGCCTGGCTCGCCGTGCTCGATGGCATCGCGCTCGCCCGTGGAAGCGTCTTCAATCTCGGCGGCGGTCCGGCCAACGCAATCAGTCTGCTGGAATTGATCGACCGCATCACCGATCTGACCGGCCGCAAGGTGGCCTATCGCTTTGCTGATTGGAGGCCGGGGGATCAGCCCTGGTACGTCACCGACACGCGCGCGCTCTCCAGCGCGCTCGGCTGGGCGCCTCAGGTTTCGTTCGCAGACGGCCTCCGATCCCTTCACACCTGGCTGGACGGCCGGTTCGGATCGTCACAAGGCAACCGCGAGGCGCTGGCATGACGCGTGTTGCCCTCATCAATCCAAACTGGGATTTTGGCGGCAGCATCTATTTCGGCTGCCGATCCCCTCACCTTCCGCTCGAACTCGGGATCTCCGAGCATTACCTGAAGGCGGCCGGGCACAAGACGCTGCTGCTCGACGCCCACATGTTCGATCTTTCCCTCGCCGATATCGAAGCCGAGCTGCGCGCGTTCGGCCCCGACCAGATCGTCATCACGACGGCACCGACCTATCTGTTCTGGCGCTGTGCCCCTCCCGAGCTCCGCGTTCCGCAGGAGCTCGCGATGGCGGTGCGCGATTTGGCTCCGATCCTCATCGCGGTGGGCCCGCATGGCTCGACTGTGCCAAGGACCGCGCTTCGAAAGCTCGGCACCGACATCGTCGTGATGGGCGAGTGCGAGGCGTCCTTGCTGCGTCTCGCCAATGGCGAGCGGGACTTTCCGGGCCTGTGCTTCGCCGATGGCGCATCGCTACGCGTCAATGAGGGGCCGCAGGCGGTCGCGTTCAAGGATCAGCCGCCGCTTGACTGGCCGGAGGAGATGATCCGGCGGCACCATCATCACCATCATCGCTTCGAAGCCGAGCCGCAGGCGCCAGGCGCCGAAGTCGAATCATCCAGGGGATGTCCGTACAACTGCACGTTCTGCGCCAAGGAGAACTTCCGCAACGCCTACCGCAAGCGGCCTCCCTCCATTGTTCTCGAAGAGATCGACGGCCTGCGTCATCAGGGCATCGAGTATGTCTATTTCATCGACGAGATTTTCCTACCGAACGCGGAACTGCTGGAAGGGCTGACGACACGCGGGCTGAAGTTCGGGGTACAGACCCGCATCGACCTCTGGAGGCCGGATATGCTGGCGCTGCTCGGCCGCGCCGGCTGCGTCTCGATTGAAGCCGGCATCGAGAGCCTGACCGTCGAGGGCCGCGCCGCGCTCGCCAAGAACTGCAAGATGACGACCGACCAGCTGGCCGAACGCCTGGTCGAAGCGCGCCGTCACGTTCCTTTCGTGCAGGCCAATTTGATCGAAGTCCCCGAGGACGATGACCCCATCGTGCAGCGCTGGCGCCGCACCATGCAGGATGCCGGCATCTGGGCCAACGATCCGGTCCCGCTGTATCCCTATCCGGGCTCGCCGGATTATCGGAAGCTGTGGGGCGAGCCCGACGATTTCGCCTGGGAGCGCGCACACCGGCATTATCTTGCGATGTTCGACCAGTTCAGCGACGTGCAGAACGATCGCCCGGTCCCGCTCGAGACTCTCGAACTGCAGGTGGCATCATGAGCCGCAGCTCGCAGCTCAGGATCCTGATGACGACCGATACCGTCGGGGGCGTCTGGACCTACTCGTCCTCTCTTGCTTCGTCCCTTGCTGCGAAGGGCGCCGACGTCACCCTGGTGACGATGGGCCCCCGCGCGCAGGCCGGCCAGCTTGCAATGCTGCGTGGCTCGCGGGTCCGCCTGATCGAAACGGACCTTGCACTCGAATGGCAGGACCCGGAAGGACAAGATCTGTCCCAGGCCAGACACGTCCTTGCGAAGCTCGAAGTCGGAATCGGGCCCGACGTCGTTCACCTCAACAGTTTTCGCGAGGCGACCTTCGCCTGGCGCGCTCCTGTGGTGGTCGTCGCGCATTCCTGCGTCAACTCCTGGGGGCTCGCCTGCCGCGATACGGGCTGGCTCGGCGAACCGAAGTGGCGCCGCTACACCGAACGGGTGACGGCCGCACTCGACACGGCACAAGCCTGGGTTTGTCCCAGCCAGTCCTTCCACGATGACGTTGCGGAAATCTATCGGCCTCGCTCGCGCGGCAACGTGATCTGGAATGGAATTTCCCCTCAGGATCCCGCGGGACGGAAGCAAGACATGATCTTTGCGGCGGGCCGGCTCTGGGACCGCGCCAAGAACATCGAAGTCCTGGCGGCTGCAGCGCCTGGGCTGGACTGGCCCGTTCAGGTCGCCGGGCCGGCGGACGAGTGCCCTTCGGCTTCCGTCACCTGGCTCGGGCAGTTGTCTCACGAAGCCATGCGCGCGTACTTGCAGCACGCCGCCATCTTCGCCAGCCCTGCGCTCTATGAGCCGTTCGGCCTCTCCGTTCTGGAAGCCGCTGCGGCGGGATGCGCTCTCATCCTGTCCGACATTCCCACTTTCAGGGAATTGTGGAGCGAGGCCGCGCTGTTCGTCGATCCCACCGACAGCAAGGCGCTGCATCGAGCACTCGCAGGTCTGTGCACCGACGATCGCGAGCGGGTGCGGCTGCAACGTGCCGCCTTTGAGCATTCCCTGACCTACTCGCTGACCCGGACCACGAGCGCCTATCTCAGCCTCTACCAGGAGCTGCTTGCCGTCCATCACGCGCCCGCCCCCATGGAGGTACGCGCATGAAATGCGTTCTGTTCTACCACGCGTTCACCTCCTGCTGGAACAACGGCAATGCCCATTTCCTGCGTGGTTATGCCCGCGAACTTCACGCGCTCGGCCATGAGGTCGTCGTGTTCGAGCCGATCGACGGCTGGAGCCGATTGAATGCGATCCGCGAGGGTGGCAGTCAAACGATGGAGGATATTCCAACGCTATTTCCCGGCATCGGCCTCCGCCGCTACGATGCCTCCCTTAATCTCGATGAAGCCTTGCACGGCGCCGATCTCGTCGTCGTCCACGAATGGAATTCGCCTGATCTAATCGCAGACATCGGATCGAGACGGGCTCACGGCGCTCCGTTCACGCTGCTGTTCCACGACACCCATCATCGCGCCGTTAGCGCACCGGACGAACTTGCGCAGTTCGACCTCGACGGCTTCGACGGTGTGCTCGCCTTCGGCGAGGTCCTTCGTCAAATCTATCTGAAGCTCGGCTGGGCGGACCGGGCCTTCACCTGGCACGAGGCGGCCGACATCGCCCTGTACCATCCGCTGCCGCATGTCGAGCGCACCGACGATGTCGTCTGGATCGGAAATTGGGGCGACGGCGAACGCAGCACCGAGCTCAACGAATTTCTGGTCGAACCCGTGGCCGAGCTGAAGCTGCGCGCGGGGGTCTATGGCGTCCGCTATTCGGACGGGGCGCTCGACACCATTCAGGCGGCAGGCATTCGGTATGGCGGCTGGCTGCCCGCACACTGGGCTCCCATCGCTTTCGCCGGCGCACGCGCGACTGTCCACGTTCCCCGCGGCCCCTATGTCCGCTTGCTTCCGGGCATTCCAACCATTCGCGTCTTCGAGGCGATGGCCTGCGGCATTCCACTGGTCTCGGCCCCCTGGTCGGATGCGGAAGGCCTGTTCCCGGAAGGTGCCTATCTCGGCGCCTCCGACGGCACCGAAATGAAGCGGGCGCTTCGTGCGCTGCTCGATGACCGGGAGTTATGGTCCTCCACCGTGGAGACCGGACTCCGGACAATCAAGGAACGTCACACCTGCCGTCACCGGGCGGAGCAGCTTGTCGGCATCGTGCAGGACCTCCGGGTCACAGGCCACTCCAAAAAGCCCCTGCGATACATCGGAGCCTCCGCATGAAGATCTGCTTCTTCGGGTCCAGCCTCGTCTCATCCTACTGGAACGGTGCTGCCACCTATTACCGCGGCATGCTGAAGGAGATTGTGGCCCTCGGCCACGACGTCACATTCTTCGAGCCCGATGCCTTCGAGCGCCAGGCCCATCGCGACATCGACGATCCGGACTGGGCGAAGGTGGTGGTCTACGCCGCGACGCCCGACGGCTGGCGAAGCTCGCTTGAGGAAGCGGCCCGCTCGGCCGACATGCTGGTCAAGGCCAGCGGCGTCGGCGTCTTCGATCGGGAGCTGGAGAACGCGGTCGCTGAAATTCCGTCGAATGCGATGCGCATCTACTGGGACGTCGATGCCCCCGCGACGCTGGAATCGGTGGCGGACAATCCAGACCATCATCTGCGCCATGCGATCCGGTCCTACGACATGGTTTTGACCTATGGCGGCGGCGATGCTGTCGTATCCGCTTATCGCGGCATCGGCGCGCGAGACTGCGTGCCGATCTACAATGCGCTCGACCCCGCCACGCACTTTCCGGCGCCGCCCAATGCGCACTTCACCTGCGATCTGAGCTTGCTGGCAAACCGCCTCCCTGATCGCGAGCAGCGCGTCGAGCGGTTCTTTATCGATGTCGCCTGCCGATTGCCGGACAAGACATTCGTGCTCGGTGGATCGGGGTGGGACTCGAAAGACACGCCAGCCAATCTGCACAAGGTCGGGCATGTCGGGACCGGCGACCACAACGCGTTTTTCGGCTCCGCTCTGGCTACGCTGAACGTCAATCGCGATAGCATGGCCCGCTACGGCTTCTCGCCGCCAACGCGCGTGTTCGAAGCCATCGGTGCCGGAGCCTGCCTGATCACCGACCAGTGGGACGGCATCGATCATTTTCTCGAACCAGATCGCGAGGTGCTGGTGGCCGCGAGCGGGACCGAGGTCGCAGAGCATCTTGCCGCACTGCGCCTCGACCGGGCTCAGGCGATCGCAGCGCGCGCTCGTGCGCGCATTCTGAGCCATCACACCTACCGGCAGCGCGCGCGCCAGTTCAACGATCTCTTTGCCGCAAGCAGTTCGCGAATCGAGGCAGCAGAATGAACCTCACCATCGTCGTCGTCGGTCTTTCGGTTACTTCGTCCTGGGGCAACGGTCATGCCACGACCTACCGCGCCCTGATCGAAGCCCTGGCACGACGAGGTCACCACGTCACGTTTCTCGAACGCGACGTCCCCTGGTATCGCGAGCATCGTGATCTTGCCAAGCCTTCCGCTTGGACCGTCGAGCTTTATCAATCCTTGAAGGACATCCCGCAGCGTTTCGGCAAGATAATCCGCGATGCCGATCTGGTGGTCATTGGCTCCTACGTGCCCGACGGCATCGCGATCTCCGAATGGATCACGACCCACGCCCGGGGGATTACCGCCTTCTACGACATCGACACGCCGGTCACGCTTGCCAAGCTCGAGCAGGGCCTGGACTATCTTTCCGCGGCGATGATCCCGCGCTTCGACCTTTATTTGTCCTTTGCCGGCGGCCCGGTGCCCGGCATGATTGAGGAGAACTATGGCAGTCCGCTGGCGCGGGTGCTGTATTGCAGTGCCGACACCGACATCTACGCGCCACAACGCGTGGAGAAGAAGTGGGCATTAGGCTATCTCGGAACCTATAGCGAGGACCGGCAACCGGTTCTGGAGCAGTTGCTGCTCGCCCCCGCTCGCACTCTGTCACGCGAGCAATTCGTCGTCGCCGGCGCGCAATATCCCGATGAGGTGGTCTGGCCCGCCAATGTCGCCCGGATCGAGCACCTCACGCCGAGACATCATCCGGGCTTTTACGCAGAGCAACGCTTTACGCTAAACGCCACCCGCGCCGACATGCGCGCGCTCGGCTTCTCGCCCAGCGTTCGGCTGTTCGAAGCGGCCGCGTGCGGCACGCCCGTCATCTCGGACCGGTGGCCTGGAATCGAGACCGTCTTCGAGCCTTTCCGGGAAATCCTGCTCGCATCGAGCCCCCGCGACGTCGTGGAGATCCTGCGCGACATGCCCGAGGAGCGGAGGCGCACGATCGCGGAAAACGCACGGCGGCGCGTTCTGGCCGACCACACCTCCGACCATCGCGCCCGGCAAGTGGAGACCTACTACGCCGAGGCATCGGTCCGTCGCCGTCGGAAAGCCCCGCAACTTCCCGCCTCGCGTCCCATGCAGGTCGCTCAAATCTGAAAGGCACCACCATGACACTTCAGACCCGCATCAACGCGTCCCGCCGCTCCCCCACCGTTCTGGTGGCCGGCGGCGCCGGCTTCATCGGATCCCACCTCTGCGACTCGCTTCTGCAGCGCGGCCACACCGTGATCTGTCTCGACAACCTGTTTACGGGAAGGATCGACAACATCCGGCCGCTGCTCAATCATCCGAATTTTCGCTTCATCGAACATGACGTGCGCGATCCCGTCGAGATCGACGGCGACATCGACCGGATCTACAGCCTCGCCTGCCCGGCGTCGCCCCGTCACTATCAGAAGGATCCGGTCGGCACGATGAAGACGTGCGTGCTCGGCACCATCAACATGCTGGAGCTCGCGCAGCGGAAAGGCGCGCGGGTGCTGCAGGCATCAACCAGCGAGGTCTACGGCGATCCGGAGGTCCATCCCCAGCCGGAAACCTATCTCGGCAACGTCAATCCGATCGGGCCCCGGGCCTGCTACGACGAGGGCAAGCGGGCCGCGGAAACGCTGATGTTCGATTACCATCGCATGTACGGGGTCGAAATCAAGGTCGCGCGCATCTTCAACACGTACGGACCCCGGATGCTGGAGAATGACGGACGCGTGGTCTCCAACTTCATCGTGCAGGCACTTCGCGGAGAGCCGATCACGATCTATGGAGGTGGTACGCAGACCAGGAGCTTCTGCTTCGTCGACGATCTCGTGCACGGCCTCCAGCTGCTCATGGAGAGTTCGTCTTCGATTACCGGTCCGTGCAATCTGGGAAATCCCCACGAGGTCACCATCGAGGCCATTGCGCGCGACGTGCTGGCGTACACGGAATCAATTTCCCCGCTCCGGTTCGAGGAGTTGCCCAAGGACGATCCAAAGCGCCGCAAACCGGTGATCGACACAGCCGTTCGAGCGCTGGGATGGCGCCCGCGCGTGGCGCTCAAAGACGGTCTCAAGGCGACGATCGCCTATTTCGCCATGCGCATGGCCGGGGAAGCGCCGGCACTCGTTCCGGCCATTGCACCGCGCAGGAGCGGACGTACCGGGGCACGCGGCAAGCTGACGATCGCCGATCGGCAGTGATCAGCGGAACTCCTCGCGAGCCCTCAAGCCCGTGAAGCAGCCGCGCCGCGGACCGACTTGCAGAGGTTCTCGAGATGGTACTGGTATTCGGAGATCGCGCGGTTCGCCATCCGGATCCGATTTTCCTGGCCTTCCTGGACCATCATGGTGATGCGTTGGGCTAGAAATACGCACGCATCGAATTCATCGTGGATCGCTCCACTACGGGCGAGAAAGTCCCATGCGATCTCATAGGCCTGTTCGGCAGCAGGATTGCGGTAGTCGCTAAAGATGATGTGCGTCATGACAGCAAAACGCGGATGAGAGGGTTTCGGTCCTGCAAGCCCATATGATAGCGCAGGCAGCCTCGGCGGCCGATACATGCCCGTAGGAACGAACGATTCCTGCCCGTGTTGACCCCGCAGTTCCTACCGACGGCTTTTTGTTCATGGTCAAGGATCTATCGCGTGAAACGGAGAAGGACGGCACCCGGAAGCTGATGATGGCGGGATCGGGAGTGGCCGCGGTCCTGTTTGTGGGTTTCATCGTCTGGTTCGCCGTCCCGCAGATGTTCGGGGCAACGGACTATCTGGGCCGCCCCTCCACAGGAGCCGGCTGCCTCAACGATCAGCAGCGCGAACAGCTCCGCTCCATCCTCTCATCAGCGCATGACCCCGCGATGGATCGCCCGAATTTCGAGATGATGATCGGTACTTCCGTGCCGCGCCAGTACGCTGATCGCGTGCCGCCGCATCGACGGATTGTAGAGAGGACAGCTTATGCCGAAAGCAAAAGAACCTGAAAACGATCCGAGAGAAACCCCGGTCGACGATCCGCGACAGCAGACCGATTTGCCAACCCACCGGCAGACGGACCAGCCTTGGCAGGGGAATCCCGAGAAGGAGCAGATCGACCCAAAGCGTCCCCCGATTGATCTGGAGCGGTGGCAAAAATCGAATACCCACTAGCTGCGACGCACGTACCTCGTTCACGCGTCGAGCTCATGGATGGTGGGCCGCAGGTCGCCCTCATCCAGATCGAGCGTTGCCAGCGTGATCGGCAGCTTGAAGCGCCTCGGACCGGCGCTCCCGGGATTCAGGAAAAGCACTCCGTTGATCGTGTTGACCTGCACCCGATGCGAATGTCCTGCTATCACCACGTTCACACCGGTTGCCGCAGGGTCGATGGCCAGCGTCTTGAGATCGTGCAGAAGATAGAAGCAACGAGCGCCGAGGTGCACCGTTTCGGTTTCGGGATAGCGCCTCGCCCAGCTGCCGACGTCGACGTTTCCCCTGATGGCGGTGACGGGTGCTATTCGGCAAAGCCGCTCCAGAACCTCCGGCGCGCCGATATCACCGGCGTGGAGGATATGCGACACTCCCGCAAGACAGCGCTCGGCCTCCGGCCGGAGAAGGCCGTGCGTATCCGAGATCACTCCGATTCTCGTCAACATGTCAGGCCGGGATTTCAGTGCAGGACATCCATTGGCACTTTCCCGATCTCCTCACCCTCCTGGTTCGTGACCGGGATGGAAAAATGACGATTCCTGAGTTCGGGACGCTCCGCGAGGCTTTTTCTCGGACAACGCAGTCCCGCAAGCGGGGCTCCGACCGCTACGGGTCAGGAGTACAAAATCGCAGGAGATAGTAATTAGGGATGCAAAATCGCGGAATTTGGTAGCGGGAGAGGGACTCGAACCCCCGACCCCAGGATTATGATTCCCGTGCTCTAACCAGCTGAGCTACCCCGCCACAGGGTCGCGAGGGCCTGACAAGGCCGATCTCGCGAACGCGCGGCATATAAGGAAGGGGGCGGCGGGCTGTCAATCCGCCTTCGCTTCCGCTTAGCGAAAGCTTCGGCGGACATGGCCGCGGGTGGAGACGAATTGGCTTGTTTTGAGCTTAATTTCCGGCCGCACCGTCATGGCCGGGCTTGTCCCGGCCATCCACGGACGTCTTCGCTGCCGCCGAGAACGTGGATGCCCGGGACGAGCCCGGGGGCATGACGACGAGATTGGGGATGCGGAACAGGCTCCGCCTACGCCAAGGCTTCGGCGCGACAAGCTATTTCGGCCTTACTGTCGGATCCCCGCCGGGGCTGCCGGGGGGCGGGATCACGGGCATGGCGCCGTTCGTGCTAGGCGCCGGGGCGTGCATCTCGGGATCGACGCCGGAGGGCGGGCAGAGCACGCCGTCCGATTTGGCCAGCTTGTCGCCGAGCGGTTCCCGTGACTGGCCGGTGGTGGTGCCGTCGGCTGAGCGGTTCGGGCGGTCCTGCGGCGTACAATTCGTCGCATGCTGTGGGGATGGCGGCGCGGTTTGTTGCGGCGGCGTCGCCGGGGCGGGCGGGGCCTGCGCGATCGCGCTGCCGGAGGCGGCGATCAGGAGGCTGGCCAGAATGATGTTCGATGTGGTGCGCATGGGAGGGAAACGCGCGGGGCGCGCGCCCTGTTCCCACCCCCGAACATTACGATTTGAGGTAGCGGATCAACGAAAAGTGCCCCATCGGCGGCATCGGGCGGCGCTCCGCCAGCGTAACGCCGCCGTGCTTTGCGGCCCAGACGACCAGGCGGGCCCACGGAAACTCCGGGCGCCAGCCGAGACGGCGAGCCAAGGGCGCAAACGCGAGT
Organism: Bradyrhizobium sp. i1.15.2; assembly: GCF_040548425.1. Lineage (NCBI taxonomy): Bacteria > Pseudomonadati > Pseudomonadota > Alphaproteobacteria > Hyphomicrobiales > Nitrobacteraceae > Bradyrhizobium > Bradyrhizobium sp. i1.15.2. Next base: position 208,061 of record NZ_JBEPRQ010000003.1, on the reverse strand, counting down.
TCGGAGAGTTTGCGCAAACCCTTTTCGGCGCCGATGTGATTGACCAGGATCAGCTCGCCGCCGGGCTTCAAGACGCGCACGAACTCGTCGAGCGTGCCCTCCGGATCCGGCACGGCGGTGATGACGTATTGCGCGACCACCGCGTCGAAGAAGTTTCCAGGGAAGGCGAGATTCTTCGCGTCCATCACCGAGAGCACCTCGACATTGCTCAGGCGCAGCGCACGCACGCGCGATTGCGCCTTGCGAAGCATCGGCTCGGAGATGTCGACCCCGCAGATTTTTGTGGTGCGCGCATAATCCGACAGCGAAAGCCCGGTGCCGACGCCGACGTCGAGGATACGGCCGCCGATGCGGTCGGCCTCGGCGATGGTCGACTGCCGGCCGGCGTCGAACACCTTGCCGAACACGAGATCGTAGACCGGCGCCCAGCGGCCATAGGCCTTCTCGACCCCGGCCCGCGAGATGTCTGCTGCCATGCCCTGCCCTATATATTTTTTTAGCCGCGGACCGCTTCTGCGAGCGGCCTCGTCGTGCTGCTTGCGGCCTTCGCGGCGGCGCTTTGAATGAAGCCGCCGCCGAGCACGCGGGCCTGGCCGCCAGGTGCGTCGTAGAACACGCAGGCCTGGCCCGGCGAAACGCCCTCTTCGCCGGCGACGAGCTCGACCTCGTAATGGCCGTTTGCGCCGCGCAGCCACGCCGGCTGGGGCGCGCGGGTCGAGCGCACGCGCACGAACATTTCGAGTCCATTGCCGATGGCGCAGTCGATGTCGCCATCGCCAATCCAGTTGACGTCGCGCAAGCTGATGCGATGCATCTTCAGCGCCTCGCGCGGGCCGACGACGACGCGGCGGTTGGCGGCCTCCAGCCGCACCACGAACAGCGGTGCGGCGGCTGCGATGCCGAGGCCGCGGCGCTGGCCGATGGTGAAATTGGCGATGCCGTTGTGACGGCCGAGCACGCGGCCGTCGAGATCGACGATGTCGCCGGGGTCCATCGCGTTCGGCCGCAGGCGGGTGATGATATCCGTGTAGCGGCCGGTGGGCACGAAGCAGATGTCCTGGCTGTCGTGCTTGTCGGCGACGGCTAGACCGAAGCGCCGCGCCAACTCGCGCGTCTCGGGCTTAGTCATGTCGCCGAGCGGAAAGCGCAGATAATCGAGCTGCTCCTGCGTGGTCGCGAACAGGAAGTAGCTCTGGTCGCGATCGGCGTCGGCGGCACACACCAGCGCGCGCGAGCCGTCGGCGCGGCGGCGCGAGGCGACGTAATGGCCGGTGGCGAGCGCGGTGGCGCCCAACTCGCGCGCGGTCTTCAAAAGGTCGCGAAACTTGACCGAGCGGTTGCACTCGATGCACGGCACCGGCGTCTCGCCGAGCGCGTAGCTGTCGGCGAAATTATCGATGACGGATTCGCGAAAGCGGTCCTCATAATCGAGCACGTAATGGGGAATGCCGAGCTTGGCCGCGACGTCGCGGGCGTCGTGGATGTCCTGGCCGGCGCAGCAGGCGCCCTTGCGATGGGTCGCCGCACCATGGTCGTAGAGCTGCAGCGTGATGCCGACGACGTCGTAGCCTTCCGCCTTCAAAAGCGCAGCCGTCGTCGATGAATCGACGCCGCCCGACATGGCAACGACGACCCTGGTATCCTCAGGACGGCCTTCGAGATCCAGACTGTTGAGCATGGGCCTTAAAGCGTTGTGGACGGCGGCGTTGGGCGATCCGCTGGGTGCTTCCAGCGGGACATCGGCGATCCCCCGGGAACTGAGAGTTCCCGAAAGGCACGGCCTGCCCGGTCGAAAGCGGTTGAGAGCTGTCTCTTTAATATAGGCGGCCTTCCGGTGAAGCAATCACGGACCCCGCAAGGTTTACGGCAATTCTTGCCGGGGAGGCAGAAATGGTGGGCCTTCGAGAGGCCCTGAGGCGGGGACGCCAAATCATCAAACCATTGATTTCATTAAATAAAGTTACTCAGCGCGAGGATGGCCCGCTCCTTGCTCCCTCTCATGGCGAAGATGTTTCCAAGGGGTTGCCTGTGGTCGGTCGTACGTCAGATGTCGTGGCAAGCGTGCAAGTCCCGAGCGCGCAGCAAAAGCCTGCCCGGTCGCAAGCGCCGAAAGAGAACTCCGCCAACGACTCGTTCGGCTCGCTGGTGGACAGCAACACCCAGGCGATCAGCGACAGCGCGGCGTCCTCCGCGCAGGACTCCCCGCGCCGGACCGATTCATCCTCCTCCGCCTCGGACAGGAGCCCGCGCGATCGCTCGGCGACCGACAAGCCCTCGCAGAGCAAGGCCAGCGACGACACTGACAATTCCGCGTCCGCCAAAAACGACATCAAGAACGACGCCAAGAGCGACGCCAAGAACGATACGACGGCTGATGCGGCCAAGGCTGATAGCAAGACCAAGGACAAGCCGGAGGCGTCCGACGCCAAATCGGCCGACAAGTCCGACGAGACCAAGGGGGACAAGGCCGACGGCAGCCTTGCCGCCGTTGACGCCGTCGCAGCCGCGCAGATTGACGCGACGCAGGCCGCCGCTGTGCCCGATCCAAACGCACTCGTCGTGGCCGTGCCGGCCGATCCGAACGCGGCTACGAACCAGGCCGCCGGCTCCGCCTCCTCGCCGCTGACGATTGCCGCCGCCGGCATCGCCGCCAGCGCGTCCATCGCGGCGCAGATCGCCGGCCCCAAGACCGATACCGCGACGCCGGGCGACAAGAGCGCCAAGACCGCAAGTGCCAAGGTCGATGCCGACACTTCGGCGACGCTGGCCGATGCCGCGACCGGGACGACCGATTCGACCGCGACCGATGCCAAGACCAATGGCGGCCTGATCGCCGCGGTCGACCAGGGCACGCCAAAAACCTCGTTCAAGGCCGCAGCGATCGCGCAGGGCGCGAGCGACGTCTCCAATATCGGCCAGGACACCGGCAAGGCGAACGCCGCGCAGACCTCGGCGACAGCAGCGTCCGCCACCACGGCGCATCCGCAACCGGACAAGCCGTCCATCGATGCGAACGCGGCCGACGCCAAGGCTGGGACTTCCGACCGCACCGCCGATGTGGCACCGGCGACGACAACCAATCATGCCCATGCCGGCACGCAGGTCGCTGTCCCCACCACCGACACCAGCGCGCAGGCGGCCTCGGCCGTGCAGGCGTCGCTGACCAATACGACTTCGGCCGCGACCGCTTCGACCGCGACGCTCACGGCGACCGCGGCCACCAATACGGCCATTCCGATCAGCGGCGTGCCGATCGAAATTGCCGCCGCTGCGCGCGCGGGCAAGACCCGGTTCGACATCAGCCTCGATCCGCTCGACCTCGGCCGCATCGACGTCCGCATCAATGTCGACCGCAACGGCCAGGTCACCTCGCATCTCACCGTCGAGAAGCCGGAGACGCTGCAGATGCTGCGGCAGGACGCGCCGCAATTGCAGCGCGCGCTCGACGATGCCGGCCTTAAAACCGGCAGCAACGGACTGTCCTTCAGCCTGCGCGACCAGAACTCGTCGGGGCAGAACTCCGGCCAGAACAACGACAATGGCGGCAATGCCCGCCGGCTGATCGTCAGCGACGACGACGCAGTTCCCGCAGCCCCGGTCGGGCGCAGCTACGGCCGCATGCTCGGATCGAGCAGCGGCGTCGATATCAGAGTGTGAGGAGTATTCGATCATGACTACCACGAATGCCGCCACCGCCCCGTCCGTCGTCTCCGGCACGACCGACCTGCCGAAATCCTCGTCTAACCCAAGCCTGGGCTCGAGCACCGGCGCGACGCTGGCCGGCAACTTCCAGACCTTCCTGACGCTGCTGACGACGCAGCTGCAGAATCAGAATCCGCTCGATCCGCTGGACACCAACCAGTTCACACAGCAGCTGGTGCAGTTCGCCGGCGTCGAGCAGCAGCTCAAGACCAACGACTCGCTGTCCCAGCTCGTCACCCTGCAACAGACCACGCAGGCGACCCAGGCGCTCGGCTTCGTCGGCAAGACCGCCCTGGTCGACGGCACGACCGCAAGTATGACCAACTCGTCGGCAACCTGGCATCTCAACGTGCCCAGCGACGCCACCGTCGACATCACCGTCGCCAATGCCAGCGGCCAGACCGTGTTCACCGGCAAATACACCGCCGGCGCGGGCACCGACGTTCCGTTCACCTGGAACGGAATGGGCAATGACGGCACGCAATGGCCCGACGGCAAGTACACGATCTCGGCCACGGGCAAGGACGTCGCCAACAACAATGTCGGCATCGCCGCGCAGGTGCAGGGCACGGTGTCATCCGTGGACCTGACCCAGTCGCCGCCGCTGCTGACCATCGATGGCGCCAGCTACACGATGAGCCAGGTCAAGAGCATCATCGCGACGGCCAGCAATTAAAGGCGGAATGCCGCTGTGTCGTCCTGGCGAAAGCCAGGACCCATCGCCACCGAAAGTCGTTTTGGCGCGAGGAAGTAACTCCGAGTCTTCGCCAAACTTCGCGCTGGGGTAATGGGTCCTGGCGTTCGCCAGGACGACGTTGAGGGCCGTGCGACACCCCCGCAGGCCTCTTTCGTTAGTAAAGTATTTACGAACACCCCCTCGGCCCGCCCGGACGCACCGTCCCGCCGGTCGAGACGGCTGCGTTCCAGCCATTTTCAACGAGAATTGTATTGAAGCCTTAGGCTTAGCGGATTTTTAAGTCGGCGGGCGTAGGGTTCCTGAGTGAGTTCAGTGGTTGAGAGTTTGTGAGTACGCCATGACAGAACCCCATCGCCCGAGGGTAAAATACGTCATCGGGCCGGACGGTAGTCCGTTGACGATTGCGGATCTGCCTGCACCCGGCACCAAACGCTGGGTCATCCGCCGCAAGGCCGAGGTCGTCGCCGCAGTCCGTGGCGGTCTTCTCTCCCTTGAGGAGGCCTGCAGCCGTTATACCCTGACGGTTGACGAATTCCTCTCCTGGCAGTTTTCGATCGACCAGCATGGTCTGGCGGGACTTCGCACCACCCGTATCCAACAATATCGCCAGTAGGCAATCCGGAAATCTGCGGCTTTTGACGAAAATCGGCCTCGCCTTGCGAGGCCGATTTTTTTCATGTTTCGTTTTGGCGCTACTTTTGTCGCAGCTCTTAACCTTCGTTAACCATATCGAAACCATCACCTAGGCAATAATTGCCCAGTCGGCCTTTCCTGTGAAAGCAGCCGAATCTGTCGGGGCGGTTGCTTGCAAGGTCTTGCGGACTTTCTGAAGGGTATCGGAGCCGCCCGGTTCGGGGCGATGATCGCGGTCACCGCCGCGCTCGTCGGCTTCTTTGCGTTCGTCATCATGCGCGTCACCACGCCGCAGATGACGACGCTGTTCACCGACCTCAGCGTCGAGGACTCCTCGGGCATCATCAAGGACCTGGAGCGCCAGGGCATCCAGTTCGAGCTGCGCAACGAGGGCACCATCATCATGGTGCCCAAGGACAAGGTCACCCGGCTGCGGATGAAGCTCGCCGAGGGCGGCCTGCCCAAGGGCGGCGGCGTCGGCTACGAGGTGTTCGACAAGTCGGATGCGCTCGGCACCACTTCTTTCGTCCAGAACATCAACCATCTCCGCGCGCTGGAAGGCGAGCTAGCCCGCACCATCCGGGCCATCGACCGCATCCAGGCCGCCCGCGTCCATTTGGTGCTGCCCGAGCGCCCGCTGTTCTCGCGCGAGGCGCCGGAGCCATCGGCCTCGATCGTGGTGCGGGTCCGCGGCGCGCTGGAAGCCCAGCAGATCCGCGCCATCCGCCACCTCGTCGCCTCTGCCGTGAACGGGCTGAAGCCGCAGCGGGTCTCGATCGTCGACGAGACCGGGCAGCTGCTCGCCGACGGCGCCCAGACCGACCCGGAGCAGGCGATGGGCGACGAGCGCCGCACCGCCTTCGAGAAGCGGATGCGTAAGCAGGTCGAGGACATCGTCTCCTCCGTGGTGGGGACCGGGCGCGCCCGGGTCCAGCTCTCCGCCGATTTCGACTTCAACAAGATCACCCAGACCTCGGACAAGTACGACCCCGAAGGCCGCGTGCTGCGCTCGAGCCAGACCCGCGAAGAGCAGAGCATGACCGCCGACAACAACGGCCAGGTCACCGTCAACAACGAGTTGCCGGGCAACCAGCAGAACGGCGGCGTTGCGGCCAAGGACCAGAGCAAGAAGAGCGAAGAGACCAACAATTACGAGATCTCCCGCACCACCAAGACCGAGGTGACCGAAGCCGGCCGGGTCAACCGCATCTCGGTCGCGGTGCTGGTCGACGGCATCTACTCCAAGAACGAGAAGGGCGATCTGGCCTACCAGGACCGTACCAAGGAGCAGCTCGACCGCATCGCCACGCTGGTGCGATCGGCGATCGGCTTCGACCAGAAGCGCGGCGACCAGGTCGAGGTCGTCAATCTGCGCTTTGCCGACGCCCCCTCCACCACTCCGATCGCGGAGCCGAGCGGCTTGCTCGGCATGCTCCAGTTCACCAAGGACGACGTCATGTACTTCGTCGAGCTCGGCGTGATGATGCTGCTCGGTTTGGTCGTGCTGTTCCTGGTCATCCGGCCGCTGGTCAAGCGCATCCTGGCATCGGACGAAGTCGCAGCCGCCATCTCCGGCGTCCTCACCGGTCCGGCGAGCGACGAGGCCGCGCCCGCCAGCCAGCCGCTCCTGCCGAGCGGCGCTGCGAGCGCGATCGACGTCGCCACCGTCCAGGGCCAGGTCCATGCCCAATCCGTCCATCGCGTCGGCGAACTCGCCGAGCGCAATCCCAACGAGACGGTCGCCATCATCCGCCAATGGCTGACCGAACCCGCGAAATAATCGAGAAGTGATCTGACATGGCCGCCGCCCTGCAAAACGCCAATTCCAACGACATCACCAGCGTGATCTCCACGCTCGGTCAGCGTGCCGGCAGCCGCGGAGGCGCGAAGGTCGACGCGGTGGCGGGACCGAAGCGCGCCGCGATCCTGATGCTGGCGCTTGGCGAGCAATATGGCGGCAAGATCTGGGGCTTGCTCGACGACGACGAGGTGCGCCAGCTCTCGCTGGAAATGTCGACGCTCGGCACCGTCGAGGTCGACACCGTGGAGGACATGCTGCTCGAATTCGTCTCGCGGATGTCGGCCTCCGGCGCCCTGATGGGCAATTTCGACGCCACCGAGCGGCTGCTCCAGCAATATTTGGCGCCCGAGCGCGTCAACGGCATCATGGACGAAATCCGCGGCCCCGCCGGCCGCAACATGTGGGAGAAGCTCTCCAACGTGCAGGAAGAGGTGCTCGCCAACTATCTCAAGAACGAATATCCGCAGACCATTGCGGTCGTGCTGTCGAAGCTGAAGCCGGAACACGCCGCCCGCGTGCTCGGCATCTTCCCCGAGGATCTGGCGCTCGACGTCGTCAACCGCATGCTGAAGATGGAGGCGGTGCAGAAGGAGGTGATCGAGAGCGTGGAGAAGACGCTGCGGACCGAATTCATGTCCAATCTGTCCCAGACCCGCCGACGCGACGCCCACGAGGTGATGGCGGAAATCTTCAACAATTTCGATCGCCAGACCGAAACCCGCTTCATCACCTCGCTGGAAGAGGACAACCGCGAATCGGCCGAGCGCATCAAGGCGCTGATGTTCACCTTCGACGACCTTGTGAAGCTGGATTCCGGCTCCGCCCAGACCCTGATGCGCAACGTCGACAAGGACAAGCTCGGCGTCGCGCTCAAGAGCGCCAACGAGGACGTCCGCAACTTCTTCTTCGGCAACATGTCCTCGCGTGCGGCCAAAATGCTCCAGGACGACATGGCGGCGATGGGCCCGGTCCGCCTGCGCGACGTCGACGAGGCCCAAGCGCTGCTGGTCAACCTGGCCAAGGATCTCGCCGCCAAGGGCGAGATCATGCTGACCAAGAACCGCGCCGACGACGAGCTGGTGTATTGATGGCCGCTCCGGCAAAATTCCTGTTCGACAACGACTTCGCCGCGCCCGACCGGACGCGCGAGAAGGCCGCAACCGCGGCCGAGATCGCCCAGAAGGTCGCGGAAGCCGAGGCGCGCGCCTATCAGGACGGCTTCGCCGCCGGCCAGCGCGAGGCCAAGGCCGAGAGCGACCGCCGCGTCGCGCTCGCCATGGAAGAGATCAACATCGCCATCCGGGGCATCGCTTCGGGCATCGGCAACATCGAATCCAAGATGGAGACGGAAGCGGTCGACGTCGCGGTCGCGGTGGCGCGCAAGCTGTGCGCCGATCTGGTCGCCGGCGAGCCGCTCGGCGAGATCGTCGCGCTGGTCAAGGACTGCTTCTCGCATCTGGTCGCGACGCCGCATCTCGTCGTTCGCATCAACGACGCGCTCTACGATGCCGCGCGCGAGAACATCGAGCGGCTGGCCAGGCAGAACGGCTTCGAAGGCCGGCTGGTGATTCTGGCCGAGCCCGAGATTGCCACCGGCGACTGCCGGATCGAATGGGCCGATGGCGGCGTCGTGCTGGAGCGCGCCGCCATCGCGGCCAAGATCGACGAAATGGTGGGGCGCTACGTTGCGTCCCGCAGGGGGAGTTAAACCATGAGCGACACTGACGGACAGGTCCCGCTGCCCGATCTCAACGGCCCGATGCCGCCTACCGGCACCGACGTCGGCTACAACGAGGACGAATATGCGACGCGCGCCGCCGCCGACCTCGAGGCCGTGTTCGACGTGCCGGTGCAGGTCTCGGCCGTGCTCGGCCGCTCCAAGATGGACGTCAGCGAGCTGTTGAAGCTCGGACCCGGGACCGTGCTCGAGCTCGACCGGCGCGTCGGCGAAGCCATCGACATCTACGTCAACAACAAGCTGGTCGCCCGCGGCGAAGTCGTCCTGGTGGAGGACAAGCTCGGCGTGACCATGACTGAAATCATCAAGACTGAACGCGCCTAAAGCGACGACGCGCGGCAGCGCGACCAGACGGACAGGAGACTGACATGCGGCTTCTCATCGTTGGCACATTGAAGGGCCAGCTCACCACCGCCACCAAGATCGCGATGGCGAACGGCGCCACCGTGACCCACGCCGAGGATAACGAACAGGCGATGCGCGTGCTGCGCAGCGGCAAGGGCGCCGACCTGCTGCTGGTCGACGTCGCCCTCGACATCCGCGACCTCGTGATGCGGCTCGAGGCCGAACACATCCACGCGCCGATCGTCGCCTGCGGCATCACCAACGACGCCCGCGCCGCGGTCGCCGCGATCCATGCCGGCGCCAAGGAATACATCCCGCTGCCGCCGGACCCGGAGCTGATCGCAGCGGTGCTGGCTGCCGTCGCCAACGATTCCCGCGAGCTGGTCTATCGCGACGAGGCGATGGCCAAGGTGATCAAGCTCGCCCAGCAGATCGCAGGCTCGGACGCTTCGGTGATGATCACCGGCGAATCCGGGACAGGCAAGGAAGTGCTGGCTCGATACGTCCACACCCGCTCGGCCCGTGCCAAGCGCCCGTTCATCTCGATCAACTGCGCCGCGATCCCCGAGCATCTGCTGGAGTCCGAGCTATTCGGCCACGAGAAGGGCGCCTTTACCGGCGCGATCGCCCGTCGTATCGGCAAGTTCGAGGAGGCAACCGGCGGCACGCTGCTGCTCGACGAAATCTCGGAGATGGACGTCCGCCTGCAATCGAAACTGCTCCGCGCCATCCAGGAGCGCGTGATCGACCGTGTCGGCGGCACCAAGCCCGTCCCCGTGGACATCCGCATCATCGCGACCTCGAACCGCAACCTGGTCGAGGCCGTGCGCGAAGGCACGTTCCGCGAGGACCTCTTGTTCCGGCTCAACGTCGTGAATTTGAAGATCCCGCCGCTGCGCGAGCGTCCCCTCGACATTCTCGAGCTCGCCCAGCACTTCGTGAAGAAATACGCCGAAGCCAACGGCGTGCCGATGCGCCCGATCTCGGCGGAAGCGCGGCGCGTGCTCTCCACCAACCGCTGGCAGGGCAACGTCCGCGAACTCGAAAACACCATGCACCGTTCGGTCCTGATGGCGCAGGGCGACGAGATCGGTGCCGATGCGATCCTCACGCCCGACGGCGACCGCCTCGACCTCGCCAAGACCGCACCGGCCGTGGCGCATGCCACCATGGCCGCCGAGCAGGTGACGCGGGCACTGGTCGGCCGCACCGTCGCTGACGTCGAGCGCGACCTGATCCTGGAGACGCTGAAGCACTGCCTCGGCAACCGGACCCATGCCGCCAACATCCTGGGCATCTCGATCCGCACCTTGCGCAACAAGCTCAACGAATATTCCGACGGCGGCATTCCGATCACGCCAGCCGGCACCCCGGGTGAATATCCGCGCATGCCGATGGTGGGAGCGTAGGCGCTCCTGCCGAACATTGAGACTGCGAATGCCCGGGGCTGGTCCTCGGGCATTTTTGTTGGTGAAGTGCAGACAGCCTCCAGACTCTCAATGTCGTCCTGGCGAAAGCCAGGACCCAATGCCCCAAGGGGGAGTTTGGCGAAGATTCGTCGTTCGGTACTCCTACCACCCTCCGTCGACAGATTCCGCAGTATGGGTCCTGGCTTTCGCCAGGACGACGTTGGGGAGGCAGCGTGCATCAAACCCGCAGACTGCGACATGGCCGCACCGCATTCTCCGACTAGGTCAAGCCCCCGCAAAGCCCTATAAGCGCCACCGAGAACCACGCGAGGGTGAACATGTCTCAAGCTCAAATCACGGATTGGCTGGCGTCGCAGCGGCAGGCGATGATCGACCTGCTGCGCGATGTCGTGAACATCGATTCCGGATCCTATGACAAGGAAGGCGTCGATGCGGTCGGGGCGCGGTTCGAGCAGCATTTCGCCGAGCACGGCATTCCGTTCCGGCGCGAAAGCCACGCCACATTCGGCGATGCCATCCACGCCGAAGTCGCAAAGCCCGGCAGCAACGAGAAGCCGGTGCTGTTGATGGGGCATCGCGACACCGTGTTCGGCAAGGGCGAGGCCGGACGGCGTCCGTTCACGATCCAGGGTACGCGCGCCTATGGTCCTGGTGTTGCCGACATGAAGTCCGGCGTCGTCATGAACATGTTCGTGGCAACCGCCTTTCACAAATTCGGCGGCAACCCGCACCCGATCAAGCTGCTGATCACCTCGGACGAGGAAATCGGTTCACCCTCCTCACGGCCCGTGATCGAGCGCGAAGGGCGCACCGCGCGCGCCGTGTTCAATTCCGAGCCGGGCCGCCCGACCGGCAATATCGTCACGGGACGCAAGGGCGGCATCTTCATGCATGTCGCCATTACCGGCAAAGCCGCGCATTCCGGCGCCAATTTCGCCGCCGGCGTCAGCGCGATCGGCGAGCTCGCGCACAAGATCGTGCATATCCACGCGCTGACCGATCTCGACAAGGGCATCACGCTCAATGTCGGCCTCGTCTCGGGCGGGCAGTCCGTCAACACGACGGCGCCTTACGCGGAAGGGCAGATCGACCTGCGCTACGTCGATCCGGCGGACCGCGCGAGGGTGATGGCGGCGATCGAGACCATCATCGCGACACCTTACGTGCCCGGCACCAGCGCGACGCTCACAATCAAGGGCGAGTTCGTGCCGGTGGTGCAGAGCGCTGATTCAAAGGCGCTGTTCGAGAACTATCAGGCCGCCGCAAGGCAGGCCGGCCTCACGACGCTTCAGGGCGAGTTCTCCGGCGGCTGCGCCGATTCCGGCTTCACCGCCGCGGTCGGAACGCCGACCATCTGCGGCCTCGGCCCCGTCGGCGGGCTCGCGCACACGCCGGAGGAATATCTCGAGCTCGACAGCATCGTCCCGCGCGCGCAGGCGCTGGCGCTGGCGATCTTGCGGGGGTGAAAACAGGTGCCGTAGGGTGGGCAAAGCGAAGCGTGCCCACCGCTTCAGGTGCCGGGGAAAGATGGTGGGCACGGCGCAAGTGCGCCTTTGCCCACCCTACGAGACCTCCCGAACCTCACGAATAGCTCGGCGCATCCGGCCTGCGGAAGATCTGGATGGGGTCGCCCGGCACGATCGGATGACCGCTGAACATCGCATAGGCGTAGAGCGCGAGATAGGCGATCGCGAGCGCGCCGACCGCGTAGAAGGCCCAGGTCGCGACGCGTTTCATCATTGCGCTCCATTGCTGTCCCGGCGGGAGGCTCAGGCAGCGCTTCTAGAGCGATGACGGGGAAAAGGCCAGCCTGCACGGCCCATCGCCGGCGGCGATCAAATGCCGCGGCGGACGTGGTTGGGAACGCTGACGTCCGCGAGCCTGACCGCGTCTTCGTCCTGATCCACCGCCACGTACTGACCGTGCCAATAGGCCAGCGCAGCATTGCGGGTCGAATTCTTGACGTCTCGCACTCGCCCGATGACGATGCCGTGCGAATGGCGCTCGATGAGCTCCTCGACCTCGCAATCGACGGCGGACAATGCGCCGACCAGCAGCGGAACACCGGAGACCGCGGTCACCCATCTGGCGCCCGCGAAACGATCGGCACCCTTGAGCCCGCCCTTGCCGGCAAAGCGCTCGGCGATTTCGAGCTGATCGGCCGCGAGGATGTTCACGCCGAAGGCACCGTAGCGCCGGATCAGCGGGAAGGACGAGGCGTCGCGATTGATGCTGACGATCAGCGTCGGCGGATCGACCGAGAACGAGCTGACCGAGGTGACCGTCATGCCGGTGATGTCCTTGCCCCGTCCGGCGGTGATGACGCTGACGCCGCCGGTGAGATGGCGCATGGCGCCGCGGAAATCGGCGGAGGAGACGACAGTTTGGGTCATGAGATCGCGGGGCACTACATTCATGGCATCGTTCCCGAGCCGGGGTCCCTGTCTATCTAGGTACGATCGTCCGCCGACAAAAGGTGGCTCAGGATCGAGCCTTCGAGACCCGCGAGCTCGGCCGAGCCGCGTTCGCGGGGCCGGGCCGTGTTAACCACGACGTCGTGGGCGATCCGCCCTTCCTCGATCACCAGCACCCGGTCGGCCAGCGCGACCGCCTCGGCGACATCGTGGGTCACCAGGATCGCGGTAAAGCCCTGGTCGCGCCAGACGCGCTCCAGCAACCGCTGCATCGAGATACGGGTCAGCGCATCCAGCGCGCCAAGCGGCTCGTCGAAGGCGAGCACACGGGGGCGCGAGACCAGCGCACGGGCAAGGGCTACACGCTGCTTCTGGCCGCCCGACAGTATCGATGGCCACTGGTCGCGCTTGTCGGTCAGCCCGACCTCAGTGAGCGCCTTCTCCGCGCGTGAATGCGCGTCGGAAGAGGCGCGATCGCGGCCGAGGCCGACCTCGACATTGGAGAGAACGCGGGCCCAGGGCAACAGCCGAGGCTCCTGGAACATCACGCGGATATCCTCGGGCTTCACGGCGTCGCCGAGCGAGATGCTGCCGGCGTCGAACTTCTCCAGGCCCGCGATAAGGCGCAGCAGCGTGCTCTTGCCGCAGCCGCTTTTGCCAACGATGGCGACGAACTGGCCGGCGGGGATGTGCAGGTCGATGCCGCGCAGCACCTCGTTGTCGCCGTAGGATTTGCGCAGGCCGCGGATGCTGAGCGGCAGGCCGGAGGTCTGCACCGGGCGCTCCTCGCGCACCACGCGGGCGTGAGGCGCGAAATTGGCGCGGGTTGCGAGTTCGGTGTCCGGAAGGGAGGTACGAAGGGCAGTCTGCATGTGATTCCCAGTATGTCTGCTCAGCGTTTCCAATAAGCGGGGTGCCAGGAGAGCGTCAGGCGCTCCAGCACGCGGGAGGCGCTGTCGGCGAGCTTGCCGAGCAGCGCGTAGATCAGGATCGAGAGCACAACGACGTCGATCAGCATGAACTCGCGCGCCTGCATCGCCATGTAACCGAGGCCCGAGGACGCCGCGATGGTCTCGGCGACGATCAGGGTCAGCCACATGATACCGAGCGCAAAACGGATGCCGACGAAGATCGAGGGCAGCGCGCCCGGGAAGATCACGCGGCGGAACAGCTCGCCGTCAGTCATGCCGTAGATGCGGCCCATCTCAATCAGCTGCGGATCGACGGTGCGGATGCCGTGCAGCGTGTTGAGGTAGATCGGGAAGAACACGCCGAGCGCCACCAGGAACAGCTTCGCGCTCTCATCGATGCCGAACCACAGGATGACCAGCGGGATCAGCGCCAGATGCGGCACGTTGCGCACCATCTGCAGCGTGGTGTCGGTGAGCTTGGCCGAGAGCTGTGACAGGCCGTTGGCGAGGCCGAAGGCAAAGCCGATGCTGCCGCCGATCAGGAAGCCGATCGAGGCGCGCCAGAACGAGACCCAGATGTTGCGCGCGAGCTCGCCGGAGAGCAGCAGCTTCCAGCCCGCAAGCAAGACGTCGCTCGGCGCCGGCAACACCCGCGTCGGCACGAAGCCGGTGACGCTGGCGACCTGCCAGATCGCGATGATGGCAAGCGGCACGATCCACTGGATCAGGCCGTCGACGCGCGGCAGGCGCAAGCTGCGCGGGGGTGAAACGCTGTCGATCAGGCTCATGATTGCGACACCTTCTGCTGCGGACGGAAGTCGCTGCCGACCGTTTCACCAAAAGGACCGCCGTTGAAGTGAAGCTTGGTCACGTTGCTGGGCTGCTCCAGCGAGAGCAGCGGGAACACCAGCTCGGCGAAACGATAAGCTTCCTCCAGATGCGGGTAGCCCGACATGATAAAGGTATCGATGCCGATGTCCTGATACTCCTTGATGCGGCCCGCGACTGTCTGGGCGTCGCCGACCAGCGCCGTGCCGGCGCCGCCACGCACGAGGCCGACACCGGCCCACAGGTTCGGGGCGATCTCGAGCTTGTCGCGCTTGCCGCCATGGAGCTGCGCCATGCGCTGCTGGCCAACGGAATCCATCCGCGCAAAGTTCTTCTGCGCGGCCGCGATGGTCTCGTCGCTGACATGCTTGATCAGCTCATTGGCCGCACGCCAGGCCGCGTCATTGGTCTCTCGAACAATCACGTGGAGCCGGATGCCGAAGGATAGTTTTCGACCGCGTGCGGCGGCCACCTCCCTCACCTTCGCGATCTTCTCCGCGACCAAGGCCGGCGGCTCGCCCCAGGTCAGATATTTGTCGACGGTGTCGACGGCGACGTCGATGCCGGCATCCGACGAGCCGCCGAAATAGAGCGGCGGACGCGGCGACTGCACCGGAGGAAACAGCAGCTTGCCGCCTTCGACATGGATGTGCTTGCCCTCGACATTGACGGTCTTGCCGGCGAGCAGTTCGCTGTAGACGCTGAGGAACTCGCGGGTGACCTCGTAGCGCTCGTCATGGCCGAGGAAGATGCCGTCGCCCTTGTTCTCGACGGGATCGCCGCCGGTGACGACGTTGACCAGGAGCCGGCCATTGGTGATGCGGTCGAGCGTCGCGGTCATGCGCGCGGCCACGCTCGGCGATTGCAGGCCCGGCCTGACCGCCACGAGATAGCGCAGCCGCTCGGTGAACGGCGCGACCGAGGAGGCGACGATCCAGGAATCTTCGCAAGATCGCCCAGTCGGCAGCAGCACGCCGAAATAGCCGAGCTGGTCGGCGGCCTGCGCGATCTGGCGCAGATAGTTGAAATTGACCTCGCGGCCGCCGGTGCCGGTGCCGAGATAACGGCCGTCGCCGTGGGTCGGCAGGAACCAGAGGATGTTGGCGTTGCTCATGGAGGTGCTCCGATGACTAGCCGTACGTCGTTCCGACCGCGGCAGCGACGATGCCGATCGATATGACGATGGCTGCGAATACGCGTTGAACGATACGCCTCATGTTCAAACCTTTTGAAATGGGGAAATTGGTGGGCACGATCACGCTGCCGGGTTGCGCCAGACGATGTCGCGGATCACGATCGGCTTCGGGATCAGGCCGAGCTTGTGGAAGCGGTCGGCGACGCCCTGCTGGGTCGTGACGATGTCGTCGGTGACCGGGCCGACCACGAAATTCGCGCGCTTGGCGGCGAGGGTCTGGATGTCCAACGGGACGCCGGTGATCGTGGCGAGCGATTTGGCGACCTCGTCGCGGTGCAGTTCGGCCCATTTGCCAGCCGCCGTCGTCACGTCGATGATCTGCTGCAGGATGGCGCCGTGATTCCTGGCGAAATCGCGGTTGGCGATGAAGAAGGAATTGGTCTTGGTGACGTCGCGCGCATTGATCAGGATGCGGCCGCCCTGCTTGGTCTCGCCGATCGCGAAGTACGGATCCCAGATCGCCCATGCCTCGATGCTGCCGTTGGCAAAGGCCGGCCCGGCATCCGGCGGCGTCAGATAGACCGGCGTGATGTCCGCGTAGGTGAGGCCCGCTTTCTCCAGCGTCTGCACCACGATGTTGTGCGCGCTGGATCCCTTGGTGAAGCCGACGCGCTTGCCCTTCAAGTCGGCGATGCCGCGGATCGACGAGTCCTTCGGCACCAGGATGCCCTGCCCGTTGGTGATGGGCTGGCCGGCGGCATAGACGATCGCCGCGCCCGCCGCCTGGGCGAACACCGGCGGGGAATCGCCGACCGCGCCAAAATCGATGCTGCCGACATTCATCGCCTCCATCATCGGAGGTCCCGACGAGAACTCGACCCATTTCACGTCGATGCCCAATGGCGCGAAATGTTTTTCCAGGGCGGCCTGCTGACGCGTGATAACCAGCACGCCGGTCTTCTGGTAGCCGATACGAATGCCCTTCACCGCGCCTTGTGCTTTGGCACTTGAAGCGAATGCGGCGGCTGCCGCAGTTCCAACGGATAGTTTGAGAAAGTCCCGACGTTGCATCCGACACTCCAGGCCGCGTGCGGCCGTCCTTCATTCGTGTTCGTGAATGATGGTGCGGCTGATCGGAGGTGTCGAGACGCGCGGAAAAATAGCGATGCAAGCACTGCGCAGTTGGCAGAGCGCATGATTATCTTTCAATCCACGGAGCGAACGCAGGGGATATTTTTCCGCACGCGAATGTGAAAAACGCACCTACCTGACCGAGAAACTAAAAAATCGCGAAAACAACCCCATGCACAGTAGCCGGCGCGTGCGAAAACAATGACTTACGTTTATCCGAACTTGACTTGACTCGTCGGGCAAAACAGGGGCAGGATGGCATCATGGCGGCGTTGCGGATGGACCGGTCCTTGCCGGACTAATGCAGCCACCTCACCGGCAGATTCTGCAGTCCGCGGAACGCCCAGCCGCCGATCCGCACCGGTTCGTCGTCGGCAAGCTCGATCCGGCCGGCACGGGCGAACAATGTCGGCAGTGCGACGTCGGCGATCATGGCGCGGGAGGCCCAGGCACCGGCGCAGAAATGCGGGCCAGCACCGAACGCGACGCTCTTGGCCGTGTCACGCCGCACGTCGAACTGATCGGCGCGCTCGAAATGCTTCTCGTCGCGATTGGCGGAGCCGAACATGAGGAATACGCGTTCATCGGTTTCGAACGCGACGTCACGGATCGTCCACGGCTTTGCGATGCGCCGCGGCGACATGCCGATCGGCGAGATCCAGCGGGCGTATTCCTCGAACGCCTGGAGCCACGACACCTCGCCCTTGCGCACGAGATCGAGCTGGTCGGGATGGGTCAGCAGCGCCCACACCGTGCCGGCGATCGCCTTGCGCGGCTCGTTTTGACCGCCGGAGATCGCGAGTTTGACGTTCGCGCGCACGCTCTCCATCGCCATGCCCGACGCGAGGAGCACGCCGAGGATGCTCTGGTCGGGATGCTTGCGCATCACCGGCAGGATGTCGTCGATCGCCGCATCGATACCCGACGTCGCCGCATGGCAACGCGCCTCGACGGCTGCGTCGCCGCTGTAGTTGGCGATGCCCTCGATCATGCCCTGTGACCAGGCGTCCATGTCGGCAAAGCCGATATTGGTGAGGCCGGTGATCGACTTCAGGCATTCGCCGGAGAACGGCAACGCGAAGTCGCGCATGAAATCGATCCGCCCGGGCGCGATCGCGTCGATGATGCGATCGGCATGGGCCTGGAACAGCCCGCTCCAGTGCGCCTTCACCGTCTTCGGCGACACCGTCGGAAACATCGCGCGGCGCTCGACCTGGTGCGCCTCGCCGTCCTTGCGCATCATGTTGTGGCCCATCAGCCGGTTCATCAGGCCGGCAGGCTGGTGCGAGGAGAACACGTCGATCTGCTTCTCGGAGATCGAGATGTCGTCGCGGCTCGTCAGTAGCGTCGAGCCGAGCTGCGGCACGAAGGCGATTGGCGCCTCCTTGCGCATCTTTGCCAGCATCGGATACGGGTCGGCCCAGAACGCGGCCGGGTCGATGTCGATGCGCGGCGCGGTGCTCAAGCTTCGCTCCATTGCTGTTCGCCACCGAGGTTAGCGGCTTCAGGAGGCGCCGTCTGTCCCCAGCGATTGGGACAAGCAGCCTCAGGGCGTGTCTTCGCAAGTCGAATGGCCGACGACGGCGGCGTCGATGAGACATCCGCCTGCGACCGACCATGCGTCAGCCAATAGTCGTTCTGCCAACTCTCGTAACCAAGCAATTCGCCAAAGCGTCGTTCGCGATCATCGGACCAGGCTCCGGGTTCGTTTAGGAGTGCAAGCATGGTATCAACCTGCCACTCATGGCCGGGCAACGTGTAGAAGAGGCTCCGATATTCGAACTGCGGCGCGTCAGGACATGTTTCGATCAGCTCGCGTCTTATCAAGCGACCTTCAGTGACGTGCCTGTCGAACATGCGCCAATATCGAATGCAAATATCTGGCTCCTGGCCAATGATGTCCATGAAATACGCGAGCGGCTTGATACCCCTCAACATCAAGCCGAGCTCTCTGTTGGTGTGAACCAGATAAGGCAGTTGACGAAGCCGTTCGGGATGCATGTTGGGCATGTTGGTCGCGCAACGTTAATTTCTGCTGAGAGTCTCGTGCGGACGCGCCAGCCGGCACCGAGCTTTAGTCAGGATTTCCCGCCAGACCCGCCCCACTTCGTTTCGGACCCGAGTTCATCACTCCAAAGCACCCGCTATGCGTCGCGTGAACCGGCGGAATCCAACGCGTAGATCTCTCACCCTGAACATGAGGGTTATGAGCCATTCTGGCGTTCCCAGATGACGGAGTGTCTGCGCAATTCCCTGATCCATGCTCTGGCTCATATTCTGGTCGGTGTAATGCGTGCTCCCCTCACGGCTCCAATCAAGTCTCCAAGCGATCTCTTCTCGCAACGCGTCGACGCCCGACAGACGCCGAGCAAAATCCAACTCTCTTCTGGCGCAGATCCGCTCGATCCGGGGGCGGACGGCTTCATAGTAGTGGATGCCCCAGTTCTCGAGCCTTGCGTGGGTCGCCTCGTGTACGATGGCGGACGCGATCCATTCGACCGTCGTGCTTTCAGAATCGACGACACGCGCGTCGAGCAGGCAGGCGTTTATTGAATGCTGATAGCATCCGGCGCCGTGCGGAACCAATTGCACCCAGATTCGAAAAAGACTCTTCTTGATGCGCCGGTAGTGAAGTGGAGCAAACCTTTCGATCAGCCGCAGCGCGGCTTCGACGCGTTGCAGGGCTCGCTCGGGATCATCCGATAAAGATCCGATCCAGAGGCCGTCGACAACGCGGCTTTTCGACATCCACAGCCCGATTCTATCGATGAGCGAAGGTCCTGTCGCTGGGGAGCCGCGAGACATGGTGGTCGACATCTCTTCCGATCGAGCTAGCAGATCTCAAAGCTAATACAGGGGCTCCGCTTCGGCGGGTTTTACGATTTGGTTCCAACTTTATCGATCGCGGAGGCGATGTCCGCATCGGGTTTGGCACCGGGCCGGAGATCCGGCCCTATCCCGGCAGCAGCCGTGCAGGACGAAGCTTCGATGTTCGCTTATGGACCAGACCCGTCCCTCTTCCCGTATAGTAGAGGCTGCTGAAGCGGAGAGAGCATGAGCGTGGCGGAATCATTCGACGTGCCATCGAAATCGGTGAACGGAACGGCAAGATTACCTTCGATGAACTAAATCAGCTGTGTGACAGCAGCACACTTGATCCCAAAGACGTTGAACGCGTTCTCAACGCCCTGAGTGAAGCGGGGATTTGGATTGAAGGAGACTGAAACCTGACTCTGGTTATATCGCCTACAATGGGTCACAGAGCGACAGTCCCGGAGGGCGGGCCGCGTGTCCGCCTTGCTCTCGGAAGCAGGGACTCGCGGGCCTGGAGTACCCCTTAGTTCAGGCCGCGTGGGCCGGCGAGCAGGCGCAGCACGATCGCGAACAGCTCGCTTTGTGACGAGATGCCGAGCCGCTCATAGGCGCGCTTGCGGTACGTCAGCGTCGAATGCAGGCTGATGCCGAGCGCCTGCGAGATCGCCTCGGAGCTGAAGCCGGAGAGAATGCGCCGGCAGACGTCCTGCTCACGCGGGGTGAGGCTGGCGAGCGGCGCGCGCGTCGCGAAGAGCGCGGCGAGAGACTGCTCGGTCGTCGCCGCCGGGCTGTGCTGGAAATGGCGTGCCACGCTCGCACTGATGGCCGGTGCGATGGCCTGAAGCCGCGCACGCTGGGCGTCGCTGAAGCGGCCCTGGACCGCGATGCGATAGAAGTTGACGTAGAAGCAGGTGTCGTCGACCCAGATCGCGGTCGCGCATTTGTCGACGATGCCGGAATCGACAAAGAACATTTTGCGGTAGCGGGCGCCGTACATGCGCGGCGCGAAGGCGGGCAGCACGAGCGGCGCGCGGCCCTCGCCTTCGAACAGCGCATCGCGGTTGGGATCGGATTGGTGGAACTGGCCGGCATAGGCCGCGCCGAGATCGCCGCCGATCGGGATGTTGCCGGCATCGAGCAGGCAGTGTGCGGCGCCCGCGCGGCTCAGCGCGAACACCATGCAATGCCCGACGCCGGCCTGCCGGCGCAGTGTATCGATCAGGACATCAGGGAAATCCGGGCGACCGATGGCGAGCACCGCGGGCGTAATGTCGCCGGCCGATGGAGTTGAGGCCATGCCGTGGGGCCGCATTGGTATCCTCCGCCGAAGTTCTTTTGGCGGAAGATATCAGCAAGGGCGACGCGCCGGAAGCCTGCAGCTCATGTGCAGCTTCTGGGTCCCGGCTCTGCGCAGCAACGCTACGCGTTGCAGCGCGTCTGGGACAAGAGAGAGCGCGTCGATCAATGGTCTCCCGGACGCAGCGCAGCGCTTCCCCGGCGATGCGAAGCATCGTCCGGATCAGCGGTGCGCTGCAGAGCCGGGGTCCATGCCACCGCTACGGGACTGCCTCTACCCCGCCGCCGCCTTCGCCGGCGCGACGCTGACCGCGAGCTTGCCGTAGCGGTCGGTGAAGGCCTCCGTGTCGATTTCCTCCAGCTTGATCTCGCCGCTCATCACGCCCTGCTTCCAGGCCGCCTGCGCCGGATCGTTCTGAAATTCCGGCATCACCTCGCGGCCGAACAGCTCCAGCGATTCGCAGATGTGCTCGTGGCTGTTCTTGCCCGCTTGGTTGAGCAAAATGACCTGGTCGATGTGCGAGCCCTGGAAGCGCTTCAGCTTCCTGCGGATCGTCTCGGGCGAGCCGATCAGGCCGCCGCGCAGCGCCGCCTCCTGCGCCTCCGGATTGTCGCGCTTCCACTTGTTGTACTCGTCCCACATGTTGACGGTGTAGGGCGCCGGACGCTGGCGATTCTGCGAGGCGCCCTAGAAGCGCAATGCGAACTGGAAGAAGGTGGCGCCGTCGGCGCGGGCGCGGGCCTCCTCGTCCGTCTTCGCGCACATGAAGAACGACACCAGCGCCATGTTCGGGTTGATCTCGTAGTCGGCGAGCTTGGCGAGCCGCTTGGTCATGGCGTTGTAATAGGCGTGCACCCAGGCATGCGCGGCATCCGCGCTGACGAACTGGAAGCCGAGCGCGCCAAAGCCGTGGCGGCCGGCGCGTTCGATGGTCTGTAGTTGCGAGCAGGCCATCCACAGCGGCGGATGCGGCTTCTGCACCGGTTTCGGCACGACGTTGCGCAAGGGGATGTCGAAATACTTGCCGTGATGCTCGCTTCCCGCGTCCTTGAACATCGGGAAGATCGCGGCGACGGCCTCCTCGAACACCTCTTTCTTGGTCTCCATGTCGCGGCCGAACGGCGTGAGCTCGGTGATGGAGGCGCTCTCGCCCATGCCGAATTCGCAGCGGCCGTTGGAGAGCAGATCCAGCACCGCGACGCGCTCGGCAACACGCGCCGGGTGGTTGGTGGTGAGCTGGAGGATGCCGTGGCCGAGCCGGATGTTCCTGGTGCGCTGGCTCGCGGCCGCGAGGAAGGATTCCGGTGAAGGCGAGTGCGAGTATTCTTCGAGGAAGTGATGCTCGACAACCCAGGCGTGGTCGTAGCCGAGCTGGTCTGCGAGTTCCATCTGCGAGAGCGCGTTCTGATAGAGGCTGAGCTCGTCGCCGGCCACCCACGGCCGTGGCAGTTGTAGCTCATAGAAGATGCCGAACTTCATGACGCCTCTCCCAAGTATTCTTGAGTTTTCTTGCAGCTTATATTTTTGTTGCGGGCATCTTAATGGGTGGGGCGACGCTGTCTACGCAGTCGCAATTCCGCCTTGCGGGAGAAGGGGCTTTTCGGCGCGGCGGCCATTCAGGACCACACCGATGAAGGTGAAGCGCACCAGCAGATGATAGCTCG
The DNA here is from genome assembly GCF_040548425.1 of Bradyrhizobium sp. i1.15.2. Lineage (NCBI taxonomy): Bacteria > Pseudomonadati > Pseudomonadota > Alphaproteobacteria > Hyphomicrobiales > Nitrobacteraceae > Bradyrhizobium > Bradyrhizobium sp. i1.15.2. The sequence goes on along the minus strand of NZ_JBEPRQ010000003.1, from coordinate 185,521 downwards.
CCAGCATCGGAGGAAGCGCGACGACGAGAATGATCGCGAACTTGATCAGCCCGGGCCAGTCGAGCTGCGACAGCGCGACCTGCAGTGCCATCACGATCGGCAGGTGGATCAGATAGAGCCAGTAGGATGCATCGGCGAGGTAGCGCCACGCCCGACTGAAGCCGGACATGAAGCGGAGGGCGAGGCCGAGGACCGCGAATGTGGAAACCCAAATCGCCGGTGCGTAGAGGATGGCGGAGATCAGCCTCAGCGTGGCGAAGCTGACCGGCAGTTTCGGCGCGACAGGCAACGACAGCATCACGCCTGACAACGCGAAACTGACCAGAACCAGGAAGAGCGCGAGCAGGACATGCGCCAGCCAGCGTCGCTCGATGAGCCGCAGCAGATCGACCTGCCGATGCAGGAGCCAGCCGACGCCGAATGCGGTGCCGAAACCGATCCAGGCCTGCGCGTTGGTGACGAGCGATTGATCCGGCGTCCTCACGCCCATCACATTGATCCATCGTGGGTCGAGGCAGAAGGCGGTGCCGATCGGGATTGCCAGAACCAGGGGAGCCAGCGGATTTCGCATGGTCCGGGCGAAGATACGGTCAAACACTGTGCGTAGCGTACCTGATACATCAAGCCAGACAATTGCACCGCGCAGCAGCAGCGTCGCGACATAGAGCTCCAGCAGCACATACAGAAACCAGAGATGGGTCAGGGGGAACTTGGGCAATGCCGGCAGCCAGCCGGAGGTGGGGTGGATCAGACCACCATTTGGAAAGTGAGATGCCCAGCTCACGATCAGAGCTATCGGCATGAACACGAGCGGCCAACCGATCACGAACGGCAGGCCGATCCGCTGCAGCCTGTCCCTGACGAAGCCCCAGCTCCCCCGGCGGTGAAAGCTCATGCGGGCAAAGAAGCCGGCCATCAGGAAGAAGGTCGTCATCCGGAAGACGTGGATCGTAAAGGACAGTAGGCCCAGAGTGGGGCTGGTATGGATGTCCTGGATGATCCAGAACCGGGACGAGGCCGGCACAAACGACAATGTCGCGTGCAGGACGATGCCGAGCAGCAGGGCGCCACCCCTGACCGCGTCGAGAGCATGGAGCCTCTCCGATGCAGGGGCGGCGGCGGTCGAGTGGGACATGGATAGGCTCGTTCCGGCTGGATGGGAGTGTATGCTGGACGGTCTAATCCATCGGCACAGGGCCTTCTCGCCTGATCCAAAAATCGGCTAGCCGATTTCGCGGCGCGGCTGGCCGATTCCAGCCATGTCCGGCCGGCTCAGCGCCTCACGCCGGAATTCGGTCGGGGTCATGCCGGTTTCGGCCTTGAAGGCCCGGTTGAAAGGTCCGATCGACTGGAAGCCCGCATCCATGGCGATGGTCAGCACCGGGACCTCCCGTTGCGTCACGTCGGACAGCGCCAGCCTGGCGTCCTCGATACGGTAGCGGTTGAGGAACGCATTGAAGTTGCGATAGCCCAGCCCTTCGTTGATGGCTTGGCGCAGCCGATGCTCGGGAACGTCGAGCCGAGCCGCGAGCGCCCCGATCGCGAGACCTTCCTGCCGGTAGGTTCGCTCCACGGTCATCAGATGGTCGAGGCGCCGCAGCAAGATCGGGTCGACAACAACCCGCCCCGCGGCGGCGCGATCGGCGCCCCCGGCCTGCGTCCGCGCCTCGCCGGATGCGATCGCGGCCGTGGCGTCATTGACGGCCATCGCCGGCGCGCTGAACAGGCCGAGGCCGGCAAGCATGGCCACCACGAACAGCCCGAGCGCGGTCGGGAGACTGCCGGGCGCACCGGGGACCGCGACGGGAATTGCGGCGAAGCCGGCGACCGCGACGGTCGCGATGAGCACGACATTGATCGCAAGCATCGCGAGCCGCAGTCGGCGTCGCCGCGCAACCAGATCGGCGCGCCAGGTCTTGACCGTCTGAACCGCGGCAGCGAGGGCCAGCACCAGGGTGGCCAGAGCCAGGACTCGCCCGCCTGCGCCGGCCAAAGCGGGCCAGTTCGCCCAGGCCAGCGTGATCGCAAATCCGAAAGCCACGATGCTCAGCCACAGGGCGCCGTGCCAACGCCTCAGCACGAAATCGTCGTCGAACGCCGCGCGCGCCCACAGCCAGAAGACCGCAGGCTGCGCGGACAGGATCGGCAACGTCCACCACCAAGCCGTTTTGGGCAGGCTGGGCGCCGTCGCGATCGCATAGAATATGCCGCCTGCGCACATCGCGATGCCCAGCAAAGCCTGTTGGCCGGTCGCACGACGCAGCAACGCCACGAGAACGATCAACAGGAACACGCCGCTCGCCGCGCCGCGAAGTCCGAGATCGATCGCCGTCAGCCCTGTCGCGGTCACAACTCGTATCCCCGTTCGATGCCAAACTGTCGCATCGCCGTCGCACGGGTACAACCCAAACTTGCGCTTGTGGTCTGGCGGCAGCCATCATCGCAACTCGACGGATTGATCCAGATCAAGGCGTCAGTGGCCCTGCTGCTTCTAATGTGCGGCAAGGCAACGGCCCGGATGCCGTCCCAATCCCCACATTCCAAACGAGACCGAATATGTCGGCCCCAGACGACGCGACTTCGCGCGTGCGCCGTAAGCGCATGGAGATTTTCGCTTTCCTGTTCCTGACCGCGATCGTGATGCCCGTCCTCGCGGTCGGAACGGTGGGTTCCTACGGGCTCGGCGTCTGGATCTACCAGATGTTTGCCGGCCCTCCCGGCCCGCCGCCCTCCCCGCATTGATCTCCTCGAAGCGAAAGACAGGCATCATGGCCGAATCCAAACTCAACCGCCGCGCATTGATTACCGGCCGGGTGCTCAGCGCCGACCGCATCGTCGCGCCGCCCGGTTGCGAAATCGCCAGCATCATCGTGCAGGCCCGCCCCGAGCGTCTGGACCAGCTGGAAGCCGCGATCACCGCCCTTCCCGGCTGCGAGATCCACGGCCGCGACCTGCGCGGCAAGCTCATCGTCGTGACCGAAGCGCCTGATGCCGGCAGCCTCGGCACCCTGCTCAACACGATCCAGTCGCTGCCCGACGTCTATTCGGCGGCGCTGGTGTTTCACGCCATCGAAACGGCTTAAGGCCGGGAGAGTCGTCATGACATCGCCAAAGCTCGACCGCCGCCAGATGCTGAAGCTCGAGGCCGCCGCCATCGCGGCAGCCGCTGCGGGCATGCCGGCACCGGCGCTCGCCGCAAACCTCGTCGCCGAGCGCGACGTCGCCGAACTGAAATGGGACAAGGCCGCGTGCCGTTTCTGCGGTACCGGCTGCTCGGTGATGGTCGCGACCAAGAACAATCGCGTCGTCGCCACCCACGGCGACATCAAGGCCGAGGTCAATCGCGGCCTCAACTGCGTCAAGGGCTACTTCCTCTCCAAGATCATGTACGGCCACGATCGCCTGACGCAGCCGATGCTGCGCAAGACGGCGGGCAAATACGACAAGAACGGCGAGTTCACGCCTGTTACCTGGACCGAAGCCTTCGACATCATGGAGGTGAAGTGGAAGGAGGCGATCAAGAAGCGCGGGCCGAACGGCGTCGCCATGTTCGGCTCCGGCCAGTGGACGGTCTGGGAAGGCTATGCGGCCGTGAAGCTGTTCAAGGCCGGCTTCCGCACCAACAACATCGATCCCAATGCGCGCCACTGCATGGCCTCCGCCGTGGCCGGCATGATGCGCACCTTCGGCATCGACGAGCCGGCCGGCTGCTATGACGACATCGAGGCCACCGATGCCTTCGTGCTGTGGGGCTCGAACATGGCGGAGATGCATCCGATCCTGTGGACGCGCCTCGCCGACCGCCGGCTCTCCGCGCCGCATGTCCGGGTCGCCGTGCTCTCGACCTTCGAGCATCGCTCGTTCGACCTCGCCGACATCGGCATGGTGTTCAAGCCGCAGACCGATCTCTATCTGCTGAACGCCATTGCCAACCACATCATCAGGAGCGGTCGGGTCAACAAGGACTTCGTCGCCGCGCATACCATCTTCAGGCGCGGCCAGACCGACATCGGTTATGGTTTGAGGCCGGAGCATCCGCTGCAGAAGAAAGCGACGGGCGCGGCGAAGGCCAACGATTCCACCGAGATGAGCTACGACGAGTACGTCAAGTTCGTCTCCGAGTACACGCTGGAGAAAGCGGCCGAGATGTCGGGCGTGCCGCTCAATCGGCTGGAGGCGCTGGCCGAGCTCTACGCTGATCCCAAGACCAAGGTTGTCTCGTTCTGGACCATGGGCTTCAACCAGCACACCCGCGGCGTCTGGTGCAACAATCTCGTCTACAACATCCACCTTCTGACCGGGAAGATCTCCTCGCCCGGCAACAGCCCGTTCTCGCTGACCGGCCAGCCCTCGGCCTGCGGCACCGCGCGCGAGGTCGGCACCTTCTCGCACCGCCTGCCGGCCGACATGGTCGTCACCAACAAGGAGCACCGCACCAAGGCCGAGCACATCTGGCAGCTGCCCGAGGGCACCATTCCCGACAAGCCCGGCGCCCACGCCGTGCTGCAGAGCCGGATGCTGAAGGACGGCCTGATCAACGCCTATTGGGTGCAGGTCAACAACAATTTGCAGGCTGGTCCCAACGCCAACGAGGAGACCTATCCGGGCTTCCGCAACCCCGACAATTTCATCGTGGTCTCGGACGCCTATCCGTCGGTGACTGCGCTCGCCGCCGATTTGATCCTGCCGACCGCGATGTGGGTGGAGAAGGAGGGCGCTTACGGCAACGCCGAGCGGCGCACGCAATTCTGGCACCAGCTCGTCCCCGCGCCCGGCGAGTCCAAGTCCGATCTATGGCAGCTCATGGAGTTCTCAAAACGCTTCAAGATCGAGGAGGTCTGGCCCGAGGAGCTGATCGCCAAGAAGCCGGACGTGCGCGGCAAGACTCTGTTCGACGTGCTCTACAAGAACGGCCAGGTCGACAAATTCCCGACATCGGAGATCGAGGACGGCTACGCCAACGAGGAGTCCAAGGCGTTCGGCTTCTACGTGCAGAAGGGCCTATTCGAGGAATATGCCGCGTTCGGCCGCGGCCACGGCCATGACCTCGCGCCGTTCGACGCCTATCACCGCGAGCGCGGCCTGCGCTGGCCCGTCGTCAACGGCCAGGAAACCAAATGGCGTTTCCGCGAAGGCAGCGATCCCTACGTCAAGCAGGGCACGGACGTGCAGTTCTACGGCTATCCGGACGGCAAGGCGCGCATCTTCGCACTTCCTTACGAGCCGGCGGCCGAATCCCCCGACAACGAATATCCGTTCTGGCTGTCGACCGGTCGCGTGCTCGAGCATTGGCATTCCGGCACCATGACGCGCCGGGTGCCCGAGCTCTACAAGGCCTTCCCCGAGGCCGTGTGCTTCATGCATCCTGATGATGCGCAGGAGGCGAAGATCCGCCGCGGCGACGAGGTGAAGGTGGTCTCCCGCCGCGGCTTCATCCGCGTCCGCGTCGAGACGCGCGGCCGCGACCGGCCGCCGCGTGGCCTCGTCTTCGTGCCGTGGTTCGACGAATCCAAGCTGATCAACAAGGTGACGCTGGACGCGACCGATCCGATCTCGCTGCAAACCGATTACAAGAAGTGCGCCGTGCGCATCGAGCGGGTGAACGTGTCATGATGAAACGATTTGGAGTAGCGCTGCTCGCAGTCGCGATCGCGGCTGGCGCGAGTTCGCTGACCGCGCAGACGGTGACGTCAGGCTTGCGCGGCCCGACCCCGCTCAACGACGAAGGGCCGGCGCCGCCGATGCTGCCGAACCGCAACACCTCCGAAAGGGAAGTGCGCAACTATCCGGAGCAGCCGCCGGTGATCCCGCATGCGATCGACGGCTATCAAGTCGATCTCAACGGCAACAAGTGCCTGTCCTGCCACGCGCGGGCGCGCATCGCGGAATCGCAGGCGCCGATGGTCTCGATCACCCACTTCATGGATCGCGACGGCCAGTTCCTGGCTTCGATCTCGCCGCGCCGCTTCTTCTGCACGGAATGCCACGTGCCGCAGAACACGGCGACGCCGCCCGTCAGCAACGACTTCACCGACATCGACACGCTGCTGTCGCGCGCAAGCCCCGGTGGCCGCCGATGACGACGACCGCTGATGAACCCGGCGAGGGAATGAAGGCCAAGGGCGGCTTCGTCGCGCGAAGCTTGGACTTTGCGCGCGAGCTCTGGCAGGTGCTGATCCGTCCGAGCTCGGTGTTCGGGCTTGGTGTGCTGGTGCTGGCGGGCTTCATGGCCGGCGTGATCTTCTGGGGCGGCTTCAACACCGCACTGGAATTGACCAACACCGAAAAATTCTGCACCGGCTGCCACGAGATGAAGGACAACGTCTATGCCGAGCTGAAGTCGACCATCCACTTCGCCAACCGCTCCGGCGTGCGGGCGACCTGTCCGGATTGCCACGTGCCGCACAACTGGACCGACAAGATCGCCCGCAAGATGCAAGCCTCCAAGGAGGTCTGGGGCAAGATCTTCGGCACGATCGATACCCGCGAGAAATTCCAGGATCACCGGCTCGAGCTGGCGGCGCATGAATGGGCGCGCTTCAAGTCCAACGATTCGCTGGAATGCCGCAACTGCCACAGCGCCGATTCCATGGACATCACCAAGCAGTCGCCGCGGGCCTCGGTCGCCCACCAGCGCTTCCTGTTCACCAAGGAAAAGACCTGCATCGACTGCCACAAGGGCATTGCCCACCATCTGCCCGACATGCGCGGCGTTCCCGGCTGGCAGTAGCCTCGGCGAGGCCTGAGCGCGCGCCTCGTCCTTCGAGACGACCGCTTTGCGGTCTCCTCAGGATGAGGCTAGGCGGCATCTTCGCCCGTCGAGATAGCCGCCGCGCAGTCCGTCCTCATCCTGAGGGCCCACCAAAGGTGGGCGTCTCGAAGGATGGCCGCAGAAACAGCCTTTGAATGCGGCCGCCCTGCGCTTGAACCCTTGGGGCGAATGGTTAGTTTCGGCAGATGGCGAATCGCTCCGTTTCGCCCCTTCTCAAGACAGACATGGCCACATTCACCCCGCATCAGGATGCCGCGCTCAAGGCCGTTGGCGACTGGCTCAAGGCCAAACCCGGCCGCAACGGTACGCCGCCGGTGTTCCGTCTGTTCGGCTATGCCGGCACCGGCAAGACCACGCTGGCGCGGCACATCGCCGACGGCGTCGACGGCGAGGTGAAGTTCGCCGCCTTCACCGGCAAGGCGGCGCTGGTCATGCGCAACAAGGGCTGCGACGAAGCCTCCACCATCCATTCGCTGATCTATCGCACCCGCGAATCCGGCGAGGAGCAGCCGAGCTTCGAGCTGTGGGACGACGCCCCGGCCTCCAAGGCCAAGCTGATCGTGATCGACGAATGCTCGATGGTCGATGCCGAACTGGGCCGCGACCTGATGTCGTTCGACTGCCCGCTGCTGGTGCTGGGCGATCCCGCGCAGCTGCCACCGATCCAGGGCGGCGGCTTCTTCACCAATACCGAGCCGGACGCAATGCTGACCGAGGTGCACCGTCAGGCCCAGGACGACCCGATCGTGCGGATGTCGATGGACGTCCGCGAGGGCCGCGAGCTCGACATCGGCCGCTACGGCGAGAGCGAGGTGGTGTCGCGCAAGGAGCTCGACCCCGATCGCGTCATGGCCGCCGACCAGGTCCTGGTCGGCCGCAACAACACGCGGCGCGCGTACAATATGCGGGTGCGCCAGCGCCAGAACATCGAAGACGTTTTCCCCGTCGCCGGCGACAAGCTGGTCTGCCTGCGCAACAACCGCAAGAAGGGCCTGTTCAACGGCGGCCTGTGGCGCGTGAAGTCGCGCAACACCTCGCGCTCGAAATCCCGCATTCTCAGCATGAGGCTGTCGCCGGACGAGGATCTCGGCCACAAGGTGACCAAGGTCTCGGTGCGCGCCGATTGCTTCGAGGGCGGTGTCGAGGCCATCGCCTGGGAGCAGCGCAAGCCCTATGACGAGTTCGACTATGGCTACGTGCTGACCGTACACAAGTCGCAGGGGTCGCAATGGGACGACGTCGTGCTGTTCGACGAGAGCTTTGCGTTTCAGGAGAGCCGGGCGAGGTGGCTGTACACGGGGATCACGCGGGCGGCGAAGCGGCTGAGCATTGTGGTGTGAAGCTGCCGTAGCCCGGATGAGCGAAGCGATATCCGGGACAGAAGGACCCGCATGTCGCTACGCTCATGCGGGCTACGAATTCGAGCCCGGCCCTCACTTCCCCACAACAAAATAAAAATCCTCGCGGCCCGGCGGCGAGCCGTACGAAAACGGCTGCTGCTCGTGCTTGGTCACAAGCCAGACGTCGTCGCGGACGATGTCGAACAGTTTTCGGATCTCGACGCGCGGCACCTTGATTTCGCGGGCGAGTGCGGTGGCGAACGGGCTGTCGGCGCCGCCGTCGCCGTCCATCGCGGTCTCGCCGTGCTTGGCGGCGTAGACCACCATGAAGCCGGCGCCGGGCTCGATGTTGGAAAAGCCCTTGTCCACCAGCTTCAGCGACAGCGTGCGCTGCATGGTCGGCGCGAACGGATTGTCGCGGCAGGCATCCAGCATGACCAGACGTACTTTTCGCGCAGCGCCCACCGCCGCGATCACCTGCTCCAGCGCAACCGCCTGGGTCTCGGCGTCCCTGTCGGCGGCAAGCTTGGCATCGACGGGAACGAGATAGTTAACGCCGCCGATCTCGAAACCGTGGCCGGCGTAATAGACCACCGCCCAATCCGCCTTCTCCGCTTCGGCCGCAAACGTCTGCAACGCTTCGAAGAACTTGTCGCGGGTGAGGTCGCTGACGGATATCACGGTCTGGAAGCCGACGTCGCGCAGCGCGGCCGCGATCATTTTCGAGTCGCGTGGCGGATTGGGCAAGGCGTGGACGTTCTTGTAGGCGCCGTTGCCGATCACAAGTGCCACACGGCGCCCTGCGGATCCGGCTGACGGCTGCGGTGTCAGCGCAGCCAATCGCTCCTGCGCGATGGCGCGGGCGCGCGCGACGTCGAGCTCGTCGAACTTCGTCAGCGAATAGGCCGCCGCACGATAGTCGGCACGGGCCTGGGCGAGATCCTTCTTGCGCTCGTAGATCTGGCCGCGACCCGAATGTGCGCGCACATTGTTCGGGTTGATCTGGATCGCAATGTTGTAGTCCTTCAGCGCGGCGTCGAGATCGCCTTTCAGCATGTTGACGTCGGCGCGATTGTTAATCGCGTACGTGTTCTTCGGCTGCTTCTCGATCAGACCGTTGCAGTCGGCGAAGGCCTGGTCGAACTTGCCCATCATGCCGTAGGTGATGCAGCGGTTGCCGGTGATCTGCGGCGCGGCCGGTTCGATCTTCTCGGCCTCCGCGAAATCGGCGATGGCGCCGTCAAAATCCTGCATCAGCGTGCGCACGCGGGCGCGGTTGGTGTAACCGAGCAGGAATTTTGGCGCGTATTTGATCGACAGGTTGAAATCGTCGAGCGCGCTTTGCAGCGCGCCCCGGCGCAGCTGGATGATGCCGCGGTTGTTGTAGGGGACACCGTAGGTCGGGCGCTTCTGGAGCGCGAGGTTGTAGTCCGCCATCGCATGGTCGTCCTGACCCGTCCGCTCATAGGCGAGGCCGCGCAAATTGAGCGTGACGACATTGTCGGGATCGAGGTCGACGGCCATGGACAAGGTCTCGATCGCGTGGCCGTAGTCGCGCTTGTTGATCAGCGTATTGCCGCGCACGGAGAGCGCGATGCCCTTGTCCTTGCCGGTGACACGGTCGGCGTTGAGCAAATTGTCGCAGGCCTGCGCCCTCGCCTGCGCATCCGCCTGGCGGTCGCGGCAAAGGGCGAGGTCGTCGCCGGGTTGCGGTGCGGCCGCCGCGATCGAGCTCCAGGCGGCCAGGATGGCGAGAACGACGATGAGGGTCAGGGATGCGACGCGCAGCATGTTGTCAGGTCAGCTCCAGCCATCATTCTTTAGGTCGATCACCGATCGCGCCGGTTCATCTAGCGCGGAGTTCCGGTCCTCGCCAAGCCGGGCTGCTCCAGGCGGCGCGTTTCACAGACTCGTGTCCGTCCGGCCGTAACAATCGCCCGGTCCGCCCGTATCTCGAATGTCCGAAAATGCCGGCCAGGCTGTTCGCCCGGCCCCAACCGCCCTAGACTGTCAGACCTTCGGAAAGAGGATCGCCATGCGCCGACCTGCCGTCCTGTCCCTGCTCGCCGCAACCACCGCCCTGACGCTGGCCTTTGCCGCGCCGACCCGAGCCGCAGAGGATGCGGTCGTGATCCCCGCTCCCGCCGTTGACGCGACGCCCGCAAGCGGGATCCAGACCGCCGTGATCGCCGGCGGCTGCTTCTGGGGCGTGCAGGGCGTGTTCCAGCACACCGCGGGCGTCGTCAACGCGGTCTCCGGCTACGCCGGCGGCACCAAGGCGACAGCCGACTACCAGACCGTCTCGAGTGGCCGGACCGGCCACGCGGAATCCGTCGAGATCAAATACGACCCGAAGAAGATCTCCTACGGCAAGATCCTGCAGATTTACTTCTCGGTGGCGCACGACCCGACCCAGCTCAACCGGCAGGGCCCCGACAGCGGCACGCAATATCGCTCGGCGATCTTCACCACCTCCGACGAGCAGAAGAAGGTGGCCGAGGCCTATATCGCCCAGCTCAACGGCGCCAAAGTCTTCAGCAAGCCGATCGCGACCAAGGTCGGCGCGCTGGAGGCGTTCTATCCGGCGGAGGCCTACCACCAGGATTATCTGACCCTGCACCCGAACCAGCCCTATATCGCCTACAACGACCTTCCGAAGGTCGAGAACCTGAAAAAGCTGTTCGCGGATAACTATATCGAGAAGCCGACGCTGGTGAGCGCCAGCAAGGCCACCAACTGATCGCAAGATCACTGAACAAGATCACGGAAAACAAGTTCACCGAAAAAACGGGAGACCCATGCCCGACACCAAGACGAAAACCACGGACGACAAGGTCATCAAGAGCGAACAGCAATGGCGCAACGAGCTGTCGCCGATGCAATACGCGGTGCTGCGCGAGAAGGCGACCGAGCGTCCCTTCTCCGGCGAATATGAGCACGACCACCGCGCCGGTACCTATACCTGCGCCGGTTGCGGCAATGTGCTGTTCGAGTCCGACGCGAAGTTCGATTCCGGCTGCGGCTGGCCGAGCTTCACCCAGCCCGCCGCCGAGGGCCATATCGATGAGGAGCGGGACGTCAGCCACGGCATGATCCGCACCGAGGTGCTGTGCGCCAAGTGCAGCGGCCATCTCGGCCATGTCTTCCCCGACGGCCCGGGGCCTACCGGCTTGCGTTACTGCATCAATTCCGCAGCGCTGAAGCTCGAGCCCAAATAAACCTTGCGCGCCGCCGGGTTCCGCCATGGAACCCGGCGGCGCGATGTGCTTTTCTTCCCTGGTGGTGCGGCCGGCCATGGCGTTGCGGCGGCCGCCAGGGAGGATGCCATGACGCTTGGGACCATCCTGATCATCCTGGTGATCATTTATCTCGTCGGCGGCTTGTCGGGCCGCATCGGTGGCTACGGCTACGGAATGGGTCATTCCGGCATGGGGATCGGCGGCCTCGTCCTGGTGGTGCTGCTCGTGCTGCTGCTCCTTGGCAAGCTATAAACCATCCAAGCAACTGATATTATTGCAATTTTCTGAGTTGCGGAGCTGCCATGCGCGGATTCATCATCTCGCATCGCGGGGGTCGCAATTTTGTCAAAACGAGCTATATTAGAGGACGAAAATGACATGTGCGGCGCCCACTCAATGGTGGCCTCTGCCCGTCCCAACCCCACGCGCTTAAAGCCCCAGAGAGATCACGAGGTCTTTGACCATGCGTCCATTGCGTCCGTTCAACTTCAACACTTCCGCCGAACTCTTCCCCGCTGCGATCCGCAAGAAGAAGCGTGCAGGCTTCACCTATCGCCGGTTCGGCACCGCGGCCGAAGCCGTGCAGTTCGCGATGGAGCAGTTGCCGACGGACTCGCTGAACGGCGCCTATCTTCAGGTCGAGGAAGCGCGCTTCGACCAGAACGGCATCCGTTCGCTCTATGAGAGCGAAGCCTTCCCGCTGCCCCGTCACCGCAAGCCGGTGGAAGCCAGCACCGACGCCGCCGACGCGGCGTAAATTTTCGTAAAGCACCTCCGATGTGCGCTGAAAGCGCGGTGGCCGAAAGGCCGCCGCGCTTTTTGCATTTTCGGGAGTGTCAGATGCGCGGCTGCTTGTCGAGCCAGCGGCGCAGCAGGCGCACGTTGCGCATGTTGGCCCGGAACATGACGTCAAAGGCGTCGCCCGCGAACGGGACGATGCCGACGACGCCGTCGAGGGCGACATTGCCGAGCATGCGCGCGGTGATGTACCAGGGCGCCCCGAGCGCCCTCGCCTCTCGCACCAGCCAGAGCGAGATCGCGGTGGTGATGATGTCACCGACGACGGGGATCAGTCCGATCAAGCCGTCGATGCCATAGCGGATATTGGTTCCGGGCAGCACGAAGGCCACGTCGAGCAGCTTTGCGATCGCCTCGATCCGCGCGATCCGCTGCTCGCGCGTCAGATTGCCGAACGGGTTGCCGGCGAAGGGACTGTCCTTGCCGAACTCGAAGCGAAACTCGCGAAAGCCCTGCTCCAGTGTTTCGGGCCGGATCTCACGACCGTCCTGATCGATGATCGGCCCACGCCCCTCGCTGCCCGAAGAGGCCGCACCCGGGCGGCTTCCCGAATGGGATCGACGCGGGGCAAGAATATCGTCATCGGACATGGTCATGGCCTGTAGGGAACGCACCAGCACGGCGGAGGTTGCTGCGGCGTGATCGAAGGTCGCGCCCTCAAGTCGGTGCCGCCGCCGGCTGCGGCTCCGCGACATATCTGTGCACGAGCCAGGATGAAATCACCGCCGGCACGAACCCGACGAGGCCGTACAGGATGAACTGCACCGCGCCCGAGTCCGGCCCGCGCGAGCTATAGGTCAACGAGGCCAGGATGAAGGCGAACACGCCGACCAGCAGCATCCGCAGCACCGGGCCGATCCGCCGGATGTGGACCAGGATGTCGTCGACCGCCCCGATCATCAGCGAGGGCAGGAAGCCGAACAGATAGCTGTATTGCAGGGATTTGAAGAACACCGCGAACAGCTTGCCGACCTCAGCGAGACTGGTCTGGGTCCAATAGCCGGACTGATAGGTCGTCGTCAGCAGCAGCAGGAACCCGCCCACGAACGGGCCAACCAGCGCAAACACGAGATAGCGTTTCATCAGGCACCCTCATCCTTCGCCCCGTTATAGCAGCGCCGCAGGAACCTTGAATAGCGGCGGCGCGGGCTCTGCCCTGGGAACAAGCCGCATAGCGACGAGTTCAGACAGGACCTGAAACTCACCTGTCAGATTTGGAGCCGCCGATGTCCCGCAAACTGTTCTTCCTGGCGACGATCGCGCTGACGGCCGTGAGCGGCCTGTCGAACGCGCCCGCTCTCGCACAAGGCCATATGGGTTCGCCGCAGGAGCAGCAAGCCTGTTCGCGGGACGCCTCGCGCTTCTGCCGCAAGGACCTCGGCAATGACGGTGCGGTGCAGAATTGCCTGCAAGCCAACCGAGCCAAACTGTCGCGGTCTTGCAGCAAGGTCTTTCAGAGCCACGGCATGTGAGGACCGGAACCATCCCCGGCGAACGGAGAGTGAAGCCATGTTGCGCGACGAACAGCTCTCGATCCTGAGGGACATCAGCCAATCCATCGCCTTTGCCGACGACCGGCACGGCAAGATAGGCGAGCTGATCGCCGACGGTTACGTGATGAAGGACGGCGATCTGTTCGAGCTCACGGCAAAGGGCGTTACGGCGGTCGAAGAGCACGCAGCCCTTGGCGCAAGCGATGCGGAACCAGCGAGCGCATCCTCCGATCGGTTGATCTGATCGCATGCGAGTCGCATTGTGCGTGACGTGCGCGCAACAATTGCGAATTCCTTTTCGCTTGGCATTGCGGCCGCGCGACAATGGCGCATACTTGATTCGGGCGGCGCAGCACTTTTCGATTCGAACATCACGAGAGATCGAGCAACCACATGCGGGATTGAGGTCCCGGCGTGATGGCTGAGACATGCGGCAGGTCAAGCCGCGTGCGGCGCCCCAAAATCAAGTGGCTCAAGCCCACGGAACTCGGGGACGCATTCTGCATGACACGCAATCAGACGATCGCAACTCTCTTCGCCCTCGCCACCACCATCGCAATCCCGACCTCGCCGGGCGTCGCGTTCTCGTCCGAAGCGCAGCAGATGTGCTCGGGCGATGCCATGCGGCTGTGCTCCAGTGAGATCCCCGACATCCCCAGGATCACCGCCTGCATGGTACGGAACAGGTCGCAGGTCAGCCCCGGCTGCCGCGCCGTGATGGACCGCGAGCACGCCGCCGCGACATCGCGCAAGCGGGAAGCCACGGCGCAATAGAGAGAGAGCGTACCTGCGGCCATCCTTCGAGACGCCCGCCCAAGGGGCGGGCCCTCAGGATGAGGTCTCGTTTCGCGGCGAGATATCAAACCCTCATGGTGAGGAGCCCGCCGAGGCGGGCGTCTCGAACCATGCAGAGGTCTCACGGAGTAGAGATCTAGTCGCCCCACTGCGCGAAGGCGTCGTTGAAGGCGCGCTCGCCGGGAGCGCCCTTCTCGATGGCGATGATGGCGCGGCGCTGGTTGGCGTAGACCAGGGGCACGTCGAACCAGGAGCGCTCCTTCAGGAGCTGGACGTTGCGGCTGCGGTCGGCGTCGACGTTGGAGAGGCCGACCAGGAAGAAGCCGTCGGTGACCTTGACCGCGAGGCCTGCGAGCGGCGTGCCGCGTGCCTGCTCGTTCGACTTCATCAGGATGCCCGGCACGTTGGCGACGCCGCCGCCTGAAAAGTCCGCCGGCAGGACGAAGGTCAGCTCCGCGGTGTGGCTCGCCGGCAGCGAGGAGTCGGTGTTGCGGCGGAACGACATCGTCATCTTGAACTTGCGATCGGGGATCTCGATGTCGGCGCGCACGGCGACGTCGGCCTTTTGGTTGCCCGACGCCTTGATCGGCTCGAGCCGCCACACCACCGAGCCGACATATTGCTTGCCCTTCGGATCGGATGGATCCTCGTCGTAGAGCACGACCTTCTGCGCCACCGGCGCGACCGGCTGGTCGCTGGCCGAGGGCTGGCCGACGCGATCCGGGATCTTGGGCTTGCTCTGCGGCTGAGACGAATCCTTGGGCGCCTCCACCACTTGCGTCGGCGAAGACTTCAACAGGTTGGTCGCGGTCTGGACCAGTTGCTTGCCCCACAGGATGCCGGCACCGACCAGGATCAGCACGATGCCGACGGCGATCGCGCTCTTGAACGGAAACACGGAGCCGGTGCGGGCGCGGGCGCGCTTCTTCTTCGGTTCGCGGTCGAGAACGGGGATGTGCGGACGCGGCGGCTGCGACTGCGGCGCGTAGCGCTCAGCTTCCTCGATCGATTCGTCGTAGGAATACGGCGCGTCCGCTCCGGCGGCGCGATTTTCCAGGCTCGGCTCGAGCCGATCGAATTCCGGCGAGGGCGAGGGCACGTTGGCGTAGGTCCGGCGCGCCGCGCGGTTGGCCTGCGCGGCGGCGCCGCCGAGATCGTTGGCGTCGGCCGTGATGTCGCGGAAGCCGCGCACGCCCGGTGCCGGCGGCAGCGGCGGCGGAGGTCCCATGTCGGGCGGACGGCGCCCACCGGCGCGATCACGTCCGGCCGGCGGAGGCTCTGGCATCGACGGCGGTGCCGACGGACCCGGCTGCCGCGGCGCGTCGAAACGCGGAGCCCGCGGCGCACGCGGGGCGTCGCCCTGGTCATCGACATTGAAGGAGGGCCGGTCGGCGCGCGGCGGCGGCGGAGCCGGACGGGTGCGCGGCGGGGCAGCGCTTTGCGGCGCGGGCGCGTTGCCCTCGGTGGCGCGGGTGCTGGCGCGGCGGAAGGCATCGCCGCTGCCGCTGCTGCGGGCGCTGCCACCGGGGCGCGAGGCCTCGCGGGCACGCTGGGCAGCCTCTGATTCGACCTTGCGGACGGCCTCTTCCAGCGAAAGCCGCTCGCGGGTGATCTCGGATTCGGAGAGCGGCGGCTGCACGCTGCGGAGCTGCGCGATCAGCGCCGTGCGCGCCCGCTCGTAGAGCGCGCGACGGCTCTCGCCGGGAGCGTTGGGGTCCAGGGCGGCAATAGCGCGGGCGATCAGCGGATAGTAATCAGCCATTTCTACTCAATTATACGCGCGTCCCGGTAAGAGATCGTTAAGCCTCAAACGGATTTTGTACCAGGATAGTATCCTCGCGTTCAGGGCTCGTGGAAAGCAGTGCGACCGGGCACCCCACCAATTCCTCGATCCGGCGGACATATTTGATCGCCTGGGCCGGCAGCTGGGCCCAGGACCGCGCATTGGCGGTCGGCTCCTTCCAGCCCTCGATGGTCTCGTAGATCGGCTCGACCCGGGCCTGGGCCCCCTCGCCCGCCGGGAAATGATCGATCTCCTTGCCGTCCAGCTTGTAGCCGGTGCAGACCTCGATCGTGTCGAAGCCGTCGAGAATGTCGAGCTTGGTCAGCGCCAGACCGTTGATGCCGCAGGTCCGGACCGCCTGGCGAACCAGAACCGCATCGAACCAGCCGCAGCGGCGCGGGCGCCCGGTATTGGTGCCGAACTCGCGGCCGCGCTCGCCGATTTTGCGGCCGGTCTCGTTGTCCTGCTCGGTCGGGAACGGGCCCTGGCCGACGCGGGTCGTATAGGCCTTGCAGAGGCCGAGCACATAGCCGACCGCGGCGGGGCCGAGCCCCGAGCCGGTCGCGGCCTGCGCCGCCACCGTGTTGGACGAGGTGACGTAAGGGTAGGTGCCGTGATCGACGTCGAGCAGCGCGCCTTGCGCGCCCTCGAACAGCATGCGCTTGCCGGCGCGCCGTTCGATGTCGAGCAACCGCCACACGGTCTCGGCATAAGGCAGCAGCTGAGGTGCCAGCGCGGTCAATTCCTTCAGGATCTCCTTGCCGTCGAACTCCGGCAGGCCGAGGCCGCGGCGCAATGCGTTGTGATGCGCCAGCAGCCGGTCGATCTTGTGCGGCAGCGTGTCGAGATCCGCGAGGTCCATCAGGCGGATGGCACGGCGGCCGACCTTGTCCTCGTAGGCCGGGCCGATGCCGCGGCGGGTGGTGCCGATCGCGGTCGCCGCATTGGCGGATTCGCGATGCGCGTCGAGTTCGCGATGGAGCGGCAGGATCAGGGTGACGTTCTCGGCGACCCGAAGATTGTCCGGGCTGACCGCGACACCCTGCGACCGCAGCTTGGTGACCTCGTCGAGGAAGGCGGCGGGATCGAACACGACGCCGTTGCCGATCACCGACAGCTTCTGCTCGCGCAGCACGCCCGAGGGCAGCAGCGCCAGCTTGTAGGTCTTGCCGTTGATCACCAGCGTGTGGCCGGCGTTATGGCCGCCCTGGAAACGGACGACGATGTCCGCCTGCTCCGACAACCAGTCGACGATCTTGCCCTTTCCTTCGTCGCCCCACTGGGCGCCGACGACGACAACATTGGCCATTCGCGGGTAATCCCTATGCAATCTGTTAGATGCGCCCAGCCCAATCACGGCCGGGGCCGCTCGAACGCGAGGCAGCCAACCGGATAAAGGATGCAGCCTCTGTAAGCAAGCAAGAACGGGGCTTTTTCGGGGCCCAATGCGCTATCCAAGCCCTTGATATCCCCTAAAAATCCGCTTTGTCGGACGGGCTCTACGACGTTAGGCCCGGATGCGGCCGTCGACCACTTCGATGATGCGGTCGCAGCAATGGTCGAGCTCGAGGTCAATGCCCTGCAGCACGTCGTTTCAGTCGGCAGATGCCAACGAAGCCAGGCGCTCGCGGCCATCCAAATTGCGGTAGGTCAACAGGTTACACCGAATTTCGAGGCATTTGCCTGACGAGACAATTCGAATCGGGGGCCTTGCTTGTCGGACAGTCCAGCGCACGCCGACGACCGCTTCTGGCATCTTTCACCCGATCAATTATGCAAGCGACTGGGCTGCGGCCTCACCGGCCTGACCGCCGCGGACGCCTCCGAGCGCCTCGATCGCTTTGGGCCGAACAGCGACGCGCGGCCACGCGTCGAGGGGGCGGCGCGCGCGATCATGCGCCGGCTGCTGGAGCCGCTGTCTCTGATTCTGCTGGTTGCCGGCATCGTCTCGATGCTCACCGGCGACGATATCGGCGGGCTCATCATTGTCCTGATACTCGCGCTCTCGATCGGGCTCGACACTGTTCAGGAAGGCCATGCGTTGCAGGCCGCGGAAGTGCTCCGCCGATCGGTTGCGCTCAAGGCCGAAGTCAGACGTGACAACGACTTCCGCGAGATCGACGTCGATCGGCTGGTGCCGGGCGACATCCTGCGCGTCCGTTCAGGCGACATCATTCCCGCGGACGCGCTCGTCCTGGAGAGCACAGCCTTCACCGCGGGCGAAGCGGCGCTCACCGGCGAACCCTATCCGGTACAGAAGCGCGCCGGTGCCATCACCGACCCGGACGACACGTCGAATGCACTGTTTCGCGGCGCCGTCGCGCAAACCGGCGAGGCGATCGCGCTCGTCGTCAGGACCGGACGCGACACCGTGTTCGGAGCGGCGGCCTCCGCGCTTGCCGAGGCCCAGACGCCTTCGCCGTTCGAACGCGACTTGCGCGAATTCGGCCTCGTGATCGCGCGCGCCACACTGGCGTTGGTGCTGGTCGTGCTCAGCGTCCGCGTGGTGTTCGGCCGCCCGGTAATGGACTCGCTGCTGTTTGCCGTCGCCCTCGCGGTCGGGCTGACGCCGGAACTGCTGCCGATGATCACCACGGTGACGCTGTCGCGCGGCGCGCTGCGCATGGCCGGCCGCAAGGTGATCGTCAAGCGCCTCGCCGCGATCCACGATCTTGGCGCCATGACCGTCTTGTGCACGGACAAGACGGGCACGCTGACCTCGGCCGAGATCACGCTGGCCAAGAGCCTCGATGCCGCCGGCAAGGACGATGCCCGCGCCGCGCGGCTCGGCGCCATCGCCGCGAAACTCGGCGGCGATCGCGGCTCGCTCGACGCGGCGCTGGTTGCCGGCCAGTCGAATGCCGCACAGGGCTGGACCCTCGCCGGCAGGCAGGCGTTCGACTTTTCACGGCGGCTGGGATCCGTGCTCGCGACCGGTCCCGAAGGCGCGCTGCTCATCGTCAAGGGCGCGCCTGAGGCGGTGCTCGAGCTGTGCGTGATGGATGACGGCGCCCGGACCCGCGCGATCGCCCGCGTGCACGAGCTCGCGAGCGAAGGGCTACGCAGCATTGCGATCGCCTCGCGCCCGTGGACCGGCGCAACCCGCGAAGTCGAGACCGCCGACGAGACCGATCTCGTCTTCGAAGGTTTTTGCGCCTTCGCCGACCCGCCGAAGCCGACGGCCGCGGCCGCGATCGCACGGCTCGCGGCAACCGGCATCACGCTGAAGATCCTGTCGGGCGACGATCCGGTGGTGGTGAAGCGACTCGCCGGCCTGGTCGGGCTGAACGCTGACCGCGTCCTATCGGGAGCCGACATCGCCGAGCTCAGCGACGAAGCACTGGCGGTCCAGGTTCAATCGACCGACGCCTACGGCCGGCTTGCGCCCGATCAGAAGTCGCGCGTCGTGAAGGCCCTTCAGGCCGGCGGCGCGGTGGTCGGCTTCCTGGGCGACGGCATCAACGACGCTCCGGCGCTGAAGGCCGCCGATATCGGCCTGTCGGTCGAAGGCGCGACCGGCGTGGCGCAGGCCGCCGCCGACATCATCCTGCTCGCCTCGGATCTCGAAGTCGTTGCCGACGGCGTCGAAGAGGGCCGGCGCACCTTCGCCAACATCATGAAATATGTCCGGATGGGCGCGAGCTCGAATTTCGGCAACATGCTGTCGATGGCGATCGCCTCGATGGCGCTGCCGTTCCTGCCGATGCTGCCGACGCAGATTCTGCTCAACAACCTGCTCTACGATCTCTCCGAGCTCGGCATTCCCTTCGACCAGGTCTCGCGCGCGGCCACCGCGCAGCCGCAGGTCTGGAGCATGACGCGGCTGGTGCGTTTCGCCGCGATCATGGGGCCGCTGTCCTCGGTCTTCGACTTCCTGACCTTCGGCGCCCTCATCCTGCTGTTTCAAGCGTCGCCGGACGAATTCCGCACCGCCTGGTTCATCGAATCCATGGCGACGCAGATCCTCGTGATCTTCATCATTCGCACCAACGGCCGACCGTGGCGCAGCTGGCCCGATCCGGTGCTGTCCGTCTCATCGCTGGTCGCCTTGCTGGTCGCGATGGTGGTGCCTTTCACGCCGCTCGGTGCCTGGTTCGGCTTTGTTGCGCCGCCACCGCTCATGATGGCCGGCATCGCGGTTCTGGTTGTCGTCTATCTCGCCTGCGCCGAACTGGTGAAGCCGTTTGCGATCCGTGCCGGACTGAAGGGTTGAGCGGGTTCCGGCCGCCGCCGTGCATGGACGCGATGCGCCTCGCGCCATTGATATCGGCCGGATTTCCGTGTCTTTGAACGGGCCGGGTCTGAACCGGCCCGGGTGCCGCCGGGCTGGAGGCTTGGCGCATGACGCGGGGCCACAACGATCACAATGTCCGCCACCGACGAGACCACCGGCGCCGCCACGTCCGGCCACAACTGGATCGCCAACCAGCCTTACCTGCTGCTCAGCATCACCGCGCTGTGCTGGGCCGGCAATGCCATCGTCGGACGGCTCGCCGCCGGTCACATTCCGCCGGTGACGCTGTCGTTCCTGCGCTGGTTCTTCGCCTTCCTGCTGGTGCTGCCGTTCGCCTGGAAACACCTTGCGCAGGACTGGCCCGCGATCCGCGGCAAGCTCGGCCTGATGGTCACACTCTCGATCACCGGCATCGGCGCCTTCAACACGCTGCAATATTGGGCGCTGGAGCATACGCAGGCGCTCAACACGCTGCTACTTCAGTCAGCCGCGCCGCTGGTCGTGGCGCTGTGGTCGCTCGCCATCCTCGGTATCAGGCTTACCGCGGCGCAGGCCTTCGGCGTGCTGCTGTCGATGTGCGGCGTGCTGATCATCCTGCTGCATGGCGATTTCACCACGCTGTCGAATATCGATTTCAACAAGGGCGACCTCATCTTCGTCGTCGCGCTGATCATCTTCGCGCTCTATTCGGTGCTGACCTTGAAGCGGCCGCCGATGCACGGCCTGTCGTTCCTCGCCTTCACGTTCGGCTGCGGTGCTGCCTGTCTCATTCCGTTGGAGATCTGGGAGCTGTCCGCGCGCCCCATGATGAAGCTCGACGGGCCGAACCTCCTGACCCTGTTCTATGTCGCGGTGTTCCCCTCGACGCTCGCCTATCTCTGCTTCAATCGCGGAGTCCGGCTGATCGGCGCCAACCGCGCCGCGCCCTTCTTCCATGTCGTGCCGGTGTTCGGCTCGATCATGGCAATGGTGTTTCTGGGCGAGCACCCCCAGGCGTTCCATTTCATCGGCTTCGCGCTGGTGCTGGCCGGCGTGTTCGTGGCGTCACGGAAGCAGGCGGCATAGGTCCTCCTTCTCCGTCGTAGGAGAAGGAAAGCGCCGTGCCGCGCGGCAGCCAAGGCTACTTCACCTTGAACTTGCTGTACGCTTCGCTGGTCGCAATGATGACGTGCTCGGCGCAGGCGTTGACGCGGTGCGGATCGGCCTCGGTCTCGTAGGCCTCCGACGTCATCATGTCGATGAAAGCCGCAACCGTGGGATAATAGACCAGCGCCGCGAAATCCCAGTCGTTGCCCTGCTGCGGGCCGAGCGCGACCGCCTTGGCGTCGCCGGTCCAGAGCAGCGTGCCGCCGCGCGCCTTGATCATCGGCACTGTGACCGCACTGTAGCGCAAATAGGCGTCCCAGCCGGAACCGTCGCCGTCGCCCGAGCGCGCGTGGAAGCGCATCAGGTTCAACATCACCACCGGTGCATGCCGATCGAGCCGATCCAGGCCGTCGATGTTCAACATATTAACCGCCAATGCCGCCTCCTCTGGTCATGCCTGCATTGTAGCATTGCGGCCGCGTGACTTGTGTCACGACTTAAATCCGGCGCAAGCTCGCGTCGAACGCCAATGACGATCGCTTCGCCCGCGCCACCCGCCTCCAATGCGGCCAGCTGGCTCAACAACCAGCCTTATCTGCTGCTCAGCCTGAGCTCGCTGTTCTGGGCCGGCAACATCGTGCTCGCGCGCCACGTCGGTGCGCATGTGCCGCCGCTGACGGTGACCACGATCCGCTGGTTCGGCGTGTTCCTGATCCTGCTGCCGTTCGCCTGGCCGCATCTGAAGCGCGACTGGCCGAACTTGCGCAAGAGCCTGCCGCTGATGCTGTTCCTGTCGCTGGTGGGCTTTGCCTTCAACAACGCGATCTCGTACTGGGCGATGCAGTACACGGAGGCGCTGAACGCGCTGCTGATCCAATCGGCCGGACCACTGTTCGTGGCGCTGTGGTCGCTGGTGCTGTTCGGCGTGCGGCTGACCGGTGCGCAGCTCGCCGGCATCGGGATCTCGCTGCTCGGCGTGCTGATCATCATCCTGCGCGGCGATCTCGCCGCGCTCGCGAGTATCAGCTTCAACAGGGGCGACATCATGTTCGCCTCCTCGCTGGTGGCGTTCGGGATCTACTCTGCCTTCATCCCGCGGCGACCGAAGATCCACCAACTCTCATTTCTCTCCTTCACCACCTGCTGCGGCGCGACGATGCTGCTGCCGACCGCGATCTGGGAAGCCTGGAGCGGCCGCGTTCTGCAACTCGACGGGGTGACGCTGGCGGCGCTGGGCTACATCCTGATTTTTCCCTCGACGCTGGCCTATCTGTTCTTCAACCGGGGCGTGGCGCTGATCGGCCCGAACCGCGCCGCGCCGTTCTTCCATCTGGTGCCGGTGTTCGGTTCGGCGATGGCGATCCTGCTGCTCGGCGAAAAGATCCAGCCGTTCCACCTGATCGGCTACCTGCTGGTGCTCGCCGGCGTCGTGATCGCCTCGCGCCAAGGGTCTGCGGTGAAGTAATTCCGCACCGCGAGACGAGGCGACAAACTCGCGCCTTCCGATTTCGACGAGGAGACGCTAGGTTCCCCGCCAACGAAAAAAGAGGGAACGACCAGACATGCTTTCAGCGTTGATCCGAAACCTGCGTGCCATCGCCACGGCCGCCCTTTGTCTCGCTGGCGCATCCGCTGCGCAGGCCGACAATTATCCGAGCCGCAACATCACGCTGGTGCTGCCGTTCGCGGCCGGCAGCGGCACCGACACCACGACGCGGCTGATCTCGCAGCATTTGTCGCAGGCCCTCGGCGTCGGCATCGTCATCGAGAACAAGGCGGGCGCCAACGGCATGATCGCCGCCACCTATGTCGCGCGCGCCGCGCCCGACGGCTACACGCTGCTGGTGACCACCAACACCACGCATTCGGCCAATCCCTATCTGCTCAAGAGCCTGACCTACGATCCGGTCAAGGACTTCACCCCGATCGCGCGCACCGGCGACCTGCCCTTCATGCTGGTGATCCACCCGGAGGTGCCGGCCAAGACGGTCGGCGAGCTCATCGCCTACGGCAAGGCCAATCCGGGCAAGCTGAGCTACGCCTCGGGCTCGTCCTCGGCGATCGTGTCGGGGGCGACCTTTGCGCATAATGCCGGGCTCGACCTCCTGCACGTGCCCTACAAGAGCTCGCCGCCGGCGCTCAACGACGTCATGGGCGGCCGCGTCTCGATGATGTTCGTGGACATCCTGACCGGCCTGCCGCATGTCCAGGGCAACGCGCTACGCGCGCTCGCCGTCACGACAAAGGACCGCTCGTCGCTGGTGCCGAACCTGCCCTCGATGCAAGAGGCCGGCGTGCCGGACTTCGACATCTCGTCGTGGCAGGGCTATTTCGGCCCCGCCGGCATGCCCAAGGAGATCGTGACGCGACTCAACGCCGAGATCCGGAAGATCGTCGAGAAGCCGGAGATCAAGGCGCAGCTCGCCACCCTCGGCATGGACGCGTTTTCAGGCACGCCGGAACAGCTCGGCACGTTCGTGAACGAACAGCTGGTGTTGTGGGAGAAGCTGATCCGCGAGGCGGGGATCGAGAAGCAGTAGGGCGGTCTCGTAGGGTGGGCAAAGCGAAGCGTGCCCACCGAGAAGTTACCGCGAACTCAAAAAGAAAAGGTGGGCACGACGCCTCGCGTCTTTGCCCACCTTACGAATTCAGTGCAAGCCTTACGCCGCGCGCACCTTGGCGAGGAAGCCGTCGACTGCGCTGCGCAGCGCGCCGGACTGGCTGTCGAGCTCGCGGGCGTTGGTGAGCACGTCGCTTGCCGCCGTTCCGGTCGCTTCCGCGGCCGAGGTGACGCTGCCGATATTGGCGTTGATCTCGTTCGATCCGGCCGCGACCGACTGGATGTTGCGGGCGATCTCGCGGGTCGCCTCGCCCTGCTGCTCGATCGACGCGGAAATGCCCGCGGTGATCTCGCTCATCTCGGCGATGGTCTGGGTGATGCCGCCGATGGCGGCGACCGCATCGCTGGTCGAAGTCTGCATCGCCGCGACCTGGGCGGAGATTTCCTCGGTCGCCTTGGCGGTCTGGTTGGCGAGGGCCTTGACCTCGGAAGCGACGACGGCGAAGCCGCGGCCGGACTCACCGGCACGCGCCGCCTCGATGGTGGCGTTGAGGGCGAGCAGATTGGTCTGCGCCGCGATCGAGTGGATCAGCTTGACCACCTCGCCGATCTTCTCGGCGCCGGTGGAGAGTTCCTGCACCGTGGCATTGGTGCGCTCGGCGTCGTTGACGGCGCGGCTCGCCACTTCGGTCGAGCGGGTGACCTGGCGCGAGATTTCCGCAACCGAGCTCGACAGCTCTTCGGCAGCCGCGGCGACCGTGCCGACATTGCCCGACGCTCTCTGCGAGGCCGCGCCGACGGTCGCCGCACGCGAAGAGGCGTCGCTGGCGGTCGCGGTCATCGATTGCGCCGTGGCTTGCATGCCCGTCGCGGCCGAGGAGACCGAGCGGACGATGCCGTTGACGCTGCGTTCGAAATCGCTGGCGATACCCTCCATCGCGCTGCGACGTTCCGCCGCGACACGATCCTTGGCATCGGCTTCGGTTTTCTCGAGGTCGCGAATGCGCAGTGCGTTGTCCTTGAAGATCTGGACGGTCGACGCCATTGCGCCGACCTCGTCGCCACGGCCGACGCCGGGAATGTCGCCCTCAAGCTTGCCCTCGGCGAGATCCTTCATGCGGGCGCCGAGCAGCGCCAAGGGACGGCTGATGCTGCGGCCAAGCCCCCAAGCGACGCTGCCCGCGACGACGACGATGCCGAGCATGGCAAGCCCGAGCAGCCAGTAGATCGGGACCATCTTGGCGTCGATATCGTCGAGATAGCCACCGGTGCCGAGATACATGTCGAAGCCGGGCACGGCCACCGCGTAGCCGATCTTGCGGATCGGCGTTTCCTGGCCGGGCTTCATGAACTCGTAGAAGAGCAGAAATTCGCCGTTGGCCTTGACGCCATCCATCCATTCCTTGGAAAGATTGCGACCGTTGGTCAGATTGCTCATGCGGTTCAGGCCGACCTGCTTGGGGTCGGGCGCAAGCTGCGTGATGCCGTCATACGAAGTGCCGAAGAGGTAGCCCGCGCCCTTGTCGTAGGTCATCGCGTTGCCGAGCAGACGAAACTCGGCCATCGCCGCGTCCTTCGTCATTTCGCCGGCATCGACTCGTTTCTTGAGAGCGAGGGCCATGTTGCGGGCAACCTCGACGATGGCCTTGGTCTGCTCGACGCGTGCATTCACCATCTCGCGCTTCATCAGATAGCCGGCGAGAAATCCGGAGATGCACAGGCCGAACAAGGTGACGCCGACGAGAATGCCGAGCTTGGGGGCGATCTTCAGATTGCTCAATTTCACGGGATGGCTCCGGCAACAAAAGGACAAGGACGCACGAGCGAATCGATCGCAATTGAAACAACTTTTAGTGGCGACCCCTTAGCAACCTGTTACGGAGCGCCCCGTAAAGGCACGGAGGAAACGTCGGGGCCGTCGCACAATCGCCGCCACGGCAACCGCCGATTGTACGCAACCGCCCCGATTTCGCGTAAAAGACGCAAAGACTCGCGCAAAGTCCGGGTCACAACAAGAAACCAAATCGGGAGCAGGAAATGCCGAAATACAGGGTGGTGACGCCGAAGGGCGCGAGCTTCACGGTCGCGAGCAGCGATTATTCCTACGAGCGTGAGGCGCTCGATCCGATCGACGCCGAGATCGTCGAGGCGCCGGCCGACGAGGCCGGGTTCATCGCCGCCGCCAAGACTGCGGACGCCATCTACGCCAAGGGCATCCCGATCACCAAGACCATTATCGACGCGCTGGAGACCTGCAAGGTCATTACGCTCGGCTCGGTCGGCGTCGACAGCGTCGACATCAAGGCCGCGACCGCGCGTGGCATTCCCGTCACCAACATCCCCGACACCTTCATCGAGGAGGTCGCCGACCACGCCATGATGCTGCTGCTCGCGGGCTTCCGGCGGGCGGTCGAGCAGGACCGGATGGTGCGCAGCGGCCGCTGGGCCGAGGGCCGGCCGGCATTGTCGAAGATTCCGCGGCTGATGGGCCAGACGCTCGGCTTCATCTCGTTCGGCCGCGTCGCGCGTGCAGTTGCGAAACGCGCAGCTCCCTTCGGCCTGCGGATGATGGCCTACGATCCCTTCATCCAGGAAACACTGATGTCCGACCACGGCGTGATTCCGGCGACGCTGAACGAGGTGTTGTCGCAATCCGACTTCGTCTCGATGCACGCCCCCGCCCGGCCCGAGGTGCATCACATGCTCACCGAGAAGCACTTCCGGCAGATGAAGAAGGGCTCGGTCTTCATCAACACCGGTCGCGGCGCCACCGTGGACGAGGAAGGCTTGATCAAGGCGCTTCAGGAGGGCTGGATTGCCCATGCCGCCCTCGACGTGCTGGAGAAGGAGCCGCCCTCGCACAACAACCCCATCCTCGGCATGGAGAATGTGACCCTGACCGCCCACGTCGCCTCCGCCTCGGCACGGTTCGACGAGGCGCGCAAGCGCCGGGTGGGCTACGAATTGTCACTGGTGCTTCAGGGCATGTGGCCGGTAAGCTGCGTCAATCCGTCGGTGCTGCAAGACACCGCGCTCCGCCGCTGGCAACCTGTCAGCATGGACCGCGGCCCGAACAGCTAGGCGGGCGGCCGCGAAGGCGCGCCGGCAACCGGAAAGACCCTTCACCGGCGATCAACGCCGGGAAGGGAAAAACATAGGGAGGAACCGATGAGGAACGACATCACACGTCGTGATGCCTTGGCGCTGGGCCTGTCCGCTGCGACAATCGCGGCAACCGGTGCTCCGGCGAATGCCCAATCCACGATCAAGGCCGCGGACGTCCCCGCACCGAAACTGCCGATCGAGAAAGGCGCATCCCTGCGCATGCTGCGACCGGTACGTTTCGTCCAGGCCGACGAGGATGTGTTCCGCGCCAATGCGGCGAAATTCACCAAGGAGACCGGCGTCGAGGTCAAGGTCGATTTCGTCGGCTGGGAGGACATCAACCAGCAAACCGCGGTGACCTCGAATTCCGGCGCCGGTCCCGACATCATCATCGGCTTCTCCGACGCACCGCACATTTACGTCGACAAGCTGATCGAGCTGACCGATGTGGCCGACTACCTCGGCAAACGGTACGGCGGCTGGCTGCCGCTGGCGCAGCGCTACGGCAAGAAGAACAAGAGCCCCATTTGGATCGGGCTGCCGTTCGGAGCCACCGCGGGTCCCGTGATCTATCGCAAGTCGATCCTGCAATCGGTCGGCTTCGACAAGGTGCCGGAAGACCATGCCGGAATCCTCGACCTGTGCCAGAAGCTCCAGAAGGCCGGCAAGCCGGCGGGCTTCGCCCTCGGCAATGCCAAGGGGGACGGCAACGGCTTCGCAAGCTGGGCGCTATGGTCGCACAACGCGGCCCTGCTGGACGAAGAGGGCAACGTCATCATCAACAGCAAGGAGACGATCGCCGCGCTGAACTGGGTCAAGCAGCTCTACCCGACCTTCATCGCCGGCACGACGTCCTGGAATGACGTCAGCAACAACCGCGCCTACGCTGCGCAGGAGATCGCGCTGACCGCCAACGGCGTCTCGCTGTATTTTTCGCTGAAGAACGATCCGGCGACCAAGGCGATCGCCGACGACAGCGAGCATCAGTTGCTGCCGAAAGGCTTGGCCAAGGTGTCGCCGATGGCGGGCCTGACGCTGAACGCCATGGTGTTCAAGCACAGCCAGTATCCCAACGCCGCAAAGGCCTTCCTGCAATACATGCTGGAAAAGGACCAGTACGAGCCGTGGCTCAACGCCAATTCCGGCTATTGGGCCCAGCCGCTCGCGGCCTATGCCGAAGCGGCCGTGTGGTCGCAGGATCCCAAAGTGAAGCTGTTCAAGAACACGATGAACAGCACCTATTACGACGGCTACGCGGGCCCGATCTCGACCGCGACCGGCGCCGTCAGCGCCGACTACGTGCTGATTCAGATGTTCGCGTCCGTCGCGACCGGCGCTGCCACGCCGGAAGCCGCGGCCGCGGAAGCCGAGCAGCGCTGCAAGCGGTACTTCCGGCGGCAGAAGTAGCGCCCGACGATAAAGCGACCGTCATTGCGAGGAGCGAAGTGACGAAGCAATCCAGACTGTAACTGCGGAGACAGACTGGATTGCTTCGCTTCGCTCGCAATGACGGATGTGGTGACAGCCTAAAACAGGACGCCTGACCGATGTCCGTGACCACCCTCTCCTCCCCCGTACTCGCACGACGGCAGCCCTCCTGGCTGGTGCGCCTGTTCGACTACAAGCCCTTCCTGATCGTGATGTGCCTCGCACCCGCGATCGGGCTCCTTACGGTGTTCCTGACCTATCCGCTCGGCCTCGGCATCTGGCTCGCCTTCACCGACACCACGATCGGCAGAAAAGGCGTCTTCGTGGGCTTCGAGAACTTCCAGTATCTGCTCACCGATTCCCTGTGGTGGAACGCGGTGTTCTACAGCGTGGTCTACACGGGGATCGCGACCTTCGGGAAGTTCGCGCTGGGCTTCTGGCTCGCGCTGCTGCTCAACAACCATTTTCCGTTCAAGAGCCTGTTGCGTGCGATCATCCTGATGCCCTGGATCGTGCCGACGGTGCTCTCGGCGCTGGCGTTCTGGTGGATCTACGATCCGCAATTCTCGATCATCTCCTACCTTCTGGTCGATGTGCTGCATTGGCGCACGAGCAATATCGACTTCCTCGGCTCGCCCTGGCCGGCGCGCTTCTCGCTGATCGCCGCCAACATCTGGCGCGGCATTCCCTTCGTCGCGATCTCGCTGCTGGCGGGCCTGCAGACCATTTCGCCCTCGCTCTACGAGGCGGCGATGCTGGATGGCGCCAGCGCCTGGCAGCGCTTCCGCTACATTACCTTCCCGATGATGATGCCGATCCTCGCCATCGTCATGACCTTCTCGATCATCTTCACCTTCACCGACTTCCAGCTGGTCTACGCCATTACCCGTGGCGGCCCCGGCAACTCGACCCATCTGCTCGCCACGCTTGCCTTCCAGCGCGGCATTGCCGGCGGCGAGCTCGGCGAGGGCGCGGCGATCGCGGTGTCGATGATCCCGTTCCTGGTGTTCGCGACGCTGTTCTCTTATTTCGGCCTGGCGCGCCGCAAATGGCAGCAAGGAGAGAGCAATGACTGATACAGTGGCGCAACCGGCCGTCGCCGACGCGAAGGCTGTGCCGGACACCATGGCCTGGGATTCCGGGCTGCGGCGACTGATGATGATCTATCTGCCGCTCGGCTGCTTCGTGCTGATCCTGCTGTTTCCGTTCTACTGGATGGCGATCACGTCGTTCAAGCCGAACGCCGAGCTGATGAACTACCGGGAGCACAACCCATTCTGGATCTCCTCGCCGACGCTGGCGCACATCAAGCACCTGTTGTTCGACACCGCCTATCCGCGCTGGCTGTGGACGACAATGTTGGTTGCGGTCGGCGCGACCACGCTGTCGCTGATCGCGAGCACGCTTGCCGCCTACGCGATCGAGCGCTTGCGCTTCCGCGGCAGCCCCTATGTGGGCCTCGGCATTTATCTCGCCTATCTCGTGCCGCCGTCGATTCTGTTCATTCCGCTCGCAACCGTGGTCGTGCAGTTCGGCCTGTTCGACAGCCCGCTTGCCCTGATCCTGGTCTATCCGACCTTCCTGGTGCCGTTCTGCACCTGGCTCCTGATCGGCTATTTCAAGTCGATCCCCTACGAACTCGAGGAATGCGCGCTGGTGGATGGCGCCACACGGCTCCAGATCCTGCGCCGGATCACGCTACCGCTGGCGGTGCCCGGCCTGATCTCGGCCGGCATCTTCTCCTTCACGCTGTCCTGGAACGAGTTCATCTACGCACTCGCCTTCATCCAGAGCGGCGCCAACAAGACGGTGCCGGTCGCGATCCTGACCGAGCTCGTCACCGGCGACGTCTACCAGTGGGGTGCGCTGATGGCGGGATCACTGCTCGGCTCGCTGCCGGTTGCGATCTTCTACTCGCTCTTCGTCGATTACTACGTGTCGTCGCTGACCGGCGCGGTAAAGGAGTAACTCGCGGCTGAGCGCAAGCGCAGTCGATCGTGCTATCGTGATAGACTGCTTGCTGCATTGGCCCCACGCTCCATCGTGACAGCGGGGTCGATCATTGGCGCCGTCGATTGTCGCTCGAGAAAGCGAAAATTGCATGCGTTCGCCAAAGCTCCCGTCGTTATCCCGACGCGGTTTCTGCCTGTGTTGCGTCGGCGCCGCAGCGTCCGGCGCTTCGGGATGGCTTAGCCCGAGGCAAGCCTACGCAGAAGCGCGAGGCATCGTCAGCCTGATCAAGGACAGTGCTGCGGTATCGCCGATTGTCACGCACAAGCTCCGAAACAACATCACCGTGCTGGAAGGCTCCGGCGGCAACATTGCCGTGCTGACCGGGCCCGACGGCAAAGTCCTGATCGATGCGGGCATCCGCGTCTCACGTCCACAACTCACCAAAGCGCTGGCTGATCTCGGCGCCGATCCCGTCACCCATCTCGTCAACACCCACTGGCATTTCGATCATGCCGATGGCAACGAATGGCTGCATGCAGCCGGCGCCAAGATCATTGCCCAGGAAAACACCCGTAAACACCTTGCCGAAGTGCAGCGGGTCGAGGACTGGGACTACAATTTCCTTCCGCTCGGCGCGGGCGGAATCCCCAGCGAAGTCTTTGCCGACAGCCGCGAGCTTAAGCTCAACGGAACCTCGATCGGCCTGAAGTATTACGGGCCCGCACACACCGACAGCGACATCTCCGTCACCTTCGCAGAAGCCAATATCATTCATGTCGCCGACATGTTCTGGAACGGCATCTATCCGTTCATCGACTATTCGACCGGTGGCAGCATCGACGGGATGATCGCTGCATGCGACGCCAATCTCGCGGCGATGGACAAGGACACGATCGTCATCGCCGGGCATGGCAAGCCGGTGGGCAACAAGGCCGAATTCCAGGCCTTTCGCGACATGCTCGTCGGGATCCGCGACAACGTCGCGCGCCTCAAGAAGCAGGGACGAACGCGGGATGAAACCGTTGCGGCGAAGCCGACCGCGGCGTTCGACGCGATATGGGGGCAATTCGTGATCGATCCCGGCTTCTTCACCGGGCTGGTCTATCAGGGCGTTTGAAAAATCCCTCTCGGCCGTCGACGAACTCATCGTATTGAAAGGACATTGACATGAAAATCGTAGAGACCACATCCAAGCCATCGCTCCTTGATCGTCGCCGTCTCGTTCTTGGGTTGTCCGGAGCGGCTGTCGCAGTTGCTTCCACGGCAGCATCCGCGAAGCCGGAGCGCGACGAACACGCCGCCGCTGCCTATCCGGTCACTTATCATCGAACCAAGACCGTCGACGGGATCAAGATCTTCTATCGCGAGGCGGGTCCGAAGGACGCTCCCGTTGTGCTGTTGCTGCACGGCTTCCCGACCTCCTCGCATATGTTCCGCAACCTGATCCCGGCACTGGCCGACAGGTACCATGTGATCGCTCCCGACTATCCCGGCTACGGCCAGAGCGAGATGCCACCGCGCGCGACATTCAAGTACACATTCGACCGTTTCGGCGAGCTTGTCGGCGGCCTGCTCGACCAGCTCGGCGTCACTCGCTATGCGATGTATGTCATGGATTACGGCGCTCCCGTGGGCTGGCGCCTGGCGCTCAAGAATCCAGAGCGCATCAGCGGCCTGATCGTGCAGAACGGCAACGCCTATGATGAAGGGCTGAAGGAGTTCTGGAATCCGATCAAGCAATACTGGACCGACGGATCCGACACCAGCCGCCAAGCATTGATGAAGCTGGTGACGCTGGAAACGACGAAATTCCAGTACACCGACGGCATGTCCGACGTCAGCCGGATTTCACCCGACAACTGGGTGCAGGATCAGGCACTGCTCGACCGTCCCGGCAACAGCGAAATCCAGATGGACCTGTTCTACGACTATCGGACCAATTTGCCGCTGTATCCCGCGGTGCAGGCCTACTTCCGCAAGCACAAGCCGCCGACCCTGATCGTCTGGGGCAAGAACGATTTCATCTTCCCGGCCGATGGCGCCCATCCCTACAAACGCGACCTGCCCCAGGTGGAGTTTCACCTCATCAACACCGGCCATTTCGCGCTCGAGGACAAGTTCGACGAAATGGTCCCATTGATCCGCAACTTCCTCTCCCGCAAGATCGCCTGATCAGTCCGGAAGGAAACGGACATGTATGCCGCTCTCGACTGCATGGCCGTTCTGGCGGCCTCCACCTTGTTCGCAGCAGCCGCCGTCGCCCAAACCGCCAGAGACGTGCGCGGCCCATCGCCACTGGTCGCGATCGAAAATGAGGCGCCTGCGCGGTTGATCGTCGATCCGCCGCTCGCCGACCAGTTGGCGCAGGGTCTCGTCTTCATCCAGTACACCACGGAGAATCTCCGCGTCGTGCCGGTGTTTGGCAAGGGCGCGCTCGACGTATCGCCGCGCATTGGCCACGTCCATATCACGGTCGACGATGCGCCGTGGCATTTTGTCGATGCCAGTGGCGAGACCGTGATCGTGGTCGGACTGAAGCCAGGACCCCACAAGGTCCTGTTGGAGCTGGCAGATCCGACGCACCACGTGATCGACAGCAAGTCCGTCAGCTTTGAGATTCCCACACCGCTAAAAAAATGACCGTCGGCCGCGGCGTTTGGCCCGGTTTCACAAAACTGCAATGCGCGGTCCGCATAAGACGGCCTCCGTTAACAGGAGACGCACATGCGCGCGACTTTTCTTGGCACCGTCGCAACGATCATTCTCACCGCGAGCTCCGCGCTCGCGCAGAGCGAAGGCGAATTCCCGGCCAGGCTCGCCGGCCACGTCGTGATGCCGGCCGCCACGTTCATCGACGCGCCGGCTGATGCGCCCGCCGATCTCAAGACCTCCGGCAAATACACCACCGGAAAGCGCGTCGACGCGCTCGGCACGGTGATGGGCAAGTCCTATGAGCGGGCGACCGGCTTGTCGCTGCCGTTCAAGGGCCAGCCGCTGCAAGGCCATTCCGGCATCAAGTCGATGGGCGACGGCACCTTCTGGGTCGTCACCGACAACGGCATGGGCGCGCGCGCCAATTCGCCGGATTCCATGCTGTACCTCAACCGCTACAAGATGGATTGGGCCGGTGGCAAGATCGAGCGGCTGGAGACCGTGTTCCTGCACGACCCCGACAGACGCGTGCCGTTCCGCATCGTGCATGAAGATACCGAGAAGCGCTATCTCACCGGCTCCGACTTCGACACCGAAGGTTTTCAGATCATCGGCGACACCTTCTGGATCGGCGACGAATTCGGCCCCTATATCCTGGAGGCCGACAAATCAGGCAAGATCCTCGGGCTGTTCGAGACGGTTGCCGACGGCAAGCCGGTGCGCTCGCCGGATCATTGGGCGGTGACGACCCCGGGCGCGCCGGGCGCGACCTACACCAACGTCAACCTGCGGCGCTCCAAGGGTTATGAGGGCTTCGCCTCCTCGAAAGACGGCAAGTTTCTCTACGGCCTGCTCGAGGGGCCGCTGTGGGACGCCGACAAGAAAGACTGGGAGAAGGTCGACGGCAAGGAAGCCTCGCGCATCCTCGAATTCGACGTCGCCGCGGAAAAGTTCACTGGCCGCTACTGGCAGTATGTCTTCGAGCAGAACGGCAATGCCATCGGCGACTTCAACATGATCGACCGGGCGAGCGGTCTGATCATCGAGCGCGACAACGGCGAAGGCACGCCCGACAAGGCCTGCCCGCAAGGCACCCGCGGCGAGAACTGCTTCCCCGACGTCGCCAAGTTCAAGCGCGTCTACAAGATCGAGCTCACCGACGCCAATGTCGGCAAGCCCGTGCGCAAGATCGGCTACATCGACCTCCTGAAGATCAGAGATCCCGACAACAAGGCGAAGAAGCCGCTCAATGATGGCGTCTACACCTTCCCGTTCTTCACCATCGAGAACGTCGATCGTGTCGACGAAACCCACATCATCGTCGGCAACGACAACAATCTGCCGTTCTCGTCCAGCCGCGATCCCAACAAGGCCGACGACGACGAGTTCATGCTGCTCGATGTCGCGGATTTCCTGAAGGCGAAGTAAGCTGACGCTCTTTCAACACAGTCATCGCCCGGCTTGACCGGGCGATCCAGTAATCCGCGGCGCCAGCGATTGAATCGTGACGCCGCGGCGTACTGGATGCCCCGCCTTCGCGGGGCATGACAGGGAGTGAGCGAGCGCGAGCTAAGACAGCATCGCACTTCGGCGCCGCCCATCAACCCGCCGGCACGATCACCATGCTCTTGTCTTTCGGCCAGCGAATGCGCCAGGCGAAATTGATGTCCTTGACCTCACCGGGCTTGGCGTCGAACGACCATTCCAGCACGCCGCGCCGGTCGCGAATGTTGCTTGCGGTCGGCGGCGTGGTCGCAGGCAACATCTCGACGAGGATGTCCTCGTTCTCGCTGACCGGCAACTGATCCTCGATCGCGACCTTGATCGGGAAGTCGTGACCGTTGCGGATCGTCGTCTTGAACGATCGCTCGTCGGTCTTCGACGTCGTGACCAGGAGACCGGCCGAACCTTCGTTGCGCTTGAGCACCGCGCGCTCGATCCTGACCTTGTCGTCGGCGCCGAAGCCGAGCCGCACGATATCGTCCTTGGCCGAAGCCGAGAGCTTGCCGCGGCCGACGAAGGTTCCATCGCGATAGATTGCGACCTTGCCTGGCAACAGGCTCGTGTCGTCGGCCTGCTTGAAGCTGGCTTCGAGGAAGGCGGTGGGATCCATCACCGGAGCCGCGCGCACCATGAGATCGGCGGGCACGGTCATCGAGGCGATGCGCAGGCTCTTGGCGCCCTCGGCGGGGGCGAGGCTGACGCGGCCGGGAATTTTGTAGGTGGCCTGGAAGTCGCCGATCTCGGCGACCGCCTGCTGTTCTTCGGCGCGTTCGGCAATATCTTCCCTGGATCGGCTGGCATAAGCCGGAGCTTCCATCTTACGCTGCATTGGCGCCGCCGCAGGCATTGCCGAATCCGAAAGCGAACCCAGCGCCCGCGGCTTCGGCACTTGCGGATACTGCGCGACCAGCGAATTCAGCTCCGGCGCGCTGCCGCCGCGGCCGATGCGGACCGTGGAGACGCCGAGCGTGACGTTGGACCAGTCCTCGCCGGTCGATTGCGTGACTTCGGCACGGCGAACCAATTCGAGCTGCGGCTTGCGATCCTTCGCGCCGGTGTCGAGGCGGGCGTCGTAGAGCGGCAGCCAGCGCGCATTGCGCACATTGTAGGTGACCCTCAACGTCGCCTTGGTTGCTGCCGGCACGGCGATGTCCATGCGGACTTCGAGCTTGCTCGGCGGCTTGGCCTTGCGCTCGATTTCGAGCTGGCCGATCTGCCGATCGATCTCGCGCATCTTGCGCGTGGCGTCGCGAACGGCGGTATCGGCGCTCGCAATTTCCTCCCCGACGGTGGCAAAGGCCGTGCGCCATTCGGCAATCGGCCGCGCCTCGCCCTTGTCGCCGATGCCGGCGGGCGATGCTTCCGCAAAATGCTCCGCGAATTTGCGCCGCGCATTGGCCGAGTCGATCGCGCCTTGCAGGTCGGCGCGCTGGTCATTCAGCGCCTCGATGCGCTTGTCCAGCTCCGGCAGATTGACCGGCGCCGCACGTGGCGTTCGCGCATCGATCGTGCCGATGGTGAGCTTCGCTCCCCCCTCACCCTCCACCCGGATCGAGGAGGTGTCGAGACCAAGCGGGAAGTCCTTGGCAATGAGCGTCGAGTCACCAGACGGCAGGTCCACCGCGATGACGCGGGTGACGGTCGCGCCATCAGGGTAAACCGTGACGGTATCGATGGCCGATGTGGCGTCCAATTCGGCAGCCCATGACGACGACGCGAAGGCCGTGGTCACCAGAACCAGGCT
This sequence comes from Bradyrhizobium sp. i1.15.2, assembly GCF_040548425.1. Taxonomy (NCBI): domain Bacteria; kingdom Pseudomonadati; phylum Pseudomonadota; class Alphaproteobacteria; order Hyphomicrobiales; family Nitrobacteraceae; genus Bradyrhizobium; species Bradyrhizobium sp. i1.15.2. The sequence goes on along the minus strand of NZ_JBEPRQ010000003.1, from coordinate 149,036 downwards.
CGTCGTTGCCAAACATCTTGCGGTGATGCGCATCAAGTCCCTCCTCCAAGTCATCGCCGCCGCCAGCCGGACGCGCGATCCAATGCCTCGCCAACATGGTTGGACGCGGCAGGGAAGGAACTGGTTCGATTGAGGTTTCCGTGGGGCGCCGCCGCGGCGGCAGCGGGGCCCGGAACGGGTCGTCGGCCGCGACAGAGCCCTTAATCCTGAGCGGACGAACCCTGGCCGAAAATGCGGCGAAGCAGGTCTGTCACGTTCTTGGCGCCCGCCTTCTTCAGAATGCCGGCGCGATAGCCTTCGACCGTCCGTGCGCTCAGATGCATGCGCCGGGCGATCTCCTTGTTGGTCAGGCCGGCGGCGAGATGCTCGAGCACGTCACCTTCGCGCGCGGTCAGGGGTTCGCAGCCGGGCAACCAGCGCTGCCGGTTGGAGCCGGGCTGCGCGAACTCGTCGATGGCGGCATCGATCCGGTCGACGATGTCGCGGGTGCGGAACGGCTTCTCGATGAAGTCGGCCGCACCGCTCCTGATGGCATCGACCGCCATGGCGATGCTGCCGTTTGTCGCGGTCACCAGCACCGGCGCCATGCAGTTTTCCTCGCGCAGGCGCTTGAGCACGTCGAGACCGGAGCGATCGGGCGGCATCTCCAGCAGCACGCAGGCCGGCATCCGCGCCTTGGCCTCCGAGAGCAGAGACGCGCCGTCGGCGAAGCAGATCACGTTGTATGCGCTCTGTTGGAGCGCGGTGGAAAGTTGTTCGCGGGAGGCGGCATCGGTGTCGATGACGAATACCTCACCCTTGGAAAGCATGTTCCCAGGCATAATTCCGATCCAGCAATGTCTTTTGGTCAAATGGTCCGAGACAGCAGCGGGGCCTCGTCGCGCCGCGCCGTCATATGCACGGCATTCACGCCCGTGCTTCGGTTTCCCTTATGTATGTTCCACCCGGTTCCCGGATTTGACGGATCGGGACATAAACTTTACATTTCGGGACATCTGCGGGAATGGCTGGCAGGAACGGTTCGCATGACCGACCTCATTCGCAGCGCGGGCTTGAGCTATTACCCGGAGGTCGCCCGGTCGGTCGGGCTCGACCCCAGACAAATGATGCGCAAGGTCAGGCTGCCGCTGGCCTGCCTCGACAAGCCCGATACGCCCATTGCCGTCACCGGCCTGCGACGTCTGCTCGAATTGTCGGCAGAGGCGTCCGGAGCCGAAGATTTCGGCTTGCGGCTTGCCGAGCGCGGCGGGCTGACCAATTTCGGCGCGGTCGGCCTGATCGTGCGCGAACAGGCGACGGTAGGTGAAGCCATCGAAGCCTTCTCGCGCTTCATCCCGATCCATCACGACGGCATGAAGCTGGACGTCACCCGCGACAAGCAGACCGTGACCGTCACGCTGCACCTGCGCGGCCGACAGCCGACCGCGCCGCGCCAGTCGATCGACATGGCGCTCGGCAGCGTCCACCGCATCATCCAGTCGCTGTTCGGCAGCGATTGGCGGCCGCAGGAAGTGCACCTGCATTACCCACCGCCGCACGACCGCAAGCGCTACCGCGAGTTCTACGGCTGCCGCGTGACTTTCAATGCGGAGGACGATTCGATCCTGTTGTCGGCGCACGACATGGAGCGCCGGATCCCGAGCGCGCATCCGCTGATCGCGAGCTATCTGCGCAAGCGGATCGAGGCGATCGAGACGCGGCCGGCAAGCTGGGAGGAGAAGGTCGACGAGGTCGTGCGTCTCCTGCTCGCCGGCGGCGACTGCACGGTCGAGCGCGTCGCCGAGCACCTCGCCTGCACCCGCCGCACCGTCCACCGGCACCTCGCCGAAGCCGGCACCAGCTTCTCGGCGATTCTCGACGCGCAGCGCGCCGATCTCGTGGTCCAGCTGATCGATAATCCCGGCCGGCCGCTGGCCGACATCGCCGTGCAGCTCGGCTTCTCCGCGCAGAGCGCCATGGCCCGCTGGTTCCGCGGCCATTTCGGCTGCACCATCACCGCATGGCGCAAAGGCGTCAGGCCATTGAAATCGTCGACCGTGGCGACCGCAGCTTGAATCAGCGTGCCGGGACGGGCACGCCCATGATGGCGAGGGCGCGGCGAGGGCTGCCGGCGAGCAGCGGGCCGAACGCGATGGCAAAGCCGAGGAACGCAACGATCCACCCGCAGGCGGCAAGGTGCAGCAACGCATCGCTGTGCGCAGGCCAAACCACCGCCGCGACCCGCGCCAGCGCCGCAACGATGATCGCGGCATAGATGGCCTGTGTCGCCGGCGAAGCTGTCAGCGCCTGTCCAGTATGGCCGAGACTCGCACGGGTCATCACCGCGAGCGTCATGGTTCCGGCCGCGCCGGCCATCCAGGCATGGACGCCCGCGCTCGGCGGCAATTCGCCGACGACGGCAAAGGCATGCAGGAGGAAACCGAGCGGCACGAAGACATAGCCGATATGGAGGATCAGGAGCAGCCGCTCGCGGAATGTGCGGTCACCGGCCCAGCGTGCGAGCCGCACCAGATGGAGCCCGCCGACAAGCGCCATCGCCACGCCGGTGAGGGTGCTCAACGGCGCCACAATCCACGCGATGATCGCAATTGCGCTGCACCCGATCACCACACCGTCAAAGCGTCCGAATGGCACCGGGAGGCGGCCGGGGTTGAACTTGACCAGCCAGTTGCGGGTGAAGCTCGGGATGATGCGGCCGCCGATCAGCGAGATCATCAGCACGACCACGCCGATGCCGACGCGGATGCCAACATCGGCCGCACCCGCATAATGCGCTTCGAGATGGAAGCCGACATTGCCGGCGAGCAGCACGAGCACCAGCACCACCACAGGAAGGTTGCGCCAGTTGCCGCCGGCGATGATCTCGCGCGTTGCTGCAGCGACGACCAAGGTCAGGAAGGCGGCATCGACGGCAAGCGCAAACGCCCAGCCGATATCGGCGGACAGCGTCACCGCGACGCGGCCGGCGAGCCAGACCGCCAGCAGCGCGCCCAAGGACGTCCCCTGGATCGGCAGCCGCCCTGTCCAGTTCGGAATCGCCGTGAACAGGAATCCCGTGATCACCGCCGGCAGGAAGCCGTAGAGCATCTCATGGACGTGCCAATCGCGCGGCGCGAAAGCCGACGTCACCGACAATTCGCCGTAGAACATCGGCAGCCAGGCCAGGATCGAAAGCCCAGCCTGGATGGCGGCGAGCAGGAAAAAGGGCCGAAAGCTGTTCGCAAACAGCGGCCAGCCCTCAAAGTTGCGGGATCGGGCGCCAGCCATGGGTCAACTCCAGTCGATTCAAATCGTCGCCTGGAAAAATACTGCCGTCCGGCCGGCTCGTTTTTGAGCTATCGCAAACACCCTGACGATTGCAGGTGTCATCACACTTCCAGCGCCAAGGAGGCAGAATGGCCAAGGTCGACACATCGTTGGTTGCGCATTTGCCGCTGTTTGGGGGTGTCAAACCGGAGGACCTCGAGGAGATCCTGCGCGAGGCCCGCTCAGTGCGCTATCCCAAGAACAGCGCCATTTTCGAGCAGGGTGCGGACGCGCAATCCTTCTTCCTGCTGCTGCACGGCCATGTTCGCGCAGCCAAGACCACACCGAGCGGCGAGCAGATCGTGGTGCGCTACGTCTCGCCGGGCGAGACGTTCGGTCTCGCGATGGCGATCGGGGCCGCGCGCTATCCGGCCACGGCGATCGCGGTCGACGACAGCGTCGCCCTGATCTGGCCGACCTCGGCCTGGCCGCGACTGGTCGAGCGATTTCCCTCGCTTGCCGCCAACACGCTCCAAACCGTCGGCACGCGGCTGCAGGAGAGCCACACCCGAATCCTGGAAATGTCGACCCAGCAGGTCGAGCAGCGCGTCGCGCATGCGCTGCTGCGCCTCGCCAAACAATCCGGCAAGAAGCTCGACCACGGCATCGAGATCGATTTCCCGATCAGCCGCCAGGACATCGCGCAGATGACCGGCACCACGCTGCACACCGTGAGCCGCATCCTGAGCGGCTGGGAACAGCAGGGGCTGGTCGAGAGCGGCCGTCAGCGCATCATCCTGCGCGATCCGCATGGCATCGTCGTGCTGGCGGAGCGGAGCCCTGACAGCGGCGCGGCTTAAGGCCAGGGGTGAGCGTCGCTTCCGCTTACGGCGAAAGCGCCCCTCACCCGGGAATCCGCGCGCAGCCCGCGCGAATTCCAGATCGGTTCACGCCGGCACGCGGTCACACAGCGCGGCGAGGAATTTGTCGCGATCGATGCCATGCTCGCGGCAGGCGTCATCGACCGTGTGGAAGGTTGCGATCGGACAGCCCACGCAGGCCATCCTGAAGGCGAGAAACACGCGGATCGTGTGCGGCGCCGTGCGCATGATGTCATCGACCAGATCGTCGGATCCAAAAGGCATGGACAACAACTCCGTTCCGAAACCACGATAGCAGAGCGGGCGGCGGTTTCTTTGTTGGAGCGCAAGCTGCTTGTCATTCCGGAGCGCGCGAAGCGCGAGCCCGGAATCCATCGGGCAGCAGACCGAGAGGTGAAATGGATTCCGGGCTCGCACCAAGTGGCGCACCCCGGAATGACGGGACTACACCGCCCGGCTGTGCAACTGCTTCGCGGGATCCAGATGCGCGTCGAACGCGGCTGCGACGCTGCGCACGAGAAAGCGGGAGTCCTTGGCGACTGCGATGCGGGCGCCGTCGAGTTTCACGACGCCGTCGGAAATCAGCGGCTTCAGACGCGACGCCGATTTCAGCATTGCCCCGGCCTCTGCGCCATGACGCGCGCAGATATCGCCGAGATCGGCGCTGAACTCGCACATGATGCGTTCGATGATGTCGGCGCGCAGCCGGTCGTCGTCGGTGAGGCCATAGCCTTTCGCGGTGGCCAAATGGCCGGCGGCGATGCTCTGCGCATAGGCGCCGATCTGCACCTCGTTCTGGACATAGCCCTGCGGCAAATGTCCGATCGCGCTCGCGCCGAAGCCGAGCAGAACTTCGCCCTGGTCGGTGGTGTAGCCCTGAAAATTGCGCCGCAGCGTGCGTTGCTCGAAGGCCACGGCCATGGAATCGCCGGGTCGCGCGAAATGATCGAGCCCGATCTGCACGTAGCCGGCCTCCTTCAACGCATTGGCGATCGCGCAGGCTTGGTCGTGGCGCGCAAGGCCGTCGGGCAGCACGGCCTCGTTGATCATGCGCTGGTGCTTCTTGAAAGCAGGCACATGCGCGTAGCCGAACACCGAGAAGCGGTCGGGCCCAAGCTCGAGCGAACGTCGCACCGTATCCAGGCACGAGGCAACGGTCTGGTGCGGCAGTCCGTAGATCAGATCGAAGTTGATCCCCTTGATGCCGGCGTGCTGGAGCATGTCGACCACGGAAGCCGTCTGCTCAAAACTCTGCACCCGGTTGATCGCGCGCTGCACGACAGGGTCGAAGCTCTGCACGCCCAGGCTCGCGCGATTGACGCCGGAGAGCCGCATCGCCTCGACCATGTCGGAAGTCAGCGTGCGGGGATCGATCTCGACTGCAATCTCGGCCGACGGCAGCACGAAGAACGATTGCCGCATCGCCGCCATCAACTCGGCAAAAGCCTCCGGCGCCATGATCGTCGGCGTGCCGCCGCCGAAATGGATGTGCTCGACCTTGATGCGCCGGCCGATCGTCTCGGACACCTGCGCGATCTCGCTGCGCAGCGTACGCAGATAGGCCGCGATGAGACCGTCTCGACGAACGATCTGGGTATGGCAGCCGCAATACCAGCACATCTCGCGGCAGAACGGCACGTGCAGATAAAGCGACGCGCTGGCCGCCGCCGGGAGCTCCGCCAGCCAGCGGGCGCAGGCCCCCGCGCCGATCTCCGGCGAGAAATGCGGTGCGGTCGGGTAGCTCGTGTAGCGCGGCAATCGTTCTTCGCCGTAGCTCGCCGCAAGATCGGCCCTCATATCTTACCCATTCGTCAATCAATGCTGCGCAGCGGGGCAGCGCATCCCGGATGGCACGAAATTACTCGTTTTCGGGTGCGAAACCTTGCGCTCGCTCAAAGTCCGAGCACGGGATCGGAGCCATGGTGACATTTGATTATTGCCCTCTGGAGATAGGTTATGGCGTCGTTCGCGCTCGATCTCGTTCTGTGGCTCACCGGCGTTCGCGGCCATATCCCGCGCTTCGACGATTTTCGTCCCGTCCCCTCCACGCCCACCGTTGGCGCCGGCCACGTGGTCCGCGTGATGGTCATCACGGCCGCGGTCTTCGCCGCGCTGTCGCTCGCGGTTTGGGGCACGGTCTGGATTGCGATCCAGTTGCTCTAATCGACGACAATCCATTCGCAATAAACGCAGCTGAACATGCGAACGATTTGCGGCCGACGCGACTGACGTCGCGAGTCGTCACGTATTTCGTATCGCCGATGCGATCTTCGACAAACTCCTAAGGATTTTACCGGAGGCGAATTCGGCAAAAGCTTGTCGCAGCACAAACACACTTGCCGCGATCGGCGCACACTGCATTCCGTCATCAAAACCATTTCAGATGAAGGATGCTTCCGATGTTCACCCGCCGAGCCGCATTGATCAGCGCCGCCGCAACCGCCCTGATGCTGGCGACACCCGCCTTGGCTGCCGATGATCTCAAACTGCCGCGCCAGAAGGTCGAGCTGGTCGCTCCGCCGTTCGTGCACGCGCATGAGCAAGCGACCAAGCAGGGTCCCAAGATCGTAGAGTTCCGACTCACGATCGAGGAGAAGAAGGTCGTCATCGACGAGAAGGGCACCACCTTCCAGGCGATGACCTTCAACGGGTCGATGCCGGGTCCGATGATGGTCGTGCACGAGGGCGACTACGTCGAAACGACGCTGGTCAATCCCGCAACCAATTCCATGCCGCACAACATCGACTTCCATTCCGCGACCGGCGCGCTCGGCGGCGGCGCGCTCACGCTGGTCAATCCCGGCGAGCAGGTCGTCTTGCGCTGGAAGGCAACCAAAACCGGCGTGTTCGTCTACCATTGCGCACCGGGCGGCCCGATGATCCCCTGGCACGTCGTCTCCGGCATGAACGGCGCCGTGATGGTGCTGCCGCGCGACGGCCTCAACGACGGCAAGGGCCACGCACTGAAATACGACAAGATCTACTATGTCGGAGAGCAGGACATGTACGTGCCGCGCGACGACAAGGGCAATTTCAAGTCCTATGAATCGCCGGGCGAAGCCTTCACCGACACCGAAGAGGTGATGAAGAAGCTGATCCCCTCTCATGTCGTGTTCAACGGCAAGGTCGGCGCGCTCACCGGCAAGAATGCGCTGACCGCCAATGTCGGCGAGAACGTGCTGATCGTGCATTCGCAGGCCAATCGCGACAGCCGTCCGCATCTGATCGGCGGCCATGGCGACTATGTCTGGGAGACCGGCAAGTTCTCCAACGCGCCGGAGACCGGGCTTGAGACGTGGTTCATCCGCGGCGGCTCGGCGGGAGCTGCGCTGTACAAGTTCATGCAGCCCGGCATCTACGCCTATGTCACGCACAATCTGATCGAAGCCGCCGACCTCGGCGCCACCGCGCACTTCAAGGTCGAAGGCAAGTGGAACGACGATTTGATGACGCAGGTGAAGGCCCCTGCCGATATCCCGGCCCCCAACACCAACTAGACGCGACGAGGGGCCGGTGAATGACCGGCCCCTTTTCCTTGGGGAACGACCATGCTGATCGCATTCAAGTTGAAACTGCTGCTCGCCTGCGCCGCCGGGCTTGCAGGGCCGATCGCGGTGGCGCCGCTCGTGTCGGAGATCGGGACCCACGGCGCTGCGACGGAGCCCGCCATCGTCAGGGTCGCGCCAGGCAGCCTGTCCTATCGCGAGGCCGGCGATTTCACGCGTGCCGGGCAGCAGGCGGAAGCGCCGCTGCGCGCGATGCGCTTCGAGAGGCCGCTGTACATCATGCGGCATCAGGTCTCGTCATCCGACTATCAGATTTGCGTGCAGGAGGGCGCTTGCCGCGCGCTTGATCGCGGCGTGGCAATCGCCTCCGATCGACCCGCGGTGCAGGTGAGCTGGCATGATGCCGAGGCTTATGCGGGTTGGCTCTCGCGCAAGACCGGTCACAGTTACCGCCTGCCGAGCGACGTGGAATGGGCCTTTGCGGCCGGCTCCCGATTCAGGGATGACGGCCTTCCGGTGGACGCAACAGATCCATCGAAGCGCTGGATCGGCCGCTATGAACGTGAATCCGAACGCGACCTCTTCGACACGACGACCTATCCGTTTGGCAGGTTCGGTGTGAACGAGCACAGCATCGAAGATCTCGCCGGCAATGTCTGGGAGTGGACCTCGACCTGCTTCGTGCGCTCGCGGATCGACGCAGCCGGCAATGCCGGCCGTCCCACCGTGAACTGCGGTGTGCGCGTCGCCGAAGGCGCGCACCGCGCCTATGTCACCGATTTCATCCGCGACGCCCGCGCGGGCGGCTGCGCACAGGGCGTCCCTCCCGCCAATCTCGGCTTCCGCCTGGTTCGAGAGGAAACGTCCTGGGTCGCAAGCGTGTCGGCGCGGTGGAGCAAGACGTGGGCAGCGAGGTCGTAGCGGATCTAAACGCGAGGGAAGATCGACGCCGGCGCCTCATATTCGGTCATTGCGAGCGCAGCGACTTGTCCGCCGAAGCCTCGGCGAAGGCGGAAGCAATCCAGAATCTTTCTGCGGAGACAGTCTGGATTGCTTCGTCGCAAGAGCTCCTCGCAATGACGAAATTGCGGCGCGCGCCCGGCGCTCAACCGTCACTGCACGCGCGGCGTGCTCAGATCGCCCGCACGAACATGCGAAAGCCCGGCGCACCGATGATCGCCTCGAAGGCAGGATCGCGCTTCTCCTCGGCAAGGACGAAGCCGGCCTTGGCATAAGCGCGCTCGGCGGGCTCGTTGCCGATCAGGAACGATATCGTCGCCCGGGCAAATCCAGCTGCCCGCCCCTTCTCCAGCGCATGCGCGATCAGTGACTGCACCAGGCCGCGGCCGCGATAGGCGGGATCAGTCGCGACATACTCGATCATCCAATCGCCCTCGCCGCCCTGAACCCAGCAGGCGCGCGTGTAGCCGGCGCGTTGACGAATGGCCTCCAGCTCTGCCGGGGCGAGCCCGGACGCGGCTGCGACTTCTTCGATCGCACGCCAAGCCGCTGGTCCCGTGCCGGCCGCCGGTAGCGCGCACAAGGCGGCAGCAGGCTTGCCATCGATCTCGGCGACCAGAAATTGCGAGACGTGCCACATCGACACTGCGCGGGCGACTGCGACGCGCGCGATGAAAGCGCGGCACTGTGTTTCAGGCCAACCGAGCGCAACGTCGAACCAGCCGCGCGGCCGGTAGCCGCGCTGCGATGACAGGATGGTTTGTGCGATGAAATCGGCGTCTTCGGGACGCGCAGACCGTATCGTCATGCGCGCCCCTTCGCGAAAACCTTACGTGTTCTTCAGCGCGACGCGGAATTCGGCTTCGGTCTTGGCCTTGACCTCGTCGAGCGAGACGCCGTCGGCGAGCTCGATCAGCGCCATGCCGCCGCTGCCGTGCTTGTCGATGGTGAAGACGGCCAGGTCGGTCACGACCATGTCGACCACGCGCTCGCCGGTCAGCGGCAAATTGCATTGCTTCAGGAGCTTTGGACCGTCCTTGGCCGAATGCTCCATCACCACGACCACGCGCTTGACGCCGGCGACGAGATCCATCGCGCCGCCCATGCCCTTGACCATCTTGCCGGGGATCATCCAGTTGGCGAGATCGCCGTTCTGGGCCACCTGCATGGCGCCGAGGATCGACAGATCCATGTGGCCGCCACGGATCATGCCGAAGGAATCCGCGCTCGAGAAGTACGAGGTCGACGGCAGCTCGCTGACGGTCTGCTTGCCGGCGTTGATGAGATCGGCGTCCTCTTCACCCTCATAGGGGAACGGGCCCATGCCGAGCATGCCGTTCTCGCTCTGAAGGCTGACGTCCATGCCGTCGGGGATGTAATTCGAGACCAGCGTCGGGATGCCGATGCCGAGATTGACGTAATAGCCGTCACGCAGTTCCTTCGCGGCGCGCGCAGCCATCTGTTCACGGGTCCAGGCCATCTTAGTCTCCTGATCTCAAGCTGCCGTGCGCGGGCGGGTGTTGCGGAATTCGATGCGCTTCTTGGCCGTTCCGACCTCGACGATGCGCTTGACGAAAAGACCGGGTGTGTGGATGTGGTCGGGATCGAGTTCGCCGGCCGGAACCAGATGCTCGACCTCGGCCACCGTGACCTTGGCGGCCGTCGCCATCATCGGGTTAAAGTTGCGCGCGGTCTTGCGGTAGATGAGGTTACCTGCGGTGTCGCCCTTCCAGGCGTGGACGATGGCGAGGTCGGCGAACAGGCCGCGCTCCATCAGGTATTTCTGCCCGTCGAATTCCTTCACTTCCTTGCCTTCGGCGATCAGCGTGCCGACGCCGGTCTTGGTGTAGAAGGCCGGAATGCCGGCACCGCCGGCGCGGATGCGCTCGGCCAGCGTGCCCTGCGGATTGAATTCGAGTTCCAGCTCGCCGGCGAGGAATTGCTGGGCGAACAGCTTGTTCTCGCCGACATAGGACGAGATCATTTTCTTGATCTGACGGGTTTCGAGCAGGCGGCTGAGGCCAATGCCGTCGACGCCGGCATTGTTTGAGACCACCGTCAGGTCCTTGACGCCGGAGTCGCGGATCGCGTCCGACAGCGTCTCGGCGATGCCGCAAAGGCCGAAGCCGCCCGACATGATCATCATGCCGTCTTTCAGAACACCCTCGAGAGCCGACTTGGCGTCGGGATAGACCTTGTTCATGCAAATTACCTTCGAGTGAACCTTCGGCTTGCAGGCGTCGCGCCTTAGTGGCGGCGATTATTAGGCGAAATCGTCCGAAGCCGTCAATGATACGGGGTTCTCCGCTCCACCCCTGGGTGATAGAAGCTGCCCAAGCCGTGGGCGCAACCGTTCCCGCGGCCTTGAAAGCGACAAGAAAACCCATCAAGTTGCGGCACTTAACACAATAGGTCTTGGGCGTGGGGCGCGCAGGTTTCCCGGCCCGCCTTCTGGCTCCAGCGACCAACTCGATCAGGACATGCCATTGACCATGGCCCAAGGAATGAAGCGCCTCGGGACGCCGATCGCGGCGCTGCTCGGCGTGGCGCTGATCGCCCTGATCGCGACCTCATGGCTCATCAACCGCGACGCGCTGCGCAAGGCGGTGGAAACGCAGATCCGCGACGTCACCGGGCTCGAGGTCAATGTCGCGGGCGCGATCGACATTTCGGTGCTGCCGGCAAGCTACATCTCCTTCCATGACGTCGGCCTGAAGGGCGGCGGCACCAGCGATCCCGCGCTCCATGTCGACGTGCTCACCGCGAACCTGCGGCTGCTGCCGCTGCTGCTGCAACGGTTCGAGATCGCCGACCTGACGCTGCTGCGGCCGCGCATCCATGTCAGCCTGAAGCCGGACGGCGAAAGCAACTGGACGCCGTTCATCCAGACCATCGCGCGCACCATGAAGCCCGGCGCCGAGAATCAAGTGTCGTTCTCCGAGATCCGGATCCAGGACGGCGTGCTCGATTACGAGGACGCCGCCATGCACGGCACCGAGAAGTTCGAGGACATCGACCTCTCGCTGGCCTGGCCCTCGATCTCGCGCTCCTTCGCTGCGACCGGACAATTCGACTGGCGCGGCGAACGGGTCGACGGCTCGATCAGCTTTGCCGATTTCGTCGCCGCGCTCTCCGGCGAGCGCTCGGGGTTGAAGGCGCGAATCGCGAGCGCACCGCTCAAGCTCGCCTTCGACGGCAGCGTCGCCAACCGCACCAGCCCGATGATGGAGGGCACGCTCACCATCGACAGCCCGTCCTTGCGCAACGCGCTACGCTGGACCGGCCAGCCGCAGCCCGCCAGCGGCGGCTTCGGCCGCTTCGCGTTGAAGGCGCGGGCCAATGTCGTCGGCGCGTCGATCGCGCTCACCAATGTCAATGTCGAGCTCGACGGCAACACCGCTGAGGGCGTGATGACCTACGCCAATAACGGCCGGCAGACGCTGCAGGCGACGCTCGCAGCTGACGCGCTCGACTTCACACCCTATATCTCGACCTTCCGCCTGCTCGCGAGCGGCGCGCGCGACTGGAACAGGCAGCTGTTCGATCTCAACGCCTTGTCGACCACCGACCTCGACATGCGCCTGTCGGCCGCCAAGCTGACGGTCGGGGCGTCGAAACTCGGCCGCACCGCGATCGGCGCGAATCTGCGCAACGGCACGCTGGCGCTCTCGGTCGGCGAGGCCCAGGTCTATGGCGGCATCGCCAAGGGCTCGTTCGGCATCGCGCGCTCCGACACCGTGGCCGACATCAAGGCGCAATTCCAGTTCACCGACGTCGACCTTCAGGCCTGCGCCTCCGAGCTGTTCGGTATCAACAAGCTGTCCGGGCGCGGCAACATCAACGTCTCGCTCGTCGCGTCCGGCTCGAGCCCGTTCGGCCTCGTACAGTCGCTCGACGGCAGCGCCACCGTGACCGGGCATGATGGCGCGATCGCGGGCTTCAATGCCGAGCAGCTCCTGAAGCGGCTCGAGCGGCGGCCGCTGTCCGGCGGCGGCAATTTCCGCAACGGCTCGACCCCTTACGACAATCTCACCATCGCGGTGAAGTTCTCCGACGGCATCGCCACCGCCGAGGACATCCGCGTCGAAGGACCGGCGGCGAAGATCACGATGACCGGCACCGCCTCGGTGCCGACCCGCGAATACGACATGAAGGGCGTGGCCAGCCTCAACAGCGCGTCGGGGTTCGAATTGCCCTTCGTGGTGCAGGGCCCCTGGGACGACCCCCTCGTCTTCCCCGATCCGGAAAGCCTGATCCGCCGCTCGCCGGCCTCTGCGCCCCTGCTCGACATGCTGAAAGACCGCAAGCCGGGCGACGCGGTGCGCTCCGCGATCGAGCGCATCACCGGCACCGGAAAACGTCCCGCACCCGCCGAAGCGCCGACGGCGGAGAACGCCAAGGAAGGCGCGAAGTCGAACTAGTCCTGAGCGGATCGCGGACGCGGAACGCCTCCGCCAACGCATAAGAGCCGTCCGTATTTCGCCACGATGGTCTCATACCTGAGGTTGAAGCAGGAGGAGACATCGCCCAATGGGAAGCTTTGGAAGATGCCGGGTGGCCGCCGTTATTGCGGCACTCGCGCTGGTCACCGTCGCGAGCGCCTCGCATGCGCAAGACGTTTCACGACCGGAGTCTGTTGATCGCCCCTCCGCTCTTCTCCTTCCTGCCGGGAAGGTCATTTTCGACGCCGCGGTGGCTCGTGCCAACAGGGGCACAAACGGCTTCGGCCTGCCCCCTTCGTTCCCACTGCCCTCGTGCGGATTTCCTGATGGGCTTTGCGGCGCGGTGAACCGCGACGGCACGCTTGCTGTGCCGGCCGAATACGATTGGGTCGATACCTTCCATGAAGGGCGCGCGCTGGTGCGATCGAATGGTCGCTATGGCTATGTCGACACAAGCGGTCATGTGATCGCAAAGCCGCAATATCCGATTGCAGATCGCTTCTCGCACGGATTTGCGCAGATCGACGTCGGCGGCCGATCCGGTCTGATCGACCTCGACGGCAACACCGCGCTCGAGCCGAAGTTTGGCTACGTCATTCCCTTCACCGAGAAGGTCTTCTTTGCCACCGAGGGCCGGACCACGTCAGGAGGCATCGCGGGCACGGAGCAGTTCAGCCATGGGATTTTCGAGTTCGTCGGCGCGATCGCCGACAGCAGAGCGGTCACTGCGACAGGCAAATGGGGCCTCGTGGACCGCTCCGGCGCCTGGCTTGTTCCGCCGTCTCCCAACGCGATCCTGCCTTTTGACACCGAAGGTACGGCGCTCATGCTGGCGAGGGTCGATTCAGGATGGGGTGTGATACGTCCCGACGGAAGCTGGGAGATCGAACCAAAATTCCAGCAGCTTGGTTCGTTTGTTGATGGGATGGCCCCCGCAAAGGTCGATGACCATTGGGGTTTCATTGATCGCGCGGGACGCCTCAAGATCGAGCCGAAATTCGAGAACGTCCATCAATTTGTACACGGCGCGAAATTTACCCCAGCCCGCCTGAACGGCCGATGGGGCCTGGTAGATCGCACCGGCGAATGGGTCGTCCAGCCCCAATACGAAAACATATCTCTGAAGGGGACTGCGCCATGGTCGTGGGACATTCAGAACGAGAAGAAGCATGGCTATCTCGATGAAAACGCCAAGCTCATTGTCCCGCCCCTATTCGATTTTTCGGTCGGGCGATGCGCCAATGGACGCATTGTCGGGGAGATCGACAGGCAGCCGCGAATTCTTGATGAGAATGGCAAGTCGATCGAGCCGCAGGAGGGTGAGCTATCGAGGCCGGTGACCTGCGACGGACCTTATATCCTCAAGATCAGCGGTAAATTTGCCTATGCGGCAGCCGATCTCACGCCGATGACGGCACAGCGGTTTGACCGTGCCGGCCCTTTCGTCGGCTCTCTTGCTGTCGCCGGTTTTGGGGACAAATTCGGATTGTTGAGAACTGACATCACCTGGGCCATAGAACCCACGCTCGATGCGATCTCTCCAGGCTTGCCGAATGGTTCGGTTCTAGCGCGGCTGGACGACAGGAACGGCATCATCGATGCCTCGACCGGTGCATGGATCACCAAGCAGCCTTTCGAACGCATCTGCCACATCAGGCCTGATATGGCCATGGCATTCGAGGGGGGTAAACGCGGCATCCTTGATGCCCATGGCTCCTGGCTAATCAAACCGCGAGAGGGACGGATGGGCATTCGCCTCGAGGATGGCTTGGTCCCGGCCCAATCGGGCGGGCATTGGGGCTTCATGAATGTGGAAGGAAAAATGGTGATCGAGGCGAGATTCGATGCACCGACGTTTTTTGATCGTGGCATCAACTGGACCAGTACCGACGCCTCTTGGTGTCCGATCGACCGCAGGGGACAGCCGATCGAAGGCCTTCAATGCCAGCCGTCGGACCCGCTAAAGAGACAGTTTGGCGTATTTGCATGTCAGCTCGGGCCCTGAGACCTCACGCGAATTGATCAGGGCGAATTGATGCGGCGATTGGATCGATGCCGCACATTAAGCATCTCCTCTCGCCCGACACCCCACGACCTATGTCTGACAAGAAGCCGCTAGATCGGATAGCGGCCATGCGCTAGTGTTTTATACGACTGGTTAAAAACACCGGCCGTTTGAGGGAGAAAAACGTGAAATCCAAGGTTATTGGCGCAGTATCACTGGCGGTCGCTGCGGCCGGGCTGCTTGCAGCCGCTGCACCCGCATTTGCGCAGCAGAAGACGATTACGGTCTGGTGGGGCAAGGGCTTCTACCGCTCCGAAGACGACGCGCTGCTCGAGACGATCAAGAAGTTCGAAGCCAAGACCGGAATCAAGGTCGAATTGTCGCAGTACGCGATCCAGGACATGATTCCGAAGACGGTCGCCGCGCTCGATGCCGGCACCGTGCCCGACGTCGCCTATTCCGACTCTTATGACGTGCAGGCCCAGGGCAAGTGGGCCTACGAGGGCAAGCTCGAGGATCTCACCGACGTCATGGAGCCGATCAAGGGCCGGTTCGTGCAGAACACGCTGGACGCCTCGATCCTCTATAACGACGTCACCAAGAAGAAGGCCTATTACGGCTTCCCGCTGAAGCAGCAGAGCATGCACGTCCAGATCTGGAACGACATGCTGGAGAAGGCCGGCTTCAAGCAGAGCGACATTCCGACCGACTGGGCGGGGTACTGGACGTTCTGGTGCGACAAGGTGCAACCGGGAATCCGCAAAGCCACTGGCCAGCGCATCTACGCCGTCGGCCAGCCGATGGGCGTAGAATCCACCGACGCCTTCCAGTCGTTCTACACCTTCATGGATGCCTACCACGTCAAGCTGGTCGACGACGACGGCAAGCTCACGGTCGACGATCCCACGGTCCGCGAGAACCTGATCAAGGCCATGAAGGACTACACCGACACTTATATCAAGGGCTGCACGCCACCGTCCTCCACGACCTGGAAGGATCCGGACAACAACGTCGCGTTCCACAACAAGACCATCGTGATGACCCACAACTTCACGATCTCGATCGCGGCTAAGTGGTATGAGGACTCGCAGAACCAGGCGCTCACGCAAGAGCAGCGCGACGCCGGCAAGAAGGCTTATGAGCAGGACATCATCACGGCGTCCTTCCCCAAGGCGCCGGATGGGTCGACCATCCGCTACCGCTCCGACGTCAAGACCGGGCTGGTCTTCAGCGTTGCCAAGAACAAGGCCGAGGCCAAGCAGTTCATCAGCTTCCTGCTCCAGGAAGAGAACGTTCGCCCCTATATCGAGGGCGCGCTCGGCCGCTGGTTCCCGGTGACGAAGGAAAGCCAGGCCAGCCCGTTCTGGCAGGCCGACAAGCACCGCAAGGCGGTGTACGCCCAGTTCACGGGCGGCACCGCGCCGTTCGATTTCACCAAGAACTGGAAGTTCACGATTCTCAACAACGAGAACGTGTGGGCCAAGGCGATGAACCGGGTGGTGAGCGAGAAGGTTCCGGTCGACAAGGCCGTCGACGAACTGATCGCCCGCATCAAGCAGGTCGCGGGTTAAGTCATCATCCCCTCGCCCCGCCCAGCGGGTGAAGGTATAAGAACAGTACCGGCCGCGTTTCGCGGCCGGCAACTCTTTGAAGAGTCCAAAAAGAATGGCGATTACGCTCTCTGGTGATCAGTCGATCCCCGCACCGCCCTTGTCGTCGCGGCTGACCCCGACGCAAATCTGGGGCATCGTGCTGCTCGCACCCTATTTGCTCGTTTTCCTTGCCTTCGTCGTCTACCCCGTCTGTTACGGGCTATGGCTGGCGCGGGCCCCGTCGAATTATGTCGCGCTCTATAACGACCCGATCTTCGCGCGCGCCGCCGTCAACACGCTGATCTTCCTGGTCATCGGCATCAACATCAAGATGCTGATCGCGCTGTTTTTGTCCGGCTTCTTCGCGCAGCAGCGCACCTGGATCAAATGGCTCTCGGTGGTCTTCATCCTGCCCTGGGCAGTGCCGTCAATTCCGACCATCCTGTCGGTGCGCTTCATGTTCAACCCCGAATGGGGCATGGTCAACCACCTCATCTTCAACTTGACCGGTGATGACGGCCCGAACTGGCTGAACGACCCGACCGTGGCGCTGACCATGGCAATCGGCGTCCACATCTGGAAATCGCTGCCGTTCTGGACGCTGATCCTGATGACCGGACGGCTTGCGATCGCGCAAGATCTGTTCGAGGCCGCCGAGGTCGACGGCGCCAGCTGGTGGCAGAAATTCCGTTACATCACCTGGCCGTCGCTGCAGATGCTCTACATCACCTGCACGCTGCTCTCGATGATCTGGACGCTCGGCGACTTCAACAGCGTCTATCTGCTCACCGGCGGCGGCCCGGCCGACCTCACGCACGTGTTGTCGACACTCGGCATCCGCTATCTCCGGCTCGACCAGCTCTCGCTCGCGATGGCCTCCATCGTCTGCGCGATACCGTTCGTCCTGCCGCTGATGTACTTCATGATGAAACGGTTGTCGCGATGAAGCTTCCCTCTCTCCGTGACGTCGCGACCGAGGCGCGGCTGCTCCTGATCGGCATTCCCGTCCTGCTCTGGACGATGATACCGATCTATCACATGTTCCTGTTCGCGATCTCGCCGAAGGAGGACGCGTTCTCGGGCAAGCTGTGGCCGGATCATCCGACGCTGCACAACTTCGAAATCGTGTTCAAGCAGCAGCATTACTTCCTGCGGGACTTCTACGTGCAGTTCTGGAATTCGCTGGTGATCGCGGCAGCCGTCGGCGTGCTCACGCTCGTCATCGCAACCGCGGCTGCGTTCTCGATCTCGCGGTTGCGCGTGCCCGGCGGGCGCATCGTGATGAACCTCGCGCTGTTCACCTATTTCATCCCGGCAGCGTTCCTCGCGGTGCCGATGTATCGCACCATGGGCAATTACGGCCTGCTCAACAATCATTGGTCGCTGATCCTGGCCATGGTGACGATCGCGAGCCCTTATGCGATCTGGGTGCTCAAGCAGGCCTCCGACAAGCTGCCGGTCGAGCTGGACGAGGCCGCGGTGATGGACGGCGCGACGACTCTCCAGATCTTCCGCCTGGTCTACTTGCCGCTGATGATGCCCTCGCTGGTCGCGATCGGCACCTATGCGGTGCTGCTCGCTTGGAACGAATATCTCTACGCGTTCCTGCTGCTCTCAAACGATCGCGAGATCACCCTCCCTGTCGCGCTCGGCAACTTCCTCGCCGCCGACGACTCGCCGTGGGAGCTGTTGATGACGACCGGCTTCATCTACGCGCTGCCGCCGGCCGCCATCTACTACGCCTTCCGCCGCTACATGGTGGGCGGGCTCACGGCGGGTGCGGTGAAGTCCTAAACATCGGCCGCGCGCTTGCTGCGATATGCGATCAGAAGCGCGACCGTCGAGCCGATGAAATAGCCGGCGGTCGCGCCCGAAATGGCGCGGCCGGCGATGAAGGCCACCGCGCGATCGCCCGCATCGATCGCCGAGATCACGCCAACCGTGTACTGCAGAGAGAACACGACGAGGTTGCGGACCAGCGCAAACGCGCTGCCGGGACGAATGATCTCCCCGGTCGTGTGATCGACATCGAACGGACGCGGCGTCAGGACGCCGAGCGGCAGTAGCGCCAGTGCCGCCGCGATCCAGGCGATCAGCGGCCATGTGCCGTCGTGATGTCCAAAGCCGATCCGTGAGACGCCCCAAACGATGAACACGGCCGGCACGATCAGCGCGCGCCAGATCGGCGTCCTGCGCGGCTGCATCGCCTTGATGCCCTGCCAGACCAGATAGGCGAACAAGGGCCAGACCCAGAGCGGCGTATGGACGAGGACCTGGTAGGTGAATATCACAATGCCTCCCCTCTCAAAGCGGCGCCGCGCTTTCGCCCTGCGAGCTCGACAATTTCGAGGCGAGCGAGGCGATCACGATGACGACCGCGATCAAGGCGATCACCAGCGTGCAGATCGCGTTGATCTCGGGCTTCACTCCCAGCCGTACCTCTGAATAGATCCGGATCGGCAGCGTCGCGGAGCCCGGGCCGGTGGTGAAGCTCGCGATCACGAGATCGTCCAGCGACAGCGTGAAGGCGAGCATCCAGCCCGCGACGATCGCGGGCGCAATCAGCGGCAGCGTCACGGCCACGAACGCCCGCACGGGGTCGCAGCCGAGGTCCATCGCGGCCTCTTCTAATGAACGGTCGAGCGAGCCGAGGCGGGACTGCACGACGACGGCGACGAAGCACATCGTCAGCGTGGTGTGGGCGATCGTCACCGTCCAGAAGCCGCGCTCGGCGTTCAGCGCCACGAACAGCAGCAGCAGCGACAATCCGGTGATCACCTCCGGCATCACCAGCGGCGCATAGAGCATGCCGGAGAACAGGGTGCGGCCGCGAAACCGCTCGCCGCGCGACAGCGCCACGGCGGCGAGCGTGCCGATCAGGGTCGCAATGGTCGCCGACGAAACCGCGACGCGCAGGCTCATCCAGGCCGCCTCGATCATGGCGCGGTCATTGAAGAACTCGTGATACCAGCGCAGCGACCAGCCACCCCACACCGTCACCAGCCGCGAGGCGTTGAAGGAATAGATCACGAGGATCAGGATCGGCAGATAGAGGAAAGCCAGACCCAGCGCGAGCGAGACGACGTTGAAGCGGGACAGGCGGGAGACCTTGCGCATCGCCTCACCGCCCCTGTTCCAGCTGCCGCTTCTGCAGCCGTTCGTACAGCAGCAGCGGGACCAGCAGCACCACCAACAACACGATGGCCGCGGCGGAGGCGACCGGCCAGTCCTTGTTGGTGAAGAATTCGAGCCACAGGGTCTGACCGATCATCAGCGCATTGGAGCCGGCCAGGAGATCCGGAATGACGAACTCGCCGACGATGGGGATGAAGCACAGCAGCACGCCGGCGCCGACGCCGGGCAGCGACAGCGGGAAGGTGACGAGCCAGAACACCTGCCAGCGCGGTGCGCCGAGATCGGAGGCGGCCTCCTCCAGCACCGGCTCCATTTTGGCGAGCGTGGCATAGAGCGGCAGGATCATGAACGGCAGGTAGGAATAGACGATGCCGATATACATCGCGCTGTCGGTGGAGAGCCACACCACCGGCTGGCTGACGAGATGCAACGCAAGCAGGATCTGGTTGAGCAGGCCGTCATGCTGGAGAATGTTGATCCAGGCATAGATGCGGATCAGGAACGAGGTCCAGAACGGCACGATCACCAGCACCATCGCCACGGCCTGCCAGCGCGTCGGCAGCCGCGCCATGCCGTAGGCGATGGGATAACCGATCAGGAGCAACAGCGCGGTCGCGGTGACGGCGACGGTGAGGCTACGCACATAGGCGAACACGTAAATATCGTCGGAGACGAGCAGCCTGAAATTGTCGATCGACAGCGCAGCAAAGGCGGCCTTCAGCGCCCCCCATCCCGCCATCAGGTCGAACACCGGCTCGTAAGGCGGCTGCGCGATCGCCGTCTGCGACAGGCTGATCTTCAGCACGAAGCCGAACGGCACCAGGAAGAACAGCACCATCCAGACATAGGGCGCGATCGCGGCAAGGCGAGCGGGTCGCGCAAAAATGCGGCGCGCGCTCATGACGGCAGCACCACGCAGTCGTCGGGCGTGAACCAGGCGACGACAGGCTGGTTCAGGCTGTAGGCGTCGACATCGAGGCGCGCGCTGTTGGCGACCGAAGCCTGCAGCATCCCGCCGGCGTCCAGCTTCACCTTGTAAGTGGTGGTGCCGCCGAGATAGCAGATGTCGGCGATCACGCCGTCCAGCTGGTTGATCGCCGTTTCATGACCGGCTTCCCGCACCGGACCGCGGCGCGACAGCTTGACCTTCTCGGGGCGGATCGCAACCGATAATCTGCCCTCGCCGAACGGCTCGCGCGGCTCCGCCACCACCAGCGCGCCCGCATCGCGCGTGCCGATGACCAGACGATGACCGTCGCGCAATTTGGACTCGGCGTCGAACAGGTTGACGTCACCGACAAACTCCGCGATCCAGCGCGAGCGTGGCGCCTCGTAGAGCTCGCGCGGGCTGGCGACCTGCGCGAGCTTGCCGTCCCTCATCACACCGATCCGGCTCGCCATCGTCATCGCCTCTTCCTGGTCGTGCGTGACGATGATGAAGGTCATGCCAAGCCGGCGCTGAAGCTCCATCAGCTCGCCTTGGGTGTTTTCGCGCAGCTTCTTGTCCAGCGCTGCGAGCGGCTCGTCGAGCAGAAGCAGCTGCGGGCGTCGCGCCAGTGCGCGCGCCAACGCCACGCGCTGGCGCTGGCCACCGGAGAGCTGATCGGGCTTGCGCTTCTCGAGCCCTTCGAGCTTCACCAGCGCGACCATCTCCGCAACGCGCGTGGCGATGTCGGCGCGCGCCATGCCGGCGCGCTTCAGGCCGAAGGCGATGTTGTCGCGCACCGACAGGTGCGGAAACAGCGCGTAGTTCTGGAACATCATGTTGATCGGCCGCTCATGCGGCAGCGCCTGCGCGATGTCCTTGCCGCCGAGCAGGATGCGCCCTTGATCCGGCGCTTCGAAACCGGCGAGCATGCGCAGAAGCGTGGTCTTGCCGCAGCCGCTGGGCCCGAGCAGTGCAAAGAACTCGCCGGCCTTGATGTCGAGCGACACGCCGTCGACGGCCCGGAACGTCCCGAACGACTTGGCGACGCCCTCGATGCGCAGCAGCGGCTCGCCGGCCGCGAACTGCGTCTCTCCAACCGCAGCCGCAGCCGCGTCTGTTCCGGGCAACTCGTCAGTCATGGTCCCTGCCAACCCCAATCCCGCCGCACGCTAGCGGCCGATCGTCCCTCACTCAACCAATTAGAGGCGGTTCGTTCACGCATTCGCCATGAACGCAGCCAGCGCATCGCATTCCTGTGCGGACATCGTCAGGCCGAGCTTGGAGCGGCGCCACAGGATGTCCTCGGGAAAACGCGCCCATTCGTGGGTCATGAGATAGCGCACCTCGGCGCCCGTCAGCTCGGGACCGAAGGCGGCGCCGAGATCGTCCCGGGTCTTCGCCTCGGCAAGCACGACCGATAGCCGCGAGCCATAGGCCGCGACGAGGCGTTGGGCCTGCGTCTCCGACAGAAAGCGCCAACGGTCGCGCGCAAGATCGACCTCGGTGTCGAAACGGTCCCAGGCAAAATCTCCGCCGGGCAGCGCCGCGCCGGCGGTCCAGGGCGGCGACATCGGATAGAACGGCGTCAACTTCGTCACCGCGCGCTCCGCCCGCAGGCGCGAGGTGGTGACGTCACCGCCGAACATCGTGATCAGCGGCGCCTTGCGCCGCCGCGCGTCGAACAGCGTCGTGCCGTCACGCCGGCGCGCGGACGCCAGCGTCAGGTTGACGCCGGAGACCGCGCGCACCACGTCGGTCGGGGCAACGCGCTCGCGGAAATAGCGGCTCGCCGCTTCGCAGAGATAGCCGACATCGGCCCCCGGCATCGCGACGATCGCGGGATCGCCGGTGAAATCGTGCGTTACTGTTCCGATCAGGGTGAAATCGCGCTCGATAGGACTCGCGAAGATCAGCCGGCCATCGCTGTTCTGGAAGACGTAGACGTTATCGGAATCAAACAACCGCGGGACGATGATCTGGCTCATCTGCGTCGCCACCATGGCGGGTTGCGGCTGCCGCAGCACGGTCTCGGCGACCATCGACGTCCAGCCGCCGGTGGCGTTGGCCAGTGCCCGGGCCGTGATCGTGCGACGATGGCCGCGGTCGACCACCGCGAGCCGCCATGTATCGGTTCGATCGGCACGCACACAGCGCGCTCCAGTCCGAATCACGGCGCCGCGCTCGGCCGCATCCAGTGCCGTGAGCACCACCAGTCGGGAATCGTCGACGACGCAGTCCGAATATTCGAAGGCCGTGCCGAACGGTCGTTTCAGCGCGTTGCCGACCGGATGATGCGTGATGTCGAGGGTCGCCGTTGCAGGCAGGCCGCTCCGGCCGGTGAGGCTGTCGTAGAGGAATAGGCCAACGCGCAGCAGCCATGGTGGGCGCTCGTCGGAATGCGCCGGGATCACGAAGCGCATCGGCCGAACCAGATGCGGCGCGATCCGCAGCCAGGTCCGGCGCTCGGCCAACGCTCGGCGCACCCGTCGGAAGCCGCGCCGTTCCAGGACCGAGAGATCGCCGTGGATCAGCCGCGGTGTTGCCGAGGACGCCGCGCCGCCGAGATCGCCCTGCTCCAACAGGATGACCCGCAGGCCGCGGCCGGCGGCATCGCGCGCGAGGCTGACACCGTTCAGGCCGCCACCGATGATCGCAAAATCGTAATCCGCCATAAAGCCGTCGAATGGGAGCGAAAGAAACGCCCACCCTCACTAGAGCCATTTCCGTTCCGATGAAATCGGAACGGGGCTCTAGATTTGAGTTTGGCGCGTTTTCTTGACGCGAACCGGCAGCCACTTCGCTCGAAACCGCTTTAGCCGGTCTTGAGCGCAAGCTCCATGACTTCGGCGCGACCGACGAGGCCGGCATATTTCCCGATCGGCAGGGGCTTGCCGAGCAGATAGCCCTGCACGCCGTCACAGCCTTCCGCGGCGAGGAAGGCAAGCTGTTCCAGCGTCTCGACGCCCTCGGCGACGATCGACATTTCCAGGCCATGCCCGAGATCGATCACCGCGCGCACGATCGCTGCCGATTGCGGGTTGCGGCCGAGATTGATGATGAAGGCGCGGTCGATCTTGATCTTGTCGAACGGGAACGCCTGGAGATAGCTCAGCGATGAATAACCGCTGCCGAAATCGTCCATGGAAATGCGCACGCCGAGCGCCTTGAGCCGGCGCAGCAGCGCAAGGCCGCGATCGAAGTCCTCGATCAGCACCCCCTCGGTGATCTCGAGCTCGAGCCGGCCGGGGGCAAGACCCGTCTCGAGCAGGATGGAATGGACGAGCCCGACCACGTCGCCGTGCATGAACTGCGCCGGCGACAGGTTGACCGCGATCTGAAGCGGCGTCGGCCAGGACGCGGCTTCGCGGCAGGCCTCGCGCAGGATCCACTCGCCCATCTCGACGATCAGGCCGCTTTCCTCCGCGATCGGGATGAATTCGGCCGGGGAGACCTGGCCGCGCACCGGATGCTGCCAGCGCGCCAGCGCCTCGAAGCCGATGATCTCGCTCTCGGCGACGCTGTGGCCCGCTGCTCCCTGCGGCTGGAAGGCGAGCGAGAGCTCGCCGTTCTTGATCGCCATCGAGAGATCCTGGTGCAGCACGCGGCGATCGCGGATCTGCTGGTCCATCTCCGGCTGGAACAGGCTGATCGTGCCGCGCGATTTCTGCTTGGCGCGGAACAGCGCCGCGCCGGCGTTGGCGAGCAGCGAGGCGGCGTCGGCGCCGTTGTGCGGGAAGATCGACATGCCGGTGGTGACGCCGGCACGGACCGGGCGGCCGTCGATCTGGAATTCCTTGGCGACGGCATCACCGATCTGCTGCGCCAGCGCGAGACCTGCCTCCGGCTGCTTGCCGTCGATGATCAGGCCGAACTCGTCGCCAGACAGGCGCGCCACCACGCCGCCGCGCGCGGAGTCCTGGAGCCGCTGGGCCACCTCGACCAGGAGCTTGTCGCCGTGCGCATGACCGAAGACGTCATTGACCTCCTTGAGGCCGTCGAGATCGACGCACAGAACCGCGAACTCCTCGCCGGTGCCCTCGCAGGCCTCGATCATCTGGGTCAACGCCTGCAGGAAAGCGGCACGGTTCGGCAAATCGGTGAGGCCGTCGTGATAGGCCATGTGCGCCATGCGCGACTCGGTCTGCCGGCGATCGGTGACGTCCTCGTGGGTCTTGATCAGATATTGCGGCTCGCCGGTGTCGCTCAGCACGGTAGCGCGGCGGGTGAGAAACAGCCGCAGCCCGTCCTTGGTGGAGATCGGGTGCTCTTCGGTGATCATCCCGCGCTTCTTGATCGCGGCTTCGTCGCGCGCGATGATCAGCTTGGCTTCCTTGGGATTGAAGATGTCGGACGCGGTCAGGCCCGTGGCTTCCTCACGCCTGCGGTTGAGGATCGTCTCCGCGCTGCGGTTGGCGAGCAGGTAGCGGCCGTCCTTGACCTGCTCGACGATCAGGGCCACCGGGATGTTGTCGACCACGAGCTCCAGGAACTTCTTCGTGCTCTCCAGCTCCTTCGACAGCGAGCGGCGATCGGTGATGTCCTCGAACACGAGCATCAGGAATTCGGGCTTGTTGCTCTCGTTGCGGACCACGATCCGGATCGAGGCAACCATGCGCCGCTCACCGGCGCGGTCGACCTCGAATTCGTTGCGAAACTGGCCGTCCTGCGAATCGAGTGCCGCCCGGTCGGTCGCCTCGATGCTGTCCGCCGAGACAGGCGCAAACAGCTCGCGCGCGGTCTTGCCGACGACATGGTCGCGCGAGAACCCCCAGAACCGCTCATAAGCGCTGTTGGCGAAGATGTAGCGACCATCCTCGATGTTCTTCGCGGCCACGCAGGCCGGCACGTGGTCCAGCAATGTTTCCAGGAACTGCTTGGTGGAGGCGAGCTGCCGCGACAGCCTGCGCTGCTCGCTGACGTCCAGATGCGTCGTCACCGAGCCGCCATTGGGCAGCACGAAATATTTCACCAGGATGGCCCGCCCGTCCGGCAGTTCGGTGATCAAGCCGTTGGTGCTTGCCGCCTTCTCATAGAACTCGTCGTTGGAGGCGCCCCCGAGCACACCGCGCTTGCGTCGCAGCTCAAGGAGTTCGTAGCCATTCATGTCGGCCCAGAGATCCGACCGCGCCAGGCCGTAAATCTCGAGATAGCGGTCGTTGCAGAAGATGATGCGCCGCTGCGCATCCGTCATCACCACGCCCTGGTTGAGATTGTTCATCGCGGAGGAGACGAAGGCATTGCGCCGCAGCTGCAGACGCTTGGTCCGGCGCAGCGAGGAATGGATCCACAGCGCGATCGCGACGAGGAACGAGCAGATCACGATGCCCGCGATCAGGGCTTCCCAGATCACGTTGGGATCGAGGTGGCCGAGATAGCTCGGAGGAGTGAAGCTGTCGGAGAGGGCAAAGGCGCGCGCAGGCGTCACCGCTGCGGCCAGGCACACGACGGCCTGCACCGCAATCGGAAGCGCGCTGCCCGCGTGCCAGTTCTTCTCAGCCATCAGCCACCCGCGATTTCAACGTCGGATTGTCTGGCCTCGCGGGTTTGGATCGGGTAAACGCCTGTACGCGCAACGAAAAAATGTGGCATCAAATACGGCAATTGCCCTGACATGATAAATGCTTCGTTAACGGAAAACGCCCCCGCGCCGCCGGTCCCAGGCGTGAGGCCATCGTCGCTTCGAGCGGACGTCCTGCACTACCATGGATAGGGTCGACTGCGTCGTCGTCGGAGCCGGCGTGATCGGGCTCGCGGTGGCTCGCAAGCTGGCGCAAGCCGGGCGCGAGGTGATCGTGCTCGAGGAAGCCGAGGCCATCGGCACCATCACCTCCTCGCGCAACAGCGAGGTGATCCATGCCGGCATCTACTATCGCGCCGGAAGCTGGATGGCGCGCATGTGCGTCGACGGCAAGCACGCGCTTTACCGTTACTGTTCCGAGCGCGGCATCCCGCACAGGAATAGCGGCAAGCTGATCGTCGCGACCAATCCGAAAGAGACCGAGAAGCTGCAATCGATCAAGGCGCATGCCGAGGCCAACGGCGTGCTCGACATGCAGTTGCTCACGGGCGATGCGGCATGTGCGCTTGAGCCGGCGCTCGCCTGCGACGCCGCGCTGCTGTCGCCGTCGACTGGCATCATAGACAGCCACGCCTACATGCTCTCGCTGCGCGGCGAAGCCGAGGACGCGGGCGCGGCCTTCGCGTTTCACACCCCGCTGATCCGTGCCAAGGCCACCGCCGGCGTCATTGAAATCGAGGCGGGCGGCGAAGCGCCGATGACGCTGCAATGCAGCCTCCTCGTCAACGCCGCCGGGCTCTCGGCGACCACGGTGGCGCGCAACATCGAGGGCATGCCGCTGGAACGGATCCCGACGGCCTACCTCGCCAAGGGAAACTACTTCAGCTGCAATGCCAGGGCGCCGTTCTCGCGCCTGATCTATCCGGTGCCCGAGCCCGGCGGGCTAGGGGTGCATCTGACGCTGGACATGGCCGGGCAGGCACGTTTCGGCCCCGACGTCGAATGGATCGAGACGATCAATTATGAGGTCGACCCATCACGCGCCGAGCGCTTCTATCCGGCGATCCGCAAATACTGGCCGACGCTGCCTGACGGCGCGCTAATGCCGAGCTATTCGGGCATCCGCCCGAAGATCGTGCCGCCGGCGGTGGCCACGCAGGATTTCTTGATGCAGGGCCCGCGCGATCACGGCGTCGAAGGCCTGATCAACCTGTTCGGCATCGAGTCGCCCGGGTTGACGTCATCGCTTGCGATCGCGGATCACGTCGCCGAGCTCGCAAATGTCTAGTGGTTTAAAGCGAAGTGGATTCCAGTTGCGCGTAAAGAACCGCGTCCAGACAAGAAGCTAGAGCCGCACAAATCCTTGCACGGTGCGCGCCTTGCAGCAGGGATGAGCGCAAAGACTCCCATCCCTGCCTGAAAGGGTGCGATCAACTCTACGCTGTTACGGGGGTTGCTAGTGGAGCGTGTCGCCGTGCCTGAGACGCTCGATCTGGTCCTTGACCATCAACTTCCGGCGCTTCAACTCAACAATTTGCAGGTCGTCTGTTGAAAGGTGCACGAGAGCTTCGTGCAATTCGTTTTCGAGAGTTTTATGCTTCCGCTCCAATTCAACCAGATGTGCCTGAATTGTCATTCGAAACCTCCTCGGTAGGGGTGAACCTTGGATTCGACCGGACGAGGAAGTGTACATCACCGATTCGTTCTGTCGATGGATATCAGTCGTCGCAGTGTCATTTTTAAAAATTCATATGTAACGAAGCGTGAGTAAGGGAACCACGCGGGAAAAATCCGTGATATCAATGCGCTTGCGCAACGCCGCAGCGACCGGCAGAAATATCTCGCGGGAGATCGGCGCAGGACAGCCCGAGATCGCTTGCGATCACGGCGCGCAAGGACGATAGTTTCCACAGGGCATCCACAGCCTTAATCTCACGCCTATCGGTTTTTCGGCCACCGCAGACATGACCAATGAAGATGCGCGCGAACTCGAATCCGAGCTCGCCCGGTTGCACCAGGAACACCGAGATCTCGATGTGGCGATCGATGCACTGCATCAATCGCCCGCGCCCGACCTGTTGCGGTTACAGCGGTTGAAGAAACGCAAGCTGTTGTTGCGTGACCGTATCGCGTTCATCGAAGACCAGATCACGCCCGACATCATCGCCTGATCCACAGGAGGAGAGCTTTACGGCAGCTCGCCGCACGCGAATCCGCTTGACTCGAAAGGAACAAAATAAGAACATTTGCGCACCAACGCCCCCAGGAAAACCGTCCAAGGAAAACGCAGATGTCGGCAACCGCCCTTCTCGACAACAGCCATTATGAACAAGCCTGCGATCAGGCGATCGCGATGTGCGACGGCAATCTGCGCAGCACCATCAAGGCGCTGATCATGGCCAATGAATATCTGGAGGCCGAGCTGGAGGAATTGCAGGCGGCCATTTCCGCCGGCTGCATTCCGGAGACCTCACGCAGCAAGATGCGGAGCAAGAGCAGCGCAGCCTGAGCTGTCAGCTATCGGAGCCGACCATGTCCGATGTCACCTATTACGTTGCATTACCTTTCCTGACCGACGAGGACGGATCGCCGGTCGCAGGTGCGGCCGAGGAATGCCAGACCGCGGCGGCCGCGTTACGGCGCGCCGAGGTTATGTCGCACGGCGCCGGCCACACCGGCGCCGTCGCGTTCAGCCGCAGCGGCGATCCCATGACCGGCGAATTCGGCGACGCCAAACTGCTTCGCAGCTTTGGCAACGTACCGAAGGACCTCGGCACGCTTTAACTAGCTGCTGACGAGCCTGATGCGCGGCTCGTGCCGCCGGTGCGCCTTGCGCACATACATCGCGGCATCGGCCTCTTCCAGGGCGCGCGCGGCGTCGGACTGTACCCCGAGCAGGGCCACGCCGGCGGAAGCGCCCGCGCTCACGTGCTGGCCGCGAAAGACAAAGGACAATTCGTCGACAGCCTGCTCGAAGGCCGCGGCCTTCGCCTTGGCGTCGGTCTCGCTGAGATTCCAGAGCAGCAGCGCGAACTCGTCGCCGCCGAGCCGGCCGACCACGTCGGAGGCGCGGATCTGCCGCGTCAGCGTGGTGGCAATCGCCTTCAGCACCTCGTCGCCGGCCGCATGGCCGAAGGAATCGTTGATCGGCTTCAGCCGATCGACGTCGAGCACGATCAGCGCGCCGCTGGCGCGGTAGCGCTTCATGTAGGCGACGGCGCGTCCGAGTTCGCGTTCGAAGCCGCGCCGGTTCGGAATTTCGAGCAGGAAGTCGGTGTCGGCGGCCGCCTCGAGCTCCGCGACTCGCCGCAGCGCCCCCTTCAGCTTGCTCCGGAGGTCACGGATGGTCGCGTTGATGGCCGTCTTGATGACCGCTTTGGCGCCGTCATCGGCAGACGCTCCGCGTCGCGACGGTCTGGTCGGACGCTTGACCGGACGCTTAGGAGCAACTTTGGAGCGAGCGGCGCTGGTTTTCGGGCCCTTTTTGGCCTTCGCAGCGCTCGCCCTTTTTGGTTTCTTCATGGGCATCCTGCTCAATGAAGGCTTGCGGGGATTCACCAAGACAGGATAGTGCATTCCCTTCTCCTTGCCACCGCCTTGCGAGCCACCGGCCGGAACCGCTAATCTGGCCTATCTTCCTGTTTTTCGAGCACAATTCACGTCATGACCGCGCCGATCGCCATCATCATGGGAAGCCAGTCGGACTGGGACACGATGCGGCATGCCGCCGACACGCTCGCAGGACTCGGCGTTGCCGCCGACACCCGCATCGTTTCAGCCCACCGCACCCCCGACCGGCTGTTTACGTTCGCCAAGGGCGCCAAGGCGGCTGGTTACAAGGTCATCATCGCCGGCGCGGGCGGCGCAGCCCACCTGCCCGGCATGGCGGCGGCGCTGACGGAACTGCCCGTGTTCGGCGTTCCCGTCGAATCGAGGACACTCAAAGGCATCGATTCGCTCTATTCGATCGTTCAGATGCCCGCGGGCATCCCGGTCGGCACCCTCGCGATCGGCAAGGCCGGCGCCATCAATGCGGCGCTGCTGGCGGCTGCCGTGCTGGCCTTGTCCGACCCGGCCTTGTCCGACCGCCTCGCCGCTTGGCGCAAGGCGCAGACCGAGGCCGTGGCCGAGCGCCCGGAGGACAAGGCGTGACTGACGCAAAGCAGGTGAAGCTGAAGCCCGGCGACACCATTGGCATCCTCGGCGGCGGACAATTGGGGCGGATGCTGGCTATGGCGGCGGCACGGCTCGGCCTGCGCTGCCAGGTGTTCTCGCCCGATCCGGACTCACCGGCCTTCGACGTCGTCCTGAATGCGACCTGCGCCGAATACGCCGATGTCGAAGCACTCGAGCTGTTCGCCAACGACGTCGACGTCATCACCTACGAATTCGAGAACGTGCCGTCCGCGGCCGCGATGGTGCTGGATGCGCGCCGCCCGGTGCTGCCCAACCGCAAGATTCTCGAGACCACCCAGGACCGACTCGCCGAAAAGGATTTCGTGACCCGGCTCGGCATCGGCACCGCGGCCTATGCCGACGTCACCTCGGTCCCGTCATTGCGCGAGGCGATCGCCAGGATCGGCCTTCCGGCAGTGCTGAAGACCCGTCGCTTCGGCTATGACGGCAAGGGCCAGGCCATCATCCGCGAGGGCGACGACATCGCGAAAGTGTGGACCAGTCTCGCCACCAAATCGGCCATCCTGGAAGCCTTCGTGCCGTACGAGCGTGAGATTTCCGTGATCGCCGCCCGCTCGGCCACAGGCCAGGTCGAGTGTTTCGACGTCACCGAAAACGAGCACCGCGACCACATCCTGAAGATCTCCCGTGCGCCCGCGCGGATCCCGGATGTGCTCGCCGAGGAAGCGCGCAGCATCGCCGGCAAGATCGCGGGCGCGCTCGATTATGTCGGCGTGCTTGCCGTCGAGATGTTCGTGCTCGCCAACGGCACCCGACCCAAGGTGCTGGTCAACGAGATCGCTCCGCGCGTGCACAATTCCGGACACTGGACGCTCGACGGTGCGTCCGTCTCGCAGTTCGAGCAGCACATTCGCGCCATTGCCGGCTGGCCTCTCGGCAAGCCCGTGCGCCACGGCGAAGTCGTCACCATGACCAATCTGATCGGCGACGAGATCAACGAGTATGAGAACTGGCTGAGCGTGCCGGGCGCGACCGTGCACATTTACGGCAAGGGCGCGCCGCGTCCCGGCCGCAAGATGGGCCACGTCACCGAAGTGCGACCCACGACCGGCAAATAACGGGACCGCGGCGTATGCCGCGATCCCGCTTTGCGATTACGCCGTCTTTGCGCCCGCGACGACGCCGGTGGGTTCGTCGCTGAGCCAGCGATAGATCACTCCGCCCAGCGCGCCGCCGATCAGTGGCGCAACCCAGAACAACCAGAGCTGCGACAGCGCCCAGCCGCCGACGAACAATGCGGGGCCCGTGCTGCGCGCCGGGTTCACCGAGGTGTTGGTGACGGGGATGCTGACGAGATGGATCATCACCAGCGCGAGCCCGATCGCCAGCGGCGCAAAGCCCACGGGCGCGCGGCCGTGGGTAGCGCCCATGATGATGAACAGGAACATCATGGTCATGACCACCTCGGTGAGAAAGCACACGATCATGCTGTACTGGCCGGGAGAATGGGCGTCGTAGCCGTTGGACGCGAACCCTTTACTGACGTCGAAGCCGGGCGCTCCGCTTGCGATGACGTAGAGAAGCCACGCGGCCACGATCGCGCCGGCCACCTGCGCGATCACATAAGGCAGGATCTGTCCGGCCGGAAAACGTCCGCCGGCAGCAAGGCCGACAGTGACGGCCGGATTGAGATGGCAGCCGGAGATGTGGCCGATCGCATAGGCCATGGTGACCACGCTCAGCCCGAATGCGAGGGAGACACCGACCAGACCGATGCCGACCTGCGGAAAGCCGGCTGCGATCACAGCACTTCCGCAACCTGCGAATGTGAGCCAAAAGGTGCCGATAGCTTCGGCCGCGTATTTCTTCATATCCATGTGTCGTCCCCTGCTTTCAAAGATTCCGGAACAAAGCTCCGGAAACGGCCCCACCCTTGGCGTCAAATCTCCCAAATCAGGGCCGCACAGAGGTATTTTGCCTCATTTAATGGCTGAACTTGGCCCGAAAACCCGCTTGGCCGGTGGACATCCCAGGTTTTGTCTGATACATCCGCGCCCTCAAGGTTAAGGGCTTGTGCGTTTCGCCATCCCCTTTGACTTACCAGAATTCAAATCCGATCCACTGAAGAGGATGCCGCGTGCAGGTTCTCGTCCGCGATAACAATGTCGATCAAGCCCTCAAGGCGCTGAAGAAGAAGATGCAGCGCGAGGGTATTTTCCGCGAGATGAAGCTCCGCGGTCACTACGAAAAGCCCTCCGAGAAGAAGGCCCGCGAAAAGGCCGAAGCCGTGCGTCGCGCACGCAAGCTGGCCCGCAAGAAGCTGCAGCGCGAAGGCCTGCTGCCAATGAAGCCGAAGCCGGTGTTCGGCGCTGGCCCTGGCGGTGATCGTGGCGGTCGCGGCGGCCCGGGTGCTGGTGCAAGTGCCGGTCCGCGCGGACCGCGCTGATTTACCGGACTTGAGAGACTTCAGTTTTCGATGACGCGGGCCCCTGGCCCGCGTTATTGTTTTGTGAGCGGTGCCTTCCTGGGATGGGGCACTCCCGATGCGGCACTAGCGCGAGCGAACCGTAGATGGCCTCCCCTTTCCCCAAGCGCGGCTTGGCGCGGTTACGCCAGATCTTGCTGCAGCCATTTGCGCTGGCCTTGATGGGGATTTCGCTGTGCGGCTGCTCCTTCGACCTGGGATCGCTGACGCCGGAGAAGGAAAAGCCGCAGGAGGCACCCAAGGCGGCCACGACCGCCGAGAATGTGGTCAGCGCCGGCAATGTCAGCGAAGCCCAGGCCCATACGGCAAAGGCCCAAGCCTTGGCAAAGTCCGGCGAGACGGCGGCCGCGCTCGATGAATTCAATCACGCGGTCGGACTCGATCCCTACAATGCGCAGGCGCTCTATGGCCGCGCCCTGATCTACCAGGGCAAGAACCAGCACGATTTCGCGATCGCCGATTTCAGCGCGGCGAGCGGCCTTAACCCGCAGAAGGTCGAGCCGCTGCTCGGCCGCGCCAACAGTTATCTCGCCCTCGGCAAGGCCAAGGAGGCCGCGGCCGATCTGGATGAGGCTTCCGAGGCCGATCCCCACAATGCCCAAGTTTGGACCATACGCGGCCAGGCCTATGAACGGCTGGGCGACAGGACCAAGGCGGCGGCGTCCTACACCAAGGCGGTCTCGCTTCGTCCACGCGACGATGCCGCCCGCAGCGGCCTCGCCCGCGTCGGCGGCTGACGATTCTGGCGAAGCCGCAGGCGCCGTCTTAATCCGGGGTGACGCCCTTCGGCAGAACGGAGTGGAACATGGACTTGACGCCCGACAGCATGTCGTCGGCGACATTGGTCTTCGGCCGCGGCATGGACGCGCCGGCATCGGCGCGCAGATCGAGCGGGGGCGCGATCATCGGGACAGGAATGTCAGCCGGCGGCGTCAGCCGATTCGGGTTCTCGTTGCCGACCGAGGCCGTGTAGGGCGGGTTCGCCTGCGACGAGCCGCCATCGCCATAGGCCTCGGCTGCGGGCGTCGAGACCGTGATCGGCGGCGGCAACGGACGCACCGTTGACTGATCCAAGGGGATGATACGCGGAGCCTCCGGGCTGCGGGCGGCTTCGCGCACCGCAGGCTCCTGAGTCTTCTCGGGCGCCTTGGCTTCCGAAGACTTGGTCTCAACCGACTTGGCCTCAACGGCTTTACCCTCAGGCGACTTGCGCAGGCGCTCGATCGCGGCGCGCACGAGATCGTTGGCGTCGGGGGTTGCGGTCGGTGCGGCAGCAGCCGGCGCCGAATTGGCCTCCACCACCGGGGTGGCGGGAACGGGTGCACTGACGGCCGGGGTGGACTTGGCGACTGCCTTCTCGCGCGCGGACGGCTTGCCGCGCGGGGCGGCCTCGGCCGGTGCGACGTCCGCCGTAGAAGTCTTTGGCTCCGCGGCGGGCTGATCGCCAGCCTTCTCGGTCGCCGGCTTGTCCGCCACCTTCTTCTCGGAAATACCCTTGGCCTTGACACCCGGCGTGGGCAGGTTGGCCAGATCGGCGGGCTTGCCGTTCTTGCCAGCGTCGGCAGGCGCCATCACGGCCGCGGGTGCATCCGCCGCCGGCTTCGCGTTGATGTAATGATTAACGATGTATGCCCCGATGATCGTTGCGAGCACCGAGGGGAAGATGTCCATCGAGATTTTAGCGATGTATTTCAGCATTCCGGCCACTCCCCGCGCGATCTGATGCGGGAACTTTGAGGCATAGTGAGGGATCAACTGCGACGGATCAATGGCAAAGGGGTACGCCGATTTACGACTTCAGCTCAACCTCAAGGAACACGATCTCGGTTGCGGTTTCGTTAAGCACATCGTGCTGGACGCCGGCCTTGCGAAAATAGGATTTTCCGGCCGCAAGTTGCGCCTTGGACCGCTCGCCATTGGGTGCCACGATGGTCATTTCCCCTGCGACCACGGGAACAATGACGTAGTCCATGCCGTGGGTGTGATGCCCGGTGGCGCTGTTTGGCGCGAGCCGCCACTCGGTCACCCGAACCTGCTCATTGTCGACCTGAACCTCGGACTCGGCGGCAAGCATCGGAACTCTCCTGGGGCATATCCGGAAAACCGGTTCAGGGCACGAAAACCATGAACACGTAGACGGCAAATACCACCATATGGACCAGCCCGAACAGGACATTGGTCCTGCCCGTACCGAAGGTCAGCATGCTCAAAAAGAAGGTCAGGAGCAAAAGCACGCTGCCCTGGCCGCTGAGGCCGAGCGTGAGCTCCTTGTCGAGCGCATAGGTGGCGACACCGACCGCCGGGATGGTCAGCCCGATGGTGGCCAGCGACGAGCCGAGCGCGAGGTTGATGCTCTTCTGAAGGTCGTTTTTGCGAGCCGCCGAGACGGCTGCGACGCCCTCCGGCAGCAGGATCAGGAGCGCGACCAGAAGTCCGGCAAAGGCAGGCGGCGCGCCGATCCTGGCCGCGACCGCATCGACCACCAGCGAGAATTTCTTGGCCAGCAGCACGACCGCCAGCAGCGCAATCAGCAGCAGCACGACGCTGAGCGCCAAGGTCCTCCCCGACAGATGCGCCTCCCCGCTCCCGCCGCCCGCCCGGTCGTGAACGAAGTAATCCTTGTGCAGCACGGTCTGGGTGTAGAGAAACACCCCATACAGCGCGAGTGTGACCACGTCGACGAAGCCGAGTTGAGCCGCCGAATAGACGGGGCCCGGCGTGGTGGTCGTGTAGTTCGGCATGATCAGGGTGATGGTCGCGAGCGCGAACAGCACGCTGAGATAAACGTTGGCGCCGGAGAGCTGAAAACCCTGCTCGCGATAGCGCAGGCCGCCGATGAAGATGCAGAGCCCGACGAGGCCATTGCAGACGATCATGACCACGGCGAACACGGTGTCGCGCGCCAGTTCCGGGGCCGGCTTGTCGCCCAGCATGATCGTGGTGATCAGCGCCACCTCGATGATGGTCACCGCGAGTGTCAGCACCAGCGTGCCGTAGGGTTCGCCGACCCGCTCGGCGATCACTTCGGCATGATGGACCGCGGCAAACACCGTGCCGAACAGGATGACGAGGAGCACGAGGGCGAAGACGAGCCCGCCGAACGACAGCGTGAACGCGTAGTCCGTCGCGCTGACGGCCGCGAACAGCAGCACGGCCAGCGCCGGAAAGATCCAGGCCGACCGAGGCATCGGATTGTGCGCGCTCATCCACCGGCTCCAATTGCTTCGCGCAAATTCATCGCATCTTGGGCGAGCAGTAGCAAATCGGGTGGCGGATTCAATGCCAGCGCAGGATCGGAGCGAACGGCAGCAGCGTCAGCAGCACGAATAGCGGGATCAGCACCGCGCTGGCGCGCACGAAATAACCGAAGAAGCTCGGCATCTTGATGCCGTTCTCGCTGGCGATGCTGCTCACCATGAAATTCGGCGCATTGCCGATATAGGTGAGCGCGCCCATGTAGACTGCGCCCATGGAAATGGAGGCGAGCGTGCCCGAGAGTTCGTGCATCAGCACCTGCGGGTCGCCGCCGGCGAGCTCGAAGAACAACAGATAGGTCGGCGCATTGTCGAGGAACGCCGACATCAGACCGGTGAACCAGAAATAGGCAACCTCGCGCGGCGTGCCGTCCGGCGCCGTCACGGCCGACAACAGCCAGGCGAACGCGCCGTGATGGCCGGCATCGAGCATGGCGATGACCGGGATGATCGCGACAAAAATGCCGGCGAACAGCTTCGCGACCTCGCGGATCGGCTCCCAGGTGAAGCCGTTGGCCTGCCTGTGCTCGTCCGGCGTCAACCACACCGACAGGGCCGCTATGGCCAGCAGCGCCGCGTTGCGGGCGACGTCTTCCAGCTCCAGCCTGGTTCCGAGAATGTCGAAGGCGATGCCGGGCTTCCACATCGCCGACGCCAGCAGGCTCGCGACGATGGCTGCGATCAGCACCAGGTTGACGAGGCCGCGGATGCGGACCGGCTTCGCGGCGCCGGCGGCGCTGAACAAAGGTTCGCTACGGAAGCGCCAGACGTCGATGACGACGAAGATCGCGAGCAGCAGTCCGGCAACGATCGCCGTCTGCAGCCAGATGGTCCGCGTGGTCCAGAAGAAGTCGACACCGTGCAGGAAGCCGACGAACAGCGGGGGATCGCCGAGCGGGCTCAGCGCACCACCGACATTGGCGACCAGGATGATGAAGAAGATGACGACATGGGCGTTGTAGCGCCGCGGCCGGTTGGCGCGGATCAGAGGGCGGATCAGGATCATGGCCGCTCCCGTGGTGCCGACGACGCTCGCCATCACGGTGCCGAGCGCAAGGATGCCGGCGTTGGCCGCCGGTGTCGCCTTGATGTCGCCCGTCACGAGAATGCCCCCAGCCACGACATAGAGCGAGAACAGCAGCACGATAAAACCGAGATATTCGGCGAGCATGGCGTGAACGAGCGCCGCCAGCGTCGCCGTGCTCCCGGCCAAGATGACGAGCGAGGCGAGTGCCAGCAGCGACCAGGCTGCGGCGATCTTGCCGTAATGATGGTGCCAGAATCGTGCAAATAGCAGCGGGCCGAGCGCAATCGACAGCAGCAGGCCGGCAAAGGGAAGCGCATAGGGCCAGCCCATCGCCGCGCCGTCGAGCCCGGTCGCAGCCCATGCGTGCTGTGGCAACAACACGACGAGGATCGCGGCGATGAACCCGCTCGCGCGCCGAACGACAAGTCGTCTAGGAAGCAATGAATCGCCTCGCCGTTTCAATCGCACCGAACGCATCGAGATTGTCGTGTCCACCGCCTGCAAAGCGAACGAACTGCTTCGGTTCATGCGCAAGCGCGAACAGACGCTCTCCGAACACGATCGAAATGGCAAGGTCATTGGTGCCATGCATCACCAATAGCGGCACAGTGACGCGCGGGATGCGCTCGTCGGAATGAAAGGGATCGCGCATCAGCAGACGCACCGGAACGAACCAGAACGATGATGCTGCAATGTCGGCCGTCGATGTATAGGGCGCTTCCAGGATGAGTTTTCCAACACGATGCTCCGAGGCGATCGCGACCGCCACGCCTGTCCCGAGCGAAAAGCCCCAGGCGGCGATTCGTTCCGCCGCGTAGCGCGCAGTGGTGAAGGCGTAGGCGGCCGCGGCATCGCGCAGCAGGCCCGCCTCGCTCGGCGCCCCGCTCGAGCCGGCATAGCCGCGATAGGACAGCGCGACGAGGCCGGTGCCGTCCGCCGTCATGGCCTTAAAACGGCTGACGCGACCGGCGAGATAATCGCCATTGCCTGGGAAATACAGGATCACGGGGCGGCCGGGCCTCGCCGGCACGTGCCAGACGATGACCTTCTCGCCATCAGAGGTGGTCAGGACGTGCTCTTCGGCCTCAGGGAGGCCTGCGGCATCCGGCGCGGTGCGACCGACGGGCGGGATCGGAAACAGCATCTCGCGCTGCCTGACATACAGCACGAGGAGACCGGCGCAATAGACGGTCACGAGCAGGATGGCGATCCACTTGACGATGGTCATGATGACACGGCCCGGCCCCCGTAAAGGCTTTGCACCGGCTCCGCAGCAATTTCATGACCTCGCGGGAGGCGCGCCGGCCGCACGCCGCCCAATGAGCGGTGTGCCATACGACGCGCTGCTCGCGCGTCGCTTTGGCAATGGCCCGCTTGCCTCCGCGCTACATCGCCTTGACGATGTTCTCGGTGACCTTCTTGGCGTCGCCGAGCAGCATCATGGTGTTGTCGCGATAGAACAGCGGATTGTCGATGCCGGCATAGCCCGAAGCGAGCGAGCGCTTGATGAACATCACGGTGCCGGCCTTCCAGACCTGGAGCACGGGCATGCCGTAGATCGGCGAGGTCTTGTCCTCTTCGGCGGCCGGATTGGTGACGTCGTTAGCGCCGATCACGAACGCGATATCGGCCTGCGCGAATTCGGAGTTGATGTCCTCGAGCTCGAACACCTCGTCATAGGGCACGTTCGCTTCGGCCAGCAGCACGTTCATGTGGCCGGGCATGCGGCCGGCGACCGGGTGAATGGCGTATTTCACCTCGACGCCTTCCTTCTTCAGGACGTCGCCCATTTCGCGTAGCGCATGCTGAGCCTGCGCCACCGCCATGCCGTAGCCGGGCACGATGATGACCTTCTGCGCGTTCTTCATGATGAAGGCCGCATCATCCGCCGAGCCGAGCTTGGCCGGCTTCTGCTCGCCGCCGCCACCGCCGGCCGCCGCGGTCTCGCCGCCGAAGCCGCCGAGGATGACCGAGATGAAAGAGCGGTTCATCGCGTGGCACATGATGTAGGACAGGATCGCGCCGCTCGATCCCACCAGCGCGCCGGTGATGATCAGCGCGGAATTGCCGAGAGTGAAGCCGATGCCGGCCGCGGCCCAGCCCGAGTACGAGTTCAGCATCGAAATCACGACCGGCATGTCGGCGCCGCCGATCGGGATGATCATGAGGACGCCGAGCGCCAGCGCGATGATGACGATCAGCCAGAAGTCGAGCGCGCTGCCCGACATCACCAGCCCGACGATGAAGACGACGAGGGCGATCGCGAGCGCGATGTTGATGATGTGGCGGAACGGCAGGATGATCGGCGCACCGCTCATCCGCGCGGACAGCTTCAGGAACGCGATCACCGAGCCGGTGAAGGTCAGCGCGCCGATGGCGACGCCGAGCGACATCTCGACCAGGCTCTGCGGATGGATGTTGCCGGGGCTGCCGATGTCGAAGGCCTCCGGCGCGTAGAACGCACCGGCGGCGACCAGCACCGCGGCCATGCCGACCAGCGAATGGAAGGCGGCGACCAGTTCCGGCATGGAGGTCATCGGCACGCGGCGGGCGATCACCGCGCCGACGCTGCCGCCGATCGCGATGCCAAGGATCACGAGGATCCAGGCGAGGCCGTCCGCCGGCGGATGGCTGGCCAGCGTGGTGGCGACCGCGATCGCCATGCCGATCATGCCGAAGAAATTGCCCTGCCGCGATGAGGCGGGGCTGGACAGCCCGCGCAGTGACAGGATGAACAGCACACCCGCCACGAGATACAGAACTGCAGCCAGATTGGCGTTCATCTCAGGTCCCCTTTGTCTTCGTCACCCCGAGGTGCACGCCGCTCACTTCACCTTCTTCTTGTACATCGCCAGCATGCGCTGGGTGACAAGGAAGCCCCCGAAGATATTCACGCAGGCAAAGATGAGCGCGATGAAGCCGAAGCCGCGCGCCCAGCCCGAGCCGCTCGAGATCATGCCGACGCCGACCGCGAGCAGCGCGCCGACCACGATCACCGAGGAGATCGCGTTGGTCACGCTCATCAGCGGCGTATGCAGCGCCGGGGTCACCGACCACACCACGAAATAGCCGACGAAGACGGCGAGAACGAAGATCGACAGCCGGAAGACGAAGGGATCGACGACTTGTGCAATATGCTCCATGACGGCTCTCCTTACGCTTTCGGCTGGAAATTCGGGTGGATGACGGCGCCGTCCCTGGTCAGCGCGGTCGCTTTGACGAGTTCGTCGTCCCAGTTCACGGCCAGCGCCTTGCTGGTCTTGTCGACCATCGTTTCGATGAAGTTGAACAAATTGCGCGCGTAGAGGCTGGAGGCCGACGCGGCGACGCGGCCGGCGACGTTGGTATAGCCGACGATCTTGATGCCATCGACCTCGGCGACCTCGCCCGCCTTGACGCCTTCGACATTGCCGCCGCGCTCGACGGCGAGATCGACCAGAACCGACCCCGGCTTCATCGACTTGACCATGTCGGCCGTGACGAGCCTCGGCGCAGGCCGGCCCGGAATCAGCGCGGTGGTGATCACGATGTCCTGCTTCTTGATGTGCTCGGCGGTGAGCGCGGCCTGCTTGGCCTGATACTCCTTGGACATTTCCTTGGCGTAGCCGCCGGCGGTCTGCGCGTTCTTGAATTCCTCGTCCTCGACGGCGAGGAATTTTGCGCCGAGCGATTCGACCTGCTCCTTGGTGGCGGGCCGGACGTCGGTCGCGGTAACGACGGCGCCGAGACGGCGCGCGGTCGCGATCGCCTGGAGGCCGGCGACGCCGACGCCCATCACGAACACTTTGGCGGCGGGCACCGTGCCGGCTGCGGTCATCATCATCGGGAAGGCGCGTCCGAAGGCCTCGGCGCCCTCGATCACGGCGCGGTAGCCGGCAAGGTTGGCCTGCGAGGACAGCACGTCCATCACCTGCGCGCGCGTGATGCGCGGCATCAATTCCATCGCGAAGGCGGAGACGCCGGCATCGGCGATCGTCTTCAGCGCGGCCTCATTGCCGTAGGGGTCCATGATGGCGATGACGAGCGCGCCGCGCTTATACTGCGCCAACTCGGAGGCTTCAGGGCGCTTCACCTTGATGATGATGTCGGCGTCCTTCAGCGCGTCGGCGCTGACGGTGGCGCCCACGGCGGTGAATTCGGAGTCCGGCAGACCCGACTTGAGGCCGGCGCCCGGCTCGACGGCGATCTCGGCGCCCAGCGCCTTGAACTTCTTCACCGTATCCGGCGAAGCGGCGACCCGCGGCTCCGACGGATCGATTTCCTTGGCAACGGCGATCTTCATAGGCCCTCCGGCGACGCGGGAAAGAGCGCGCACGCGAACTTAGCGTTACTCCCGCAACGTTGGATACCGGTTTTCAATCCGGCTTGATTGCAAATTTTATGGGCACCGACGACGCTGGCGGTGCTGCAGGCGATGGATCAGGTCAGAAAGATCGCCATCAGGATCACGATAAGCGCGACCGAGACCGTGCCGTACTTCACCAGCTTGATGAAGCCCTCGTAGGTCTGCTCGTGGGCAACGTAGTCGTTGCCGTCGGCGGTGCTGTACGCCACTTCGCTATGGTCAGCCATGAATTGTCCCCAGTCGAAAGTCGAATTTCATGGCTGGGATACCGCAAACTTTCGGGCAGGGCAACGGCACGGAGGCGCGGTTTCCCGGCAAATCGGGTCATTTGGAATTCCGATTGGCGGAATCCCGCTCGGACCGGTGGTCCGCCCGTTGGAGGCGGTCTCAGGCGCCACGAACCGAAGGCCTCTCAGCGCAGGCCGAGCGCACGGCGGACTGCGCCGATCGGCTCCACCTTGCTGTCGCAGAAGTTTCGCTTTGCACAGCGTTCTCCCGGAACGTTGACGACGATCGCATCCGCGCCGGCATCCTCGGTGAGAAAACCGTGGGTCATGTGGAAACCCAGCGCGCGGTAGACCTCGAACTGCTCCTCCGAGAAGAACTGGTCACCGGTGGTTTCGTGCGGGAAGGTGTCGTTGCGGCGTGCATAGTCGCGGATGTAGTCGTTCTCGTCTCCGGTCAGGGACGACTTGATATACACGAGATACCCCTTTTCCCCCGAGCCGTAGTCGATGGTGCCGACCGCCATGTGCGGTCCGCTCGCCGCGCGCCGGGCCGCGGCCGGGGATTTGGTGGCGTTGCACTTCATCCACTCGAGCGTCGTGTTGCGGATCGGGGTCCACGGCAGGTCGATGATGATCCCGAGATCAATGCGCGCATAACGCTGCAGCGTCACCAGCGACGAGAAATTCATCGGCGCATCGGCTT
Organism: Bradyrhizobium sp. i1.15.2; assembly: GCF_040548425.1. NCBI lineage: Bacteria > Pseudomonadati > Pseudomonadota > Alphaproteobacteria > Hyphomicrobiales > Nitrobacteraceae > Bradyrhizobium > Bradyrhizobium sp. i1.15.2. The sequence goes on along the minus strand of NZ_JBEPRQ010000003.1, from coordinate 106,645 downwards.
CCGCGTCAACCGCGATGATCACCTTGCAGCGTCGTCGCAACAACTCGTAGACACCGAGATTCTCGATGTGTCCGCCGTCCGTCAGGTAGACCGCATCGGCATTCTCGTAGAGCCGGCCCGAGATCTCAGACCATAGAAACAAAGGGGTCGAGTGGTGCTGCGGCTTGTCCTTTGTCGAGACCCAGCGCGGGTTCTTCAACCAGTACCCCAGGCGCACGTTGAGGAGCGCCAGGGTCGGGGTCAGTGAGCGGATCGAGCCCGAGCCCATGTTCGACGAAGCGGCGGCCCCGGAGATCGCCATCGCGGTCGCAAGATCGAGGCCCGGCGCAACCTTCTCGAAGGCCGGTGTATTCGCATAGCCGGTGGCCTCGCTGCCGACGTGCAGCGGCGAGAATATGAAGAAATCAGCGTTCCGTCCCCGCCGATTGGCGAAATCGGATCCTTGGATGTTCAGCGCGGCGTTGATGATGGGATATGGCGAGGCCAGGCTGCTTTTTTTCGATGTCGTGACCGTCATCGCTCCCGCTGGATCAGCGCCGTAGACCAACTGATGCAGCAGACCGCTCAGCTTCTCCTCGTCGAGCGGAAGGAAATCCCGCCCCTGGTCCAGGCTCGGCATGTTCCGCGACGGCTCCCCGTCAGCGTAGTAGAGCGGATTGAACAAGAAGGCCTTGCTGAGGCGATCACGATAGAGCCGGTGCAACGAATTGGCATTCGGCCCGAGGACCCACGACAGGCCGAACAGGGCCGAGCCCGACAAGAAGTAGAGCAGCACCATCCGCCAGCTGACACTGTTGCCGAACTGGTACTTCGACCAAGTGAATGTGTTCGGGGACTGCAATGATGCAACAGAAAACAGCCATGCGGGGATGTGCGAGATCGGCCCCACCGGCTTGGAGGCGACGACCTTCGCTTCGCCATTGGTGATCTCGGCCGAGAGCTTGCGCGTCGCCGAGTCGAACTGGACATTTCCCTTGACGTCGACACCGGCCGCGGGCGGCACGGGTTGCACGCCAGCCGCTCCCCACTCCTCGATCATGGGATATTGGCGGTAGGCGGCGTCGAGCGTCTTGTCGTTCGCGATGCCCCAATAGCAAAGATAGAGATATCCGACCCAGATCAGTAAGGGCAGCGCCAGTCCCGCGACAAGCACGGCTGCTTTCGCCGCATGGGCGAGCAGGCGTGAGCCAAGGTCCGAGGCGCCGGCGCCCTTCAGCAGGTCGGCGAATTGCTGCCGGAACAGCGTGACGGCCGCCGCAACCGGCGCAGTGATGGCCGCAAGCGATTGGAGCCATTTGATTGCAACGCCCCCAATGATGCCGCCGGACTGAACCGTGTTGGCGTCGGCGACATCGAACATCTGGGCGATCATGAAGGGCTGGAATTCGAAGAAGCAGATGGCGGCAAGCAGAACGAGATAGGTCGCGCCGACAGTCGACGGATAGCCGCGGAATTCACCTCCCTTGGTCGACGAAATCGATCGTAGCACCGCCCAGCCGAAGAAAAGCACGAGGCCGAGCAGGAGCGCTGCAAGCGAAAGCCCAAAGTGATCGACGTTCAGGCAGCTGGCGATCGCGCAGATGAGTCCCAGCGCAAACGCAAGACCGGCCAGGTAGCGAAACAGCTCGCGTCGCCCGACTTTGAAAAGGCGACCGACCAGCAAAAGCAGCGAGGCGGCAACAAGGCCGCCAAGAAAGAAGGCAGGCATCAATCCCAGGCTGGAGAGGGGACCAAGATTGCTGGTGTCGTCGACGCTCAGCCCGAAGAAATTGGTCGTATAGAGTGACGAGCGTGCGGCGTTGGACAGGATCGTGATCACGGCAACGAGCAGTACGACCGGCAGCGTCAGGCTCAGATTGGCAACGAGCCCACGCACGACGATTGCGACGCCGGTGATCAGGTCGCGCGCGCCGGCCGGAACGAGGTAGTTCGAGTAATTCCGGATATGGCCCACCGCAGGCGTGTCACTGATCTCATTGGCGCTCTCGGCTCCGGGTGTCGGCGTGCTTCCGAAGACGAAATTCTGCGCCCGCGTCATGGTCGCCGTGAACGAACAGCCGGTGTAACCGCCGCCGGATACGGTCGACAGATAGTCGATGTGCTTGATCAGCCCGTGGTGATTGAAAGCCTGCAAGACGCCGAGGCAGATTGCGGAGGATCGGATCCCCCCGCCTGACAGCGCAAGGCCGACCGTGTCGATCGCCTTTTCGTCGCCAGGGTATGCGACGGGATCCACGCCCTGGGCGCGGCGGCGGTTGTTGATGGCTGCGAGCTCGCGCTTGACGATCTTCCGGTGCTGTGTCCCCCACAGCTGCTGTTCCTCGACAGCCCGTGGCGGCTCCACCTTGGGGTCTGGGGCACTGATCCTGGCCATGTTCGCCTCCCGGGCCGAGCACACCACGACAATCAACAATCATAGATTGCATTGCAGGTCGAACCCGCCTGCAAGAATTAGTCTGGCCCCAGGCACAAACGTTCAATGTGCAGGGCGGGAACTGTACAACCCGCCCCGCCCGTCGTTGGAACAACGGGACATTCGGACGGCCGACCCAACCCGCTCGCTGCAGCGCCGAAGACGGCTCGCCTCAGCCCATCGCTTCCAGCTCGTCGATCATGCCGGCGATGACGCTCAGGCCCCCGTCCCAGAACTTCGGATCCTTGGCGTCTAGGCCGAACGGCCGCAACAGTTCGGAATAATGCTTGGTGCCGCCGGCGGCGAGCATGTCGAGATAGCGCTCGGCAAAGCCTTCGGCCGCGTTCTCGTAGACGGCGTAGAGCGAGTTCACCAGACAATCGCCGAACGCATAGGCGTAGACGTAGAACGGCGAATGGATGAAATGCGGGATGTACATCCAGTAGTTCTCGTAGCCCGCTTTGATCTCGATTGCCGGCCCGAGGCTCTCGCCCTGCACCGAGAGCCAGATCTCGCCGAGCCGCGTCGCGGTGAGCTCGCCGTTCTTGCGTTCGGTGTGGACCGCGCGCTCGAAGGAATAGAACGCGATCTGCCGCACCACGGTGTTGATCATGTCCTCGACCTTGCCGGCGAGCAGCGCCTGGCGCTGCTTTGCGCTCCTGGTCTGCGCCAGCAGCCGCCGGAAGGTCAGCATCTCGCCGAAGACGCTTGCCGTCTCCGCCAGCGTCAGCGGCGTCGGCGCCATCAACGCGCCGTTCCTGGCCGCCAGCACCTGATGCACGCCGTGGCCGAGCTCATGGGCGAGCGTCATCACGTCGCGCGGCTTGCCCTGGTAGTTCATCAGCACGTAGGGGTGCGCGGATGGCGTGGTCGGATGCGAGAAGGCACCCGGCGCCTTGCCCGGGCGCACCGGCGCATCGATCCAGCGGTCCGTGAAGAAGCGCTCGGCGATGTCGGACATCTTTGGCGAGAAGCCGCGATAGGCGGTGAGCACCATGCTTCGCGCGTCGCCCCAGCCGATGACGTCCGTCGCCGCAAAAGGCAGCGGCGCGTTGCGGTCCCAATAGGCCAGGCGCTTCCTGCCGAACCAGCGTGCCTTCAGCGCGTAGTAGCGATGCGACAATTTTGGATAGGCCGCACGCACCGAGGCGACCAGCGCATCCACCACCTCGCGCTCGACGCGGTTGTTCAGATGCCGGGAATCCGCGACGTCCTTGAAGCCGCGCCAGCTGTCGGAGATGTCCTTGTCCTTGGCCAGCGTGTTGGTGATCAGCGCAAAGGTGCGCTCATTGGCCTTGAAGGTCTTTGCGAGCGCCTCCGCCGCGGCCTTGCGCTTGGCGCCGTCGCGGTCCTGCAACAGATTGAGCGTCGGCTCGATCGCGAGCTCCTTGGATCCGACCTTGAAGCGCAGGCCCGAGATGGTCTGGTCGAACAGCCGGTTGAAGGCTGAATAGCCGGTCTGCGCCTTCTCCAGGAAGAGCTGCTCGAGCTTGTCGTCGAGCTGGTACGGCTTCTCCTTGCGCAGATCCTCGATCCAGGGACGGTAGTGCGCGAGCTCGGCGGCCTGCATCGCGCGGTTCAAAATATCGTCATCGATGCGATTGAGCTCGAGCGCGAAGAACAGCAGATGCGTCGATGCCGCCGTCAGGCGCTCGGAAACGTCGCCGTAAAACTTTGAAATCTTGGGGTCCACGCTGTCGCCGGCATGAACGAGGCCGGCATACGAGCCGAGCCGGCCGGCGAGGTCGTCGATCGCCTCATAGCGTCGGACGGCTTCAGCGAGCCATTTTCCGCCATCTTCCTTTGCTGTTCCTGTTGCGAGCTTGCCCTTGTAGTCCGTCTCGAACGCGACGCAATCGGCATCCATCTTTGCGAGATCGCGCGCCACTTCCGGCGCATCGATCCCGGAATAAAGGTCGGCGAGGTTCCACTCCGGAAGCTTGCCGGTCTTGCTCGCAGGCTTCGCGGATGAAGGCTTGGCAAGCGAAGGCTTGGCGGGTGCACGCTTGGAGGGTTTTGCCTTGGCTGCGGATGTCTTGGTGTTCGGCTTGCGAAGAGCGGGCTTGCTGATGGCGGACTTCTTAACTGCAGGCTTGGAGCGCGAATTCATTGTGTGGGAAACCTGTGTTCAACAATCGCAACGGCGGGCGGGGGCATCAGGGTTTAACAGTGCGTTAATCGGCTTCGGCCAGAGTGCCCCGATTCGAGACAGATAGTAGTAGCGTGCGGGGAACACCATGGCTGCCAGTATTTTGATCGCCGACGACGACGCTGTAGCCCGCCGGCTGGTCGAAAACATGGTGCAGAAATGCGGCTATGAGACGATCGTGGTGGACTCCGGCGATGCGGCGATCGCCGCCCTCACCGCCCCTGACGCGGCCATCGACGGCGTCATCCTCGATCTCGTGATGCCCGGCCTCGACGGCATGGGCGTCCTGGCGAAAATCCGCGAAGCGGGTCTCAGCATCCCCGTCATCGTGCAGACGGCCCATGGTGGCATCGACAATGTGATCTCGGCGATGCGCGCGGGCGCGGCCGATTTCGTGGTCAAGCCGGTTGGCCTGGAGCGGCTCCAGGTCTCTCTTCGCAACGCGCTCAATTCGTCCGCGCTCAAGGGCGAATTGCAGCGCATCCGTCATAGCCGCGAGGGCCGGCTGACCTTCTCCGACATCATCACCCGCGCCGAGGCGATGGCGGGCGTGATGCGCGCGGCGCAGAAAGCAACAAACTCCTCGATCCCCGTGCTGATCGAGGGAGAGTCCGGCGTCGGCAAGGAGATGTTCGCGCGCGCCATTCATGGCAGCGGCGAGCGCAAGGCAAAGCCGTTCGTCGCCGTCAATTGCGGCGCGATCCCCGACAACCTCGTCGAATCCATCCTGTTCGGTCACGAGAAGGGTGCCTTCACCGGCGCCACCGAACGCCACACCGGCAAGTTCGTCGAAGCCCATGGCGGCACGCTGTTTCTGGACGAGGTCAGCGAGCTGCCGCTGAGCGCGCAGGTCAAGCTGCTTCGCGCGCTCCAGGAAGGCGCGGTCGAGGCGGTCGGCGGCCGCAAACCCGTGAAGGTCGACGTCCGCATCATCTCGGCGACCAACCGCAGGCTGCTTGAGCGAGTCAAGCAGGGCCACTTCCGGGAAGACTTGTTCTATCGCCTGCACGTGCTGCCGCTGACGATCCCCTCGCTGCGCGCCCGGCGCGAGGACATTCCACATCTCCTCAGGCATTTCCTGGCCCGCTTTGCCGCGGAGGAGAACCGCCCCATCACCGGCATCAGCGGCGAGGCTGTTGCGCACCTCGCCCAGCTCGATTGGCCCGGCAACATCCGCCAGCTTGAAAACGCGGTCTACCGCGCCGTGGTGATGAGCGACGGCGACCAGCTTGGCCTTGACGACTTCCCCCTGATCGCCTCGCAGCCGCATCCGGGAACAGACATTCCGACCGCGCCGCTGATGCTGGAGCCGATCGCGGCCCCCTCCCTCGTATCAGGTAATGAAATACCGATCGCGCCGCTACCCGTGGCGGGTGCGCTCTCCATGCTGACCGCGACCGGCGACGTCCGGCCGCTGGAGGAGATCGAGAACGAGATCATCCGTTTCGCGATCTCGCATTATCGCGGGCAGATGTCGGAGGTCGCCCGCCGCCTCAAAATCGGCCGGTCCACCCTCTACCGCAAACTCGATGAAGCCGGGGTTCCCGGCCATGGCGGCAAAAGCGGCGAGGAGACGCACTGAGCCTGATGCGAACGAAGGTTCGTCCGGGCGCCGCGAGACGACTGTAAGCCATTCGCATGACGACGGAATTCGACTGCGATCTGAACCGTGACCTGGAAGTGACAGACACAGGGAAAAGCGCGTGGCAGAAGCGCACAATCCGTTGCCAAGCGGCTTGCTTGAAGTCAGTTTGTCGTGAGTTGTCCCGGGTAGCGCTGGCCGCGAAATCGGGGCCTGTATATCGTCTGCGTAGGAATCGTTGCGTGCAGGCGTGCAACTTTCGAGAGGCCGGCGCGGTTTAGCCGAAACTCAATAGGCGATAACGAAGCTGTTCCACGGGGGACAGTTCACCCGAGGGGTGCGACACAATGCGTGACTGTTTGAACCACCGTGCAGGCTTTGACCGTGTCTTGATGACGGTCGCGGCGACCTTCCTCACGGTATCGGCCAGCTCAGCCCTGGCGCAGGATCAGGCGCGCAGCAGCGCTGCCGAGCTCGCGATCGAAGCTGCGATCCCGCGCCCCGAACCCGCAAACGTCCCGCCCCCGACCGCATCCGACATCAAGCTCGACACCACCGCCACGGTTCAGGACTCGGCAAAGGAGCCGGTCAAGGAACCCGTGAAGGCCGAAGCCGCTCCCGCGCCGGACAAGGTCGAGACCAAGCCTTCCGACGTCGCCACCACGCCCGCCGCCGAGGCGACGAAGAGCGAGACGGCGAAGACTGAGCCTGCCAAGTCCGAACCTGCCAAGGCCGACACGGCGACCCCAACGCCGGCCGCGCCCGCCACCGCTGCTGCTCCGGCCTCGGAGCCGGTGAAGGCCGCGAGCAACGTTCCCGCGGCCGACCAGCCGGTCGCCGACAAGCTCAAGGACATCATCGGCGCCAACGCTTCGCGCTATTTCGACCGTAAGAACGAACGCGCGGCGATCGAGAAGTTTTACGGCGCACGCGACTTCGCACCGGTCTGGACCCAGGCCGGCAGCCTGACCACTGCGGCCAAGGGCGTGATCGCACGGCTGAAGGACGCGGCGTCCGACGGTCTCAATCCCGCCGATTACCCGCTGCCGGACTTCGCAGCCGCCACGACACCCGATGCGCTCGCCAATGCCGAGCTCAAGCTCACCGCCAGCATGTTCGACTATGCGCGTCAGGCCCAGAGCGGCCGCATGCACTGGTCGCAGGTCAGCGGCGACATCCTCTACCCCGAGCATCCGGTCGATCCGAACGAGGTGCTCGCCAAGGTCACGACCGCAGCGGACGCCTCCGCGGCGCTCGACAGCTACAATCCGCCGCAGAAGCTCTACAAGGAGCTGAAGGCGAAGCTCGCGGAGCTCCGCGGCCAGGGCAACGGCCCGGTGATCGAGATCGCCGATGGTCCAACACTGAAATACACGCCGGCCGGCAAGAAGCAGGCTGAAATCGTCGTTGAAGATCCGCGCGTGCCGCAGCTGCGGGCCAAGCTTGGCATCGCCGAGAATGCCAACGATACTCGCTATGACGCGGCAGTCGCAGAAGCCGTGCGCAAATTCCAGAACAGCGCCGAGCTCAAGGCGACCGGCATCCTCGACGACAAGACGGTCAAGGCGATCAACACCCCGAAGCGCGACAAGCAGATCGACGTGGTGCTGGTGAACATGGAGCGCTGGCGCTGGCTGCCGCGCGACCTGGGCGTGCCCTCGCTGGGCGATGCCTATGTCATCCTCAACATTCCCGACTACACGTTGAAGGTGATGCAGCGCGGCCAGCAGGTCTGGACCACCCGCGTCGTCACCGGCAAGCCCGGCACACATGCGACCCCGCTGCTCACCGAGACGATGAAGTACATCACGGTCAATCCGACCTGGAACGTGCCGCCGTCGATCGTCTACAACGAATACTTGCCGGCGCTTCAGCAGGACCCGACCGTGCTCCAGCGCATGGGCCTCAAGCTCGAGCAGAACCGCGATGGTTCGGTCCACATCTCGCAGCCGCCCGGTGAAGCCAATGCGCTCGGCCGCATCCGCTTCAATTTCCCGAACAAGTTCCTGGTCTATCAGCACGACACGCCGGACAAGAACCTGTTCGCCCGGGACGAACGCGCCTTCAGCCACGGCTGCATGCGCGTGCAGAACCCGGATCAGTACGCCTCGGTGCTGCTCAACATCGCGATGCCGAACGAGAAGTACACGCCGGAGCGCGTGCGCAGCATGTACGGCAAGAGCGAGATCGACCTGAAATTCCCGACCCCGATCCCGGTCAACATCACCTATCAGACCGCATTCGTGGACGAGGGCGGCAAGCTGCAATTCCGCAAGGACGTCTATGGCCGCGACGCGACCATGATCAACATCCTGAAGAACGGCCGCGGCAAGGACCTCGAGAACGTCGTCGCGCACTCCCAGCCGAGCTATTCACGCCCGGCAACGACGCTGCCGAACGGCGTGCTGGCGGCCAACAATGGCGGCTCGTCCGGCCCGAACTTCTTCGAGCGGCTGTTCGGAGCGCCGACCCCGCCGCCGGCACCGGTCGGCCGCCGTCCGCAGCAGCAGCGGGTGTTCACCCGCTGAGCTAGGCCCGCTCTGAAGCCTGATTTCCTGAAATTGTGCAATAAAATCAGCGGTCTCATCCTATGGATGGGGTCGCTTAACGTTAACCATTCTCCACCTGACCTCGGGCAGCGGGCGTTTTTTTGCCACACTCACCCGGTTAGGTTCGCGATCTGACTTGGTTTGGGGGCGGGAAGGTCAACCTCGAATTAACCTTCTCGCTTTAACAAAGCGTTCATCCTCTTTCGCGCGCTAACGGGGTTAGCGGGAGAGTCCATTTTGAACGCTCGTCGACTGGGTGGGCTCTAACGTGCTGACTGGAATCGCACGCCAATTCGCTGTGCTGTCGTTGTCCCATGCGGGAGTGAAGGCCGGTTCCAGGATCGGCCTCGCTGCCGTATTGCTGCTTGCTGCCGCGGGTTCAGTTCATGACGCCGCCGCGCTCAACGAGACCAAGACGCTCTCCTTCCACCACACCCATTCCGGCGAAGACCTCACCGTCACCTTCAAGCGTGACGGACGCTACGACGAAACGGCGCTGAAGCAGCTCAACCACTTCCTGCGCGACTGGCGTACCCAGGACGAGACGGTCATGGACCGTCACCTGTTCGACATCCTCTGGGAAGTCTATCGCGACGTCGATGCCAAGCAGCCGATCCAGATCATCTCCTCCTACCGCTCGCCCGCCACCAACGCCATGCTCCGCCGCCGCTCCGCCGGCGTGGCGCGCTTCAGCCAGCACATGCTGGGGCATGCGATGGACTTCTACATCCCGAACGTGCCGCTGGAGCAGATCCGCTTCGCCGGCCTGCGCCTCCAGCGCGGCGGCGTCGGCTTCTACCCGACCTCAGGCTCGCCCTTCGTGCATCTGGACACCGGCAGCATCCGGCACTGGCCGCGCATGACGCATGACCAGCTCGCCAGGGTCTTCCCGGACGGACGCACCGTCCATGTTCCGACCGACGGCACGCCGCTGAAGGGCTATGAGCTTGCCAAGGCCGAGATCGAGCGGCGCGGCAGCGGCGAGGATTCCGGCAACAAGTCGAATTTCTTTGCCAGCCTGTTCAAGGGCAAGCCGGCTCCGGCCGCCACGAGCAACGACGAGGATGACGAGGGCGCGCCCGCTCCGGCCGCGAAGCCTGTCGCGCCGACCGTGGTCGCCGCCGCGACCAAGCCGGCCGATCCGGTGCCGACGCCGCGCGCCAAGCCGTCAGTCGCAGCGACAATTCAGCTCGCCTCGGCCGATGCGCAGATCGTCGCGCTGCCCAAGTCGAAGCCGGCATCCGTGGCTGACAAACCGGCCGCCGGCAAATCCGCTGACGCCAAGCCCGAGACTCCCGCCGATATCATCAATGCCCGTGGCTTCTGGGATGCCCCGGCTGCGCCGCAGCAGGCGACGCCAGCTCAAGTGGCTGCGCTGAAGGCGCGCCAGGCGCTTGCCGCCGCCACCGATCCGCAGCCGACCGCGAGCGTGTCCAGCGCCGCCTATCAGGCCCTGGCCTACGCGCCGGCGTCCGCCTCCCCGGTCGACCGCGCCAATGTCGTCGCCGCCTCCGCGCCGATCCCGCGCTCCGCACGTCCCACCGCCGCGTCGCGTAACCTTGCACCCGCGACCGAGATCAACACGGTGGTCGGCAAGCGCGTCGACGGCATGGTCGCAACCGCGACCCGGCTCTCCGCAGCCAAGGGCGAAAGCATCTGGCTCAAGATCGTGATGCTGTCGCCGAGCGCCAGCCGCGCGATGTCGGTCACGCTGATGGGCGAGCTCGACACGGCCGCAATGCGCGCCTACTTCGTCAAGCCGCAATCCGTGGTCGCCATGGGCTTTGCCGACGATCCGATGCAGGGCCTGTCCTGCGACAGTTTCTCGGGCACCGCCACCGCCAAGCTCGAGACAACGTCCTTCGTCATGCGGACGGCTTCGCTGCGCTGAGGCTGATAAGCCGCGCCGTTACCAAAATCTCTGTCGTCGTCCTGGCGAAAGCCAGGATCCGTACCGCGTGATCCATCTGGCTCACGCGGTACGGATACCAAGCGACGAATTTTCGCCAAACTGCTCCCTGGGATAATGGGTCCTGGCCTTCGCCAGGACACGACACCGGGCTCAGATCATCCCCAGCGCCTGCATGTAGGTCTCGAGAATCGTCTCGGCCTCGGCGCGCTCGTTCGGGTCCTGCTTGCGCATGCGCACGATGGTGCGCAGTGCCTTGACGTCGTAGCCGTTGCCCTTGGCCTCGGCGAAGACGTCGCGGATGTCGTCGGAGATCGCCTTCTTCTCTTCCTCCAGCCGCTCAATGCGCTCGATGATGGACTTGAGTTGGTCCTTGGCAAATTTCGTCGCGGGCTCGTCGTCGCGGACGGCGGCGGAGGTGGCCATCTTGGTACTCCCAATGGAACTGGCAAAACGAGGTGACGCCGGCATCCTCACCGCGCGTGCTGGTTAGACCCTTAGGGTTCGGACCTCTCGCGTTCAAGGCAGCATCGCGCTCGTCCACAGCGCGCCCACACCTTCCTGCGGCGGGTCGAAGAAAGCTGTTGTGTGATGCGACTCAGGGGCAGCGCATCTCGGGCTGCCGGCGCGGCCGTTCAGTGCCCCGGATGAACCTTCTTCATGGCATCGAGCTGCTCAGGCGTGGCCGCGCCCTGGTATTTCGACTTCCACGCCTCGTAGGGCATGCCATAGACGGCTTCCCGGCTCTCGTCCTTGCTCAAGGCGACGCCTTGGGCGTCGGCGGCGTCCTTAAGCCAGTTCGACAGGCAGTTGCGGCAGAAGCCTGCGAGGTTCATCAGGTCGATATTCTGGACGTCTGTCCGCGTCTTCAAATGATCGACCAGGCGCCGGAAAGCGGCAGCCTCGAGTTCCGTTCTGGTTTTGTCGTCGATTGCCATGGCTGGATCCCTCGGCTTTGCGAAATTGGCTGTGACCTGGATGGGGTCACCCTTACGAGATCAGGTGGGGCCTGTCACAGATTTTGCCATATCGCGGCGCAAACGGGCCCGAAGCCGGCTTCGGGGCAGTTCCCGGGCCCTACGCCAAATCGTCAATGATCTGATATAGCTTCCGCGACAATGATCGCCGAATCTCCCCGCTCCCCCTTTCGCCTGCTCGCCCGGTTGGTCCCGGTGCTGGTGGTTGGCCTGCTGTGCCTCTGGGCCAGCCCGGCCTCCGCCGATTTCCGGCTTTGCAACAACACATCGAGCCGGGTCGGCATCGCGCTTGGCTACAAGGATGCCGAGGGCTGGACCACCGAAGGCTGGTGGAACATCTCGTCCCGTTCCTGCGAGACCCTGCTGCGGGGAACCTTGGTGGCCCGCTTCTATTACATCTACGCCATCGACTATGACCGCGGCGGCGAATGGTCGGGCCAGGCCTTCATGTGCTCGCGCGACAAGGAGTTCACCATCCGCGGCACCGAGGATTGCCTTGCACGGGGCTATGACCGCACCGGCTATTTCGAGGTCGATACCGGCGAGCAGCGGGCCTGGACGGTGCAGCTCACCGATGCCAACGAGCAGCCGTCAAAACAGCAGCGCGTGCCGGGAATGCCCGGCCCGGTTGGCCCGGGGGTTCCCGGTTTGCCCAATGGCCCGCCCGGTGGTACGCCCCCCGCCGCGCCTGGCCTCCCGCCCGCTCCCTCGCCCCCGTCTGGAAATAAGCCATGAGGCGTCTTCGCCGTATCAAGATTCTCGCGACGCTTGGACCCGCCTCTTCGGACCTTGCGATGATCCGCCGCCTGTTCGAGGCCGGCGCCGACCTGTTCCGCATCAACATGAGCCACACCCCGCATGACAAGATGCGGGAGCTGGTGGCGACGATCCGCAACGTCGAGAGCAGCTACGGCAGACCGATCGGCATTCTGGTCGATCTCCAGGGACCAAAGCTCCGGCTCGGTGCCTTCGCCGAAGGCGCGGTCCAACTCCAGAACGGCCAGACCTTCACGCTCGATTCGGACAAGGCACCGGGTGACACAACCCGCGTCCAACTCCCGCATCCGGAGATCCTGGCCGCGCTGCGTCCGGGCCATTCGCTGCTGCTCGACGACGGCAAGGTGCGCCTGATCGCCGAGGAGACCTCGAAAGACCACGCGGTGACGCGCGTCGTGGTCGGCGGCCGGATGTCCGACCGCAAGGGCGTCAGCCTGCCGGACACCGACCTGCCGGTCTCGGCAATGACGCCGAAGGACCGCGCCGACCTCGAAGCGGCGCTGGTCACCGGCGTCGACTGGATCGCGCTGTCCTTCGTGCAGCGCGCGGATGACGTGCTCGAGGCCAAGAAGATGATCCGCGGCCGCGCCGCGGTGATGGCCAAGATCGAGAAGCCGCAGGCGATCGATCGCCTCGCCGACATCATCGACGCCTCCGACGCCCTGATGGTGGCGCGCGGCGACCTCGGCGTCGAGCTGCCGCTGGAACGCGTGCCGAGCCTGCAGAAGCAGATGACGCGCATGGCGCGGCGCGCCGGCAAGCCGGTGGTGATCGCGACCCAGATGCTGGAATCGATGATCCAGTCGCCGGTGCCGACCCGCGCCGAGGTTTCCGACGTCGCCACCGCCGTCTACGAAGGCGCCGACGCCATCATGCTGTCGGCGGAATCGGCGGCCGGCAAATTCCCGGTCGAGGCCGTCTCGACCATGAACCGCATCGGCGAGGAGGTCGAGCGCGACCCGATCTATCGCTCCGTCATCACCGCACAGCGCCCCGCGCCGGAAGCCACCGCCGGCGATGCCATCGCGGACGCCGCGCGGCAGATCGCCGAGACGCTCGACCTGCCGGCCCTGATCTGCTGGACCAGCTCGGGATCGACCGCCGTGCGCGTGGCGCGCGAGCGGCCGAAGCCGCCGATCGTGGCGATCACGCCGAACGTCGCGGCGGGACGCCGACTGTCGGTCGTTTGGGGCGTGCATTGCGTGGTGGCGGAGGATGCGCGCGACCAGGACGACATGGTGAGCCGCGCCGGCCAGATCGCGTTCCGCGATGGCTTCGTCCGGGCCGGCCAACGCGTGATCATCGTCGCCGGCGTGCCGCTCGGCATCCCCGGCACCACCAACATGGTGCGCATCGCCTCGGTCGGCCCCGAGGGCGAAGCGAATATCTAGGTTCGCCAGCACGCGGCAAACAAAAAATGTCGAAAACAACCCCATGCACAGTAGCAGGCTGGTCCGGCGAATGTGCTGGGGTTTTTCGCAAAGGCGAATTCGGGCAATGGCCTGGGCGCGATCGGGTCCCTCGGTCGATCAGGCGGACGTTTTAGGCCCCAACCAGCGCTTTCGCGGTCGGCAACAGCGTCTGCTGCACAACGAGACCCCTGGCGCGGGCGTCCATGACGCCGACCGCGCGGAGCGCCAGCAACGTCACGGTCTGCACGGCATCGCGCATCCTGGCGGGATCTTCGAGATTATCCGGCGCAAGCGGTCCGACCAGGGCTTCGTGCAAGGCGCCGAGCAGCGCGGTGGCGGCGAGCGCGGTGTCCTGCGCCGGCAGGTGGCCGGCGCGCACGGCGGCGTCGATGCGCGAGGCCATCTCACCCGCGATCTCGCGCCGGCTGGCGAGGCGTGAAGCGCTGACATCGACATCGACCGGCTCGGCCAGGATGCCCCAGGCGAGCCTGCGCTGCGACAGGGTATGGACCGCTACGGTGGTCACCGCCGCCGCCAGCGCCGAGGACGGCCCCGGCGCCGCATCGGCGGCTCGCCGGATCGCCGTGAGCTCGTCGCGGGAGACTTCGGCGATCAATTCGGAGATCAAATCGGCCTTGGAGGGGAAGTAGCGGTAGACCGTACCCGCAGCGACGCTGGCGCGAACCGCGACCGGCGCAATCTGCACCGCCGCCATCCCGCCTTCCGCCGCCGCCTCCCGCGCCGCCGCCAGTATCGCACTGCGCCGGGCCGCAAGGCGCTTCACCACTTGATGCGTCCGCCGATAAACCATGGCGCGCTTCCTGTCCCACACGCCGGCCGCACGCCCTGCGGCCGAACGCTTCGTCACCGATGTCGCAAATCGCCCCGCAAGGACTGAACAACTATTCAGAGTGGATGACAAGGTGCAAATGCATGAAGCGTCACGCCAAAAAAAAGCGCGAGCTCAAACAGCTAAAAACCTCGCGAACTGCTTTGGTGAAGGGGTAACCACGATCGTTACCGCCATCTTAAACCTGCTCCGCGACTGTGCTGCGGTATTGCGATCCCACCTCGGTGCAGCATGGTCGACACGGACGCCCGGACCGCCTGGCAGCTCTTCCACCTGAACTGGCTTCCCATCGCAGCCATGGGCAGCCTGCTGGCGCTGGGCCTCCCCTTCACTGGCCTGAGCCTCGAACCGGTCGCCTACGGCGTGACGCTGGCAGTCGCTGCACTCCTGCTCGCGCTGGCCTATGGCCACCGCATCCTCAAAGGCGAGCTTGCCGACCCGAAGTTGCTGTTTTCGCTCGGAACGATCGGACAGATCATTCTCACCTGCGCCATCGTCGGACCGCTCAGCTATGTCGCGGCCAAGCTGAACTGGCCACTGCAGGACCAGGCGCTGCTTACGATCGACCGTGCACTCGGCCTCGATCCCGAACCGATCGCGCGATACGTCAACGACCATCCCTGGCTCGCGGACTGCCTGGCTCGCGGATACGGGCTGATCAAACTGCCGCTGCTCGGCATTCCCGTCGTGCTGGCACTGACGGCGCGCTATATGCGGCTGCAATTGTTCATGCTCGCGATGAGCCTCGCGCTCGCGGTCACCATCGCGATCTCCGCCGTCGTGCCCGCGATCGGCACCTATTGGGGGCTGCAGCTGTCCGCCGCGCATTTTCCCGAAATCAACACCGCGGTCTATGCCGGGCAGTTGCGCGACATCCTCGCGCTTCGCGACGGTAGCCTGCACGAGCTCCGGTTGTTCTTCCTCGCCGGCATCGTCTCGTTTCCGAGCTTCCACGCCGCATCCGCCGTGCTCTACATGTGGGCGCTGTGGCCGGTGCGCGGCCTCGGCGGCATCGCGGCAGCGCTGAATCTGCTGATGATCGCGGCGACACCGGTGATCGGCGCGCACTACATCATCGACGTCGCCGGCGGAATCGCAGTCGCCGCAGCGTCGATCTGGGCGGCGAAATTCTATCTCGAATGGCACGGCCGCGCGCGGCAAACGTTTGCCGCGCCTGCGCGCTCGGCGGTCTGGCAGCCCGGCCTCGCGGAATGACGGGCGGCAAGTTACCCTAGGGTCCGCGCGTAGCGCTGTGCCCATCAGCAACTTCCAATGTTCGATGTTCTCGACAGCGGGAACGTTTCCGCCTGCGCTCTTGGAGCTGAGGCGGACACGTTGCCGTGCTACAAGCTTGCTACAGCTTCACGATGTCCCGGACCCGGAAATCGTCGACCAAAAGAAAAAGAGCCCCGTCAATGACGGAGCTCTCTCAGTTCGCGATGAGTTCAGCCTTACTTGAGGCTGCTCGAGATCGAGGTGAACTTGGCGTTCAACGTGGTGCCCAGGCTGTTGATGACAGTGATGATCGCCAGCGCGATGCCGGCGGCGATCAGACCGTATTCAATGGCGGTGGCGCCGGATTCATCTTTCGCGAAACGCGCAACGAGGTTCTTCATAAAGAGCTCCAAATGAGTACACGAGGCTACAACTGATCTGGTCTTTTTGGCTTCCCAGCGCCGCTTGACCATGGAACCAAACGTAGTGGCAAAGAATTGCGCCGCAGTTAATTCGACTGCGGAAACACAGAGCGGTTTGCGTGTATTCGCCGATGGTAAACCGAAATCTAAAATGATCCGTTAAATTGTCGAGACATCAAGCCGGCCCGGCACCGCCGGTTTACCCGGAATTATGACCGCCATGGTCCAATGTCGATCGCTCGGCACAACGACAAAAACACCAGGACGACGAGGCGGCATGTCCCTTTCCTTTGCCAACAGCATCACGGTGCAGAGTCGTGCGCGAGCGCTGGTGCCGCTATGCGTCGGTGCGGGCGCCTATCTCTTCTTCCTGTATGTCGGCGACACGCTGCTTCAGGACTCCGACTCGCTCTGGCAGATCAAGATCGGGCAATGGATCCTCGATCACCACGCGCTTCCCTACACCGACTTCTATTCCTTCACGCGGCCGGGGGCGCCCTGGGTTTCGACTTCGTGGTTGTCGCAGGTGCTGTTCGCTCTCTCCTACGCGCAATGGGATTGGGCCGGCCCGGTGATCCTCACCGCACTTGCTGTCGCATTGTCGGCGGCGATCCTGGTCAGCCTGCTCGAGGCCCATCTGGAAATTCCGCGCGCGGTCCTGTTCGCGATGTTCGCGATCTTGCTGTCGCTGCACCACATTCTGGCGCGGCCGCATATGCTGGCGCTGCCCGTGATGATCGCGTGGGTCGGCGTGTTGATGGCCGCAGCCGACCGCAAGGGCGCCCCGTCATGGTACTGGCTGCCGCTGATGTCGCTGTGGTCGAACCTACATGGCGGCTTCGTGCTGGGCCTGGCGCTGATCGGCCCGATGTCGTTTGTGGCGCTCTGGGGCATGGAGTCCAGCAAGCAGGTCCGGCTGCTGTCGCGCTGGTTCCTGTTCGGTGTTGCGGCACTCGCCGCAAGCTGCGTCACGCCCTATGGCTGGCGCACATTGCTCGGCGCGATCAACATCCTCAATCTCGGCGAGTTGCTGACGGTCATCTCCGAATGGTCGCCCGCGAGCTTCGCATCCTTCAACGCATTCGAAGGCGCGCTGTTCGGCCTGATTGCGATCGGGCTGTATCGCGGCCTGACGCTCTCGCCGCCGCGTATTCTTCTGATCCTGCTTCTGACCTGGATGGCGCTCACCCACGTCAGGAGCATCGAGGCCTTTGCCTTCCTGGTACCGCTGGTGCTGGCCAAGCCCCTCGGCGAACGGACTGCGCTGCTACAGCCTGGCACGCAGGGCGGCGAGAGTTGGGCCGCCCGCTACGTCACCGCAACCGGTGCGCTGATGATCGTGGCCGCCGGCTGGACCTCGACCTCACTTTACATGGCGCATCACCGCTTCACCTTCACGATGGATCAGACACCGGTTGCCGCCGTCGATCTGCTCGAGAAACGCCAGGCGCAGCGCGTCTTCAACGCCTACCAGTTCGGCGGCTATCTGATCTCGCGCGACATCCCGGTCTTCATTGACGGCCGCGCCGAGCTCTACGGCGAAACCTTCGCCATGGACGTCTTCAAGGCCGTGGAGCTCAAGAAGCTCGACACCCTGACGCGGCTCCTCGACGCGTACAAGATCGACGCCACGCTCATGGTCGCGGACGCGCCGGCCGCCCAGGTGCTGGACCACATCAAGGGCTGGAAGCGGCTCTACGCCGACAACATCGCCGTGATCCACGTGCGAACCGGCGGCACAGAGGCCGGCGCGACGCCGGAAGCGGAGTCCTCGAGGGAAGCCGTCAAGTGAGCGCGTCCGCTCAACAGCAGATATCCGGTCCATCGCGCCGCTGGATCGGAATTCCCCTCGTGATGTTGCCAGCGTTTTCGATCGCAACGCTCTTCGGCTGGGGCGTCCTGATCTCCACCTTCACCCATCCCGGCTGGATCGGGCTGAACCACGTCGCTCCCGGCACGGACTGGATGGTGTTTTACGGCGCCATCAGATCGTTGCTCGCCGGCAATCTTGCGCTGGTCATCGATGGTGACGCGTTCACGGCCTATCTCAACCAGTCGTTCGCATCATGGCTCTCGGTCCCTCTGGAGTTCCGTCCATGGTTCTATCCGCCCGGCTTCCTCGTTCTGCTGCTGCCATTCGCGCCGCTTGGCTTCATCGGCTCCTATGTCGCATTCCAGGCCGCGACCGCAGGCTTCCTGGGCTGGGCGCTTCGCAACCGGGCCGATCAGCCGCAACTGACGCCCTACATCATCGCGGCCGTGCTGGTCTCGCCATCGGCATCTCTCAACCTGGCCGATGGACAATGCGCTTTTCTCGTTGCCGCACTGCTGGTCACGGGCGTCAGGCTGCTCGGACCGCGACCGCTCCTGGCCGGGGCAATCCTCGGGCTGCTGAGTTTCAAGCCGCAATTCTTCCTGCTCGTCGCCTTCGCGCTGGTGGGGTCGCGCCGTTATGGCAGCCTGTGCGCTGCTGCATGCTCGGCATTCGCATTGGCGGCTGCAAGTGCCATGATTTTTGGCGTCGAATTGTGGCTTTGGTGGATACCGCAGGCGTACAACAATCTGGTCAGCCCCGACGCGAAATGGCTCGCCTATGGCCGCATCTGGGGTCACAGCGTATGGGCCTGCGCAATGCTGCTGGGCCTGCCGGAGCGGCTGGCCTCCATCCTGCAGCTGGCCGCGATCCTTTCGAGCGCGGCGGCGACGTTCGCGGCCTTTCGCTCCTCGCTCAGCACCAACAACAAGCTGATCGTACTGCTTGCGGCAACCGTGCTGGCGGCCCCGCATTCGGGCCCTTATGACGCGACGCTGCTGACGGTCGCCGTCGTGCTGCGGCTTGCCGCATCGATCGATGCTCCACGCTTTCGCGACTGGCTGATCGGGCTCGGCATCTGGATGGTGCCGTTGCTCAGCCCGGCGGTGTATATTCCGGCGGGACGACTATCGCCGCTCCTCATCGTCGCTCTCATTGGCGTCGTCTTCGGCGCGTTGCGCAGTCCGGCAGGGTCTGGCAAGCCGGCAATGTCGCCGCATTCCTGAATCCAATCTGCGGCTGGCGATGGGGACGCCGAAGTGATGAGTAGCGGACAGGACATGCATTCGCGGGCAGATCGGACTTATCGGTAGGGAGAGATGATCTCAGTTCTGGACTCGCATCGGCCCGATCAAAAAGCCGATCCCTCATTAATCATCAATTGCCCGTCTGCAGTTCGCCGAATCTATCCCAGCTCTTGCCGTTGAAGCGCATGAACTGCATCTGGTCGACCGGGACATGGTCGGTCGTGCCGGTGTTGACCTTGATGCCGGGCAGCAGCATCGGCAATTCGAGATCGCGAATTGCAAAAGCCTGCTTGAGGATGTTCTCGGTCGACAGATCATTGCCGCAGGCTTTCAGCACAGCCTCCAGCGCCATCGCACTGTTGTAGGCGTTGACATAATTGGTGTCGTGCTGGTCGGCCTCCGGCAAATATTTGGTCATGAACTCGCGCCAGCCCCTGACGCCGGAATCGTCCTTCCAGGCGGGATCGTCGGGGTCCTTCACGTAAGCGGTGGAGAGGATGCCGGTGCCGGCTTCCAGTCCCGCAGGCTCCATCACCGTCGAAACCCACACCGCAACATTGGATAGGAACGTCATCGGCCGCCAGCCAATCTCGAAGGATTTGCGGATCGCTTGCGCCGCGAATTTCGGCGTCGCCGCGATCACGAATACATCGGCGCCCGAGGCCTTGAGCTTCACGATCTGGGAATCGATGGTCGGGTCCTGGATCTCGTAGGTCGCGCCGGTGACCACTGTATCGTATTTCTCGCCGAGCACGTCCTTCAGCCCGGCGAGATAATCGCGGCCGTAATCGTCGTTCTGCGAGATAACGGCGAACTTCGCGTTCGGATTCTTCGCCAGCGCGTAACGCGCATAGAGCCGCGCTTCGTAGCGGAACGGCGCCTGCACGCCCATCGTTGCCTGCGGATATTGTGCGACGTCGGCGAATTTCGAGGCGCCGGAGCCGATGAAGAGCTGCGGCACGTTCCTGGACTGGAGGTATTTCGCGATCGCCGTGTTGTGGGCGGTACCGATCGAGGAGAAGATCAGCGCGACCTCGTCGCTCTCCACCAGCCTGCGGGTCTGCTCGACTGATTTCGGCGGCGCATAGCTGTCGTCGAACGAGATCAGATTGACCTTGCGGCCGTTGATGCCGCCCTTCTCGTTCAGCATCTTGAAATAGCCGACCTCGCCCTTGCCGAGCGCCCCGAAGGCCGACACCGGCCCGCTGTAGGGCATGGTCTGGCCGATCTTGATCTCGGTCGCGGTGACGCCGCGCATTTCGGCGGCGGCGGATGGAGCGGACGGGAATGAGACTATCAGGAACGAAACGGCGCCAAGCGCGCCCAATGTCCTCGCAAAGCGCATCGGCTTGCCCTCCCCTTTGTCTGCGCGGTCGAGCCGCGCCTTAATTGGGAAGAGCATGCCACGACTTCATCGCAGACTCCAATCGCGATGAGTCGCGGGGTCGGAGAGCGAGTAAAGGTAAGGGTGCCACCAATGGCGGCGCCCATAGATGGTCGGCACTGCGCAAGGGCGGCTTTGCGCACATACCTGTTCGTCGCGAGATGCTCAGTTGCCCACGTTCGAAAAGCACCACGCAACAAAAAACGCGGCGTTTCCGCCGCGTTTTTCAATTCAATCTGCCGTGCGCGGTTACGCCTGCGGCTGCGGCTCCAGGCCGGGATCCGGATCGGGTCGCGGGCGCGACTTGCCGGCCGGCGGCACGGCCGAGGCGCGCGGGGTGGTCGGCTCGAGCACGGATTCGCGGTTCGGCTTCTTGCCCTTGAGCAGGTCGATGATCTCGTCGCCGGAGAGCGTCTCGAATTCGAGCAGGCCCTTGGCGAGAGCTTCAAGATCGGCGCGCTTCTCGGTGAGAATACGCGTTGCCTCGTTATAGCCTTCTTCGACGAAGCGCCGGATCTCGGTGTCGATCTTCTGAACCGTCGCTTCCGATGCGTTCTGGGTGCGCGACACCGACATGCCCAGGAAAACCTCGTCCTGGTTCTCGCCGTAGGACACGGTGCCGAGCGCCTCGGACAGGCCCCAGCGCGTCACCATCATGCGCGCAAGACGCGTCGCCTGCTCGATGTCCGACGACGCACCCGAAGTCACCTTCTCGCGGCCGAAGATCAGCTCTTCGGCGACGCGGCCACCCATCATGATGGCAAGGCGCGATGTCATCTGTTCGAGCGACATCGACAGCTTGTCGCGCTCGGGCAGCTGCATGACCATACCCAGCGCACGACCGCGCGGAATGATGGTCGCCTTGTGGATCGGATCGGTCGCAACGACGTTGAGGCCGACGATGGCGTGGCCGCCCTCGTGATAGGCCGTCAGAAGCTTCTCTTCCTCGGTCATGACGAGCGACTTGCGCTCGGCGCCCATCATCACCTTGTCCTTGGCTTCCTCGAACTCGGCCTGGGTCACCATCCGCTTGTTGCGGCGGGCGGCGGTGAGCGCAGCTTCGTTGACGAGGTTCATCAGGTCGGCGCCAGAGAAGCCCGGGGTGCCGCGCGCGATGGTCTTGAGGTTGATATCCGGCGCCAGCGGCACCTTGCGGACGTGGACCTTGAGGATCTGCTCGCGGCCGACGACGTCCGGGTTGGGCACCACGACCTGACGGTCGAAGCGGCCGGGACGCAGCAGCGCGGGGTCGAGCACGTCGGGACGGTTGGTCGCGGCGATCAGGATCACGCCCTCGTTGGCCTCGAAGCCGTCCATCTCGACCAGCAACTGGTTCAGCGTCTGCTCGCGCTCGTCATTGCCGCCGCCGAGGCCGGCGCCACGGTGACGACCGACGGCGTCGATTTCGTCGATGAAGATGATGCAGGGCGCGTTCTTTTTGGCCTGCTCGAACATGTCGCGGACGCGGGAAGCGCCAACGCCGACGAACATCTCGACGAAGTCAGAACCCGAAATGGTGAAGAACGGCACGTTGGCTTCGCCCGCGACCGCACGCGCGATCAGGGTCTTGCCGGTGCCGGGAGGGCCGACCAGCAGCACGCCGCGCGGAATGCGGCCGCCGAGGCGCTGGAATTTGCCGGGGTCGCGCAGGAATTCGACGATCTCCTGCAGGTCCTGCTTGGCCTCGTCGACGCCCGCGACGTCCTCGAAGGTGACGCGGCCATGCGCTTCAGTCAGCATTTTTGCGCGCGACTTGCCGAAGCCCATCGCCTTGCCGGCGCCGCCCTGCATCTGCCGCGACAGGAAGATCCACACGCCGATCAGCGCGATGAAGGGCAGCCAGGAGACCAGCAGCGAGACGAACCACGGCACGTTGTCGCCGGGCGGCTTCGCGGTGATCTGCACCTTGCTGTCATAGAGGCGCTTCACGAGCGTCGGATCGCTCGGCGCATAGGTCTGGAAGCTCGAGCCGTTGGTGAAGGTGCCGTGAATGTCCGGCCCCTGGATCACGACGTCGCGCACATTGCCGCGATCAACCTCGCTCAAGAGCTGGGAGAAGGCGATGTCCTGCGAGGAGGCGCGCTGACCCGGATTCTGGAAGAGCGTGAACAACGCCAACAGCAGCAGGACAATGATGACCCAGAGGGCGAAATTGCGCAGATTGGCGTTCATCGATCTTCCTTCGTGGTCGCGCGGATCGCGGCCTGATCCTCGGGCAGTTACTTTAAGCCGTACGAGGAAATCCCAAGGAATCCTCTCGGTTAGACGCATTACAATTTAGGTGCCGCCCCGGTCGCTGCCAAGGGAACGAGATGGGACTATTTATCCCATCTTAGAGCGATTCCCGCTGAAATAATGGCGCCCGGACAGGGGTTTTTCCCGCCTGGTTAAGGTGACCTGACGTCGCGCCGCCGAAACGGCTGGTGTCATGGTCCGCGGCTTAGCTCCCCTTGCGCCGCCGCGCCGGCGCCGGCGCGATGTGGATACGCCCCCCGGCAAGGCTGATCAAGGCTCCCGCAAGGGTCTGCTTCACCACCGGCCGGCCATTTGCAGCCGTACTTCCCGCCGCCATGGCCTGATCGAGCACGGCCAGGAGAGATTCGACCTTGCCGAGTTCCGCTGGTCCCTCATGCCCGAACGCGTTGATGGCCCGCAGCAGGATCCGCAGCCGGACCTCCTCCGGCAGGGCGGCAAACACGGGGGCCTCGAAGCTTCGAACGCCGGCCTGCGGCGCATCGCCGCGATCCCGCAAACGGAGGAAGCGCTCGGCTCCATCGGTCAGCACCTCGACGGCCGCATTGGCGCGCGCCAGCCTTGCCGCGAGCCGAGCCAGGCTGCGGGCATCACCGCCCTCCCCCGCGAGCTGCGGCAGCAGCGCACGCAGCCGCGGCCGGGTGAAGGCAGCGTCGTGGTTGGTGGGATCGTCGGCAAAGCCGATCTTCGCCCGCTTCAAGGTCGCGATCAGCTGCGACTTCGGAACGTCGAGCAGTGGACGCGCAAGGATGACGCCGTCGCGCTCGGTGAGACGGGCCATCGCCGACAGCCCGGCTAATCCGCTGCCGCGGAGAAGACGCATCAACAGGGTCTCGGCCTGGTCGTCTCGGGTGTGGGCGGTCAGCACGTGGCTCGCGCCGGCGACACGTGCGGCCTGCACCAGCAGGCGGTAGCGGGCTTCGCGCGCGGCGGCCGGCAGTCCCGTTTTCGGCTTGGCGCCGCGCCAGCGCACGGTCCGGTGCGGCAAGCCAAGCCCGGTCGCGAGATGCTTGACCTCGCGCGCCTCGCGCGCCGCCTCCGGCCGCAAGCCGTGGTCGATGGTGACGACGGTGAGACGCGGGCCGTGTGCGAGGCTGCGATGCCAGCGCGCCGCAAGCCACATCAGCGCCACCGAGTCGGGCCCGCCGGAGACCGCGAGCAACAGTCCCCGCGCGCCTTTCAGGCCTGCGAAGAGGCGCTTGGCCTCACGCGCCGAGATCGGTGAATTGTCGTCGTCTGACATGACGCTGCAATCGTCCGCGGATGGACCGAATGTTTAGCGCAGCGCCATCAATCTTGTCAGGATCAATCGCCGCGGGTCAGCACTTCACCCGCTTCTGCTCGCGGTCGACCGCGGCTTTGACGCCGGCCGAAGCGCGCGGATATTTGCGGCCGACTTCGCCGAAGGCGGCGCATGCGGCCTCCTTCTCCTTCAGCGCCGCCAGCGACTGGCCGAGCCGCAGCAGGGCGTCCGGCGCCTTGGCGGATTTGTCGTATTTGGTGGTGACGGCGAGGAAGGCTTCCGCGGAGTCGCGATATTGCTGGCGCTGGAAATAGCTCTCGCCGAGCCAGTATTGGGCGTCGCCGAGCAGCGGGTCGCTCGGATATTTCTGCGAGAAATTCTTCATGGTCTGCTCGGCCAGCGCATAGTCCTTGCGCTGCATGTAGCCGATGCCGAGATCGAATTCGTCGCGCGGCGTTGCCGAGGGCGGCAGGGTCGTCAGCGCCGGGGCGCCTGCCGGCGCGGGAGAGCCGGATGGGGCCGGCGGATAGCCGGGCTGCGCAGCCTGGGGCGCGGCCGCCTGCGGATAGCGGGGGCCGCTATTGGCGAGATCGAGCGGTTCGCCGGCGCCACGGCCGCCGGGCGCGCCGCTCGGGGCACCGGCGGGCATCGGTTGCTGCCCGCCGCCGAGCGCGCGTGGCGCACCCGGCGCATTCGGGCTCTGGTTCGGGTCGAAGGCATCGCCGCGGCGGCGCGTGCCCGGCGCGCCGGGCGCAGGCTGCTCCTGAACGATCGGCGCCGGAGAGGCGATCTGCGGCTGCTCGTAATTCGGCTGGGCCGCTTGCTGGTGCGGCGGCTGGCGATAGGCCGGCGCGGCTTGCGCGGGCGGCATGGCCGCGACATTGGGCTGGACCGGCGCCTGGCCGGGTGCAGCTTGCGCGCCGCCCTCGAGCGCTCGCAGCCGCTCTTCGAGCTGGCGGTTGCGATATTGCAGCTCTTCGTTCTGGCCGGTGAGCTGGCGCAGCTGATTCTCCAGCCGCTCGATCCGCATCTCGGGATCTGCATCGTCCGATTGTGCGAGGGCGGGCGAGCACAAAGAGAGCAGCGCGGCGATCGCCACGGTGCCGGTGAAAACCTTAAATCTGGATGACATCTTGCCCTGACGACGAAAGCGAAATGGCCTGCGACCGAACATTCGACGCGCCACACATTGAAGGGGAGTACGCCAAAACTGTGACTGTAACAAACGGGTTTCCGTCACAGATCGCTGAAACGAAACCGGCGCCCGAGAGGGCGCCGGCATAATCGGTTTCTGAAGATGAACGGCGCCTGACCGATCGTCAGGAGCTCGCGTTCAGCACGGTGACGGCGCGGCGGTTCTGCGACCAGCAGGAGATGTCGTTGCAAACGGCCACCGGCCGCTCCTTGCCGTACGAGATCGTTCGCATGCGGTTCGGATCGATGCCGCGCGAGGCGAGGAACGAACGGACCGACTGGGCACGGCGGGCGCCGAGCGCGATATTGTATTCGCGGGTGCCGCGTTCGTCGGCATGACCTTCGACGGTGAAGCTGTAGCGCGGATAGCTCTGGAGCCACTGCGCCTGCTTCTCCAGGGTCACGATCGCCTGCGGGGTCAGATCGGTCTGGTCGCTTTCGAAGAACACGCGGTCGCCGACATTGACGACGAAGTCTTGCTGGCTGCCCGGCGTCGCCGCGTTGGCCATCGCATCCGTGGCAGCGTTCTTGTTGGCACAGGCCCCCATCGACAGCGCGACGGCAAGCACCGCGGCCAGCTTCAATCCCTGGAGGATGCGCATAGGATGTTTCATTCCGGAGCCTCCACGCTCACGTTTCGTCCACTGCTGTCCGGTCTACAGGGGGTTGGTTAAGCGAACGTTCCGTCAACCTTGATGGAACCTTGCCACAGCCGGTCAAATGCCCCCAACCAGCGAAAAGCAACCGTCATGGTTAATGGGTTGTAAATGTGGCGCGATGGTGAAGGCAAGCCGCGCCGACCGGCAAAAACCGCGGGCTTTGCTGGAATTTTAGGCTCGTCGTGTGGAGACCCTAGCGCCTAGCGGGCAGAACCCGTTGCCGAGGCGGCTACGTCCGGGGTCCGCTGCGTCGCCAGCGACACCGGGCGCGGGGCCGCCTGGCGCGGGCCGCTGCGTTGAAACAACATGCGCCGCTCAAAAGCGCTGGAGCGCATGATCGGAAAGCGCGTCAGGACCTTTTCCCGCTGGTTGCGGAAATCGGACGCCATCAGCACGGCCTTCTTGGTGGGCCAGCCCGGAAACCCGCGCGGCTCCGGTGAAATGGTCTCGTGCAGGAAGATGCGACGATAGAACGCCTGATGATCGGTCCGGATCATGGCCAGCCCGGTGTCGGCGTTGAAATGATCGCAAGCCACAAAAGCCAGCCGCACCGTCAGATAGGGTAGCTCCGGAAAACGCTGGTGCTTTTCGGGATCGGCAACAAACCGGCACGGATCGATGAGGACTTCGCCGCGGTCGAGCCGGGGATGCAGGACGTCGCCAAACACTTCGGTCGTGTAGGACATTCGCCAGTCGGACGTCAGGACGTGAATGCGAACGGAGCTGCAGAGCTCTCCATCGACATAGACCCCGAAATTCCAGGTGTTGGGCGCATCGTCGAAGCGATCGGTCACGCGCCGCGACTCCGACGGCTCGATCAGTCCGGCGTGCAGATAGGCCCGGTACCGCATCAGATAGAGGTTGTCGCGGTCCTCAGGAGTTTCGATCAGGCGGTAATCGATGCGGTCAAACAGAGCGGCTCCCCGCGGAAGGAGCACCGTTTGCGGTTCAGCCCCAGACGTCATCCAGTACCCCTACACTCCAAAGCAACTTCTGCGAGTGTGACGAGATTAATGGTTCATTAACGGAATTGCAAAGGCTTAGAAACGTTAGGGTTAACCTTGCGGCCCGCAAAAACACGGGGCGCGAACGAGAGCCGAGGGCGTTGAAGAAGTGGGGCAGCGAAAGATCAGGCGATCGATCGCGAGGACACCATGACGATCTGGTCCTCAGCCCCGCGACGGCCATGCGAGGCATTGAGCAATTGGCGAATCCGGACTGCCGGCACCGGCCGGCTGAACAGATAGCCCTGCCCTTCGGTCACGGTGCCGTCGGCGCTGATCAGCTCGAGCTGATCATTGGTCTCGATGCCCTCGACCACGACGGCCATGCCGAGATCGGCCGACAGCCGCGCCACCCCGCGCAGCAGCGTCAGCGGCCGGTCGGCATCGATGCCTTCGAGGAAGGAGCGGTCGATCTTCACCTTCTGCATCGGGAAATTGTGCAGGTAGCTGAGGCTCGAATAGCCGGTACCGAAATCATCCAGCGAAATGCCCACGCCGATCGCATGCAATTGCGACAGGATGTCGTGCGTGAGCTGGGTGTTGCGCAACAGCGAGGATTCGGTGATCTCGATCTCCAGCCGATGCGCCGGCAGCCCCGAAACCTCGAGCGCGTAGCGGATTTCGCTCAAGACGTCGCGCTGGTGGAATTGCTGCGGCGAGAAGTTGACGGCGACGCTGACGCCCTCCGGCCATTTCATGCATTCCATGCAGGCGCGGCGCAGGATCCAGCGGCCGAGATCGACGATCAGCCCCATGTCCTCGGCGACCGGGATGATGTCGACCGGCGAGACCGTGCCGCGCACCGGATGATTCCAGCGCAGCAGCGCCTCGCACGTCGTGATCTTGCCGGACTTCAGATTGACCAGCGGCTGGTAGAACAGCTCGAACTCCTCATTGGCGAGCGCCTTGCGCAGATCGAGCTCGAGGATGCGGCGCGCCTCGACGGTCGCCGCCATCTCGTCGCGGAAGAAGCAGAATGTGCCGCGACCGTCGGCCTTGGCCCGGTACAGCGCCATATCGGCGTTCTTGAGCAGCGTGTCCGCGCTGACGCCCTCCGGCGCGGTCAACGCGATGCCGACGCTGGCGCCGATCTCGACCAGATGATTGTCGATGCGGTAGCGCTCGCTCAGCCGCTCGACGATCCGGCGCGCCAGCGCAGCGGCGTCCTCGGGCGAGGAGATGTTCTCCTGGAACACGACGAATTCGTCACCGCCGAAGCGGGCGACGAAATCCTCGGGGCGCAGCATCTCGCGCAGACGGTTGGCGACCGCGCACAGCAGCTGGTCGCCGCAGGGATGGCCGAGCGTGTCGTTGACCTGCTTGAACTGGTCGAGGTCGACGAACAGCAGCGCGGACAGGCGCTCGGCGTCGTGCGAGATCGCCAGCAGCCTTTCGATCTCGTCGCGGAAATGAACGCGGTTGGGAAGCGCGGTGAGGTCGTCGTAGCGCGCCAGATGCGTAATCTTGGCCTCGGCGCTGCGACGGTCGGTAATGTCCTCGACCAGCACCACCGCGCCACCGTCAGCCATCGGCTGGACAGTCCAGGACAACGACCTGTTTCGCTGCGTATCGGGATCGGCGGTGATGATCTCCTTGGCTTGCGAACTCTCGATGTCCGTGACGATCCGCTCGCCGCTCCCAGCCGAGATGGACCCGGCGCTGACGCACGCCGCGACGATGTCACGCGCGTTGACGCCGCGTTGCGCCAGACCTTCCGGCAGATTCATCATTGCGCCGAAGCGGTGGTTCATGACCGCCAGCTGTCCGTCGACGCGGAACATGCAGAGGCCGTGCGGCATGTTGTTCAGCGCCGTATCGAACTGGCCGGCGAGCGCGGCTTCACGCTCCCGTGCCACGACCGCTCCCATGAAGATTCGGTGCAGATTCACCGAGAGCTGCATGATCGCCATCAGGAACGCGGCGCTGACCAGCGCCATCGCGATGTAGTAGGGCGTTCCACGCAGTGCCAAGGCAAGCACGGCCGGACCGAAAATCAGCACGGCCTGGAGGTGGAAGATCGCAGGCCGGCCATATGCCCTGCCCGCGCCGCCCGCCGCGATTCCGGTGGTGACCGATAAGGCGATCATGTGGGCCACAGCGTCGTCGGTGGCCAGCAGGGCGGTGGCGCACCAGATGCCGATCG
Organism: Bradyrhizobium sp. i1.15.2; assembly: GCF_040548425.1. Classification (NCBI taxonomy): domain Bacteria; kingdom Pseudomonadati; phylum Pseudomonadota; class Alphaproteobacteria; order Hyphomicrobiales; family Nitrobacteraceae; genus Bradyrhizobium; species Bradyrhizobium sp. i1.15.2. The sequence continues at coordinate 77,450 of NZ_JBEPRQ010000003.1, read as the reverse complement.
CAGCCGCCTGGATCTTTGCCCCGATCTGATAGCGCTTCTGCCAGCGTGCTGCCGCCTCGATGGTCATGACCGACTGACGTGCCTGATAGAGGCGCAGGTCGATCGCCCGCGCAGTCCCCGCCAGGACAAGAAGTGCGACGCACGCCCAGATCAGCGGCTCGCCCGTCCTCAGCGCGGTCAGGGCCGCACCGATCGACACGAAAATGAGTCCTGCCAGCAGCGGACCAGGCGCTTCGAACAGCGAATCGATTTGCGCCGCCGAAGTTTTCGGCGGCCGCTGTTCCGGCTCTCCGCTCTGACTTGCAAACTGCATCTGGTGTTTACGCGCGTCCTGTCTGGAGCGCAGTTTTACCGATCCGGTATGAAGTCTTTCTGAGGGAATATCGTTAAAGTCGAGTTGTTTTGAACGAGCAACAGTCGAAATAGATCAATAGAAACAAACCCATGGGAAAAGTTTGCCGAGTGCAACCTTAAAGAACAATTATCGCGGGGAAACATCGCGCCAAGTTTTCGAAAAAGGCGCGCGGTCAAATCATTGCGCATCGAGGACGGGCGGCTAGCCCGATGTCGAGGACAATAGCGGCGACCATGCGGGGTCGGAGGCGAAGCCCGGCGTCGGCACCTTCAGCTCGTTGCGGCCCGAGATGTCGACCGAGAACAGCGACGGCCCGCCGCTGCCGCCCGGATCGCGGAAGAACATCAACACGCGGCCGTTCGGCGAGAAGGTCGGGCCTTCGTTGTGGTAGCCGGAAGTCAGAAGCCGTTCGCCGGAGCCGTCCGGCTTCATCACGCCGATCGAGAACTGCCCGCCACCTTGCCTGGTGAAGGCGATGTAATCGCCGCGCGGCGACCACACCGGCGTCGAATAGGTGGCGTTGTTGTCGTCCTTGGAGAAGGAGATGCGCTGCGCCGCTCCGCCGCCCGCGGCCATGACATAGATCTGCGATCTGCCGCCGCGATCGGACTCGAAGCAGATGCGGGCGCCGTCCGGGGAGTAGGAAGGAGAGGTGTCGATCGCGGGCGTGTCTGTGAGGCGCGTGGTCGAGCGCGAGCGCAGATCCATCACGAACAGGTTGGAATTGCCGCCCTGCTGCAGGCTCATGATGACGCGCTGGCCGTCCGGCGAGAACCTCGGGGCAAAGGTCATGCCCGGGAAGTTGCCGACGATCTCGCGCTGGCCGGTCTCGATGTTGAACAGGTAGACCTTCGGATCGCCCTGCCCGAACTCCATGTAGGTGATCTCTTGCGAGTTCGGCGAGAAGCGCGGCGTCAGCACGAGGTCGGAGCCGCGGGTCAGATAGCGCACATTGGCGCCGTCCTGGTCCATCATCGCGAGCCGCTTGACGCGGCGCTCCTTCGGCCCGGTCTCGTCGACGAACACGACGCGGCTGTCGAAATAGCCCTTCTCGCCGGTCAGCTTCTCATAGATCTGGTCGGAGATGATGTGGGCGATGCGGCGCCAATATTCCGGCGAGGTGAAATATTGCTGGCCGGCGAGCTGCTGGCCGGTGACCACATCCCACAAGCGGAATTCGGCCTTGAGGCGCCCGTCCGGCTGCCGCGTCATGCGGCCGGTGACGAGGGCCTGCGCGTTGAGGGTTTTCCAGTTCTCGAATTGCGGCGCGACGTCGATGTTGCTGATGCGCTCGATGAAGGCAGCCTGGTCGACCGGCGCGAACAGGCCCGAGCGCTTCAGATTGTTGGTGATGACCTGAGTGACGCCGTTGCCAACGTCGCCGTCGGCCGGCGAGCCGGGCACGAAATTGGTGATCGCAATCGGGATCGGCCGAAACTCCGTGGGATCGATACGGAGCCGTCCCTGCGGCTGCTGGGCGAAGGCCTGCCCGCCTCCGAGCATCGCGAGCGTCGATCCGGTCAGGGTCATGAAGCGGCGGCGGTTCATCGATCGAACGTCATTCATCGCAAAATTCTTTTGTTCGGATGTCACAACATGTCTTTCAGGCCGAAAGTCATCGGAATGAGCTTCCAGCTCTCGTATTGCTGCTTCGGCATGAACGAATAGACCTGACACTGCACGATGGCGCGTCTGGCACTCTCCGCCACCGCCTGTGCGATCGACCGCGACGGCCCCCTCACCGCGACGACGATCGGCTCGGACGCGAGCGATCCGTCGATCTTCATGGGAATGTCGATGTCGGCTTCGTATTGATCCGCATCCTGCCCGTTATAGGTCGGCGTGAAGCAGCGCTTCACCGCCCCTTGGAACGCCCCCCGCCAGGTCGCAATGTTGTTGGCGGCCGTTCCGCTCGTCGATCCCAGCGAGGCCGACGCATTCAGCGTCGAGCCGGCGAGTTCGTGCCGGGTCGCCGCGCGCTTGTCGAGATCGCGCTGGATCTGCGCGGGATCGAAGCTGCGCTCCTTGGGCTTCGGCACCTGCTGCGGCTGCACCGCTGCGACCTTCTGCTCCGGCGGCTTGGGCGGCGGCTTCTTGGTTTCGAGCTTTTTCTGGAGCTCGGCGATCGGATCTTCCTTGGCCGGGTCAGGCTTTTTTTCCGGCGGCTTCGGTTCTTCTTTGGGCTTCGCCTCGGCGACGGGCTTGGGCGGCTCGGGCTTCTTCTCGACCGGCTTCTCGACGGGTTTTGGCGGCGGTTCGGGCGTCGAGTTGGTCTTGATCAGCTCTTTCTTCTCGGTGACCTTGCCGACGGCGTCTTCCTCGGGCTTGGCTTCCGCGATCTTCTCGACCTTCGGCTTCGGCTCTTTCTTGTCGCCGGTCTTCTGCCCCGACATCATCTGCGCGAGCTGGTCGGTGGAGATGATGTCGATCGGCAGCGACTCTTCGGCCGGAACGAAAGCCCTGCTGCTAAAGGTGACGAGCCCCCATCCCAGCACGAGGACGTGGAGGGCAATCGACGCAACGAGTGTCTTGTCGACCTTCACCTTCACGGTCTACCCCTGATCCGCTTCCGTGACGAGCGCCAGCTTCTTGAAGCCTGCGCCGGACAACTGGCCCATGACCTTGGCCACCGTCCCGTAATCCGCCTTCTTGTCGGCACGCAGATAGATGCGCTCCTCGAGCCCGCCGCGCGCGTCCGTGATCGCCTTCAGCTTGGGGATCAGTTCGTTGATCGCGATCTCGGCGTCGTTGATGAACACCTTGCCCTTGATGTCGACCGACATCTGGATCGGCTTCTGGTCGTTGTTTTCGAGGCTCTTGGCCTGGGTCTGCGGCAGGTCGAGCGGCACGCCGACCGTCAGCATTGGCGCCGACACCATGAAGATGATGAGCAGCACCAGCATCACGTCCACCATCGGCGTGACGTTGATTTCGGCCACGACCGGCCTACGCCGGCCACGGCGCCCACCGCCTCCGGACGAACTCGCGACGTTCATGCCCATGGTCTGGTGCCCAAATTGCCCTTCACACTATACATGCCGTCCGTCAGCCCCGCTCGTCGATCTGGCGCGACAGGATGGCTGAAAATTCATCGGCGAAGCCTTCGAGGCGCTGGGCCTGCCGGTTCACCTCGGAGGTGAACTTATTGTAGAAAATAGTGGCAGGAATGGCGGCGATAAGGCCGACGGCGGTCGCAAACAGCGCCTCCGCGATACCAGGGGCCACCACCGCCAGAGAGGTATTTTTCGACGCCGCGATCGACTGGAAGCTCGACATGATGCCCCAGACGGTGCCGAACAGGCCGACGAAGGGGCCTGCGGAGCCGACGGTGGCGAGCACCAGTAGCCTGCGTTCCAGCCGCTCGACCTCGCGGGCGATCGAGACATTCATGACCTTGTCGATGCGCATCTGAAGGCCTGCGACCGAGCGGGCCTGGCTCTCGAACGAACGCTTCCACTCTCGCATCGCCGCGACGAAGCAGGCCGCCATGGAATGCGTCGGCTTGGCCGAGAGCGTGCGATAGAGGTCTTCAATTGACTCGCCGGACCAGAAAGCCTGCTCGAAACGGTCCATCGAGCGGCGGGTGCGGGCAAACAGGAAGATCTTGTCGATGGCGATCGCCCAGACCCAGACCGAGCAGGCGAGAAGCCCCAGCATCACCGCTTTCACGATCCAGTGAGCCTGCCAGAACAGCGCGATCAGCGACACGTCCGCGGAAGCGGCAACCGGAAGGGCTGACTGAGCCACGTCGGCCGGATTCATAAGCAGTATCCTCTCAAGGCGATCGTTACCTGATGTCCCGATCTAATGTCCCGGCCAGCAAATGGCCGCCGGTTCCCCAATAGCCGCGCTAGAACCGGCGCGGCCGGCAAGCCCGCTCAAAGCCTTGTCTTTCTGGGGTGCAGGGCTCTTCCAAAGCCAGCCGCCTGCATTCCCTGCCAAGATGTCAAAACTATGGGCCCGCCCCCAAGGCTCAGACTTCCGGCTTTGGGCGCGATTGTCCGCAATTACCAGAGCCCGGCGATGGTTAATGCTGGGTTACCGCGGGCGGATTTGGCTGCCGGAAAGCGAGCGGGCGCAGGCGGTTGGCAAGCTGCCGGCCCCGGCTGTTGCTGACATCACGTTGGAGGAACCAGCCCTCGCCCGAAAAATTGTCTGGAAAATCACTTCTCGCGAGGTTTTGCCATGAGCGTCAACCCCAAGACGACCGCCGCCATCGGCGATCATCCGCTCCACCCCATGATCATCCCGTTCCCCGTCGCCTTCCTGGTCGGCGCGCCCATCGCCGATCTCGCCTTCATCGGAACCGGCGACGGCTTCTGGGCCAGAGCTGCCATGTGGCTGATCGGCGCCGGCATCGTCATGGCGCTCGTTGCTGCCGTGGCAGGATTCACCGACTTCTTCAGCGACGCCCGTATCCGCAGCCTCAACGATGCCTGGTATCACATGATCGGCAATCTCGTGGCGGTGGTGCTGGCTGCGATCAATTTCTACCTCCGCTACGCGCAAGGCGCGGAGGCTGCGGTCAAACCGTGGGGCGTGGTGCTCTCGCTGATTGTGGTCGGCATCCTCCTGTTCACGGGATGGAAAGGCTGGGAAATGGTCTACCGGCATCATGTCGCGGTGCTGGACGCGCCGGGCCAGACCAGTTCGGAACCGGTCACCCCGCATCATGGTGGCGAGAGCCGCCGCCGCGCCGCCTGAACGAGGAGTACGTCGCTTGATGACGTGAGGGCGAGTCAGGCCGCCGAGGCGGGTTCGGGGCAATTGGTCAGCCGCGCCGGATTGCCGATTGCGGTGCAGCCCGGGGGCACGTCGCTCGTCACGACGGTGTCGGCGCCGATCTTCGCACAAGCGCCGATCCTGACGTTGCCGAGAATTGTGGCGCCGGAGCCGATGAAGACGCCGCGACCGATGCGAGGCGAGCGCGCCGGCAGTTCCGTGCCACGACCGATGCTGACGTTCTGAAGGATGGTGGCGTCGTCGCCGATCGCCACATCTGCACCGATCACGATGCCGGTGGCGTGGTCGAGATACACCGATGATCCCAAGCTCGCCGCCGGATGAATGCTGACCTGCAGGACGTTGGAGGCCTCGTTCTGAAACAGCAGCGCCGCGTCGCGATAGTCGTGATGCCAGAGCCAGTTCGAGACGCGCCATGCCTGCAAGGCGACGTAGCCCTTGAAATGCAGCAGCGGCGCCAACAGTCCGGTGATGGCGGCATCGCGGAGAACAATGGCTTGTAAGTCGCAGCCGGCCACCTCGATCAGATCCGGCTGGCCATGGAAGGCGTCGCGGGAAAACGTCGTGAAGCGCTCGCGTTCGGCCGCGCTGTCGCCAAGCCGGCGTCCGATCAGATCGGACAGTGCGGCGGTAAAATCGTCATGGACGAGGATGAGTCCGACAAGAGCCTTGCCGAATATGGGGTCGGCTGCCGCTGCGCGCTGCGCCTCGTCGCGGATCTCCTGCCAGAGGGCCTCGCTCGCCGTCATCGCCGCTTCCGCCATCGTTGCTGCCTGCGGTATTTTGACGCTTCCTTTTCACTGTCGGATATAAACCGTCGGCAGCCCGCGCGCCACGCACCCCGTGACGCTACGAGCTTGCATGCCAAGCGGCCTGGATCATATATAGGCCGTCGAGTTCGCGGTCGAAGCTATGGCCTCAGGTTGACTTTGCCGCGTGCGGCCGCCTTGGGCCAGGGTTGTCCAAGCACCTCGTTCAAGACCCCGCGGTGGTCCGCCATCGCCGGGTTTTTCGTACACAGCGGCCCTCAATGCTGCCGAAGCGAAACTCGAATCTCTGTCATCCAAGGTCACGCCAATACATGTCGCCCAACGCCCCCGCCGACGACCAACACGACGACATCATGTATCCCTCCGCCCTGCCGTTCCTGCTGGTTCATCTCGGCTGCGTTGCCGCCATCTGGACCGGCATTACCTGGCAGGCCGTCGCGATCTGCGCCTCGCTGTATGTCGTGCGCATGTTTGCGATCGGAGCGGGCTACCACCGCTATTTCTCCCATCGGGCTTTTGCGACCGGCCGGGTGTTTCAGTTCATCCTGGCCTGGCTTGCGCAAAGCACCGCGCAAAAAAGCGTTTTGTGGTGGGCGGCCAAGCATCGACATCATCATCTGCATTCCGATACCGAGGACGACGTGCATTCGCCGCGTCACCGAGGCTTCCTCTATAGCCATCTCGGCTGGATTTTTTACCGGGAGCACGATGGCACCGACCTCGTGAAGGTCGGCGATTTCGCCGCCTATCCGGAGCTGATGTGGCTGCATCGCCTGGAACTCCTGCCGGCCGTGACGCTGGCTGCGCTCTGCTTCCTGGTTGGCGGATGGTCCGGTCTCGTCGTCGGCTTCCTGTGGAGCACCGTGCTGGTCTATCACGCGACCTTCTGTATCAATTCCCTCGCCCACGTGCATGGACGCAAGCGGTACGTGACCGGCGATGATTCCCGCAACAATTGGCTGCTGGCCTTATTCACCCTCGGTGAGGGCTGGCACAACAATCATCACGCCTACCAGAGCAGCGTGCGGCAGGGTTTTCGCTGGTGGGAGATCGACATCACCTATTACATCCTGAAGGTGCTGTCCTGGTTCGGCATCGTCTGGAACATGAAGTCGCCGCCCGAGCAGGTGCTGCGCAACGAGCAGCCGCTCGGCGCACGCGTCATCAACCGGGCGGCCCGCGAGCTTGCCGGACGGTTCGATGCGCAGACCCTGGCGCACGCGATCTCGTCGGCGCTACGCCGAGCCGATTTGGCCCAGTTGCAACTGCCGACGCTGCACGACATCCTCAGTCGCGCGCATGAAGGCGTCGATGCACTGACCCATCTGCATTTGCCGAAGATTCCCACCCGCGAGGAGTTTCTCACCGAGGCCAAGGCGATGTTCGCGCGAACGCGATCACTCAACGAGATCGTGGACTACGCCTACGAACACTTCCTGGAGTCGGTTCGCGCGCAGCTCGCCACGGCGCGCTGACCAAGTCTCTCCAGGCCAAGACTTTCCAGGCCAGGACATTTCCAGACGGTCGCGGCGGCCTGCCGCGCATTCCCAAAAACAAACCGCCCGCCTGCGGGTTGCGCAGGCGGGCGGCTTGGGGCCATCAGGACTTTGGGGGCATGCGCCTGACGGCTTTGAGAAGCGTCAGTCTCGAGATCAACCTTGAGATCAACCCTGCTGCTGGTCGGTCGGCGGCGGGGTCGGGCGCGTCTTGTGTTGCGCCATGAACTGGTCGAACTCTTCCTTGTCCTTGGCGTGACGCAGACGGTCGAGGAAGTTCTTGAACTCGACCTGCTCTTCCTCGAGCCGCTGCAATGTCTCGGTGCGGTACTCGTCAAAGGCGCGGTTGCCGCTCGAGGGCGGGCCGAAGCCAAAGCCGAAACCGTGGCGCTCCATGCGGCCGCGCATACGGTCCATCTTGTACTGCATCCGCTCCATCTTGTTCTGCCAGCGATCCTGGTTGCTCCAGCACGACATTCTTCTGCTCCCGAGTGTGAAAAAGAGAAGGGCAAGTCCGATCGGCCACCAGATGATGAAGCCGAGGATGGTCACGGCGATCCAGCCGGGATGCCAAGGCGTGTTGAGCATGTGGGGGCGCTCGTAGTGTTGGTCCGAAGGGCCGCGCCATCGATTGACATCAGCGGTGTAGGCCATTTCCCTCTCCATGACGGCATCAGCGCCGTTGTGAATGTAAATAACATTTACATAGGTAGATCATCCCGCGATTTTGTCAAGCCGACCGCCTGACAGGGCGAGGCAATTATTTGGGTAACTTTATTTCGGCTTGCCCCAGGGACCACCGGGCGGCACGCCGGAACCGGAGGATGCCTCCGGTGGCACCGGCGGCGGCTCGGCGCTTTTCGCCGGAGGACGGCGATCGGTCGGGAAGCCGAGACCGCGGAGATAAATCAGCACCTCGGCTTCGAGCAGCTCGTCCGGCGACATCGGCAGCTTTCGACGCGCGGCATCGCCGCGGGAGAACAGCGAGGCCACGCCATGCGCCATCGACCAGATGTGCAGGGCCATCATCATCGCCGGAGGCCGCGGCGTGCCCGGCGGCGCCAGCGCGGCAAGCCGCTCCGCCGCGGCACGAATGACGTTGAAAGCACGCTCGCTAGCGGCCTGTAGCGCCGGATTGACATCCACCGGCACGCCCGATTCGAACATCGCGTTGTAGAACGCGGGCTCCTCGCGGGCGAAGGCGAGATAGGCCCTGCCGACACGCTCGAACGCCGTGACGGTGTCGGGCCGTCCGTCGTCCCAGGCCGCGGTCAGGCGCGATTCGAACTGCTCGAAACCGCGCTGCGCGATCGAGGACAGCAGTTCGTCACGGTCGCGAAAATGCCGGTACGGTGCCGCCGCACTGACGCCGGCCATGCGCGCGGCATCGGCAAAGGTGAAGCCGGCCGCGCCCTTCTCGGCGATCAATCCAAGGGCGGCCTGCAGCAGGGCTTCCTTCAGATTGCCGTGGTGATAGCCGCGCTCGGCGCGGCGCGTCTCCTTGCGCCAGCTCATGTGAACGACCTTTACATGAGCTGGGCAGGAAGGTCACTAGCGGCGACGGGTTGATCAGCCCGTATTCTCCCCGGTCCGGGGCAGCGGCCGAAGCCCTAGCCGCCAGGGATCGGCAGCACCGGCATGATCTCGACGCGTTCGCCGGGGAAGATCGTGAAGTGCGGGTGGTTTTCGAACATCTTCGCCGCGGCTTCGTGCGAGGCCGCACGCACCACGGTGAAGGCGCCCATCTCGTTGGCGATGTCGGCGAGGCCCTTGCCGTCGACCTTCTTGGTCTTGCCGAGCGGCCCGCCCATGGCCTGGATCGCGCCTTGGTGCTTTTCGACCCAGCCCTTCCAGGCCGCCATGCCCTCCTGCTCCTTCGCCTTGCGCTCGGCCTCGGGCATCGCATCCCATGCGGCCCATTTGGAGCTGGTCTTGCTGCCGAGGAAAACGGCGAGATAGGTATCGGTGCTCATCGGTTCTCTCCTTTGCTGATGGATAGACAAAGCTGCGGCTATTTCTTGAGGTCGCCGAAACCGGCGGCGGCCTCCTGCACGTCAGGCGGAAAGTCGCTCATCTCCTGCACCTGACGGATCTCGATGATTTCGTTCGGTGCGGCCGGACACCGCCTGGCCCAGGCGATCGCCTCGGCACGCGATGCAACCTCGATCATCCAGTACCCGCCCAGGACCTCCTTGGCCTCGGCGAACGGGCCATCGGTCACGATGGGCTTGCCGGCCGCAAACGAGACGCGCGCGCCCATCGAGGGCGGGTGCAGGCCGTCGAGCGTGATCAGCACGCCGGCGTCGTTCAGCACCTCGTTGTAGCGCATCATCGCAGCGACCCGCTCGGGATCGAGCTGAACGTCGGGCGCTGCGGTCTCGTAGCCGAGCGGGATCATCAGCATCATGAATCGCATGGAGGTTCCTTGCTTGCTTAGTCGCCCTTACCCAAGACGAGCGAACCCTGACGGAACCGACAGCGTGGCGACAATTATTTAGCGCGCCTGCGGCAGGAAACGCCCGTCCTGCCGGGCAGCGCCGAAATAAACCTCGATGCGGCGAACCTTGCCGCCGGCGAAGGTGAAGAACTCGGTGTTGCGAAAGCTCCTGCCATCTGTCGCCAGGCAGAGATAGGTGACGAAGGCCTCGTCACCTTGGACGACAATCCGCTCGATGTCGTGCCGCGCAATCCAGCCGGTGTCCCTCCAGCAACGCTCGAAATAGGCCGCCTTGTCGAGGTCCTCGTCGAACGGGCTGGTGAAGCGGAAATCGTCCGCCAACGCGTCGGCGACCCGTTGCCGGTCGTTGTCGAGATATGCGGCGAAAAGGTCTCGAATCAGGCGCTCGTGATCGTTGGACATTCCGGGTCTCCCTGGCAATGATCCCCTGGAAGACGATCCATCGAGGACCGTCCCGACATCGTGGCTTCGAGTTAAGGCCTTCCTCGTCGGAACGAAAGCGAAGTAAAAGAGGCTCGCGCTCGCGCGATCTTTCATAAGGACCGATCAGCCAATGCCCCCTACCCCGCACCGCGTTGCCCTCGTCACCGGAGCCGCGCGTGGCATCGGGCTTGCGACCGCGAAGAAGTTTTTGACCGAGGGCTGGCGGGTTGCGTTGCTCGACATCGAGGGCGAGCTGCTCGGCCGCGCGGTCGCCGAGATCGGCCGGGACGAGGCCACGCTGGCGCTGACCTGCGACGTCTCGGACGCAGCCGCGGTTGCCGCCGCGATGATGTCGGTCGAAAGGCGGTTCGGCCGGCTCGACGCGCTCGTCAACAATGCCGGCATTGCCGTGTTCGCGCCGCTGATGGAGACGTCGGAGACCGATTGGCGGCGCGTGCTCGAGGTCAACCTCACCGGCCCGTTTCTCTGCACCAAGGCGGCGGTGCCGCTGATGCGCGACGGCAATGGCGGCGCCATCGTCAACATCACCTCGATCTCGGCGGTGCGCGCCTCGACGCTGCGCTCGGCCTACGGCACCAGCAAGGCGGGCCTCGCGCACCTCACCAAGCAGCTCGCGGTCGAGCTTGCGTCCTTCAACATCCGCGTCAACGCGGTCGCACCGGGACCGGTCGACACCGCGATGGCGAAGCAGGTGCACACCAGGGAGATCCGCGCCGACTACCACGACGCCATCCCGCTCAACCGCTACGGCCTGGAAGAGGAACTCGCCGAAGCGATCTACTTCCTGTGCTCGGAACGATCCAGCTACATCACCGGACAAATTTTGGCCGTCGATGGCGGCTTCGATGCGGCGGGCATCGGCCTGCCGACGCTGCGCGGCGAACGGCGGAACGGGTAGGCACGGCGTAGGTTGGCCTAGCGAAGCGTCACCCACCTCTTCTCGTCGGCCAATCCTACGGACTCGAATTCGCGGAGGCTTCATGCGACGCGTCACCTTCCTCAGGGCTTTGATGCTCGTATCCGCGCTGCTCGCCGCCACGCCTGCCTTGGCCGAAATCCGCATCATCCAGTCGCCCGGTGGACAGGTCGGGCCGTTCCTCGATTTGTTCGAGAAAGTGCGCGAGAGCGGCGAGCGCGTGGTGATCGACGGTCCCTGCCTGTCCGCCTGCACGCTGGTGCTGAGCATCGTGCCGGGCGAGCGGATATGCGTCACCAAGCGTGCCGTGCTTGGCTTTCATGCGGCGCGCTCGGTCGACCGGCGCGGACGCTTCTACGCCGAGCCGGAAGCATCCGATGCGGTGCTTGCGGCCTATCCCGGCCCGGTGCGCGACTGGATCAGCCGCCGCGGCGGCCTCTCGTCGCGGTTGCTTCTGTTGAAGGGACGCGACCTCGCCGCGATCTATCCGCGCTGCCGGTGACGATCAGCGGACGCAAGCGCCCGCCAAATCGCGCCGGTCACCTGCTTCGTGAGGCCTAATAAAAACTCTGGATCAGCTGGGTCAATTCCATGCTCGCGCAGATGAGCATACCCCAAAGTGCAAAGTTGATCTGCAGCGCCGCCGCCATCGGTCGCTCCCCTTCCAAGTCCGCCCGCCCCAGTTTTTAGAGTTTATGACGAAATAAATAACGATTCTGCCCCGGAGTTCACAGCCTAATATTGCGCCAGTTGTTGTGCGATGCGGTCCGCATCATTTCACGAAGCGGCCTCACTGCTCTCGCAATGTGGTGCGACACTAAAATTCATATTCGGCCGTGTCGGCCAGGCGTTTCCCTTAGGTTCCATTTGAGCGGTGCGACGCAAGCTTCGGCAAGCGAATTTGGCGCGTCGCATACAACACCCAAGGGTTCGGCATGATGCGACACGGCTTTGTCTTGCTCACGTTTTGCGCAACGCTCATGGGATGCGTGGTCGCGCCTGCTCAGGAACGCCGTCCGATCGCATGGGACGGCCTCGGTCAGGATCCGAACCGTCCCTACGTCATCAAGCGTCGCGTGGCGACCCAAGCTCCCGCGGCGAGTGATCCGAATCAGGAGCGAGAAAGAGTCCTCGGCACCTTGCGCCCGTACTCCGCGGCGTGGTGGGCAATCCATGACGAAATCGAAGCGGAGAATGACAAGCAGCTCGGGACAAAGCTCGTGATCTGCCCGCGCTGCGTTCCCTCCTCCCAACCACCGAGCAATGACGTGACCGGATCGATCCGCTGAGGCGGCATGCGGTCGATCGGCACATCACGCAACGTCTCATGCGCGCCCCTCTCCGCATCGTCAGGGAGAGGGGATCGCCGCTTGGCGCGTCAAGCGATCGCGGCTGTCACATTCCCTCGGCCGGGCAGTTCACCATCCAGGGAATGCCGAACTTGTCGACGCACATGCCAAAACCCTTGGCCCAGAAAGTCTTGCTGAAGGGCATGGTGACGGTGCCGCCGTCGGCCAGCGCGTTGAACTTGCGCTCGCCGTCCGCGGGATCCGCGACCGTGAGCGAGATCGAAAAGCCCTGCGGCTTGTGAAAATGCTCGCCTGGTGCGTCGGAGGCCATCAGGACGCTGCCGTCTGGCAGCGACATCCGCGCATGCATAATGATCTTCTCGCGGCCGGGCGTGGCGGGCACCTCCGGCGGCGCATCCGAGGCGCGCATCATCGCATCGATCTTGCCGCCCAAGACCTTGGCGTAGTAGTTGAACGCCGCTTCGCAGGTGTCCTGATAGAACAGATAGGGATTGAGCATCGTTTCTCTCCGTTTTGCTTTCATTCGGGGTGACGGCGCTACTTCTCGGTGAGCTTCTTCAGGCTGGCCAAGCCCGCCTCGAAATCCTTGCCGATCATGTTGTCCATGTTGATGAACACCTGCATGACCTTGGACAGGAACGGCGCCGGACCGGACATCGCCCACGTGACCAGTGTGGCATCGCCTTGCGGCACAAAGGTGAACTCGGCGGTGTTGTGGCCTTCGAAAGGCCGCTCGAAGTCGAGCTTGATCCGGAGTTTTGACGGCGCACTCGCCTCGAGGATCTCCATATGGCCGGCGCCGACATTGTTGTTCCCGTCCCAGGCATAGGTCGCGCCCTTGCCCGGCGCAGTTCCGCCGAAGCTGCGCTTCATCGCGGGGTCCCGGCCCTCGTAAGGTGACCAGGCGGTCCAGCGATGGAAGTCGGCGACCAGCGGATAGATCGCATCGGCGGGCGCCTTCACGGCGAGGCTGCGTTCGACGCGGAAGGTGCCGGATTTCGTCAATGCGAAGACGAGGACACCCGCGAGTCCGATAGCGAGCACGACGGCGATGATGGCAATGGCTTTCAGCATGAATGGCTCCCTGGATACGCTCCTAGGACGAAGGGAGGGGACCGGGCCCGACAAGGCGAAGCGAAAATTTTTGCGATGCCCGAAGCAGGCGCTCCCTACTTCACCTTGGCGCCTTCGACCTTCGCGCCCTGCCTGGCGCCGCCATTTGCGCCGTTCGGCTGGCTGTCGCGGATCAGGCGATCGAGATGCATGCGGATGTGAGCGGCTTCTGCGGACGTGTTGGCGAGGGCGATGGCGCGGTCGAAGGCGATGCGGGCTTCGTCGTTGCGGCCAAGCTGCATCAGGAAGGCGCCGCGCACGCCGTAGAAATGGAAGTAGTTGGCAAGCTTTGGCGCCAGCGGCTCGATCAGGTCGAGCGCGGCTTGCGGTCCGCGCACCTTGGAAACCGCGACCGCGCGGTTGAGCGTCACCACCGGCGAGGGCTGCACCACCTCCAGCGCGCCATAGAGCAGGTCGATCTGCGCCCAGTCGGTCTCCTCGGGCGTCGCCGCGCGGGCATGCAGCGCGGCGATCGCGGCCTGGATCTGGTAGGGCCCGCTGCGGCGATGGCGTATCGCCTTGTCGATCAGCGCGAGGCCTTCCGCGATCATGGTGCCGTTCCACAGCGAACGATCCTGGTCATCCAGCAGGATCAGCGAACCATCCGCGGCAAAGCGCGAGGCACTGCGCGCATGCTGCAACAAGATGAGCGCCGTGAGCCCCATGATCTCCGGCTCGCTCTGGAACAGCCGCAACAGCAGCCGCGCCAGCCGGATCGCTTCTTCGCACAGCGGCTTCCTGATTTCGGCGGTGTCGCCGCTCGCCGAATAGCCCTCGTTGAAGATCAAATAGATCATCGCGGCGACAACGGCGAGCCGCTCCGCGCGCTCGACCGCGCCCGGCGTTTCAAACGGCGTCCCGGCCTCCGCGACCTTGGCCTTGGCACGCGTGATGCGCTGCTCCATCGCCGCTTCCGACACCAGGAAGGCGCGCGCGATCTGCTTCACGGTCAGGCCGCAGACGATACGGAGCGCCAGCGCGATCTGCTGCGTCGCCGGCAGCCCTGGATGGCAGCAGATGAACATCAGCCGCAGAATGTCATCGCGGTAGTGCGAGCCGTCGAGCCGCTCCGCGAGCGCGCCCTCGGCGTCGTCGAGATCGGAGATCGCCTGGTCGTCCTCCGGCAGCGGCTGCTGCTTGCGGGTGCGGCGCACCTCGTCGATCGCAACGTTGCGGCCGACCATGATCAGCCAGGCCGCGGGATCCCGCGGCGGCCCGTTCTGCGGCCATGTCTTCAGCGCGCGCAGGCAGGCGTTCTGGAATGCCTCCTCGGCGGTGTCGAGATCGCGGAAATAGCGCAGCAGCGCGCCGACCGCCTGGGGGCGCGCCGAGGTCAGCGCGGTCTCGATCCAGGCGGTATCGGCCTCGCTCACGTCAGATTTCCTCCGGGCCTGAACACGCCCACGGGCCGCACTTCATAGGCGCCGCCGGGATTGGCGGCGCCGAGGTCGCGCGCAACGTCGAGCGCCTCGTCGAGGTTTTTGCAATCGACGATATAGAAGCCGAGCAACTGCTCCTTGGTCTCCGCGTAGGGGCCGTCGAGCACCAGCGGCGGGTCCTCTTTACGCAACGTCGCGGCCGCGGTGGTCGGCAGCAACCGCGCCACCGGACCGAGCCGGCCTTGGCTCGTGAGCTTCTCTTGCACCACGGCGAGCTTCTTCATCACGGCTTCGTCCTGGTCCTTGCTCCAGGAGCCGACGAAGTCCTCGTCGTGATAGCAAAGGATCGCATAAAGCATGGGCAGTACCTTCCCTGACCTCTTGTTTTGAAGACGATCCAATATGCCTCGCCCCGACAGGGCTGCGGAAAAAATTTGCAAGAAAAATCCGGAAGATCGTGCCAAGGAGGGCCCTCAAAAGCGGAACCTATAGAGGCACTCGAATGACCGTAGGCACACTGGCCGTCCTGATCAACAGCACGCAGCAAAACTGGCTGCCGGAGCGCTGGAAGGCCCGGTTCGACGCGGTCTGCGGCGGCCGCCGCGTCGTGCTGCTGCCCGATGCCGGGCTCGATCCGGCCGAGGTGCACTATGCCGCGGTGTGGAAGCCGGTGCCGGGCGACCTCGGCTCCTTCCCCAATCTGCGGGCGATCTTCAATCTCGGCGCCGGCGTCGATGCGCTGATGGCGGACAAGAGCCTGCCGAACGTGCCGCTGGTGCGTGTCGCCGTGCCCGATCTGACTGGCCGCATGACCGAATACGTCGTGCAGCACGTGCTGATGCACCACCGCCAGGAGCTTTATCTGCGCCAGTCGCAGCGCGAAAAGCGCTGGGAGCCGACCTATCAATGGCCGGCGAGCGCCGTCACGGTCGGTGTCATGGGACTGGGCACGCTCGGCGCCGACGCGGCCGATGTGCTGCGGCGGCTTGGTTTCCGCGTCGCCGGCTGGAGCCGCAGCCCGCGCACCATCGCGGGCGTCGAATGCTTCCATGGCGCCGGGCAGATCGATGCATTCCTGCGCACGACCGATATCCTCGTCAGCCTGTTGCCGCTGACGCCTGATACACACGGCATCCTCAACCGCGATGTCTTCACCAAGCTCAACCGCAAAAGCCCGCTCGGTGCGCCCGTGCTGATCAACGCCGGCCGCGGCGGCCTTCAGAACGAAGCCGACATCCTGGCCTGCCTCGACGACGGCACGCTGGGCGCCGCCTCGCTCGACGTCTTCGTGCAGGAGCCGCAGCCGGCGGACAGCCGGTTCTGGACCCATCCCAAGGTGCTGCTGACCCCGCACAACGCCGCCGACACCGACGCTGACGCGATCTCGGCCTATGTCGCCGAGCAGATCGCGCGGTTCGAGGCCGGTGGCGTGCTGGAGAACGTGGTGGACCGGGCGCGGGGGTATTGAGACCTCACGTGCCATCGAGCCCGTAAAATCACTGATCGTCGGCCGGTATCCCGTTCACCCTCTCTTAGCGAGAAGTTGATAGGCGTTGTTAATCAACGCTCAACGAACGAGTCGGACATGCGCTTCACGCTCGGCCTCAGGATGCGGATCACGGTTGCGCTGGCGGTGACGGCGGCGGCGACCGCCCTGTTCGCCGTGCTCGGGGCGATGTGGATCATTTCCGGCATCATCGACCGCGCCGATCAGCGCGAGCTGCGCAGCCATTACGACGCGCTCCAGTCGCGAATTGCCGAGGAATCCCAGCGTGCCGCCGCCATGAGCGCCGTCGTCGCCGCAATACCGGCGACGCAGGACGCGATGGCCAAACAGGATCGCAACGCTTTGATCGGCCTGTTCGGGCCGGTGTTTGCCGCGACCAAATCGGAGTACGGCATCGAACAGTTCCAGTTCCATGTGGCGCCCGCGACCTCGTTCCTGCGCGTACACCAGCCTGCTAAATTTGGCGACGACCTCTCGGGCTTCCGCAGGACCGTGATCATGGCCAACCAGGAGCACAAGGTCGTGGTCGGCCTCGAGGGCGGCTTGGCCGGGCTCGGTATCCGCGGCGTGGTGCCGATCGCGCAAGCCGGCAAGCATCTCGGCTCGGTGGAGTTTGGCCTGACCTTCGGCCAGTCCTTCCTGGACGACTTCAAGACCAACCGCCATGTCGACATCGCCTTCCATCTCGCGGACGGCGGCGGCTTCAAGCTGTTCGGCGGCACGCTGAAGGGCAAGAGCTTCTTCGATGCGGCCGATTACGGCCGCGCCGCCGGCGGCGACTTCACGATACGACAGGCCAAGCTCGACACCACGCCAGTGGCCGCGCTGCTCGGACCGATCAGGGATTTTTCCGGTAAGTCCCTCGGCGCGGTCGAACTGGTGATGGACAATGCCGACTATGTGGCCTCCGCCGACCGAGCCTGGCTGCTGGCATTCGGCATCGCCGCGCTCGGGCTCGTGCTCGCCGCCATCGTCGGCTATCTCATCGCCCGCAGCATCTCCCGTCCGATCATCTCCATCACCACCGTGATGCGCGAGCTGGCCGACGGACACCTCGATGTCACCGTCCCCGTCGGCAAAGCGAATGACGAGGTCGGCGCGATGGTCAAGGCTGTCGCGGTGTTCCGCGACAACGCCGTCAACTTCAACCGGCTCCAGACCGAACAGGCCGACACCAAGGCGCAATCCGAAGCGGAGAAACGGCGCGCCTTCGCCGCTCTCGCCGACAATTTCGAAGCCAGCATCCGCGACGTCGTCACCACGGTCTCCTCGGCCGCGGTCGAGATGGAGAACACCGCGCGCTCGATGTCTGATATCGTCGAGCGATCGCGGCAGCAGACCGGCACGGTGTCGTCGGCCTCGGCGCTCGCCTCGGAAAATGTGCAGACGGTCGCTGCCGCCGCGGAAGAGCTGTCGTCGTCGATGGCCGAGATCAGCCGGCGCCTTGCGCACGCGACCGCGGTAGTCGGCAAAGCTGCGAGCGACGGGCGACGGTCGAACGAGCGCGTGCAGAGTCTGGCCGACGCTGCGCAGAAAATCGGCGACGTCGTCTCCTTCATCAGCGGCATCGCCGAGCAAACCAATCTGCTGGCACTCAATGCGACGATCGAGGCGGCGCGCGCGGGCGAAGCCGGCCGCGGCTTTGCGGTGGTTGCCTCCGAGGTGAAGGCGCTGGCAACCCAGACCGCCAAGGCGACCGAGGAGATCGGCGCCCAGGTGACGGCGGTACAAGGCGAGACCACCGGCGCAGTGGACGGCATCCAATCGATCTGCGCAACGATCCAGGAAGTCGACGAGATCTCCGCCGCGATTGCCGCCGCCGTCGGCCAGCA
Organism: Bradyrhizobium sp. i1.15.2; assembly: GCF_040548425.1. NCBI lineage: Bacteria > Pseudomonadati > Pseudomonadota > Alphaproteobacteria > Hyphomicrobiales > Nitrobacteraceae > Bradyrhizobium > Bradyrhizobium sp. i1.15.2. The sequence continues at coordinate 59,127 of NZ_JBEPRQ010000003.1, read as the reverse complement.
GGGCACCGCGACGCAGGAGATCGCGCAGAACGTCCAGCAGGCGGCCGCCCGCACCGGCGAGGTCTCGCAAAACATCGCGGGCGTCACCGCCGGCATCGCCGCGACGGGAACAGCGGCGGAGGAAGTCCTGGGCTCGGCGATCGAGCTGTCGAAACAATCGCAGCGGCTGCGCGATGAGGTGGATCGTTTCCTGGCGCATATTCGCGCGGCGTAGGCGGGGCTACAAACTCAATGTCGTCCTGGAGCTGCGGCGCGACGGCGGGAACTCCGAATCTTCGCCAAACCAGACTCGGTGGCTATGGGTCCTGGCTTTCGCCAGGACGACGTTTGGGAGATAGCTCGCCGCACGCAACCGCCTAGCTCTTTCCTCCTACCATCATGTCGATCGCCCCCTTCACGATCGCCTCGAGCTCCTTCCGCGATACGCGGGCGCGGGAGCGGATGGCAATTGAGTGCACGGTCGCTGAAGCGAGCTGCGCCAGCACGGCGGGATCGGCGCTGTCGGGCAACTCGCCTTTCTCCTTGGCGCGGCGGAAGCAACTCGCAAATGCCTTGTCGAGCTCAGACAGGCCATCCAGCACCATGGCGCGGATGTCGGGATCGCCGACCGCCTCGGAGGCCGCCGTGACCACGGTGAAGCAGCCGCGCGGGCCGGTCTCGCCGGAGAGATAGATGTTCAGCGCGGAGGCGAAGATACGCTCCAGCCGCCGGCGCACGGGCATCTCCTGGCGAAAGATCTCCACCATCGATGCGCGCGCGTCCTCGCGGTAGCGCTGATAGCTCTTGATGTAGAGCTCGCGCTTGTCGCCGAAGGCGCCGTAGAGGCTCGGGCGATTCATGCCGGTGGCCTCGCTGAGATCGTCGAGCGAGGTCGCCGCGAAACCCTGCGTGCGGAACAGGTCGAGCGCCTTGCCAAGCGCGATGTCGGGTTCATAAGCGCGCGGACGGCCGCGGCGTTTAGGCTCCGTGGCAGCAGTTGGCGGCTTCGATTTTTGTACCATTTCGCAATTTAATCCTTGACCGCCTCCATAATATGCAAGACAGTACAAAAATCAATCTGGCCGGGTTGAGCGACACTCCGAATGTCACATCGAAGAATTGCCCAAGGAGGCTCAAGATGGATCTTTATTTCTCGCCGCTCGCCTGTTCGATGGCGAGCCGCGTCGCGCTGTATGAAGCCGGCGCCAAAGCCAATTATCTCGAAGTCGATCCGCCGACCAAGACAGTGCTGAGCGACGGCACTGACTTCCGAACCGTGAATCCGATCGGCCTCGTGCCGACACTGCGCACCGACGAGGGCGTGGTGCTGACCGAAAACGCCGCGATCCTGCAATACATCGCCGACCGCTTCCCGCAATCGGGCCTCGGCGCTGCAGCGGGCATCGATCGCACGCGGCTGCATCAATGGCTCTGCTTCATCGGCACCGAACTGCACAAGGGCCTGTTCATCCCGGTGCTCGACCGCAAGGCGCCGCAGGAAACGAAAGCGTATGCGCTGGAGAAGAACCTGTCGCGGCTGGACTATCTCGACAATTACCTGAAGGGGCGCGACTTCCTGCTCGACCATTTCAGCGTTGCCGACGCCTATCTCATCACGGTCATCAACTGGACCATGGCGACGCCGCCGATCGAGCTCGCGAAATGGCCAAATGTGAAGGCCTATTACGAACGCCTGCGTCAACGGCCGTCGATCGCCAAGGCGATCGCGGAAGAGTTCGAGCTGTACAAGGCCGAGCAGGCGCGGAAGAAGGCCGCGGCGTAAGCTTTGACGATTGAGGCGCCGTCCCGGCTGAGCGGCCGGGGCGGCGCAATCTATCCGTACAGCACCCTCGGGAGGATCGTGACGATGCCGGGCCAGAGCGTCAGCAGCAGAACGAAGCCGACCATGATGAGCAGGTACGGCATCGTGACCCGCGCGATGTAGCCGAGGCCGTCGTCGGTCAAGCCCTGGATCACGAACAGGTTGAAACCAACCGGCGGCGTGATCTGGGCCATCTCGACGGCGAGCACGAGGAAGATGCCGAACCAGATCTCGTCGAAGCCCGCGCCCTTCACGATCGGCAGCACGATCGGCAGCGTCATCACGATCATCGAGAAGCCGTCGAGGAAGCAGCCGAGGATCAGGTAGAAGATAATCAGAACCACGATCAGCATGAAGGGCGATAGCCCCAAGCCTTTCACGAAGGCGGCGACCGCCTGCGGGATTCCGAGGAAGGCCGCGGCGTTGCCGAGGATCGAGGCGCCGAGCACGATCAGTGCGATCATCGAGCAGGTCACGATCGAGCCGATCAGCACGTCGCGGATCACCTGCTGCGACATCGAGCCCTGCGCCCAGGCGACCAGTGCCGCGCCGAGCACGCCGACCGCGGCGGCCTCCGACGGCGTGGCCAGCCCGCCATACATCGAGCCGAGCACGCAGGCGATCAGGAACAGCGCCGGCGCAAGGTCCTTCAGCGCCGCAAAACGTTCGCGCCACGGCACCTGCGAGAGCTTTGCCTCGGACTCCGGCACCAGCGTGCGGTTGAACGTCGTGTGCAGCATCACCCATCCCATGAAGGTGGCCGCCAGCAGGAGGCCGGGCAGCACGCCGGCGGTAAAGAGCTTGAGAATAGAAACGTCGCCGAGCACGCCATAGATGATCATGATGTTGGACGGCGGGATCAAAAAGCCGAGCGTGCCGGCGCCGGCGAGCGAGCCGATCGCGATGTCGCGGGAATAGCCGCGGCGTGTGAGTTCGTTGAGCGACATGCGGCCGATCACCTGCGTCGTCGCCGCCGACGAGCCGGAGATCGCCGCGAAGATGGTGCAGCCGATCACGTTCACATGCAGAAGACGACCCGGCAGAAGCCCTGCCCAGGGCGCGAGCCCCTGGAACAGCGAACGTGACAAGCGGGTGCGAAACAGCAACTCGCCCATCAGGATGAACAGTGGCAACGCCAGCAATTCCTGCGTCGTCAAGATGTTCCAGGCGTATTGCGGCAGCAGCTTGTCGAGCGGGATCGAGCGGAACATCGCCAGCAGCAGCGTCGCAGTGAGCGCAAGCGTCAGGCCGATCCAGACGCCGCAGGCTAGAAGCGCAAACAGGATCGCGAAGAGAGCGACGACTTCAATGGTCATGGAATCCGGTGTCCGCTGGCGCGAGGGCGATCATTCGACGGGCGAGGCCTTCATGCGATGATCCTCCAGCGGCAGGCCGAGCACGGCCTGGATCGCGCGCGCCAGGAACTGGAGCGTCAGCAGCAGCATGCCGAAGGCGACGACGGCCTGCGGAAACCACAGCGGGGTGTCGCTCGAGGTCGAAACCTGGCCGCGCACATAGGCGCCGAAGGCGAACTTCGCCATCGACGATGTCAGGAAGGCCATGAAGGCGAAGCCGGCGGCGGCCGACAGGATTTCGATCGCGCGCTGAAAGGGGGCCGGGACGTTCTTCAGCAGCAGCACGACACGGATATGGCCGCCAACACGCAGGGTCATGGCTGCGCCGAAGGTGAAGGACGCCGCCATCAGATAGGAGGAATACTCCCACGCGATCGAGATCGTGGGCGGAAAGAACGGCAGGAAGTTCGAGAGGAAGCGCGTTGCGACCTCGCACAGCATCAGCAGCGTCAGCATCAAGAGGCAGCCGCCGCCGATCCAGCCGTCCAGCCGGCCAAGACGATCGATGCCGTCGAGCAGGATGCGCAGCGGCGCCGGCGCCGCTGCGTTAAGACTGTGCGGAGCTGCGGGCGAAACGCTGACCACGGCCCGTCCTCAGCGCTTCATTTCGGCGAGATAGGCCCGCACCGGCTTGTCGGCCGCCGGCACGCGCTTGACGAAAGCGTCAAGCTGCGGCGCGGTTTTGGCGCGAATGTCCGTGATCATGGCCTCCGAGACCGGCACCACCTCCATGCCGCCTTCCTTGAGCCGGTTGAGGCTGTCGACGTCGGCCTTGAGCGAGTTCGCCCAGAAGCCCGGCTCCATCTTGGCGGCAATGCCCACGACGAGCTGTTGCTGATCGGCACTCAGCGCCTTCCAGGAATCGAGGTTGACGGTGAGCATCTGCGACGACCAGACGTGATTGGTCGGGTAGATGTATTTCAAGAATTCCCAGAATTTTCCGTCGACGCCCGACACCGCCGAGGTCGATACGCCGGAGACTGCGCCCGACGCCAGCGCCGGGATGGTCTCGCCCCAGGGAATCATCACCGGCGCCATGCCGACCACGGCCAGCATGTCGACGGCGTTCTTGTCGGGCACGCGGATCTTGATGTTCTTCAAGCCGTCGACATCGGCGACCTTGACCTTGAGGTGCAGATACTGCGTCGGCCAGGGCACGATGTAGAGGATCTTCTGGTTGTTGCGCGCGGCGACCTTCTCGTATTCGGGCCGCACATATTTGTGCAGCACCTTCAATTCGTCCATGGAGCCGCAGAGAAAGGGAATGCTTTCGACGCCCATGAAGGGCTCGTCGCCGACCTGCTGGATGTTGAGGACGTCGGCAAGCGGCACCAGGCCGTCGCGCACGGCGCGCAGATGCTCGGGGCCCTTGAAGCCGAGCTGTCCGCCGGCCTTCACGGTGATCGCGACCGAACCGCCGCTCTGCTTCTTCACCTCGTCGGCGAAGGCAAACGCGTTCTGGGTGTGGAAATTGCCGTCGGGCCATACCGTCGACATGTCCCAGCTCACCGTCGCAGCTCGCGCGCGGGTCGAAATGTGGCCGGCTGCGAGCAGTGTCGCTGCGCCCGCTGTAAAATTCCGTCGCGTGATCATTAGGCCCCTCCGTTTGCTACGCGCACGACGCCTGAAGCGTCATCGCGTATGCCCATAAACTGCAACCGCGTTGTCGGCCGACACGAGGCCGCTTTCGATGTCGTCGTTGACGGCTGTCGGCGCGCGCTCCCTGGGATCGCCGATGCCGGCGCCGCCTGGTGTGAGCACCACCAGCCGATCGTCTGGCGGCACCTGCTGAAAGCCTTTTCCACGCAGCTTCTTGCCGGACTTCAGGCCGACATAGCCGGCCTCGCCGTTCTTGCCGCCATCGCGGCCGCGTGGCGGATGATCGATGCGGTCGAACGCCGCCAGAATGTCGAACGGCGCATCGACGCCGCTGCCGACCTCGATGATCTGGCCGAGGCCGCCGCGGGTGCGCCCTGCCCCGCCGGAATCCGGCCGCAGTTCCTTGCGCCAGAAGATCAGCGGCGTCTGCGTCTCGGCGATCTCGACCGGCGTGCCGCGCACACCGCTGGGATAGGCGGTCGCGGACAGCCCATCCTTCGCGAAGCGCGCGCCGGTGCCGCCATTGGAGGTCACCGCCATCGAGAACCCGTAATTGCCGCCGGCGCCCGAGCGGGTCTGTCCGCGCACATTGAGATTCCACAGGCACGAGGTGCCTTCCGCGGGCACGCGCTCGGGAATGATCTGGCGCAGGCAGCCGAACACGACGTCGGGCAGCATCTGGCCGATGATATGGCGCGAGGCGACCGGCGCCGGCTTCGGCGCATTGAGGATTGCGCCAGGGGGAGCCGACACCGTCAGCGGCGAGAGCGAGCCGGCATTGTTCGGGATCTGCGAGGCGACGACGCAGCCGAGACCGAACACGGTGTAGGCGATGGTGTAGGACAGAGGCACGTTGATGCCGAACCTGGACGCGGCCGAGGTGCCGTCGAAATCGACGTGAATGCCCGCGTCCGAGATGGTCAGCGTCGCCTCAAGCGAGACCGGCGCATCATAGCCGTCGACCACCATGGTGTTGCGCCAGGTGCCCTTCGGCAGCTTGGCGATCTCAGCCAGCACGGCCTCGCGCGAGCGGTCGCAAATGTAGTCGCCGAGTGCGTCGAGCGTGTCGATGCCGAACTCGGTCATCATCTCGACCAGGCGCTCGCAGCCGACGTCGTTGCAGCCGGCAAGCGAGTAGGTGTCGCCCTCGGTGTCGATCGGCAGCCGCGTGTTGGTGCGGATCATCGCCATCAGCGTCTCGTTGACGACGCCCCGGTCGATCAGCTTCAGCATGGGGATGTAGAGCCCCTCCATGAACACGTCGGTGGCATCAGGCCCGAAGCCGATGCCGCCGATGTCCATGAGATGGCTGGTGCAGGAAAACAGCGCCACCGGCTTGCCGTCCTTGAAGCAGGGCGTGGTGACGACGAAATCGTTGAGATGGCCGGTGCCCATCCAGGGATCGTTGGTGATGTAAGCGTCGCCCTCCTTCATCGTCTCGATCGGAAAGTGGGCGATGAAGTGCTTGACCGATTCCGCCATCGAGTTGACGTGGCCGGGCGTGCCGGTCACCGCCTGCGCCAGCATCCGGCCCTTGAGGTCGAACACGCCGGCCGAAAGGTCACCGCATTCGCGCACGATCGGGCTGAAGGCGGTGCGGAGCAGCACCTGCGCCTGCTCCTCGACCACGGCGATCAGCCGGTGCCACATGATCTGAAGGTCGATCAGGCTCGCGCCGCTTGCCTTGCTCATGATCAGGCCGCCTTCCGTTCCATGACGATGCTGCCAGCACCATCGATATGGGCATCAAAACTGTTAGAGACGAACGTCGAGGTCTCGTCCTCCGCGATCACCGCGGGACCTGCAATCGTCGCGCCCGGTGCCATGTCTTCACGGCGATAGAGCGGGATCTCGATCACCTCCCCTGCCCTACCATCGAAGAACTTGCGGCTGCCGGTCGCCTTCCCGGCGGGCTTGCGCGTAACGGCCGCGACCATAGCCGGATTGCGCGCCTCGGTCGTCGCGAGCACGGACCAGCTCAACACCTCGATTGCCGCACCCGGGATCGACCGCTCGAACATCGCCGCATAATCCGCCTCGAACTTCTGGCGCAGTCCGGCCAGGTCGGCCGTCGCCAACCGGCGGTTCGGCAGTTCGATCGAGATCTCATGGCCCTGGCCGACATAGCGCATGAAGGCGGCGCGGCGCTCGCGCACCGGCGCACCGGCCGCACCCGTCTCGACCAGCGTACGCGCTTCGGTCACCATCTCCTGGAGCAGGTCGGAAACACCATCGGTGTCGAAATCGTCGAGCCGGACATGACGGCTGCGCACCAGCTCGTAGGCGATCGGAGCCGCAAGGAAGCCAACGGCCGAGCCGACGCCGGCATTGGAAGGGACGATCACGCGGGAGACGCCGATCTTTTCGGCGACGCGCGCCGCATGCAGCGGTGCCGCGCCCCCGAAGGCGATCAGCGTATGCTGACCGACAATCTCGCCGCGCTCGACCGCATGCACGCGGGCCGCACTCGCCATGTTCTCGCAGACGACCTCGTGCACGGCATAGGCCGCAGTCTCCGCCGACAGGCCCAGCGGCTCGCCCACGGCGCGCAGCAGCGCCCGCTTCGAGAGCTCAGGGTCGAGCTTGATCGTTCCACCCGCAAAAGCGTCGGGGTCGATCAGGCCGAGCGCAACGTCGGCATCCGTCACGGCGGGGCGCAGGCCGCCGCGGCCGTAGCAGGCGGGTCCGGGCTCCGAGGAGGCACTCTCGGGGCCGACCGTGACGCGCTTCATCGCGTCGACATGGGCGATCGAGCCGCCGCCGGCGCCGATCTCGACCATCTCGATCACGGGAATCCGCACCGGCAGACCAGAACCTTTCAGGAAGCGCGCGGCGCGATCGACCTCGAACACGCGCGAGGTCTCGGGCTGGTATTTTTCGATCAGGCAGATCTTGGCCGTGGTGCCGCCCATGTCGAAGGACAGCACCTTGCTCTCGCCGAGACGCGCCGCGATCTGCGCCGCGAAAATGGCGCCGCCGGCGGGACCGGATTCGACAAGGCGCACCGGAAAGCGCCGCGCCGTCTCGATCGAGGTGACACCGCCGCCGGAGGTGACGAGATAGATCGCGCCGCGGTACTGCTCGACCTGCAAGGCGTCGGACATGCGGGCGAGATAACCATCGATCAGGGGCTGCACATAGGCGTTGGCCACCGCAGTCGATGTGCGCTCATATTCGCGGATCTCCGGGCACACCGCGGAAGACACGGTCACGGAAATGCCGGGCATCTCCTCGCTGATGATCGCGGCCGTGCGGCGCTCGTGCTCGGGATTGGCGTAGGAGTGCAGGAAGGCGACCGCGACGCTCTCGACATTCAGCGCGCGCAATCGTGGCGCGAGCGCACGCACCGCCGCTTCGTCCAGCGGGAGGCGGACGGCACCGTGGGCGTCGATACGCTCGGGCACGGTGAAGCGCAGGGATCGCGGCGCCAGCGGCTTGGGCTTGTCGATGCTGAGGTCATACTGGTCGTAGCGGCTCTCGGTGCCGATATCGAGCACGTCGCGAAAGCCCTCGGTCGCGATCAACGCCGTCTTGGCGCCGCGACGCTCGATGATGGCATTGGTCGCGAGCGTCGTGCCGTGAATGAAGACGTCGATGTCGCTGATATGGGCGCGCGCATCAGCGAGAATGAGTCGCATGCCGTCCAGCACCGCCTCTTCCGGCCGCTGCGGTGTCGTCAGCAATTTGCGCGTCTTGCGCACCTCGCCCACGTCCAGCACGATGTCGGTGAACGTGCCACCGATATCAACGGCAAGCCGCACCTCGGCTCCCTCAAGCATTCCAAATTCTCCGTGCTGATCGTCAAGACTGAGGACAAAAGCGCAGCAATTTCCATGCCATGGATGACAGGAACATGCTGTGTCCAGCTATTCTGCTTGGCACCCATGCAATAGGCAAGGCGTGTTCGCAGCCCGCGCCATCAGAGCAGGAATGCAAGCGCCGCTTCGCAGCGCTCCTCGACCTTCAGCGTAAGGAGATCATCGGCGCGGGTGCGTCCGAGATTGACCGCAGCGATCGGGATTTGCCGGTGCGCGGCAGCCTGCACGAAGCGGAAGCCGGAATAGACCATCAGTGACGAGCCGACGATGAGCATGGCGTCGGCCTGCGCCAGATGATCCTGCGCGGTAGCGACCACGTCGCGCGGGACGTTCTCGCCGAAGAATACGACATCGGGCTTGAGAATGCCGCCGCAGGCTTCGCAAGGAGGCACCTTGAATGACGAAAAATCCGCATGCTCCAGGTCCGCATCACCGTCGGGTGCATCGGCGGCATCGAGCGTCAACCATTCCGCATTGGCGCCGCCGAGCATCTCCTGGAATTCGCTCCGCGGCGTCTTCGCTCCGCAGCCCATGCAGCGGACCAGATCGAGCCGGCCATGCAGGTCGATCACCTGGCGGTGGCCGGCGGATTGATGCAGCCGGTCGACGTTCTGGGTCAGCAGCATTCCGCAACGCCCGCTCGCCTCGAGCCGGGCAAGCGCGTGATGCGCATCGTTCGGCCTCGCCTGGCCGAACCGCCGCCAGCCGATCAGGCTGCGCGCCCAATAGCGCCGACGCGTATGCTCTTCCGACATGAAAGCCTGGAAGTTCACGGGCTGGGTCCGCTTCCAATTGCCGTGACTGTCGCGATAATCGGGAATGCCCGAATTGGTGCTGCAGCCGGCGCCGGTCAGCACGAACAGATTTTCGTGCCGGCCGACGAAATCGCGGAGCGGATGATTTGTCATGGCGCAGATGTAGTCTGCTGCGCTCGGTTTTGCCAGATGGGCCAGGACGCCCGCTAGCTCGCCCAGTTGTCGCGAAACTCGGGAAACAGCGTCAGACCTCCACAGGCGTAGATGGTCTGGCCGGTGATGTAGCTGGCTTCATCGGAGGCGAGGAAGGCGAACACGGCCGCGATCTCTTCCGGCGTGCCGACGCGGCCGAGCGGAATGTGGCTGGTGACCACACTGCGCTTTTCCGGATCGCCGGTCCAGGCCGCGTTGATCGGGGTGTCGATCGCGCCGGGACCTACCGCATTGACGCGAATGCCACGGCTCGCGAATTCCAGCGCCAGCGTGCGCGTCAGATTGGCCATGCCGCCCTTGCTGATGGAATAAGCGAGATAGCCGGGTTTCGGGATGATCTGGTGCACGCTGGAGCAATTGATGATGCTGCCGCCTGCGCCGCGCGCCACGAAATGCGCGAGCGCCTTCTGGGCGCAGAATACGGCGCCGTTGAGATTGACGTCGATGATGCGGCGATAGGTTTCGATGTCGAGCGACTCGCTCGGCGATTCCCGCTGGAAGCCGGCATTGTTGACGAGGCAGTCGAGGCGCTTCCAGCGCGCCAAAACCATCTCGAACATCGCCGCGACCTCCTGCTCATTGCTCACGTCGGCCTTGACGATTGCATGATCGAGCCTGCCGTGGCCCCGATCGCTCGATGCCGTCCGTGCCAGCGCGAGCGTCTCCTCGGCCTTTTCAGGGTGATCGACATAGTTGATGGCGACGGTCGCACCTTCCTGCGCGAGCCGGATTGCGACGGCACGGCCAATGCCTTGGGAGGCGCCGGTCACCAGCGCGTACTGGCCGACAAGACGCGAGTGAAACGAGGTCGAGCGATCGGTTTGTGGCATGGGTTCTCTCCGGGATGCCCTGATCAGCGACGGAACCGGCCTTTTGTTCCATCCCTCAGCGCATCGCTGCGATTCATTCAGCGCGGCGCGCGAATGGCGATGTCAAAATTTGGTACAGGATGATGGCGCCAAAGGTTGCGGTGCCGATCCCGCCGATGGTGAAGGCACCGAATTTGAGCGTGAGGTCTCCGGCGCCTGCGGTGAGCGCGACCGCGACGGTGATCAGGTTTGCCGGACTTGAGAAGTCGACCTTGTTCTCGACCCAGATCCGGCCGGCCATCGCGGCGATCAATCCGAACAGCACGATCGAGAGTCCACCGATGACAGGGCCCGGGATCGACAGGACCAGCGCGCCGAACTTCGGCGAGAAGCCGAGCACGATCGACACCAGGGCCGCGAAGGCAAACAGCAAGGTCGAATAGACCTTCGTCGCCGCCATGACGCCGATGTTTTCAGCATAGGTGGTAACGCCGGTGCCGCCGCCGCAGGCCGCCACGATGGTCGCGAGGCTGTCGGCGAGCAAGGCGCGGCCGAGATAGTCATCGAGGCTCCGGCCCGTCATGGCGCCGACTGCCTTGATGTGACCGAGGTTCTCGGCGACGAGGATGATCGCGACCGGCGCGATCAGAACGATCGCATCGGTCTGGAAGGTCGGCGTGGTAAAACTCGGCAGGCCGATCCACGGCGCGGCCGAAACTTGCGTGAAGTCGATCGGCTTGCCGAAGCCAAAGCCGTTCGCGAACAGCAGGTACAAAAGATATCCGCCGATCGCGCCGAGAATGATCGGCAGGCGGCGCCACAGGCCAGGCGCGCCAACGGCAACCACGCCGATGATCAGAACGGTCGCGAGCCCGATTCCCGTGTCGAACGCATTGGCGCTCACGGCCTTCACCGCCACCGGCGCGAGATTAAGGCCGATCGCGGCGACCACGGCGCCGGTGACGGCCGGCGGCAACAGCTTCTCGATCCAGCCAACCCCCGACCACATCACGATCAGCGCGATCACGCCGTAGAGGACGCCGGCTCCGACGATGCCGCCAAGCGCAACCGACAGGTTCGGGTTCGGCCCGTGCCCAACGTAACCGGTCGCGGCGATCACGACCGCGATGAACGCGAAGCTCGAGCCGAGATAGCTCGGCACGCGCCCCGCGACGATGACGAAGAAGATCAGCGTGCCGATGCCGGAAAACAGCACCGCAACATTGGGATCGAACCCCATCAGCAGCGGCGCGATGATCGTCGAGCCCGACATTGCGACGCAATGCTGGAGACCGGAGACCACGGTCTGGCCAAGCGGCAGCCGCTCCTCGGGCATGATCACGCCGGAGGACTTCAGAGTCCAATGCGGGAAATAGCCTTGCGCTCGCTCGTCGGAGCCCGTTGCAATCGGCATGTTCCCCCCAGTTGCGGTGCAGCGACCGATCTTCGTGCGAACAGACAAAAATGTGATTGTCGCTTCTGCAGCGGCCATCACATGATGCAAATCAAACAAGATCAATACGTTCCGGGGCCTATTCTATGACACAGATCGCGATCCAGCCAGCCATCCACCGGCGGCACCAGCCCTGGTACAAGATCCTCTACATCCAGGTGCTGATCGCGATCGTGCTCGGGGTGCTCGTCGGCTATTTCTATCCCGATCTCGGCAAGGCCCTGAAGCCGCTCGGTGACGGTTTCATCGCGCTGATCAAGATGATGATCGCGCCGGTGATCTTCTGCACGGTGGTGCACGGCATCTCCTCGATGGGCGACCTCAAGCGCGTCGGCCGGGTCGGGCTGAAGTCGCTGATCTATTTCGAGACCGTCTCGACCGTGGCGCTCGCGGTCGGCCTGCTGGTCGGCGAGGTGCTCCAGCCCGGACATGGCTTCAATATCGATCCCGCCACGATCGACCCGAAATCGGTGGCGACCTACGTCACCAAGGCCAAGGAAGAAGGCATCGTCGCCCATCTGATGGCGATCATCCCCGACAGCTATCTGGGCGCCATCGCACGCGGCGATCTGTTGCAGGTGCTGCTGATCTCGATCCTGTCGGGCTTCGCCATCGCCTTTCTCGGCAAGGCCGGCGAGCCCATTGCGGAAGCGATCGACAAGGCCGCAAAGATGTTCTTCGGCATCATCCGCATCATCGTGCGCGTCGCCCCGATCGGGGCGTTCGGCGCGATGGCCTTCACCGTCGGCGCCTACGGCCTCGGTTCGCTGCTCAACCTGGCCGCCCTGATCGGTACGTTCTATCTCACCAGCATGCTGTTCGTGCTGGTCGTGCTGGGGGCGATCGCAAGGCTCGCCGGCTTCTCGATCCTGCGCTTCATCGCCTACATCAAGGACGAGCTCCTGATCGTGCTCGGCACCTCGTCGTCGGAGACGGTGCTGCCGCAGATGATCCAGAAGATGGAGCATCTCGGCGCCTCGCGTTCGGTGGTCGGCCTCGTCATTCCAACCGGCTACAGCTTCAACCTCGACGGCACCAACATCTACATGACGCTGGCGACGCTATTCCTGGCGCAGGCGACCAATACCCATCTGACCATCTGGCAGGAGCTCGGCATTCTCGGCATCGCCATGATCACCTCGAAGGGCGCCTCGGGCGTGACCGGGGCGGGCTTCATCACGCTCGCGGCAACGCTCTCGATCGTGCCGGACATCCCGATCCAGTCGATCGCGATCCTGGTCGGCATCGACAAGTTCATGAGCGAGTGCCGCGCGCTCACCAATCTGATCGGTAACGGTGTCGCCTGCGTCGTCATCAGCATCTCCGAAGGCGAGCTCGACCGTGATGCGCTGCACGACGCCATGGCCCATCCGCTGGAGATGGGTGAGGCGCTTGAACCGGGCGGCAGCGCCGCCTCCTAAGCCGCGCAGGTTTGGCGGAGTCCGGTTCCAACGCGGTAGTTTCCCGGAGTGGTAAATTGGCGCAACGCGAGTCACAACTGCTGCGTTGGGATCACGGATTGATAGTCATTTTTTTCACCCGACGCGCTGGGGGCAGGGCGTCGGGTTTTTGTTAATCAACGATGGGCAGCGGACTTAGCCGGCCAGTTCGACCCTGCGCGTGATCCCGATCGCCTGCAAGAACGCCTCGTCATGACTGACGACGAGCAGCGCGCCGTCATAGGCCCTCAAGCCCGCTTCGACGGCTTCGATTGCCTCAATGTCCAAATGATTGGTCGGCTCGTCGAGGATCAGCAAGGACGGCGGCATCGCTCCGCCCAGCACGCAGGCGAGGCCGGCGCGAAACATCTGCCCGCCGCTCAAATGTCCTACGATCTGCAAGGCGGCATCGGCGCGAAACATGAACCGGGCCAGCGCGGCATGGCATTCATTTGCACCCGCCTTCGGATGGAAGCGCCTGAAATTGTCCAGGATAGAGACCGCGGGATCGAGCAGGCTGACCTTCTGATCGAACAGCGCAAGGTCGGGCCTGACCCGCACGGTGCCGGAGAGCGGACGTAGTTCGCCAGCGATGAGTTTCAGCAGCGTCGTCTTGCCGGAACCGTTGGGCCCGACAATTGCCAAGCGCTCCGGACCGACGATCGCGAGCGATAGCTCGCGCAAGACTTCCCGGTCCGGCCGATAGCCGGCACTGACACAATCGAGCCAGACTACCTCCCTGCCGGCCGGCAGCTGAGTCGAGGGCAGCTTCACCGACAGCGGCTGAAGAATCTCGATGCGGCGCCGCGCCCTATCGACGGCCTCAAGCGCATCCGCACGCCGCCGCTCGGCGATCCGCGCGTTCTTGCCGCCGGTGTCTTCGCTACGGTCCTTGCGCGCGCCGGCCAGGATGCGCGGCATGTCGCCCTTGGTGCGTTTCTTCTTACCGCCGCTGTCCTTGCGCGCTTTCCTCTCCGCAGCCTCCTGCGTCTTCCCCTCGATCGCGGACAGCCGCCTCTCGGCATGCGCGAGGTCGTGCCCGACAGCCGCGAGCGCGGCAGCTTTCTGCTCGCAATAACTGCTCCAATTGCCGCCGTATCGCGCGGCTCCGAGCGACGTCAGCTCGACAATCGCATCCATGGTTTCGAGCAGGCTCCGATCGTGGCTGACGACAATCGCCCCACCGCGCCAGGACGCAAGGAAATCGATCACGGCCTTGCGCCCCTCCCGATCGAGATTGTTGGTGGGCTCGTCGAGCAGCAGGAAATCCGGCTCCGCAAAGATCAGCGCGGCGAGACGAACCCGCGTGACCTGGCCGCCCGACAGGCTGCCGAGCTCGAGCTCCGGAGCGACATCGAACCCGATGCGCGCAAGGGCGGATGCAAGCCGCGTTTCGAGGGTCCAATCGACCTCGGTGACCTCCTCAGCCGAGGCATCCCCGCGCGCGGCACGGCGAAGGAGATCGAGCGCGGCTCGCACAACGAACAGATCGATCACCTTCGCGCCCGCAAGCGGCTGGACATCCTGCCGCAGCAGACCGACAGTTCCATTGACGGCAATGCGCCCCGACTGGGGGATGTGCTCGCGCAAAATCGCTGCAAGCAGCGTCGTCTTCCCGACGCCGTTGCGGCCGACGAGGCCGGTCCGCTCGGCGCCGAACGTCAGATCGATATTGGAAAAAAGAGAGCGGCCGTCAGGCGTGGACAGCGACAGGTTGGACAGGATGATTGAAGCAGGCATGGAATTCCCCGTGAGCAAGGCAGGTCGGCTTTGCGGTCGGGGTAAAATCCATGGCTCTCGAATATCCTGTTTGAGGAGCTTCTAACTAGTCCCATCGAAGCGCGAGATCAAGGCGAGGCTCGCAGGGACGACAGCGCGCGGGAGTGCTGACGTGCCCGCCGGCCTGCGCGATCAGCCCTTGAGCGCGGTGACCACGACCTCGATCAGCGCGCTGCCGCCGAGATCGGCGACGCCGACGGTGGCACGGGTCGGCAGATTGTCGCCGAAGAACTCGGTCCAGACCGCGTCCATCTCCTTCTTCTTGGAAAGATCCGTGACAAAGATCGAGGTGCTCACAACGCGCGACTTGTCGGTGCCCGCTTCCTTCAGATAGCCCGCGATCTTGCCGAGGATGTTGCGGGTCTGCTCGCCCATCGACACCGAGGTGTCGTCGGCGATGGTGCCGCCAATGAAGACGAAGCCGTTGGCTTCGACGGCGCGGTGCATGATGGGCGTGCGGATGCTGCGGGTGATGCTCATGATGTCCTCTTGTTGCTAGAGCGTGGAGGGATGGAAACGGTCGATGCCGAGATCGCCGATGCGGGTCTGGGTGCCGCCATTGACAATCAGCTCCGCCATGACGGCGCCCGCGCCGGGGCCGAGCTGGAAACCGTGGAGCGAGAAGCCGAACTGGTGATAGAGGCCCTTGTGGCGGCTGCTCGGTCCGAACACGGGCAGATCGTCCTTGGTCTTGGCCTCGATGCCGGCCCAGGCCCGCATGATCGTCGCGTCGCGCATGACCGGGAACAGCTCGAACACGGTGCGGGCGCTCGTCGCGAGGCTCTTCCAGTCCAGCACGGTCTCGTTGCGATCTCGGTACGGCGTTGCCAGATGGCCGCCGCCGATCAGCACCGTGCCGTTCCTGAATTGCTTGAATGACAGTTTGCGACCGCGCAGGATCACGACCGGGTCGATGAAATGCGGCACGCGCGAGGTGATCATCAGCATCGGCGCAACTGTCTCGACCGGAACGGGCTCACCGAGCGCGGCTGCGATGGTCCCGGCCCAGGCGCCGGCGGCATTGACGAGCACGGGCGCGGCAAAGCTCTCGGCGCCGACATCGACATGCCAGAGGCCATCGGTGTGCCGGATGTTCGTGGCGGCAATGCCCTCGCGCACGGTCGCACCGAGCTGCCCGGCCTTGCGCCGGAACGCCGTCGTCGCCTGCGCGGGATTGGCTGCACCGTCGCGGCGCGAGACCACGCCGCCGGGACAGGTCTCGGCGACCGCAGGCACGAGGCGCCGCAGCTCGGCCGCATCGATCAGCTCCTCATGGGTGAAGCCGAGCGCGTTGAGCTCGGCCACACGTGCACGGCAGGCCGCGAGTTCCTCCTCGTTCTCTGCGACGAGAACCTGGCCATAGCTCTCGAAGCTGCAATCGTCGTCGAGGAGATCGGTGATCTTCTCCCAGATTCCCATCGAGCGGATCGAAAGCGGGATTTCGGGGATGTGCCGCGCAAGCTGGCGCACGCCGCCGGCGTTGACGCCGGAGGCGTGCCGGCCGGCATAGTCCTTCTCGATCAGCACCGGCTTCAGGCCGGCAAGACACAGATGCAGCGCAGTCGAGCACCCGTGGATGCCGCCGCCGACGACGATCGCATCCACGTTTTTAGTCATCCGCGCACCACCGCCTTGATGTCGTCTTCGCTCTTTGGAACCGCGGCAAGCTCGGCGAGCGTGATCGGCTTGACCGGCGCGCGCAGCCGGTAATAGCCGATCTCCTGCGGGCTCTTGCCTCGTGCCTGCGCCATCAGCTCGGTGACGGTGAGGCCGCAGAGCCGACCCTGGCACGGACCCATGCCGGTGCGGCGATAGGCCTTGAGCTGGTTCGGCCCGGTCGCGCCGATCGCGACGGCGTCGAGAATATCCTTTGCGGTGACCTCCTCGCAGCGACAGACGATGGTGTCGCCCGCGGGAATGCGAAACTGCTGCGCCGGACGGAACAGCGTGTCCAGGAAAACGCGGCCACGCTCGGCCTTGGCGAGATCGGCGCGGAGCGTCGCCATCGTCGCAAGCTTTGTCGCCGCCGCAGGCGCCAACGCCTCCACTGCCGCGCGCGCCGCGATGCGGCCGCGCACCACGGCTGCGTTCGCGCCGCCGATGCCGGCACCGTCGCCGGCGATCGCAATGCCCGCGACCGACGAAGTGCCGCTGGCATCGAGCACCGGAGACCAGCACAATTGCAGATCATCCCAGCGATGCTCGATTCCGGCCGCCATCGCCAGATTGACGTTGGGCACGACGCCCTGGTGCAGCAGCAAGAGATCCGCAAGGACGGTCTCGCGTTCGCCGCCGGCGACATAGCTCACGCTCGCGAGCTGGCCGTCGCCAGATGCCGAAAGCTCGGTGACGCCGGAGACGACCTGCACCTTCGCCTTCACCTCGCGCATCATTGACAGGCCCTTGGCGAAATAGGGCGACGTCAGGAAAGCGAAGGCGTGGGGAAGAGCCGCGAAATAATTGCCGCGCTCGGTGGTGTCGAGAATGCGATCGATGCGGCCGCCGAGACGCAATATCTGCGCGGCGAGGAGCCAGAGCAGCGGCCCCTGTCCTGCGATCACCGTACGGCCATCCGGCACCAGGGCCGATGATTTCAACATCGTCTGCGCGGCGCCCGCGGTCATCACGCCCGGCAGCGTCCAGCCGGGAATCGGGAATGGCCGCTCCAGCGCGCCGGTCGCGAGGATCACGCGTTTCGCCTTGACGAAGGCCGAGGCGCCGCCGATCGAGACCGCGATCTCGAGGTTGCGGTCGAGGCTCCAGACCGTGGCGCGGTGAATGACCTCGGCGTTGCCTGCGCGCAGCGCCTGCACGAGATCGGAACCGACCCAATAGTCCTCACCGAGCTGTTTGCGGTCGGTCACGGGCGTCGAGGCGATGGCACGAAACACCTGGCCGCCGGGGCCGATATTCTCGTCGAGCAGCAACGTCGACAGGCCGGCTTCGGCGGATGTCGCGGCGGCGGCGAGGCCGGCAGGCCCGGCGCCGACCACCACCACATCGTAGTCTTCGCGCTTGGGAGCCACAGTCATTTTCCGATCTCCCGCTTGCCCTTCTGGATCTCGACCTGCATGCCCTCGGCGACGGGCACAAGGCAGCCCTGGCGGTTGCCGACGCCGTCGATGGTGACGAGGCAGTCGAAGCACACGCCCATCATGCAATAGGGCAGACGCGGCGCACCGCTCACCGCGGTCGAACGGCGGGCATCGCAGTTCGAAGCCAGTAGCGCTGCGGAGACGGTATCGCCCTGCCGCGCCGCGACGGCAACGCCGTCGACGAAGATCTGCACTGGCGGCCGCTTGTCCTGTTCGGATCGTTTGAACATCTTGGTTCCTTCAATGTCGCTAGTAGCCGCTGTTGTTCGCAGCACCGGCGGCGCTAAACCGACTGGCTGAAAACGCGCCGACCAGCTCGGGCTCGAGCGCGCCCTGCGCAACCATGCGTGCGATCTCGAAGGCGTGGTTGGAGGCGAGCGTCACGCCGGAATGGCAGCAGGCAACGAAAGCGCCGGGATGCGTCTCCGACTGGTCGTAGATCGGAAAGCCGTCCTGCGGCATGACGCGAATGCCGGCCCAGCTCCTGACCACGTTGAGCCGCGCGAGATGCGGGAACATGCGCTGGGCACGATCGGTCATCACGGCGCTGATCGAGTGCTTCAGCGTGCGATCGTCGAGCTCGTCTTCTTTGCTGTCGCCGATCATCACCGTGCCCTCGTCGGTCTGACGGATCGTTGTCAGCGGATGCGGCAGGAACGGCATGGTGCGTTCGGTCACTACGATCTGGCCACGGGTCGGGCCCATCGGGGCGTAGAGACCGACCATCGGCGCCAGCGTCTGGTTGGCATTGCCGGCGGCGAGCACGATCTTGGCGGCACGGAGTTCGCCCTGCGGCGTCGTCAGGCGGAATTCGTCGCCACTCTTGCTGATCGCCGAGACCGGACGCTCCGGAAAATAGTCGATGCCGAATGCCCTAAAGCCGGTGTGGAACGCACGAAAGGTCCGCAGCGAATTGACGTGACCGTCAAGCGGGCAATAGCTTCCGCCGGAAACTTCGGGGCCGATCAGCGGCAGTGACTTCTTCACTTCGGAGGCGGAGAGCATCTCCATCTTGTAGTCGGCGGCGCCCGTCTGGTTGTGCATGCGCTTGACCAGCTCAGCGCGCTGGCCGAATTCGTCCTCGCCGAGCGTGAGATGAAATCCGCCATTCTGCTGAAGAGAGACATCCAGGCCGGTCTGCTGCTTCAGCTCGGACGCGAGCCGGCTCCACGCCTGCGACGCCTGCACCGTCCAAACGGTATAGGCCGGCATGCCAAGCCCTTTGCTCTGTACCCAGACCAGCGCAAAATTCGCGCGCGAAGCACGCTTTGTGATGTCGCCTTCGTCGAGCACGGCCACCTTCTTGCCGAGCCTTCCCAGGCCCCACGCAATCGCGGAGCCGAGCAATCCGCCGCCGACGACGGCGACGTCGTAATCTGTTCGCATGGATTCTCCTATCGCCCTGTATCGCCCTTGCCGGCGAGCACGCGGTCGAGCCCGTAGAAGCGGTCGAGCAGAATAAGGGCGGTCATGGTGATCGCGATCACGCAGGCCGAGACCGACGTCACCAGCGGATCGATGTTGTCCTGGATGTACAGAAACATGCGCACCGGCAATGTTTCGGTGCCGGGTGCCGCGAGGAAGACGGTCATGGTGAGATCGTCGAAGGACTGGATGAAGGCGAGTGCCCAGCCGCTGATGACGCCGGGCAGGATCAACGGCAGCGTCACGCGGCGGAACAGCGTCCAGCCGCCGGCACCGAGCGAGACCGCCGCCATCTCGACCGACAAATCCATGCCGGTCGCCGCCGCAAGCGTCAGCCGCAGCGCGAACGGAAACACGATGATGACATGCGCGATGATCAGCGCGGCAAAGCTGCCGCCGAGGCCCGCCGACGTGAAGAAGCGCAGGAAGGCGATGCCGAGCACGATATGCGGGATCATCAGCGGCGAGAGAAAGAGGGCCGCGAGCGCATCTCGACCGCGGAACCGATAGCGCGCGATCGCGAGCGCCGCCGGTACCGCGAATAATAGCGCGACGAACGACGATAATGCGCCAAGGCCAAGGCTGACCCAGAAAGCATGGACGAATTCGGGATAGTTGGCGATCGCCCTGAACCAGCGCAACGAAAAGCCGTTGGTCGGCAGCGACAGGAAGCCTTCTGGCGTGAACGCGACGAGGCAGACGACGAGGATCGGTGCCACCATGACGATGACGAAGACGATGTGGAAGATCAGCGCAAGCGGGCCGTTCCGGCTCATCGGAACACCTCCGCGTAACGACGCTCGATCAGTGCGTTGCTGCCGACGACGATTAAGACCAGCGCGGCCAGCAGCAGCGTGGCGACCGCCGCACCCAGCGGCCAGTTCAGCGTGTTGAGGAACTCGTCATAGGCGAGCGTCGCCGCGACCTTGAGCCGGCGGCCGCCAATGATGGCGGGCGTCGCAAACGCACTGGCCGAGAGCGAGAACACGATGATCGCCCCTGACAGTACGCCCGGCATGATCTGCGGCATGATGATGCGGCGGATTATGGTCACAGGGCCGGCGCCGAGCGACAACGCGGCATTCTCGATCTGCGGGTCGAGACGCTGCAGAGCCGCCCACACCGACAGCACCATGAACGGCATCATCACGTGCGCAAGCGCGACCACCATCCCGGTTTCAGTGAACATGAAGGGGATGGGCGCGCGGATCAGCCCGGCCGACATCAACAGCTTGTTGACCAGCCCGTTGTTACCGCCGAACAGCAGCGCCCAGCCGAGCGTCCGCGCCACCACGGAAATCAGCAGCGGCCCCAGGATGACCAGCAGGAAAACGCTCTTCCAGCGTCCGCCCATGCGATTGACGATGTAGGCTTCGGGTGCACCGAGCAGCGCGGTGAGCAGCGTGGTCAGGATCGCGATGCGAAACGTCCGCCCGAACATCTCGGCGTAATAGGGATCGGTTGCGATCTCGTGCCAGTTCTTGAGGATGAAGACCGGCTCGATGCCCTTATACTGGCCCCAATCGTGGAACGACAGCATCACAGTCATTGCGAGCGGAATCAGGAGCACGCCGATGAACAGCATCAAAGCGGGCGCGGTCAGCGCCCAGGGCGTGCGTGCGTTTCGTTCCTCGGCGGAAGCGCTCATGCGACGCCCCTCACGCCCATGTCCTCCGGCCGCCAGGTGAGGTGAACTGCCTCGCCTTCGGCCGGCTGCGACCGGCCGTCATTCTGGCGGATCACGGTCGCCGGGCCACATTCGCTCTCGCACTGGAACAGCCAGTGATTGCCCTGGAAGATGCGCGTGACGATCTTTGCACTGAGGCCTGCGTCGCCAAAGTCGATCCGCTCGGGGCGAATGCTGATGGTGACGGGACCATTGCGCCCGGCAGGCGCAGGCGCACTCCACGAGCCGGCGATCAATCGCGCAGGCGCACTCGCCCGATCTATCGTCGCGGCAAAGTCGTTGGTCTTGCCCAAAAACTGCGAGACGAAGGCCGAGGCCGGCTTCTCATAGGTCTCCTGCGGCGTGCCGATCTGCTCGATCCGGCCCTGGCTCATCACCACGATACGGTCGGACAGCGACATCGCCTCGTTCTGGTCGTGGGTGACGAGGATCGTGGTGGTGCCGATGGTGCGCTGGATCTGGCGCAGCTCGATCTGCATCTCCTCGCGCAGCTTGGCATCGAGATTGGATAGCGGCTCGTCGAGCAGCAATACGCTCGGCTTGATCACCAGCGCGCGCGCCAGCGCCACCCGCTGCTGCTGGCCGCCGGACATGCGGCGCGGGTGACGATCCTCATAGCCGGCAAGCCCGACCATCGCGAGCGCGGCGCGGACGCGCTCGGTCCGTTCGCCACGCGGTACGTTGCGCATCTCGAGGCCGAAGGCGACATTCTCGGCCGCGGTCATGTGTGGAAACAGCGCGTAGCTCTGGAACACGATGCCGAGCCCGCGTTTGGCCGGATGGATCGCGGTCAGGTCCTTGCCCTCCAGGCGGATCGTGCCGCGCGTCGGATCAAGAAAGCCCGCGATCATCTGCAGGGTCGTGGTCTTGCCGCAGCCGGAGGGGCCGAGAAAGGAGACGAACTCCCCCTTCCCGACGG
This sequence comes from Bradyrhizobium sp. i1.15.2, assembly GCF_040548425.1. Classification (NCBI taxonomy): domain Bacteria; kingdom Pseudomonadati; phylum Pseudomonadota; class Alphaproteobacteria; order Hyphomicrobiales; family Nitrobacteraceae; genus Bradyrhizobium; species Bradyrhizobium sp. i1.15.2. The sequence continues at coordinate 36,980 of NZ_JBEPRQ010000003.1, read as the reverse complement.
CGAGACTGAAGTCGTCGACGACAGTCTGCGCTCCGAATTGCTTGGCGACCCCTTCGAGCTCGAGATAGGCCATCGCACTGTCTCCGGTATGACCGATCAGCGTTCGACCTCGCGATTCCAGCGCTTGGTCCATTCCTCGCGCTTCTCGTTGATGACGGTCCAATCCGGATTGTACAGCTTTGCGGCGCGCTCGCCGATCGGCGCCATCTTGCCGAGCTCGGGCGGGATGATCAGCGATTTCAGCACCGGGCCGTAGCCGTAGTCCTTCAGCATCACGAGCTGGATCTTGGGTTCGAGCAGCATCTTGACGAAGCTGGACGCAAGCGGCGAGGCGTTCGGCTTGGTGATCGGACAGGCGGTGGTCAGCAGCGTCGCGGCCCCCTCCTTCGGATAGACGAAGTCTACGGGGAAGCCGGTATTGGCAAAGCTCTGCACGCGGCCCGTGCCCCACACCGCGATCACGGCCTGGCCGGACTGAAACAGCTCGGTCATCTTGCCCGGCGACGGCTCATAAGCGAGCACGTTCGCATTGATCTGCTCCTTGAAGATCTTGAAGCCGGAATCGACATTGGACTCGCCGCCGCCATTCATCTTCGACAGCATCACCAGCGCTTCGAGGCCATAGGTGTTGTTGATCGGCGGAATCACGAGCTGCTTGGCGTATTTCGTGTCTTTCAAATCGTTCCAGGAGGTCGGCGGCGCCCAGCCCTTCTCTGCAAACACCTTGGTGTTATACATCAGGCCGGTGGCGACGATGCCGATTGCGACCGCGCGATCGTCCTTGAAGCGGGCGGTGTCATAGAGATCGGCCGGCAAGCCCTCGAGCTTGCCGCAGAAGCCGAGCTGGATCGCCTGGTACATCGGGCCGTCGTCAACGATGGCGACATCGATCTGCTGGTTGCCCTTCTGCGCCTGGAGCTTGGCCAGCGTGTCGGTGGAATTGCCGGCCACGTACTCGACCTTGACGCCGTTCTCCTTCTCGAAGGCCGGGATCACCTCGTCGCGGATGGTCTTCTCGAACGAGCCGCCATAGCCGGCGACGTAGAGCGTCTTTTGCTGGGCCGTGGCGACCGACGGGGCGGCGATGAGAGTCGCGATGCTGACCGCTGTCAGAAGGCGAAAAGTCTTCATGTGGTCCGATCTCCATACCGGGATGAGGTGACGTGCCGACGTGTCTCGTTGGCTGAACCTTCCGCATTTCCTTCCGCGCGAATCCCGCGTCCGACCAGGGCTCCGGCCCCTGTTCGACGGGTTTTGGCGCGATCCGGAGGTTTGAACCCCTCCAATCTGCCGAAAAAGCGGGCCGTCTCCAGCTCTGATGAAAAAGATCGCAAACTCTGGCTTCCATCGTCCAATGAATAATGGCAGCCTCTGCATGCCCAAATGTTATGAATGGAAATCAGGATGGCGCGGATCAATTCGCGGCAGGTGGAGGCCTTCCGGGCGACGATGCTGACCGGCAGCGTGACTGAGGCGGCGGCGCTGATGACCGTGACGCAGCCGGCGGTCTCCCGGTTGCTGCGCGACCTCCAGGCGCTGTTGAAGATGGAGCTGTTCGAACGGCGCGGCACCGGCCTCGTGCCGACCGCTGCGGCCATGGCGCTCTACACCGAAGTCGAGCGCTCCTTCGTCGGCCTCGAACGCATCACCGCGGCAGCCGAAGAAATCCGCGGCCGCCGCACCGGCTCGCTGCGGATCGCGGCACTTCCAGCATTGTCCAATGGCTATTTGCCGCGGCTCACCGGGCACTTCCTGAAGGAGCGGCCGAACCTCAACCTCGCTTTCTTCGGCGTGATCTCGCCGATCGTGGTCGACTGGGTACTGAACAATCAGTGTGACGTCGGCTTTGCCGAGGTGCCGATCGCGCATTCGGGCCTTCCGAGCCAGAAGCTGCCGGCGCCGGCGCGCGTTGCAGTGCTGCCCACCGGTCACCGCCTCGCGGAAAAGGAAGTTTTGCAACCGCGCGATTTCGAGGGCGAGACGTTCATCTCGTTGTCAGCGGGCTCGTCGAGCCGGCATCTCGTCGACCAGGTCTTCCATCGCCACGATGTCCGCCGCGTGCTCAGGGTCGAGACCACGCTGTCGGAGATCATGTGCGGCATGGTGTCGTCGGGGCTCGGCGTTGCGATCTGCGATCCTTTCACCGCGCAGGAATTTTCCACCCGCGGCGTCGTCGTGCGCCGCTTCCTGCCGCGCATCGACTTCGAATTCTCGGCGGTCTTTCCGGCGCAGCGCAGCCCCTCGCCGGTGGCGCTGGATCTGGTCGAAACCATGCGCAAGGCGCTGGCGGAGTTCGAGGATTAGAACGCGTTTGGGTTGAAGCGATTTCGCCACGGGCTCGCTGCAACCTCTCCCGCTTGCGGGGGAGGTCGGCGCGAAGCGCCGGGTTGGGGCTCTCTCCTGATCGGGAGTTTCCCAGTATGGAGAGAGCCCTCTCCCCTCCCTCTCCCGCAAGCGGGAGAGGGAGCGCACCTTCTTCGTGGCTCCCAGGAGAACGCTCAGCCGTTAAACGCGGCCTGTGCCTCCGGCAGGTCCCAGATCTTGCCGATCGCAGCGGTCCCGGCAGCTGTGATCGCCGCCTCGTCAGCGCCGAGATAACGGCCAGCATCGACCAGCATGCGGCCGTCGACCATGACCTGATCGATATTGGCGCGATTGGCGAGCGCGATCAGCGCGCGGCGCGGGTCAAACAGCGGTTGAAGATGCGGATGGGTGAGATCGACGATCGTGAGGTCGGCGGTCGCGCCGGGCTCGATGCGGCCGAGGTCAGGCCGATAGATGACATCGGCGGCGATTGCCGTGTTCGCCTCGATCAATTCGGGTGAGTTCGCGACATCGGCCCGCGCTGAGGTGATCTTGGAGATCAACGACGCGGCATTGAGTTCGCCGAGCAGGTCCATGTTGTAGCCATCGGTTCCGACCACGGTGCGAACGCCGTGTTCCGCAAACCGGCTGAACGCGGCGGTGACGCCGGTGCGCGCGAACACGCGCGGGCAGTTGAGCACCGTCATACCGCGCGCGGCCATCAGCTTGAGATCGTCGTCGGTGCTGAACATGCAGTGCGCCGCCATCAGATCGGGCGCCAGCAGGCCCAGCCAGTCGAGATATTGCGCCGGCGTGCGGCCGCCATAGCGTTTGCCGATCGTTTCAACCTCGGCGCGACTCTGCGCCATATGGGTCGTGATGGGCACCCCAAGCTCGCGCGCCCGCGTGGCGCAGGCTTTCAAGAGATCGGGGCCGCAGGTGTCGGTGGCGTGTGGGCTCATCGCAAGGCCGATGCGACCGTCGCCGCGATTGTTCCAGCGTTGGTAGAGCGCATCCCAAGTCGCCATGTCGGCGGTGCCGTCATCACCGGAATAGTGCACGACGCCATCGGGGCCGGCCTTGGCGTCCGAGGTCGAAAACAGATAGGGCGCACCGTAGAAGCGGATGCCCATCTCTTCTGCCGCGTCGAACATCTCCGGAATCGAGTTGCGGAACGGCTCCATCACCGTGGTGGCGCCGCCCTTCAGGAGTTGAAGAATGCCGAGCCGCGCGACCGCCATACGCTCTTCCGCCGACAAGATATCGGCGCCGCGCTTGGTCAGCGGCAGCAGCACCGTGTAGACGATGCTCTGGTTGTTCTTGCGGCCATTGCCGTCCTCGGTGTGGCTGCGCGCCACCGCTTCCGAGAAGCAGTGATTGTGCAAGTTCAACAGGCCCGGCAGCACGAAGCGGCCGGGGCGGTCATGCACCTCGTCAGCCTGCGGCTTGTCGCGCGTGACCGCGGCGATGGTCTTGCCTTCGATCAGGACCCAGTGGTCGCGCAACACGTCCTGCGCGCCATCCTTGCGTGACAGCACATAGCTGCCGAAAATTGCTGAGGTGCTCATGCGGGGCGTACGTTCCAGAACACGGCGGTGCCGTCGAGAATGCCGGTGATAGTTTTGCGATAGGCAGTCGGCTGCTTGTACAGGCCGATCGGAATATAGGGGATTTCCTGGAAAGCCACCGCCTGGATCTCGCGGCAGATGCGCTGCTGCTCGGCGAGCTCCGAGGCCGCGAGCCATTGGCTGCGCAGGCCGGCCATCTTCTCACTCGCATACCAGCCGGCGACCTTGCCCTCGCCGCGGATGTTGGTGTTGCCGGCCGGATTGAGCCAGTCGATGCCCTGCCAGTTGCCGACCGCGGCGCTCCAGCCGCCCTGCCCGATCGGGTCCTTCTTGAGCTGGCGCTGCAACACCACGGCGAAATCAAGTCCGGCATATTCCACGTTCATGCCGGCCTTGCGCAAGGAATCGACGGCGATCTCGCCGAGCGGCTTCTGCGCCAGTGAGTTGGTGGGGACGAGCACCACGATCTTCTCGCCATTATACCCCGCGGCCTTGAGGTCGGCCTTCACCTTGGCGTAGTCACGCGGGCCGCGGAACACGTCGAGGCCAACCTCGCTCGCCATCGGCGTATTCGGCGCGAAATAGCCGATCGGGGAGACCTGAAAGTTCGGGTCGGTACCGGCCACCGCGGTCATGAAGGCGGATTGATCGATCGCCCCCAGGAGCGCGCGGCGAACGGCAGGGTTGTCGAACGGCGGCTGAAGATGATTGAGGCGCAGCATACAGGCATAACCCCGGGGATCGAGGATGCGCGTTTCGATGTCGCCGGCAGCCTTGATGATCGGCAGCAGGTCGTGCGGCGTGGTCTCCTGCCAGTCCTGCTCGCCGGTCTGCAACGCAGCGACGCCGGTGCCGGCATCGGGCGTGGTGGTCCAGACCACCCGATCGTAATGCACGATCTTCGGGCCCGCGGTCCAATCCGGCTTGCCATCCGTGCGCGGCTGATAGCGCTCGAACCTGGCATAGGCGTTGCGCGCACCCTGCACGCGCTCGTCGGCGAGATAGCGGAACGGGCCGCTGCCGATCACTTCGGTCAGCGGCTTGAACGGGTCCTGACTCGCGAGCCGCTCCGGCATCATGAAGCACGCGTTGATCGCGGCCTTGCCGAGCGCCTGCGGCAGCAGCGGGAATGGACGCTTGAGGCGGAAGCGGATGGTGCGGTCGTCAGCGGCCGACAACTCGTCGGTCGCCTCCATCAGCTCACCGCCAAAGCCGTCGCGCGAGGCCCAGCGGCGAATGCTGGCAACGCAGTCCCGCGCAAGCACGCGCTCGCCGTCGTGCCAGAACAGGCCGTCGCGCAACGTCAGATCCCACTGGAGTTGGTCACCGGAGATCGCGTGGCCCGACAGCATCTGCGGCGAGACTTGCAGGGAGGAGCTCATGCCATAGAGCGTGTCGTAGACCATGAAGCCGTGGTTTCGCGACACTTGTGCCGTGGAATAGATGGGGTCGACGAAGGCGAGGTCGATCACGGGAATGAAGCGCAGCGTGGTCTGGGATTCGGCGCGGACGATGCCCGGGAATGACAGGGCCGGCACAGCGGCTGCGGCCCTAAGGAGCGAGCGGCGAGAGATAGGCATTACGGGTGGCTCCTGTGTGACGCGATGTCCAGCCGCAGCGTCGGTGCGCCCCCTCCCCCGCTTGCGGGGGAGGGCTGGGGAGAGGGTGCCTCCGCAGGCGAGGACCCCCAAGAGGAGAGAGCCCTCACCCGCGCGTTCGGCGCGACCTCTCCCGCAAGCGGGAGAGGTTGCAGCCAGTGCGCGGCCAGAACGGTGTCAGAAAAGCCAGACCTCATCACTTGCGTCTCATCCGTTGAGCAAGACGGCACCGATCGCGGCCGCGACCGCCTGTTGGGCCGGCTCGACCACGGGAACGCCGATGGCCTCCGCAATCGCTGCGCGATGCGAAGCCATGCCGGCGCAGCCCATCACCACGACATCGGCGCGGCATTGGGTGACCAGCGCGCGGCCGGCTTCGATCAACCGTCCCCGGATGTCCGCGCCTGCCGTCTCCGCCGCGCTCGCGCCGACCGACCAGCTTCCGGCATAACGGCTATCGACGCCCATCACCCGCACCATCCGCTGCTGGCGGCGAATGCTCGATGGCGACAGCGCGATGATTCCGAAACGTTCGCCCAGCATCAGCGCGCGAAAGATGCCGCACTCGGCGATGCCCATCACCGGGCGGCCGCCGGCGGCTTCACGCACCGCATGCAGGCCGGGATCGCTGAAGCAGGCGAGCACGAACGCATCCGCATTGTCGCGCGACACGCGGTTGACCAGCGGCATCACGACGCTGTCGGCATCGCGCTGCGAGCTGATGCCCGGTGGCCCCTCGGCAAGGCCAACCACCTCGATGTCGGGCCCACCGGCGATGCGCAGCGGCGCGACCGCGTCGTCGATCGCCGCCGTCACCGACGCGGAGGAGTTGGGGTTGATGACAAGGATGCGACGACGGGTCATGGCTTTGCCTAGCGGTTGCTGGCCTCGTGGCGCAGAAAATTTTCCGCGATCTTCTCGCCGGTCGTGATCCAGACGTCGGGGCACGACTTTGCGTAGGTCAGGAATTCGCGCAGCAGGCGCAGCCGCATCGGACGGCCGCTGCATTGCGGATGCAGCACCGTCGTCACCATCGCGCCCCAGTCTCTGGTTTCGTCGAGCTCGTCCTTCCAGATCGAGAGCACATGTTCCTTGGGGAAGATCGAGCGCGGGCTGAAGCGCGCGGAGAGCCCGTGCATCCAGTCGTCATAGCTCGCCGTGACCGGCAGCTCGATCGTGCCGGGCTTGCCGTCGGCAAGGCGATGGCGATAGGGCCGAACGTCATCACGGAAGGAGGACGTGTAGACGATGCCATGACGCACCAGCGCGACGCGCAGCTCCTCGGTGAACTCGCCGTAAGGCGCGCGATAGCCGGTCGGCCTGACACCGAGCCGGCGCTTCAGCGCCTCGAAGCCGCGTTCCAACTCCTCCTCGATCCAGGGATCGCCGGGATCAGGCAGCAAGTGATGATAGCCGTGATGGCCGATCTCGTGACCGGCCTTGAGGATGGATTCCGCCATTGCCGGATGCGCGTCGACCGACCATCCCGTAACGAAGAAGGTCGCCTTGAGATCGAGCTGGTCGAGCAGCTCCAGGAGTTTCGGCGTGCCGACGCGCGCCTCATAGCCGCCATAGCTCATGGTGATGAGCCGCTGCGCATGTACCGCGTCCTTGCTGGTCCAGGCGCTCTCGGCGTCGACGTCGAAGGAGAGGAACATCGCCGATTTGTACGGCTTCGGCCACGGGTATTCCGGCGCGGGATCCGCGGTGTTGGCCGGAACGAGCGGGATGCTCTTGAGTGCCTTACTGTCCAGCATTGATGGTTGCCTTCTCTAATCCGTTGTCGTTCAGTTTCCACTTGGCAAGCAGGGTACGATAGGTGCCGTCAGCGATCAGCGCATCGAGCGCCTCGACCACCGCCTGCTGCAACGCCTTTTCCTTGACCGGCAGCGCGATGCCCGTGAACTGCGTCGCGAAGGGCTCGCCGACCGGCGCATAGGTGCCCGGCTCGAGGTCCATCAGATAGGGCAGCGTTTCGTTGCCCTGCACGGCAGCGTCGATACGGCCCTGCCTGAGCTGGTTACGCGCATCGGCCGAGCCGTCGGTGCCGACGAACTGGATCGAATTGCTGCCGCAATTCTTCTGGCTCCACTTGTCGATCTCAGCCGGAAACATGGTCCGGCGGCTGGCGCCGACCTTCTTGCCGCATAGCGCCGCCATGTCCTTGAACTCGGACGCGCGGGACTGCTGCACGAAGAACTTTGGACCACTGCGCAAATAATCGACGAAGGACGCGATCTCGTGCCGGCTCGCATAGTCGGTGAAGCCGGACAGAATGGCATCCACCCGGCCCGTCGAAATCGACGGCATGAACTCGGCAAAGCTGGTCTCGGTCCATTCGATCTTGACGCCAAGCTTGCGCCCGAGCGCCTCGCCGAGGTCGATATCGAAGCCCGACAGCGCGTTGGTGGCGGGATCGCGGAACTCCATCGGCGGATAGTTCGGCACCACCGCCACCTTGATGCTGCCGCGCTTGGCGATCTCCGCCGGCAGCTCGATGGCCATCGCCGAGACACTCATGGCACCGAACAGCGCCACAGCTACCAAAAGTCTCTTCATCAACACGTCCCCATTTCAGATCACTGCCGAAAGAAATGCCCTGGTGCGCTCTTCGCGCGGCGCGCCCAAGACATCGGATGCGCGCCCCTGCTCGATGATCGCGCCCTGGTCCATGTAGACGACGCGATCGGCGACCTCGCGTGCGAAGCCGAGTTCGTGCGTCACGACCATCATGGTCATGCCGCTTCGCGCCAGCTCCTTCATGACCGCCAAGACCTCGCCGACGAGCTCGGGATCGAGCGCGCTGGTCGGCTCGTCGAACAGCATCAGCATCGGCTTCATGGCAAGCGCGCGGGCAATCGCGACGCGCTGCTGCTGGCCGCCGGAGAGCTGGGCGGGATACGAGTCCGCTTTGGCCGACAATCCGACGCGCCGCAGCAGCTCGATCGCCTCCGCACGCACCTCGTCGGATTTTCGGCGCTGGACCTGGAGCGGACCTTCGGTGATGTTTTCGAGCGCGGTCTTGTGTGGAAACAGGTTGAAGCGCTGGAACACCATGCCGGTCTTCAGCCGCTGCCGCCCGATCTCGCGTTCGCTGAGCCGATGCAGCCGGCCGCCCTGCTCCCGCACGCCCAAGAGCTCGCCGTCGAGCCAGATGCCGCCACTGTCGATCGCGGCGAGCTGGTTGATGCAGCGGAGCAGCGTGGTCTTGCCCGAGCCGGAGGCGCCGATCAGACACATCACCTCGCCGGGCCGGATGTCGAGCGAGACATTTTTGAGAGCCTGAAACTCGCCAAAACTCTTGCTGACGGAGCGGATCGCGACGAGGGGTTTTGTCATCGCGCGAGCCGCAACGTGCCGCGCGCAAAACGGCGTTCGAGCAGCATCTGGAGCGGCGTCAGGACCGAGACGACGAGCAGGTACCAGAGCCCGGCCACGATCAGGAGTTCGATCACGCGCGAATTGGCGTAGTAGATGTTTTCGGCGTTGTGCAGCAACTCCGGATACTGGATGACGCTGGCGAGCGAGGTCGCCTTCACCATGCCGATGAACTCATTGCCGAGCGGCGGGATCACCACTCGCATCGCCTGCGGCAGCACGATCCGGCGCAGCGCACGCAAGCGTCCCATGCCGATCGCCTGCGCCGCCTCATATTGCCCGATATCGACCGACAGCATGCCGGCGCGCATCACTTCGGAGGTATAGGCACCCTGGTTGATGCCAAGCCCGAGCAGCGCGGCAAGGAACGGCGTCATGACGTCGACGGCGCGCGCGCTCCACAGGCCGGGAATGCCGATGGTCGGAAACACCAGCGCGAGATTGAACCACAGCAGCAGTTGCAGGATCAGCGGCGTACCGCGGAATAACCAGGTGTAGCCGGCGGCGACGGTCTTCAGCACCGGATTGGGCGACAGCCGCATGATCGCGACGACCACGCCGAGGAAGATGCCGAGCGCCATTGCCAGAACCGCCATCACCATGGTGTTGACGATGCCTTCCAGAATGACCTTGACGGTCAGGAAGCGGCTAACATACGACCATTCGATCTGGCCGCCCGCGAAGGCGCGAACGATCAATGCGAGCACAGCAACGATCAGCGCTGCGCTGAGCCAGCGAAACCAATGCGGCTTGCGCGCGATCCGCATCCCCGACAGATCGGGAAAACCCTCCGCGAGTGCCGGTGCCGGCATCATTGCGCCGCCGCGTTCAGCATGGGCTGGGCGACCGCGTTGGCGCCGAGACCCCATTTGTCGAGGACAGCCTTGTAGGAGCCGTCGGCGATCATCGCGGTGAGCTTCTCGGTCACCACCTCACGCAGGGCCGCATCGTCCTTGCGGAACATGATGCCTTGATATCCTTTGGCAAAGGGCTCGCCGATCACGCGGTATTTGCCGGGCTCCTGCGTCTGCGCATAAGGCAGCGTCTCGCTGCCTTGTACGGCGGCGTCGATGCGGCCCTGCTTGAGCTGGTTGCGGACGTCGATCGAGTTCTCGCCCGGCACGTACTGGATCGCCGGCTTGCCGGCCGGCTCGCAATTCTGCTTGCTCCACTTCTCGATCTCGACCGGGAAGCTGGTGCTGCGGGTGGTCCCGACCTTCTTGCCGCAGAGATCGGTCGCAGCTTTGGCTTCGTTCTCCGCCATCACGAAGAACTGTGGGCCGGTCCCGAGATAATCGACGAAATCTGCGGTCTCGCGCCGCGAGGCGCGATCGGAGATGCCGGAGATGATGAAATCGGCGCGCTTGGTCTGAAGCGACGGGATCAATTCGGCGAACGGCGTCTCGCTCCAGACGATCTTCACGCCGAGGCGCTTGGCGAGATCGTTCGCCAGATCGACGTCGAGCCCGACGAGCTCATTGGTCGCGGGATCGCGATATTCCATCGGCGCGTAAGTGGAGTTGACCGTGAGCTTCAACGCGCCCGCCTGCTTGATCTCGGCCGGAAGCTCCGCCGCCTGCGCGGACGTCGCGGCCGCCAGCGCTGCGATGCCGAGGAAATACGAGAGGCGCGTCATATCGGCTCCTTTGCCAACGTTGTTGGAACATCCTGTCAGTCCGCGTCGAGAACCGCGGGTTCGATGACGCCGGCGCGTTCGGTGATTACCCTGTATTGCTCCGGCCGCCGGTGCGCGGCGAAGTTGAACATCTTGTCCTTGCCCTGGCGGCAGAGGTCGAGATCGATGTCGGCGACGATCACCTCGTCAGTCAGCGTTGCGGCCTGCGCCACGATGCGGCCATTGGGATCGACGATGCAGGAGCCGCCGATCAGCCCGGAGCCGTCCTCCTCGCCCGCCTTCGCCACCGAGATCGCCCAGGTTGCGTTCATGTAGGCGTTGGCCTGCGTTACCAGCGTAGAGTGGAAGGTCCGCAAGGAGGCATCTTCCGTGCTGCCGCCATTGGGATCATAGGCCGCCGAATTGTAGCCGATGCAGACGAGCTCGACGCCCTGCAGGCCAAGCACGCGCCAGGATTCCGGCCAGCGGCGATCGTTGCAGATCATCATGCCCATGATGGCGTGGGCCCAGGCCGAGCCGGAGCGGAAGGCCGGAAAGCCGAGATCGCCATATTCGAAATAGCGTTTCTCGAGCTGCTGGTAGCGCGCACCTTGTCGCGGCTCGACCGAGCCCGGCAGATGCACCTTGCGATAGCGGCCGAGCAGCTCGCCATCGCGGTCAACCAGGATGGCGCAATTGTAGCGCCGTCCATCCGGCGTCAGCTCGGCATAGCCGACATAGAAGCCGACGCGCAGCGCACGCGCACGGTCGAACAAGGCGGCGACGTTCGGGTTCGGCATGCCGCGTTCGAAATAATGGTCGAGCGCCTCGCCTTCGAGCAGCCAGCGCGGAAAGAAGGTCGTGAAGGCAAGCTCGGGAAACACCACGAGGCTGGCGCCGCGGCCGGCCGCCTCCTCCAGCAGCGCGAGCATCCGCGACAGCGTATGCTCGCGTGTATCGGCTTTTTGCGTCGGCCCCATCTGTGCGGCGGCGGCGCGAAGGACACGAACCAAGATTGCCTCCAATCTGTGCGCAGTGCCGCCTCAATGGGCGGATGAACCCTTTGATGCGACGTGCAAATCCGCTGCCATTACGCGGAAGCGGGGCTGCAAAATCAATTCGTTCTGCTATGATGTTTTGGCCCAGAGTATAATCGGCAGTGATATGAACCTGCGTCAGCTCGAGATTCTCCGCGCCGTCATCCGCCACCGCACCACGGTTGCGGCCGCTGACGAACTGGCGCTGTCGCAGCCCGCCGTCAGCAACGCGCTGAAGACGATGGAGGCGCAGGCGGGTTTTGCGCTGTTCGAACGCGTCAACAACCGGCTGTTTCCGACCACGGAAGCGATGGCGCTCTACAAGGAGAGCGAGGCGATCTTCGCGCTGCACGCAAAGCTCGAGAACCGCGTGCGGGATCTGCGCGAGAACCGCTCCGGGCATCTCGCGCTGGTCGCGACGCCGCCGCTCGCCTACAGCATCATCCCTTCGGCACTGTCAGCCTTCCTGCGCCGCCGCCCGGAGACGCGGGTGTTCTTCGACGTGCGGCGCTATGAGGGCATCATCGAAGGCGTGCTCAACCGCGTCGCCGAGCTCGGTTTCGCGCTCGGGCTGACACATCATCCGGGCATAGCCCATGAGGTGGTGCACACCGGCGAGATGGTGTGCGTGCTGCCGCCGCAGCACCCGCTCTCCGACCGGCCCGTGATCTCGGCCGCGGACCTGTCCGGCCTGCCCTTCATCGGGCTCGAGCGCGGCACGCGGCTTGGTGAGGCCGTGCGCGACAGTTTCGCACGCGCCGGCGCGCCGTTCCAGCCGACCGTCGAGGTGCGCTACTGCAACACGGCCTGCGTGCTCGCCGCCGCCGGCGTCGGCGCCGCCGTGGTCGATCCCTTCTCGCCGCGGCAGAACGGCGGGACCGGCCTCGTCGTGCGGCCGTTCGCGCCGACGACGCACGCGGTGGCCTATATGCTATGGTCGGAAGCCGAGCCGCTGTCGCGCCTGGCCAAGGCGTTTCTCAACGAGGTCCGGAAAGAGAGTGTGCTGCTGGAGCGCACAGCGCCACACCAGCAACATGGGTCAGAAAGCGACCAAGCTTGAGCTTTACCAGAGGGCGCATGGCACGCATCACTATCATCGAGACCGGGCAGGTCCCACAGAAATATCGCGAGCGCCACGGTTCGTTCCCCGACATGTTCAAGCGCATGGTCCGCGCTGAGGATCCGACAGCCACGATCGACATCGTTAGCATCCCGAGCGGCGATGCGCTGCCCGATCCGCGCAATTTGGAGGCGGTGCTGATCACCGGCGCCGCCGCCGGCGTCTATGACGGGCTCGACTGGATCGCGCCGCTGGAAGATTTCGTGCGCACGGCCTACGCCAGCAGGACACCGATGGTCGGCATCTGCTTCGGTCATCAGCTGATCGCGCAGGCGCTCGGCGGCACCGTACGCAAGTCGGAGAAGGGCTGGGGCATCGGCCGGCACGTCTATCAGGTGCTGCCGGACAACGGCGTCGTCGACGGCGAAGCGGTCGCCATCGCCTGCTCGCATCAGGACCAAGTGATCGAGCCGCCCAACGATGCGCTGACGATCCTCTCCTCCGAATTCACCCCGCACGCCGGCCTGCTCTACGCCAACGGCGCGACGCTCACCGTGCAGCCGCATCCGGAGTTCGACGTGGAGTTTGCGCAAGTGTGCTGCGAGCTGCGCGACGGCAAGGCGCCGGACGCCGTCGTTGCCACGGCGAAGGAGTCGCTGGCGGAGCCGATGGACCACGCCAAGCTTGGTGGGGCGATTACGAGATTTCTGGCGCGCAGGCCCATCTCCTCATCCTGAGGAGCGCGCCATTTGCGCGCGTCTCGAAGGATCGAGGCCCCGCTACAGCAACGGGGGCCCGCATGGTTCGAGACGCCGCTTCGCGGCTTCTCACCATGAGGCTTGAAATCTCAGAACGGATCGGTTCCCAACCCCGCCACATCCGCCGGCCTCGGCCCCGGTGCCGGCCAGTGAAACCGCCGGTCCTTCTCCGTAATCACCACGTCGTTGATCGACGCTTCGCGCCGCCGCATCAGGCCGTGCTCGTCGAACTCCCACTGCTCGTTGCCGTAGGAGCGATACCACTGGCCGCTCGCATCGTGCCATTCGTACTGGAAGCGCACGGCGATGCGGTTTTCGTCGAACGCCCAGAGGTCCTTGATCAGGCGGTAGTCGTGCTCCTTCTCCCATTTGCGGGTGAGGAATGCGACGATGGCTTCACGCCCCTGAAACATTTCGGAGCGATTGCGCCAGCGGCTGTCCTCGGTATAGGCGAGCGAGACGCGCACCGGGTCGCGCGAATTCCAGGCATCCTCGGCCATGCGGGCCTTTTGCGCTGCGGTCTCACGGGTAAAGGGCGGAAGCGGCGGGCGCGACATGAGGACCTCATCGGTTGGCGGGAGTGCAATCTATCGCCGCGCGCGGGGGAGTCGAGGGGCCGCCCGCTATCGCCCGATCACGAAATCAGATCAGCCTTCATCAAGGCGCGGATCGATTTCGGGATCGGCTGGGCGCGGCCGCCGCTGATGAAGGCGACGCGTACCTCGGCTTTGACCAGCACGTTTTCCCCGCGCCGCACCTCCTGCGCCAGCATGATCGAGGCGCCCTTTACCGCGACCGGCCAAGTCACGACATCGAGCACGTCGTCCATCCGGGCAGGCTTGAGGAAATCCAGATGCATCGAGCGCACCACGAAGGCGAAGCTTGTGTCTTCCGCCTCGGCCTGCTCGAACAATGCCTGCTGCTCGGCGCCCATCAGCCGCAGATGATTGGTCCGTCCGCGCTCCATGAAGCGCAAATAGTTGGCGTGATAGACGATGCCGGAAAACTCTGGCTTGCCGAAATCGCAACACAGCGCCTTGATTTCATTGGGGCGTTGGAGGGCTATAGCGTAAACAACCGTAGATTTCTACGTCCCTTCCAGCGCGACCCGCAGCACCTTCGGGATTCCCGTCAATGGCGTCGAAGTCGTGCTCGCCGTGCGGATCGTTATCCCGCGTGAAGCTGTCGAACCTGCGCACCGCTTCGAGCAACTCGGCCAGACGATCCGGTTCGAGGCAGGTCATGCCCCGGGGTAAGCAGGACGTTACAGCCAATGACAGGTTGCGCCGGAGACTGTCGTTAAGGCTGTGGATTTTATCGGTTTGGGTGTCGTTGAGCATTTGAGTTTCTCCCGTTGTTATCGGCTGCGCCATCGCGGCTGGTCGGGAGAATTCGAGGGCGGCAGGACCGAGCGGGCAGGCAAGGAGGCTCCGCCCGAGGGCTCCCGTCTTTGGCATGCGGGTGGCGGTCTCGTCCGCCGTTGGTTTCAGCGCTTCGATCACGATCAGACGTTCTCGCGGGGCACTCATCCGAGGATGTTTTGTGACTCAGGCGTGACCCCGGTGGTCCTTCCACCTTCTCGCGAGAGGGTCATGCCAAGTAAGCAGTCGTCCGTGAACAAGGTTCACCTATCGGCGCTATCGCTGCGATGCTGGCCATCGTGGCTATCCACGACGCTCTCCGTCGCGATGGTAAGCCAGCACGAGCGAAATGGTTCTACGGCCTCGATGCCGGGATCGCCTGTCCGAGGATCGAATAGAGAATCTGTTGGTCAATGGCGGACGTAGGTCCGGCGCTGGACCCAGGGGTGGGGCGCCCCATACTTAGGATCAGAGTATTTGTATCCTTGCGCGTGCCTGAAAGGAAATTTCCGGAGGTGGGTGCGGTCACCCGCACCAATTTCCAGGTCGGTGTGACGCCTCCCGTCAGTGTTATATAGAAATTGACTGTTTCACTTATGGTTGACACCGGATCGAAGACCGCCGGGCCTTCTCTCTTCTTTGCCTCTTGAATCTTCTTGGTCTCGACCAAACAGGTGAGCATGGCATCTCTCATCGTATTGGTGGCGACGATGACCTTGTCGCGGGCCTCGATCAATTTTTTAAGATCAGCCGCGGATTGCTCTGCGGCTTCTTTCAATCTTTCCTCGTCGGCTTTGGATGGCGGTGCGGCAGTCGGCCGGTCGGAAGCGAGTTCGGCTGCTTTGTCGATGTTGATTACGAACGTCGAAACGTTGGCTGATTGTGCAATGGCCTCAAATTGCGCTTCAGCGACCGGCTTTAGACACGATCCGTCGAGCGCTCCCTGCGCAATACTGTAACGAGGCTTCACCACATTGTTTATGATGGCCTGCGTCTTCGTCTCGATGCGGGTGGCTTCGGCCGAGTTCGCAAGAATCTGTTTGATCCGTTCCGCGCTTTCATTCTTCGGCGACGGTGTCTCCTTCAGTTCCTGGGTGGTCTTATCCGCCAGGTCAGGAATGTTGAATTTCTGAATGAGCTGAGTTGAGAATTGCCTCATCTTTTCGGACTGGGCCGCAATCGTTCGTATGGAATCCTCAGGTATGGCTTTCGGATCGACCTTTCGCCGTTCGGCAACGATTGTCGGGAGGTCCAGTTTGGGAATGGCAGGAGGCGGCGACGCGCCCGGTCCAAAATTGTTGCCTGGTCGCAAGACGCCGGTCTCGACGGGCTTAAGAGCCGCGTCAACGAGACGGTCTAGACCCAGGTCGCTCTCAAGCAGCAATCCGGGCTCCGGATGACAGAAGTCGTAGAGCCCGGTTTTCAAACGTCCGCTGTCGTTCTCCGCATCGAGATCCTTAAAGGACATAAGAAACTCTACGTCCTCCTGCCTGATCGCTTGCGTCGTCAAGCCACCTCCCGCGCCGATCGTGAAGGTTTGGGCGACGTTGTTCACCGTACGGAGTGGCTGCGTATACGAGGCCCCCGGATTGATCTGGAAGCTATCGTCGATGGCGACCGTCAGTCGAATCTTGGCGGCCCACGAGCGCAAAAAGAGGAAGGGCTGCCGCCGTTCGGGTAGCTTTTCTTCCGGAAAGAGGGTGTACGCCTTATCCAGAACAGCCCTGTTAAGGTCGCACTTAATCCGTTTGACGACAGCATTGACGTCCACGGCAGCGATTCCATCTCGGCGCGGGATTTGCACGCAGCCACTGGCGGCGCATGCAAAAACAATTAGCCCCGAGGCAGTAGCAAGCAAAATTGTACGCAAGGTGAGGCCCCCCGGTCCCACGTCCCGAACGAATGTAAAACTGTTCAATACATTAGGCAGGCTCGATGCTGCCCGTAAAGGTTGTAACTTGCTGCGCGTAGGCAGGGAAGTCAATCCGGCCGTGGCGCATTCGACGAAAGATTTGCGGACGCGATGGTAGGCGCTGAACCTTGGGAATTTAAGGCCGCGTGCGCGGCCTGGCCCCTTGCTCAGTCTAAAATCATGCGCCGTGTGATGCCGGCGTCCGATGTGGTAGACGCAATACCTGCGGCAACCAAACCCTGTCGGCCGGCAACCGCTCGGCGGCCTCCGCCATCGCAGGCTTCTTCACGTCCGCCGACTGCGCGGCGGCTTCCGTGGACACCCCTTCATGTACCGCCTTGACGATAACCGCCTAGTGTCCTGAACCAGAAGTTCGCGACATTGGGTCGTGTTTTGCGGGGGCATTGTATCGGCAGAAGCGTTCGATGGAAGCAAGGATGTCATCGGCGGACTTAGTCCATCGGAACGGTTTTGGATTGGCGTTGTGTCGTTCGATGAACGAAGTGATGTCAGCCCTGAGAGCGGCGACGCTTCGATAGTTGCCGCGCCTGATCTTCTTGTCGGTGAGGAGCGCGAAGAAACGCTCGACCTGGTTGAGCCATGACGAACTGGTCGGGGTCAGGTGCACGTGCCAACGCGGCCGTTTAGCCAGCCATCTCCGGATCATTGGGGTCTTGTGCGTAGCGTAATTGTCCATGACGAGATGAACGTCGAGTTCACGCGGCACGGCAGCTTCGATCTCGTCGAGGAACTTGCGGAACTCAGCAGCACGGTGGCGTCCATAGCACTTGGCGATGACCCGTCCACTCGCAATGTCGAGGGCGGCGAACAGCGATGTGGTGCCGTGCCTGTGTAGTCATGGCTTCTTCGGGCCGGCTGGCCGGGACGCATCGGCAGCATCGGCTGACTGCGGTCCAGCGCCTGGATTTGGGACTTCTCATCCACACATAGAACGATGGCGTGCTCCGGCGGTGAGACGTAGAGGCCCACAACGTCGCGCACCTTGGCCACGAAGTTTGGATCGGTCGAGAGCTTGAACGTCTCCATCCGGTGCGGCTGGAGCCCGAAGGCCCGCCAGATGCGTTGCACCGTCGACACCGACAGGTCGCTGGCCTTCGCCATGTCGCGGGAACTCCAATGGGTGGCGTTCTCGGGGCAACTCTCCAACGTCCTCACGATCACGGCTTCGATGCGGGCATCGTCAAAGTCCGGGAATTGGCCACAGCCGAGTTCGCGACGCTGCGTCTTCGTCTCCTGAAAATCGCTGCCCGTGTCGTCGAGACCACGAGCCGCATTCGCCTTGCGTTCGCCGCGGCATGTCCCGAAGCCGACCTGATCCGCTGTTTGCCAGGCGCGCTGCTGCCGCTCGGTCCTTGGCCGGCGGGGCGTGCGCCCCCGTTCGCCCTACCCATCCCTCAAGCAAGCGCGTTGCAAAGTACGGGTCGTCAGGCGGTGAAAGCCGAAGGCAGTCCTATGCGCCTCGTCAGAGGAGATGTGCGGCCGCATCAATCCGACCAAAAACCGCACTCTTACGAATAGACGGGCTAGAACGCTGAATACTGCTTTGGACGATCAAAGCGAGCGTGTCAGGCTGCGCCTGCGCATTCGCAAGAAACGTCGGCTTTGTCAGCTTTCTGTCAGCTCGTCCAAATAGTAACTCGTTGTGATGAGAACCAATTACAACAACATGCCCTCCTACGGGCAAAGTGTGGACCAGCAGCGCGATGCGCTGGCCGGCACTTCTGGCGCAGATAGCATTGCTTTTACGGCCGCTTTAGCTGCTGAAGGACCAGCGTCTTTCGCTGTTGACAAGAGGAGCGGTGAGTCAGTCAGGCTACACAGAGAAAGTAGCAATATTGGCAACGCCCAAAGTGTTTCTTTGTTTTCTGATGCCAGTCAACGCAATAGGGTGGGGGCTATGACCGTGGCGCCGGGGCGCGACAGTTTGCGAATTTTCACCATAGAGAATCTCGGCCGGTCGAGGTACAAAGGGGTTGGGACGGCTATGATCGAAGTCGCGGATCATATTAGGGAGTCCGCGGGCCTTTCCAATCTATCCCTTCTCTCTCAAGATGAGGGAGCTTCACAATTTTTCTACAAGAAGGGCTTCCGGTTTACGGACGGGGACAAGAATGCGGAAATGCGGACTCTCATTTCCAATCCACGATACGTTTCAGATGAAATCCTTATGGGCGAGATGGAGCGCTAGCCCGTCCTATTCGTGAGAGTGCGGCTTTTTCGCCCGATTGATGCGGCCGCACATCTCATCTGACGAGGCGCACAGGATTGCCTTCGGCTTTTTGCCGCCTGACGACCGGTACTTTGTAACGCGCTTGAGGGATGGGTTGGGCGAATGGGGGCGCACGCCCCTCGGGTCAAGGACCAAGCGGCAGCAGCGCGCCTGGCAAGCAGCGGATCAGGTCGGCTTCGGGACATGCCGCGGTGAACGCAAGGCGAATGTGGCAAGCCCGTCTTATTCGCCAGAGGGCGCCTGAGAGGCTGGCGAGCGTGGTGTAAAGCGCTGATGCGGCGTAGGGTTCGGTTGCGAAGCCAACCCCATCACCTTCAGCCGCGAACACCACGCCCGCCATGACCGATGATACGATTCTGCCATTCTCGTTTCCAGCCGTTCACGCCAAGGAAGTCACAGCTGCCTTCGATGGTGGGCGCCTGACCTCGAATGGGGGCGTGATGCTTCTGGCGATGGCCGAGCGGCGTCTCGGTTTGGCCGACAATTTGGCCCGGGCGTTCCCGGATCGGCGCGATCCGACGCGGGTCGTGCACAGCCTTGTCGATATGTTCCGCGCTCGCATGTTCGCGATCTGCTGCGGCTACGAGGACGCCGACGACCTCGATCATCTGCGGTCCGATCCGGCGTTCAAGCTCGCCTGCGGTCGCCTGCCGGACACCGGCCGGGATTTGTGTTCCCAACCGACGCTGTCGCGGCTGGAGAATTCGCCGCGACTGCGCGACGTGATCCGCCCGACCTACACCTTGGTCGACGCATGGATGGATAGCTATCCGTGCGAGCCCGCATCCATCACCCTGGACATCGACGACACCTGCGATGTCGTCCACGGCCACCAGCAGCTCTCGCTGTTCAACGCGCATTATGACGAACGCTGCTTCCTGCCGATCCACGTCTACGACACGGAGACGAGCCGGCCCGTGGCGGTTGTCCTGCGGCCCGGCAAGGCGGCGTCGAGGTGCGTGCCCATCTTCGACGCCTGGTACGGCACATCCGCACGCGATGGCACAAGACGCGAATTACGTTCCGTGGCGACGGGCACTATGCTCGGCCGGAGGCGATGACGTGGTGTGAGAACAACGGCATCGACTACATCTTCGGTCTGTCCGGTACCAAGCCTCTCGCCAGAAAAGTCGACGAGGTCGCTGACGTCATCCGCACGCGACGCGCCATCGAGAACCTGCCTGTTCTGCGCGGCTATACCGAGACGCGCCACAAGGCAAAGTCCTGGGATCGCGAACGGCGCACCGTCGCCCGTATAGAGGCGACGATGCTCGGTCTCGACATCCGCTTCGTCGTCACCAGCCTCGATGTTGGCTCGGCCGAGTGGATCTACGACAGCCTGTATTGCGCGCGCGGCCAAGCTGAGAATCTGATCAAGCTGCATAAGACGCAGCTTGCTTCCGATCGCACCAGTTGCCGTTCGGCGCTCGCCAACCAGGTCCGTCTCGTGCTCCATACGGCCGCTTATTGGCTGATGCTGACCGTGCGCGACGCCATTCCCAAAGTCCGGGAATTGGCCACAGCCGAGTTCGCGACGCTGCGTCTTCGTCTCCTGAAAATCGCTGCCCGTGTCGTCGAGACCACGAGCCGCATTCGCCTTGCGTTCGCCGCGGCATGTCCCGAAGCCGACCTGATCCGCTGCTTGCCAGGCGCGCTGCTGCCGCTCGGTCCTTGACCGGCGGGGCGTGCGCCCCCGTTCGCCCAACCCATCCCTCAAGCGCGTTGCAAAAGCACGGGTCGTCAGGCGTGAAAAGCCGAAGGCAGTCCTGTGCGCCTCGTCAGAGGAGATGTGCGGCCGCATCAATCCGACCAAAAACCGCACTCTCACGCACAGGACGGGTTAGATGAAGGAACTCGACCGGTTCTCTACAAATTCCTGTAAGGAGTTCGACAAAAATGCACGGCACCGCCTAGCCGCAAGCTACGAAAAATTGCTATCGATTGAAATTTAAGCCTTCACTGCATTTGGCATAACTTATGCTCCGCCTCTCGCGACGTTCACTGAAACAGGGTTTTTTCATGCGCACATAAAATCCAAAATAACGCACGATCGATACGATGAAAGACTAACAAGGCACCTCGTGCCTCAAGAATGGAGAAAGACCCATGATCCGCACCCTTGCGGCAGTAGCTTGGCTTCTTACCGCGTCGGTCTCTGCGTTCGCATCCGAAGCAAGAGAATCCAACGATTTACCTTCGCATAGCTGGAAATATCAACGCTCACCCGAGGTTCCTACCGAAAGGCACCCGCCACCACTGGTGCCACGTGGCAACGTTGGTCGAGGAGCTTGCGCCGGACTTGTCCGAAACTGTTTGATATGACGTGCATCTAACAACTACTCGCGGTCCGTCATGCGACGGACCGCGAGTCGAAGACCTGGTGTGGCAGCAATCGCGACCGGCAGTGCCCCTGCCGTCTATGCCGCGCTTCCCGCCGCGCTCAAATGCCAGGAAATATCACAGATCGCTTGGCTATCGCAGCACTAACGAAGCCTCGCGGAGCCAACTCGTTGACGTGATTGAGCGCACCGTAAATTCGACCGAACTGCCTGTGCTCGGTGACGACGATGACGGCGCCAACTTCCACGGCCAGAAGCGCAAGAATGACACCCATGCGAGTACCAGCGACGCTGACAGCAGGCTTTATCGCAAGGCGGCCGGGCGGGAGGCCAAGCTTTGCTATATGGGCCACGCCACCATGGAGAACCGGAATGGGCTGGCGGTGGCCGGCATGGTCACGCACGCCAACGGCACCGCCGAGCGTCGCGCCTCGGAGATCATGCTTAAAGCCAAGAGCAAAGCTGCCGGTGGCCGCATCACGGTCGGTGAGGACAAGGCCTACGATACCGCCGATCATGTCGCCAATCTTCGCGCCATCAACGTGACACCAGATGTGACGCAGAACCAGGCCGTCACCAAAACCGGAAAGACCCGCAACAGCGCCATCGACGAACGAACCACGCGGCATCCGGGGTACGGCATGTCGCAATCGCGACGGGCGATCGTCGAGTGCATCTTTGGTTGGGGCAAGCAGCACGGGACCATGCGCAAGACCAAACATCGCGGCATCGGCCGCGTCGCCGACTTCATGCTCAATCTGATCGCCTATAACCTGATCCGCATCCCCAAACTCCTTGCCGCTTAGCCACCCCGCGTCAGGGGACACCCAAAACCAGACCAGCAAATTATATCCAACTCCACCGCGCCGCCCCTACAATGACCGGCCAGAATAAGAAACCTCTCCACTTCATGGTTTTTCAGCAAACTGCTAGTCTTACTGAGTCAGAGTGTCGCGGCCTTTGTCGACAGGAATCATATATTTGAGAAGACTCACTTTTCAGCACGAGGAAGCTGAGATGGGTCTGACAAGATCGGGAGACGTAGCGTCGCGATTTTCGGCCTATATTGAGGGTCTTGCAAGCGTCATCGGACATGCGGGACGGGCCAAACCGCTTCGCGACTACTGCACTGGGCTGATGATGCCGTGCGATCGGAAGAGTGTTGAGCCGATGGCGGCGATGACGGCTCCTGAGCGGACTGCAGCGCAGCATCAAGCGTTGTTGCATTGTGTCGGTCAAGGCGACTGGTCGGATCAGCAGGTTTTGGCCAAGGTCCGTGAGTCAGTGCTGCCCAGCATCGAACGCCACGGAGAGATCGAGGCTTGGATCATCGATGATACGGACTTTCCCAAGAAGGGGCGGCATTCGGTCGGGGTTGCACGGCAATATTGCGGTCAGCTGGGCAAGCAAGACAATTGTCAGGTTGCCGTGACGCTTTCGCTTGCGGACCATCATGCGAGTTTGCCGGTGGCCTATCGGCTCTATCTACCAAGGGAGTGGGTGACGGATCGTACACGCCGGCGCAAAGCCGGAGTCCCCAGGGAGATCATCTTCAAGACGAAGCCGGCAATTGCACTTGATCATTTGCGCTGGGCCTGTGCGATGGGCTTGCCGCGCGGCGTGGTACTGATGGACGCCGGCTATGGCACCGACACCGCTCTGCCTGGGAGTATTGCCGAGCTGGGCCTGAGCTATGTGGCCGGCATCTTGCCACAAACCTCAGTATGGGCGCTAGGAACCGGACCGCGTCTGCCAAAGAAGTGGTCGGGGAACGGACGACCTCCAAAACTGCTACAGCGTGATAGCAAGCACCGTCCGATTTCGGCCAAGAAGCTTGCGATCGGTCTGCCAGCGCATGCTTGGCATAAGATCACGTGGCGTGAGGGTACGGCAGAACGGTTGTCTTCACGTTTTGCCCGTGTGCGCGTCCGTCCGGCACATCGAGATTACTGGCTTGCCGAAAGCCGGCCGGAAGAGTGGCTTCTGATCGAGTGGCCAGAGGGCGAGGAAGCTCCGACCAAATATTGGCTTTCAACGCTTCCCTCCAACATTGGATTTCGTCAGTTCGTCGATATGGTCAAGCTGCGCTGGCGCATCGAGCGCGACTACCACGACCTCAAACAGGAGATCGGGCCTTGGTCACTTCGAGGGGCGGGGTTGGCGCGGCTTTCACCATCACGCAACACTGTGCATCGCCGCTTATGGATTCCTGATCTCAGAGCGAGAAACGTTTTCCCCCTCAGAAGCAGGTCCCACCAAAATCTTCAAGAACGCTGCTATTCCCGAAAATTATCGGCCGAGAGGATCCGCCATTGCGGCCTGAACGGCACGTTGCAAATTCGATTGCGACCGTCCGAAGAAGATTTAGCGCGGCTCTCGTCTCCACACTATCTCGATGCCCTTGCTGCATCAGGGCAATCTCAAGTCAAAGCAACTATCGAAAATTTGTGACGCAGTAAGACTAGTGGAGACATGTTTTCAGTCGAAAAGCTGTCTTACGCAAACTTCGGCCTGGAGCCGAATGCATGGGCGACGCAAGACGGACTGCAAGCTCATTTTGGTCAGCAGCTTGCGACGCGTAAAAGTCCTACCTTCGTGCACGACGATGATTTCACGCTTACGAAGTTTTCGCGAAAATTCGACTATATGATGGCTCATTCGATCTTCACTCATGCAGCGTGACGGCAGATCAGGCGCGGCATGTCGGAAGCATCCAAAGTAATGACGCCGCGGTCGATCTTCTTGGCGACCTTCTTGGAGAGCGAGAATGATCACGTTGGGGAGCGTGTCGGTCTTCCGCTCACCTCTTTCGAGCGCACGCGTCACTCTTTTGAACTGCGGGAGTGGACATCAAAGGGAATCCCACGATCGCGCTCCGCGAGGAGTTGCTCCCAGGTCGCCGGTTCAGGTAGACCTTCTCTGCCGGTAAGGATCAGGTTGGCTCGATAGTTGCGGGCGAGGTGTGTTGGCCAGTTCCGACCGCTCGCCCAACTGGCCGCCTGGCGTCAAGGGAACTATCGCACATACTGCCAATTGTTATGCTGCGGCCGTGACGAACCTGCCGGAAATCCTCGCCATCGGCTTGGACCTGGAAGAGGACACTCCGAGCGTATCAACCACCTTGATTTCAGAGAGGCGGTTGTGCACGCGGTCGATCTCCGCAATCGGACGTGGCACCACCCCAATCACCTCACCACCGGCTGCGAGTGCCGCGTCAGCTGCGGCCCCCATCAGACCGTTGGCCGTGCCACCATAAACGAGAACGATCCCGCTTTGAGCAACGAACTGCCCTAACGCCGCGGCTGCATCTCGGTATTCGATCCTGCCCCCCCAGTTCGCTCCACTAAAACGCAAATTCGATTCATTGACATCTACCCACCTCTTGCTCCGCTTCAGAGCTCAACTCGAACGCCCTCACGGCCATCTCACTGCGCTTCGCGGGACGTCCGGTAGCTTGTTTTATGACCTCAGAGTACGTCTTCTTCGACCCCGATCATCACGAGGGCGCGAGCAACCAATCTGCCGTTCCTTCCATCTCGCGGCCGAAGGGAAGACTGATATGCTCGCGTCCTCATAAGTTGCAACATAGCTGTAGAGCAATCTAAAGATCAATTGATTTTAGAACTTGGTCCGCCGTCACATGTCATGAAGTGGAAGGGCATAAGAAGACCTTCACGCCCCGCCTTGAGGCCCAATTTTTCCGCGAACAAGGCACGGCATGAATTAGTCCCGGGAGCGGGCCAATTCATGGAACCAACCAATAAAAGGTTGGTCTTGCGGATAGGGTTATTACCTAAAATTGCATTTTATTAGGCATGAACGTAACACTTGAGTCCTACTCGGTTTTAAAATACGTATTGCGTCCGCCATCGATCGAGAAATCGGGGGGCAACGCACGAGCTGCTCGGCAAGCCTCTCCACGGTCGAGAGCCTCGCGACAGATCCAAAGGGGAAAACGACCAATGCCCGAAACGCCGTGGGTTCATCCGCGATGAATCGCGCTTTGCAGAAGTTTGTCGATCGGCCGATATGGGGCTTAGGTCCTCAACATTCGCCAAGCCATTCTCGCCCGGCGCATCGAGTTCATCGAACTCGGCGCGAATCAATCCTGGCCAACAACGATGGTGCGCATCCCACCTCATTGAAGCATTTATGGTCGACGCCGGGCTGAATTGAGGAGACGCTGAAGCAGCGCAAGGAATGGTGTAATCCATTCAGAGAAGCTTGATCACCAGCAGCTAAAGCGTGATGGCATTAAGTTCGATAGCCTGAATTTTTGAGGTAGTTGGCGCATTCTTCGGGGGTGAAGGCATCGAGTGCGCGGCCGATTGCAGCGCAGACTGCGTCGACGGTTCGCGCGGCAGCTTTGCGGAGCAGATGCTTGAGCTTGGCAAAGACCTGTTCGATTGGGTTCAGGTCGGGCGAGTATTTGGGCAGGAAGAAGAGTTTGGCGCCGACCGAGCGGATGAGTTGGCGAACGGCTTTGCTCCTGTGGCTGCCAAGGTTATCCAGGACGACGATATCGCCAGGACGAAGGGTCGGCAGGAGAACCTTCTCGACATAGGTGCGAAAGCTCACGCCATCGATCGGGCCCTCGATGAACCATGGCGCATCAATCCGGTCATGGCGCAGGGCCGCCAGGAAGGTCATGGTCTTCCAGCGGCCGTGGGGAATCGTGGCAGGAAGCCTGTGCCCGCGCGGAGCCCATCCCCGCAAAGGCGCCATATCGGTTCTGGTCCAGGTCTCGTCGATGAAGACCAGCCGCTCAGCTTCGACGCGACGTTGATACTTTGTCCATTGGAGGCGCCGCCGCGCCACGTCGGGTCGATCGCGTTCGCCCAGCCGCCACGCTTTTTTTTGAAGCTGAGCTTCTCGGCATGCACGAAATCCCACACAGAGTGGTAGTCGACCTTCAGGCCGCGTCCGGCAAGCTCGGCAACGAGCCCCGTATGGTGAAATCGCCGTCCTTGATCCGTTGCGACAGCCAAACCGCGTGGTCTCCTGAAACCGCCTTCGGCTTATGACCGCCCATCTGGCCAGGCTCAACGCTGCCGGTCTCCTCGACCCGCTGCATCCAACCGATTGCGGTGCTGATCGCGATCCCAAACTGCTTGGCTGTCCTCCGGCGAAATCAGGCCCTGCGGCTGCGGCAATCCCACCTGCCCAACCTTCATGCTCACGGGCGCAGCAGCTCGCGAGATGGACCGAGCGCGCGATCGAGTGCTTGCCGCTTTTCGACGGCCGTATCCCTCCTTTAACGTCGTCCCGGAATGACGTCGCCTCGGCTTCACGGACGTGAGATCGCAGCACTTGTCGGCTATGCCAATCGGCCGGCCTCGATCGGGTTGAGGTCGTCGACCAGGAACAGGAAGACGTCGCGGTCGGAAGCGTAGAGGGTCGTCGTATCCTGGCTGATGTCGACGCGCGGATTATAGACCCCGGTCGACCAGTCGAGCACGCCCGGGACCTTCCAGCGTGTATCCCCCGTGCCGTTGCCGGCGATGCGCTGAACGGCCGCGACGAGTTCGTCGTCGAAGATACGCCCGTATTCGGGGCCCGTAACGGCGCGAAGCTCGACGCGACCGTCTTCGATCTCGAGCGTCTTCACCTGCTCGACGGAATGCGAGGTCAAGCCGTATTGCAGATTGATGCCGGCCAGCGGTGCCGGAAGCTGACGGAGGTAAGCCGCCGGCGCTCCGACGAGGCCGGCGAGTTGGCCGAAACTCCAGTGGGTCGGTGCGATCGGCTGGCCTCAACCCGGATCGCAGCGCTCTCGACCGTTCGGGTCCGGCTTCGCTCGGTCCGTCCACGCACCGCGGCATAGAGGTCCGACAGGGATAGGTAGCGCTCGTCCGCTGGCCGCGAGAACCATTCCGACGATACTCGGCCGACGCGCGTCCCGCGGGTCACGTCCACCTTGTAGCCGCCGACGTGGTTGTGGCCAGCGCTCAGAACTTCGACTTGGGTCATGGGTCATCTCCACGACAGGCGCCGGAGGCCTCTCCTCCGTTCTTCAACCCGTCACGGCGAAGCCCGTCCGCCCTCTCACTCTGATAGGCGCGTTGCGGGGTTCTGCCCGCAGAAGGGGTCGGCCGAGACCTCAGGCTCGGACGCAGGGGAAGGCTTTCCCCCTCAGGTGCTCGCTACTGCGGTCCCTGAAATCCGCGCTTTCCAATGGCTGTGAGAACTCTTTGATTGATGTCCCGGCGCTTACCTAGCTGTGCTGAGGTCAGGCTCCGAAGGCGCATCGTGTTCTGGCAGAAATTGGATTCCCACTCATTGAGCACGCGGCGTTCGTGAAAAAAAGCGATCGCGTCGGCGTTCAGGCTCTTGTCTGGGTCTTTCCGTATCCGCTTGATGGCGGTGAAAATCAGGTCGGATCGTAACCCGAGAAACCGCTTCACGCAGATATTGCCGACCTCGGTCGCGTGGCCGGTGGCCCGGTTGTGGATCGAGCAGATTTCAATAATCGGGAAATGCCCACACGGACAGGTCACCGGCTCATCGGCCTCATGAATGCCGACCAGGCTCCACTCCTTGACGGCCACCTCCCATGCGGCTGCGTTGCTGAGCGGAAGAATGTGCTTTTTGAGTTGCTGGAAATTGTAGCCGTCGCCCATCGTTATCCCTTTTACAGCCGGCGCAGTTCCTCCAAATCGTCCGAAGTCTGCTTCAGAATTGCCTGGTAGCAGGCGTCGCACACTCGACGCTTGTTGGCGAAGGCGCCTCCAAGCTCCGGAATGGCAATGCAGGAGATTCCAGCGACAATCTCGTCGTCGCAGCGATAGCATTCCGAGCGGCGTTGAACTTCCACGCGCACGGGCCGCCCATTGGTCCCGCCAATCAGCGATGGCACTCGCCCCTTAGGGGTTTTCTTTGTCATGGTTCGCCTTTGCCTTTCGAACCCGCTTGGCCAACGCCTGAAGAAGGTCTTCGAGATTGTCCAGGACCGACCGAAATTCCTCGATCGAGGCGGCCTGACGGTCCTTGCCCAGGCGCTTGTTGATTTCGTGATTCACCATGGTCAGTGCGGCGATGAAGTTCGATCGCCCACTCAGTTTTAGCGACCTGTACTTGTAAATCAGCTCGGTTCCGGCAGGCGTCAGCTCGACATGATTGAGAACCACAGTCGCAAGACGCTTGGCCTCTTCGTTTAACCGCTTGCGTGCCTCTTCCCATTCGCGCTGCGGCTGAACCGCAAAGGGCGCTGTCGGCGATAGCTTACGGACCGAGGCCTTCTGGGCCATCCGTACCATCTCCTCGACTTTGCTATCGTCGAGGCCGAGAAGCTTGAACCGCTCGCGCAGGTCGTCAACGATTTGCTGGTCTTCGTGGCTGGTGAAGTCTTCTTCCCACAGGGCGTCGACAATTTCATCGTGGACGACGACCAGATCGCCGGCACGCAAGCGCGTCATGCCGTCGAGTACAGCCTGCGGCGGTTCCGGTTCCTCGCCGCCAATGACCTTGTCCCAGAACGCCTTATCGTCGTTCTCAAAATCCTTGAATTCCTGAAATCGGGCGTCGAGGTTCATGCCAAGGTGCGTCACGATGTGCCCGAGATTATCGGGATGACCCGAGCTATTCTGGACCACCACACGCATGATCCGGCCCACAAACTGAAGGTATGGACCAAGCGACCTGAACGGTCGGAAGATCGCCGCAACGCTGAGTTTGGGATGGTCGAAACCTTCGCCGAGCATCTGAACCTGGATGATGCAATCGAGGGTGCCGTTGCGAAGGGCGGCGAGGATACCTGCCTGTTCATCTTCCCGTTGTTTGCTGTGAATGACCTCGGCTGTGAAACCGCGCTCACGATAGAGCGAGCTAATTTGCCGAGCATGGTTGATGGAGCAGGCCACGGCGATGAGCTGATGCTGCGTGCCGGTTTGGCGTAGCTGCTCAAGGCGCTCGAGGCTGGTGTCGACGATATGCTGATTGCACACCGAGGCCAGCGCGACCCCACGGCTGAACCAGTCTTCATCTTTGAGCTTTATGACCTCGTCGAGCGTATAGGCGCGGCCGCGCTCGTCAGCGAAGCCAAGCTCAATTGTCGACGGGGCGACATAGGTCGACTTCAGGCGCTTGATGTAACCTTTGAGGGTCGCGTTCCGGAACGGGTAGCGATACACCAGCTCGCCGTCGAGTTCCTGCCGATCGCTGCGGAACGGCGTTGCGGTGAGCAGGATCACCTTCGCTTGGGGGAACCGCTCGATCACACGCTGCCAACTGGCCGCAGCGCTGTGATGCGCCTCATCGACGATAATCATGTCGAAGAAATTGTCGGGGAACTGGTTCAGCCACTTGTCGAGATCCGTGGCAAGCTGCTGCACGTTCGTGATGACTACATGCGACCGGGTGGCGACGGTGATATTGCCGGTATCAAGCGTAGTCGCCAGGGGTCCGGAGATCATCTGATCGGCGGTGAGTACAGCCGCTTTTCGCCAGAAGCACTTCTGGCGATTGGTGACATCCATCGCCTCGTAGAGACCCTGCTTGATAGTCAGGTTGGGCGCGATGATAAGGACGCGGCCTTCCGCAAGGCCGAGTGGCAGCAACGATGCGAGACCCGTTTTACCACAGCCAACCGGAATCTGCAGAATAGCTTTGTTCTTCCCGGCCCGAAAAAATTCGTAGGTGCGTAGGTACCCCTCACGCTGCGGATCGCGGAGCTCGTCATTGCCCTCGATCTTGAATTCGATGTCAGTGAAGAACGATTGCACGGGACGATGCCCGCGCATCCATGCGTCCAGGCCTGCTTTCTCAAAGGTCCACTTCTTCCCGACTTTACGGGCAGGAATGGTGCCCTCCCGAGCCATCCCATAGAGCACGGTTTTGCCGACACCGATGTAGGTGGCGGTTTCCTCCAGCGAGAGCCAATTTTCTTCGAGAGGAGCCATAATCCACCATCATTTGATGTCATATGATAGCAAATGACATAAATTGGCACAAGAGCAACTTTGTCCCGCGGCCATCAGACTTCGCCATAGCGGTTTCATGAAACTCATGATATCGTGATTTCATGAAGGCGGCCGGCGCGCAATCACCCGATGACAACGATGAATACCTCCAGATCCAGGTGCCGTCGGTCACGAAGCATCACCTCGGCATTCGGGCTGCGGAGACGCGCGAGCCGATCCGGGTCGTCGTCCTTCGTGCGCTGAAGGCGTATGGCGTGACCGTCCCCGACGAAGCAATCTCCGACCGTCGAAAGAAGCGGCCAGCATGACGGACGAGTTCACCCCGCTTACTATTCAGGACTATGTCTCGCAGGCGTTGACCACCGATCAGCGAAGCGACAGCGGCTCGCTCACGTTTCCGATGCTCGGCCTGTTTGGCGAGACCGGCAGCCTGCTCAGCGAGGTCAAAAAGAAGCAGCGAGATCGAGCCTCGTATCTCGGCTATGCAGGTGCGGTCGTCGAGGAATTGGGAGACGTGCTTTGGTATCTCACGGCGGTTGCCACGCGCGGCGGGCTGTCTCTCGGCGATATCGCTGCAAATCTAAATCGGGGATATGCGGACTGGCAGCGTACGCCTGATGGCCCACTTTCATTCGCTTCCCTCCAACCCCCGATAATGACTCGCCGGGCGGAGCCGACGACGGCGTTCGAGAAGACACTGCTCCAGCTCGCGGGCGAAGTCGGCTTGCTGATGACCGACCACGAAGCTGGGCGCCTGACGAATAACCAAGCGGCTTTGGCGGGGCGCCTTGTCGCGATCATGCGAACCTTAATTCAGGCCGCGAACGAGGCGGGCGTGACGCTCGAGGCGGCGGCGGTCAAGAATTTGGGCAAGATCTTCGATCGGTGGCCTCGCGAACGCATCTACCCAGCACCGCTTGACGAGTCCGCGGAAGCTGAAGAAAAATTGCCCCGCGACCTCTACGTTGACGTGTTCGAACGCAAAGTTCGCGGCCAGACTTACGTTTTTCAGCGCTGCAACGGCCTGAACATTGGCGATCGTCTGACCGACAACGCCATGACGGCCGATGACTACCGCTTTCACGACGTTTTTCACTACGCCTACGTGGCGGTCTTGACTTGGTCACCTGTCATCCGCTCTCTCTTCCGGCTCAAGCGCAAGAGTGATCCCAAGATCGACGAGGCACAGGATGGAGCACGCGCCACGCTGATCGAAGAAGGCGTGGCGACATGGATATTTGGGCAAGCCGTGGCTCTAAATTTCTTCGCCGACGTCAAGGTTGGTGAGCTGCCGTTCGACATGCTCAAGCATGTCCGCCAGTTCGTCGGCGGGTATGAAGCCGAGCAAATTCCGATGTGGCTTTGGGAAGATGCGATTTTGCAAGGCTATGCCGCTTTCCGCTTCCTGCGCGAGCATCGGCGCGGGCGTCTCCACATCGATACGAATAACCGTCGCCTCAGAATCGAGACACTACTTTGAAAACGCCGAAGTCCTTTGCCAAAGCCCTCGCCGAAACGCACCTACCTTCGGTGTTCAACCCCTATGCCGATTGTTGCCCGACTCATGATCGAGCAGATGCCGCGTACGTTCGGCGGCGGAATCTTGTCCGCTGCCTGGATGCGGCCATGACTGCGCACGTAGACACGATCTGGATCGCCCGCGATCTGGGCTATCGCGGCGGCCGCAGAACAGGCGTGCCGCTGACGGACGAGGTACATTTGGGTCAGGCGGCGGCGTTGATGGGCGGCATAGTGCTGGATCGTGCAACAAGAGGTCCGGTGGTCGCGGAGCGGACCGCCGCCATCGTCTGGAGCGTGCTAACTCGAATCGGCGAGCCCGCCGTGTTGTGGAATATATTTCCTCTCCATCCGCATGAGGCCGATGACCCCTTCTCGAATCGCTGCCACACCAGGGCCGAGCGCGAAGCTACATGGCCATTGCTCACGGCTCTCATTGCGATGATCAAGCCGCGCCGGATCGTGGCAATCGGCCGCGATGCCGGCATGGCGCTAAACGGCCTCGATATAACAGTCGAGATCGTCCGCCATCCAAGTTATGGCGGCCAGACCGAGTTCATCACGGGCGTCAATCGAATCTACGGTCTGGCAGCCGGCAATGGCGACCGACAGACGCTCGAGATTCCCTTCTCCGGCCCTCAAGCCGCGAGAGGGGCTGCTGCCTGATCGAACTTCGCGATCATCGCGGTAATGTCGGACCGGCTGGCGGGCTTTCCGTTGCGCCGAGGTTGGTCGATTTCGGCATGAGTGGAAATGACCGTGAGCGCGCCGATCTTGAGGCCGGCCTCGTGAGCGACAAAGTCCATCAGGCGGCCGAGACCAATCAGGTTGCCGAGCAGCTTTTCGATGTAGAAGTGATTGCGATACATCGCAGTCAAGGTCAGCGTCTTTTCCGTGCCAGGCATGACCTTAAAGCTTATGAAACTGAGGCACTGTCCGCCATAAGGCGAATTATCGACGTCCCTGACCGGATCGAATAGCGACAGTTCGAACTTGTTTAGGGCCCGCACGTCCTCGTTTTTCAGGCGTCCGATGATATCCCAGAGCTGATTGGGCGCGTCACCCTCGGTCACCGGATATTGGATCATGCGCTCGAAATAGTAACCGGACCAGCGTTCGCTTCGCCGAACCTTCTTCAGAACATTGTCGCGGAAAATATCGAAGAAGGCAGGTGCGCCATAGCGGCGATAAAGGCCGGCGGGAAAAATGGTGTTCGCCACCGTCTCCACCGACTTCTC
This sequence comes from Bradyrhizobium sp. i1.15.2, assembly GCF_040548425.1. Lineage (NCBI taxonomy): Bacteria > Pseudomonadati > Pseudomonadota > Alphaproteobacteria > Hyphomicrobiales > Nitrobacteraceae > Bradyrhizobium > Bradyrhizobium sp. i1.15.2. The sequence continues at coordinate 4,125 of NZ_JBEPRQ010000003.1, read as the reverse complement.
GCAGTCAGACAAGAACTCGTCGACGACCGCAACACGGGGGTTCGCCAGCGTCGCATGAGCGACCGGATCCGCGATATCGATGATGACATTGTAGGCCGAGTGGCCCGGTCGATCGTCGACGGCGCGCACGGCTTCGCGCCAGGCGCTCACGCAGTCAGGCTGCGATGGGATCGGCAGGTACATCGACCTCCTCCAACAAGGTTGCGGCCGCATAGATACGTGGGCCAAGGAACCGCTCCGTGAGCCAGCCGTAGCCTGCATCGCCCCAGCTCGGCCCCCAACTATTGCGCACCAAGACGGCACGCTGGCCGTCGACCTTCCCGTGGCCGACGGCAACGACGGCATGACGTCGGTCGGGCTCCGGTTGCTCGCCCGGCGCCGGATCGACGACACTCTGAGGGTTTGGTTGATAGAAGGCACGCGACAGCATCGTCAGGACGATCACAGGACGCCCCTGATCCAATTCCTGGATGACGCGGTCGATCGAGTGGGTGGCGGTTGCACCGTTACGGCCGTACAGCTTGCCAATCTCGCGCGGCGGCGCCCATGACGCTGCATCTGCGGGCGTTGCCGATAGATAGGGCCAGCCGCTCTCTTCGGGTTGCCCGTCCTTACCGAGCGCCTCCAGCATCGAGGACAAGAGTGCGCCGGTGTTCGGCATTCGGCCGGCACGCCGCTGTGCTTGAAAGAAGGCATACTCGCAGGACAACGGCGCCCATCCCTCACGTAGAGCAGCATGTGCATCGCTCGCCGCGAAGGCAAGGCAGGTAGGGCGCGCCCCTTGATTGCGGGCAGCGCCGAAAAAAGCCCGCAGATCGGCCGAAATCGTAACGTCGCTCATGCCGCCTCAAGCAGCCTCCGCCGTTCGGCGCGCGAAAGCCCCTCTTGCTCAGGACCGGTGAGGTCGACGTCCACGGCAAGGGTCGCAAGCGGCGGATCGGGATCCCATGGTCGACGTTCGTCGATTGCGAGCCGACCGCGATAGGTGTCCGGTGGGGTTGCCGTCACGCGCCTGATGACTGGACCGCCGACGCCGTCGGCGTCAATCGCCTGAAGGTCATCGCGAACGACGGCGAACCCGCTCACCTTGAGCTGATCGATGTCCCAGAGATAGCCTCCGCCGCTGTGTTCTTCGAGCCGGAGAGCAAACAGATCGTTGCGGCTGCCGTCGATGCGCGCTCCTGCGTCGCGCCCGGTGAGCAGCCAGACATCGCCGCGGTAGTCTTGCGGTTGGTAGGCCTCAAGCAGGGCGACTTTCATCTCACGCGGTTGGGTCTGAAGAAGCTCCCGGGCCTGCGCCGCCTGGATGAGCCTGTGGCGGGCAAGCGTCCAGCAAGTCGCCTCATAACTCGCGCCGATCCGCAACGAGAGCTGGTAGACCGCACTCGGTCGCCGAAAATCGGGAACGGTCCAGCCCTGGCGAGCCGCATGCCAAGCGACGAGCCAGCGCGGCATCATGAACTCGACCGCGAACGCGTCGGCCTCAACCTCCTGAAAGTCACCGGTCGGCTGCGCCTGCAGCGGCATCCGTCGCAGAATGCTTTCGTCATCGAGACTGGGCTGATGCTGCAGGCGGAAGTGACCGAGCTCATGGGCCGCAGTGAACCGTTGAATGCTCATCGGACGCTGCGTCGTAACGAGGACACCGGGCCCAGGATCGTTCAGATAAGCACCGAGGAGCCCTTGCAGGGGCCGCACGAGCAGGGGCAAATCCAAGGCATGGATGGCCGCGAAGACATCGACGTTGCCGCCGGCTTCCTCGATCTGCTGACGCAGGCCAAGCTGCTGATGCAGCCGGGCCGCGGCCATCGTGCCGGCACGTACCGCGCTCGGATAATCCGCGGCCACCATCGACTAGCCTCCCGCGGCGCGCGACCGAGCGCGCAGGTATTCGGCGAAACGTCCGAGCTCGGTACGGTCCTGCTCCGACAGGTCGGCCGCCTTGCGCGCCAGGTGGGCCACATCGATTGGCAGGCTCGCTGCAGCGTCTTCCCCCGTGAAATAGCCCACCGGCTGTCGGTACAGCTTAGCAAGCCGGGCGAGTTCGATCGCCTCGACGCGGCGCTGACCGTTCTCGATATCCGTGAGCGCCGTTCGTGGAATCTTCAAATAGGTTGCGACTTCTTCCTGCTTGAGGCCGAGATATTTGCGAGCTTCACGTAGCCGATCGCCCAGGAGCCGGCGCGCTTCGTCATCGTCATCCTGATGAACTGCGAGTTCGGTCATGATTTCGCTCCTTTCTTCTTCGTCCACTCTTTCTCCAAACGGGGCAGTAGCTGGCCGAGTGCGCTGTCGACCGAAGTATATCCACCTGCGCGGACGACGCTCTCAGACAGTTCGAACCCGACGATCGGTTCAACTGCGCATAGGATTACAACGACCACCAACGAGTCAACGTGAACGGATGCTTTGGCGATGTCTGCCGGTGCCGCTGGCAAGGTCATGCCTCTAATCGATGCCTCGATCTTCACGGCCTCGATCAATTCGTCCCGCAGTTTTGCCTCGACGGCGGCCAAGGGGAACGGCGCAATCTTGACGGGCGGCGGGGCGAGCGTAGCGGTTACCATCGCTGTGTCTTTCTAGGACCTGCAGCTAGTATAATGTCTGATTTTCCGACATGCAACGAGTATTTGACCCCTTCGAGGCGTGGTCAGCGCCCTACGCGATGCAATCGAAAGAGCTTCTCCAAGAAATCGGTGATCCTCGATTCGGCGCCGTCGCCGACCAGCTCGTTCGCTCCGAAACGGTAAACCTCATATCCGGCCAGGCGCAACTCGCGGTCGGCCGAGACCATGTCAGCATAGACCTTCAACGACGGATGCTCATTCTCCGAGAAGTGATGCTTTCCGTCCACCTCAAGCACGATGCGTTGGCGCCCGGGGAGGAGCAGCAAAAAATCCATGCGCTGGCGCGGAAGAGGGAGGCGATGGCGCAGGGTTTTCACGACAGCGGGGTCATAGTGAAGATAGACCTGCGGAAGGAGCGCGGGCAGCGCCTCGCCGAGGACGGATCGATAGGCCTTGAAATACGTGGCGAAGAGCTTGCGCTCCGCGTCTGAAGCCAGAGATTCTTGAAGGCGCGCACCGAGATTTGCTGCATTGGCCCCAGGGGTGACGCCGCTCCACCAAGCGACGAGCTCAGACCAGAGCAGGCCGTTTGAACTGATCGGCCGGTCGTAGACCAAGCAGCTCTCCTCGCCGGAAAGAATGACGATGTCGTTGTTGATGGCGTCAGCAAAGCCGATCTCCGGCTTGGGTCCGCGCGAGGCGAAGATCAAGTTCTTGGGCCGACCACCGACTCCGCGCACGAGGGGGCGCAAGCCGGAGATCGGGTGACCCGAAAGTTCGCTTTCCTGCGCCAGCTCATATCCATCGCGCGCAAGGACTTTGTTGAGGGCAGCGACCGTCTGCAACTGCTCCTCTCCCGACCGAGAGAGGGGGTGAACAGCTTCTTCGAGCAACGCCCCGAACCGGGCTCTGGAGCAGCCCAGTGCGCCGATTTCGCCGAATAGATATTCCACCGACCAATCGCCGGGATTGCGATCCATGTGCCGATCGATCTGATCGCGCAGGCTGCGACCGCTGCTTCCGAGGAAATCTTCAATGGGCGTGGAGAGAGGGAAATAGCGTTCGACCATCTCCACTGTGCCACGCTCGCCGGCGAGGTCATCTCCGAAGACCCGGGCGACGTCGCGCCGAGTGATGTGGGTTATACGATGATCTCGAAAGATCTGCTGGGCTGCGCCACGTCACGGAATAAGGGCACCTGCGATACTGCATCCGAACATGGCGGAGATCTACCGCCAGCGGATCGGCGCGCTCTATGAGAGCCTGCAGAACGAGGACGGTAAGGCCGAGGCTGCGGAAGTTTTCCGGACGCTGGTCGACCAGGTGACGCTCGTGCCCGACGCGGAAGAGCTGGCGATCGTGCTGCGGGGCGACTTAGCCGCGATCCTTCGGTTCGCCGCGAACAAGAAAAACCCCGACGTCCTTTCGGAAGCCGGGGTTTTGGGTGCCTTGCTTTCGCAAGATGAGCGACCCGAGACATAGGTGACAGTTCGTACCGGACACATGGGTTACACTTTCCGCTTTTGTTCTGCGGGAGGTGTAGATGCCGTGGAAAGCG